>NZ_JAGL01000001.1 GCF_000526635.1 Aminobacter sp. J41
GGGCCAGACGAAGCGGGTTCTTCTCGCCATAAGCGGCGCCGGTGGCCGCACCCACCTCCATCTCCATCAACCGCTCGGCGGCAAAGCCGATCATCTCGCGCAGGAGATCGGCGTCGGGGGTCTTCTCCACCAGCGCGCGCAGGTTCATCATGTCGTCGGTCATCGGTGTTCCTTCCGGAAAGGGGTTGGTCTCGCAACCAGACCCTACCGGAAAGCGCCGATGACCGCCGCGCTACCCAGCTACACCACGTCCGGGGACGTCACCGAAGAGTTCAGGCTTCGTGTTGCCGCTTCTGATGGCCGCCATATTGCGGCTTCGTGTTCCGGGATCGTGAACGTCTGTCACAAATCAGGCAGCCTTGCGCTGGCCCCGCGAGCTGATGAGAGCCTGAATATGAGGCAGCATGATCCTCGCGACCTCCTGAAAAACAGGGACAGCCACCGAGTTGCCAAATTGCTTCTAGGCCTGGGTATCTGAAACAGGGATGCGGAAGTCATCCGGGTATCCCATCAGACGCGCGCATTCGCGTGGCGTCAGGCGGCGCGGATTTTTGTTCTTGCCCTGCGACACCAGAATCTCGGACCCATCCTTGTAGTAACGGGCAGACAGCGTCCTCGACACATCCTCCGGCGTGACAAGGCCATAGCCGAACCCGTTGCCCTTCGCCTTGTGTTTGTCGGCGTATCCCTTCAGGTAATTCCAGAGCTTGTCGGTCAGCGTGTACTTGGGATTAACCGTTGCGTCTGGTCCGAGGGTGTAAGGCTCTTCAGCTGCCTCGCTGCCATCTTCGGGGTGCAGAATACTCCCCAGCCGGACAGAACCTTTCTCCGGCAGAAACAGATCATCCCAGGAGAACGGAACTTCTTCGCGGAAACCTACAAGAACGATGCGCTCCCGGTGCTGCGGCACAAAGTGCTGGGCATCGATGATGCGGTAGTGGACATGATAGCCCAACTCCTCGCGTAGCGTCCGGATAATGACCTCAAATGTGCGGCCGCGATCATGGCTCTGGAGATTTTTTACATTCTCCAGCAGGAAGGCTGCAGGCCTCTTGGCTTCAAGAATACGGGCCACGTCGAAAAACAACGTGCCTTGCGCCTCACAGGCGAAGCCATGGCTTCGTCCCAGTGAGTTCTTCTTGGAGACGCCGGCAATTGAAAAGGGTTGGCACGGGAACCCGGCCACCAAAACATCGTGGTCAGGAATATCTTCGGTGCTGACCTTCGTTATGTCCCCCTCAATGGGACGGTTATCCCGAAAGTTGGCCGCATAGGTCTTCTGCGCAAAGGTGTTCCACTCGGATGTGAAAACGCAGTGTCCGCCGATGGCGTCAAAGGCGCGCCGCAGCCCGCCAATTCCCGCAAACAGATCGATAAATGTGAAAGGGCTTGCTGCCCCTGTGCGGCCCATGAGCCTCAGCAACTCCATCAAATGCTGCCGGGGTTCTGCCTCCCCCGCTTCAAACTGGCAAATCTGGCGTTCAGTGCAGCCAAGAGCCCGCGCTGCCTCGTTGATGGTCAGACCAGCCTGAAGCCGCAGCTCCGAAAACGATGACATGAAAGCCCTTCTCCGCGGGAATCGCTAGGAACAATCGTTAACATCATGTCACGGGAACAATAAGTGAACAACGGTAAACTTACCGGTACGCAGGCGAGAAATCCCAAAGGAACGGCCCAAGCCAGGCCTTTCAGGCGACCGCAGCCCCCTCACCCGCCCCGTCCATACCTCTGAACAAACGCTCTCGCTGCGTAGTCGAGCGCGAAGCCGATGACGCCGATGGCGATGACGGTAGCCATCAATGCGGGATAGGCAAGGCGGTCTCGGGTATCGAGGATGAAGTAGCCGAGGCCGGCCTGCACGCCCAGCATCTCGCACGGCACCAGCACGATCCAGGTAATGCCGATGGCAAGGCGAAGGCCGGTGAGCACGTTGCCGAGCACGCCGGGGATGATGACGCGCGTCAGCGTCTCCCAGCGCGTCGCCGCAAGGCTCCTTGCCAGCAGCAGCCAGTGGCGGTCGAGCTGGCGCACGCCGGCGGCCGTGTTGAGCAGAATCGGCCAGACCGCCGCGAAGGCGAGCAGGAAGTAGATCGGCGCGTCGCCCACGCCGAACACCATCACCGCGATCGGCATCCATGACAGCGGCGAGATCATGCGCAGGAACTGGAAGGCCGGCGTCGTCGCCGATTCCGCCAGCCGGGAGGCGCCGACGAGAAGGCCGAGCGGAATCCCAACGGCAAGTGCCGCGGCAAGGCCGATCAGCACGCGCTTGAGGCTGACGCCGATATGCACCCACAGGTCCGGGCCGCTCAGCAGCGTCACCAGCGCCGGCAGCGCGGCGGTCGGCGAGAAGCGGCGGGCAAAGCTCTTCTCGCCCGCGAAAATGTCCGTGGCAAGCCACCAGGCGATCAGGATGAGGACGAGGCCGACGAGCCCCAGCGCGACATGCAGCGCACGGCGCTGCAGCTCCGCTGAAGCAGTCTTTCTTGCCGGGGCAACCGCGGGCTGCCGGGTCTCGTCCGCAATGACAGTCACGCCTGGATTACCTCCTGACGGTCGAAGGAATCCGCAAGGCCGAAGGCCTGCAGGCCGCCGGCTTCCGCGATTGCCTTCTTCACGAAGCTGTCGTCGACGAGGTCCTTGGCGGCAAAGGCCGGGTCGAGCGCGTCGAGGAAGGCGCGGTCGCCCTCGACATGGGTTTCCTTCAAGAGCTTCACCAGTTCCTCGGTATAGGTCGGGAACGGATAGGGCTGGAAGTCGATGCGGCGGTCGCGCCACTCCGGATGTTTGACCGCGCCGGTCTTGACGTATTCGGCGAGGTCCTCGTCGGTGGGCGTCAGCACGCGCGACAGGATTTCCGGGCTGTGCGGCGTGTACTTCTGCTCGTTGGCGGAGGAAAGCAGCTGCGCGGTCTCGGCGCGGTTGTCGCGCGTCCACAGCTGCGCCTTCACCATCGCGTTGACGACCTTCTGCGACCATTCGGGGCGCTCGGAAAGGTCCTGCTCGTTCATGAAGACGACGCAGCAGGCGTGGTCTTTCCAGACATCGCCGGTAAAGCGCAGCACCTTGCCGACCTGGTTGACCTCGGCGGCGGCGTTGAAAGGCTCGGCGACGATGTAGCCGGCGATCTGGCCGGCGGCGAGCGCTGGCACCATGTCCGACGGCGCCATGATCAGCAGGTTCACCTCGTCGGCCGCGATCTCGCCCGACGGGCGGGTGACCGGCTTCAGGCCGTTCTCGCGCAGCAGCTTTTGCAGCACGACATTGTGGATCGAGTACCAGAATGGGATCGCAACCGTCTTGCCGCCGAGTTCGGCCACCGAATTGATGTCGTGGCCAACCGTCAGGCCCGAGCCGCTGGTGTGGTTCCAGGCTACCACCTTCGCCGGCGTCTTGCTGCCATAGCGCGCCCAGACGGTGATCGGTGACAGCAGGTGCACGACATTGACCTGCCCGGCCAGGAACGCCTCGACGATCTGCGACCAGCCGCGGAACAGCACCGGCTTCTCGACCTTGAGGCCCTCGGCCTCGAAGAAGCCTTTGCCGTGCGCGACGAGCAGCGGCGTCGCATCGGTGATCGGCAGGTAGCCGACGCGCACCGGCTCGTCGTCCGACTGGGCGCGTGCCTTGCGCATGTTGAGGAACGGCATGGCGCCGGAAGCCGTCAGAAGCGCGGAAAGCTTCACGATATCGCGGCGGGAGAAGAGAAAATCATCCGTCGGCATGGGTGTGGTCCATTCAGTGGCGGCGAACCGCGTTGCGAAGCGTTGAGACGATCTCGACGCGGATCTGGCCGAGTTCTTCGACGAAATCCTCGCGAGGTTTTGGCAGGTCGATGGTCCACTCGCCGATTTGCGATGCGGGCGAACCACCAAGCAGGATGATGCGGTCGGAGACGAGCAGCGCCTCGTCGATGTCGTGCGTGACGAGCACTGCGGCTGTCCCGTAGTCGCTGACGACCTTGACCAGGAGGCGCTGCATTTCCGAACGCGTCACTTCATCGAGCGCGCCGAACGGCTCGTCGAGGAGCAGCACCTGCGGCTCGCGCGCAAGGCAGCGGGCAAGTGCCGCGCGCTGCGCCATGCCGCCGGAAAGCGCTGCAGGGCGCAGTTTTCGCGCATGGGAAAGCCCAACTTCGCGGATCGCCTGGTCAACGCGGGCCGTAAGTTCGACGCGGGAAATCTTTGGCTGGCGCCTGAAGTCGAGGCCGAAGGCAACGTTCGCCTCAAGGTCGAGCCACGGCAGCAGCGCCGGGTTCTGGAACGCCATCGCCAGGCGCGGGTGAACGCCCGAGACGACGCGCCCTGCCGTCTGCACCTCGCCGGTGCTCGGCGGCTGGAGCCCGGCCAGCACGCGCAAGAGGCTCGACTTGCCGACGCCGCTCGATCCCAGGAGCGAGACGATCTCGCCCTCGGCGAGATCGAGACTGAAGCCGCTCAGCACCGGCTTGTCAGCGCCGTCATAGCGCAGGCCGATGTTGCGGGCGCTCAGCGCGGGAGTCTGCGGGACGACGCGGGCAACGTTCATGCGGCCTTCTGCCTCTCAAGCAGGGCCGCCTTGAGCTGCACCAGGCTCGGCGTGATGACCGGCACGAAGGCCGCCTCGCGCCAGCGGCGGGCGAACGCGCGGCCGGGGCCGGCGAGGTACGCCTTGCCCCCGGACGCCTGCAGTTCGAGCGACACCGCCTCAGCGACGATCTCGGCAAGCTCGATGCGAAGCTCGAACAGCGGAGCGGCATTGGCCTCGAACTCGCGAGAGCGCAGGCCGGCATACATCCGCGCCTCTGCCCTGGCGAGCTGCTGGCTCAACTGCGCGATCGGCTCGCCCAGCACGCTGCGGCCAGCGCCGGCGACCTTGCCGGCTTCGGCGAGCGCGCGGCGCGCAAGGCCGATCGACATGCCGCACTGGAGGCCCGCGAAGGCCGGACGAACCTCCGGCAGCCACTGGCCGGCATTGTCGGAGAGGATGCGGTCGCGGCCGATGCGCACACCGGTGATGGTGACGGCGGCCGTATCCGACGAGCACATGCCCATCAGCTGCAGGTCGTCGGAGCGAGAGAGTCCCTCGTCGTCATGCGACAGCGCAACCACCAGCGCCGGGCCGCCATCGGCCTGGTCGACCGCCGCCGCGACATGGAAGCCTTCGCGGCGAAGGTTCGTCACCCACGGCATCTTGCCGTCGAGGACGAGCTCGTCGCCTTCCCTGCGCGCCACGATCTGCAGCGGCTCGAGGCCGGCGAGGAACTTCATGGCGTTGGAAAGTCCCGTCGCGCCGGCGACGCGGCCGTCGAGAATTTCGGCAAGCTGCCGCTCCTCCAGCGTCCGGTTGGGGCTCTGCAGGAGATATTCGACATAGGTGCGCTGGCCCCAGAGGATGAAGGCCGCGGCCAGCGATTCCTCGGCAACGGCAGCAATGGTGGCGACGGCATCGACGATGTCGCCGCCCGCGCCGCCCTTGTTTGCCGGAACACCCGCGCGAACCAGCCCTGCCCCGGCGAGACGCGGCAGGATCTCGGCGGCGGGAACCGCACCGGTGTCAACGTCGCAGGCAACGCCTGCGAGCCACTCGACGAGATCGGCAGGAAGGTTCACGCGCGCGCTCATTCTGCTGCTGCCCGTGCTGCTTCCGGCTGCCAGCGATACGGCTCGAGCTGCTCGTTGAGCGGCGGCTGGCCGAGATTGTTGGCGAAGTTGCAGAGCGTCGCGAGGCTGACGCCGAGCACGACTTCCAGCGCCTGCTGGTCGGTGTAGCCGGCTGCCTTGAAGGTCGCGAGCGCATCGTCGGAGACGGCGCCGCGGGCGGCGATCACTTCCTCGGTGAAGCGGGCGACGGCGTTGAGGCGGGCATCCGGCACGGTCGTCTTGTTGCGCAGCGCCTCGACGATGGCCTCTTCAAGGTGGGCCTTCTTGTAGCCGATGGCGGTGTGTCCGGCGACGCAGAAGCCGCATCCGTGGGTCGCGGCAGCGGTAATCTGCACGGCCTCGCGCTCGGCGAGCGTCAGCGAGGCGCGGGCGTTGATGCCGCCGACGGTGAGGTAGGTTTCGAGCGCGACCGGAGCGTTGGCAAGCACGCGCAGGAGGTTCGGCAGGTAACCGTTGTTCTTCTGGGCTGTGGCAAGGCGTTCCTTCGCCTCGTCCGGAGCATCTTCAATGGTGCGCAGCGGCAAGCGGGACATTTATATCTCCTCGCGGGGTAAATTTTTCTAATGTCTGGCCAAATCTATCATCCGGACCGCAGGAAGCCCCGATCAAGGCCTCACAAATTCCCGCAGAATCTGAGAATGTTGTTCTGCCTGACCTTGCAGTAATGGAAACGGTTGCTGCCGCAAAAGCTTTGCGCAGTTGGCAACGTCCGAGTTTCAGGACAACATGGACTTGTGGAGGAAATTTCGCGGCGGAGGCGGCTCTTCGGCTGAGGATGTCGCCAAAATCCGCTTGAAATCGATTTCATTTTGCTCTTACAATCGATTTCATCAGTTCGCACTAAGGGAGGAACCTGTGAAGAAACTGACCCTGCTCGCACTCGCCGGCGTAGCCGCCGCTGCGATCTCTGCCTCATCCGTATCCGCTGCAGACTACAAGATCGGCCTCTCCAACGGTTGGGTCGGTTCCGAGTGGCGCACCCAGATGATCGAGGAAGCCCAGGCCGCCGCCGCTGCCTGGAAGGAACGTGGCCACAATGTCGAGGTCGTGGTGCAGAGCGCCAATGTCGACGTGCCGGGCCAGATCGCCCACGTCCGCAACTTCATCAATGAAGGCGTCGACGCGATCATCATCAACCCGAACAGCCCGACCGCCTTCGACCCGGTCTTCGCACAGGCCAAGGAAGCCGGCATCCTGGTGATCTCCACCGACGCCGAGGTCTCCTCCCCGGATGCGATCTATGTCGGCATCGACCAGACGGCCTGGGGCGCAGCTGGCGCCGAATGGCTCGCCAAGACCCTGAATGGCAAGGGCAACGTCGTCGCCATCAACGGCGTCGCCGGCCACCCGGCCAACGAGATGCGCGTCGCCGGCTACCGTTCGGTGTTCGAGAAGTATCCGGACATCAAGGTCGTCAACGAGGTCAACGCGAACTGGGATCAGGCGCAGGGCCAGCAGGCCATGCAGAATCTCCTCGCCACCAACCCGGACATCAACGGCGTTTGGGTTCAGGACGGCATGGCCGCCGGCGCCTGGAAGTCGATCATGGATGCGGGCAAGGCCGGCGACATCGCGGCGACCGGCGAAATCCGCAAGGACTTCATCGACCTCTGGACCTCCGAGAAGCTGAACTCCGGCGCGTCCGTGAACCCGCCCGGCGTGATGGCCTCGGCGCTCAACGTCGCCGTCTTCATGCTTGAAGGCCGCGAGCTCAAGGAGCCGGCAACGGCTGGCCAGTACGGCAACGCCATGTACCTGCCGATTCCGTTCATCGACTCGAGCAACCTCGCCGAGGCTGCAAAGCAGGTCGAGGGCAAGCCGGGCTACTACTCCTTCACCAGCGCCCTCTCGATCGAAGAGGCCGAGGCGCTGTTCAAGTAAACCATCCTGACGAGCCGGAAGCGGGGTCCCCCCGCTTCCGCAACAGGGCAGGAGTTTTCCGACATGGCAAAGCTGAAGATCAGCGGCGTAAGCAAGGCTTACGGCGCAACGGTGGCGCTCAGCCGCGGCGACCTCGAGCTTGAAGCTGGCGAGGTGCACGTCCTCATCGGCTCGAACGGATCCGGCAAGAGCACGCTCTGCAAGATCGTCGCCGGCTCGGTGCGGCCCGACAAGGGCGAGGTGCTGCTCGACGGCAAGCCCGTCACCATGAGCGGTCCGCGCGCTTCCAAGGCGCTCGGCATCGGCATCTTCTACCAGGAACTCAGCCTCGCCGCGCGGCGCACGGTCGAGGAGAACATCTGCCTGCCCGACCTGCCGATGAAGGGCCCCTTCATCGACCGCAAGGCTTTGTCCGAGCGCGCACGGCGCTACATCGAACTGTTTGACGGCGTCACTGGCGAAGGCTTTGCGCCGGACCTCACCGTCGACGTACTGCGCGCCGACCAGCGCCAGCTGGTCGAGATCATGAAGACGCTCGCGAGCGAAGCGCAGATCCTGATCTTCGACGAGCCGACGTCCGCGCTCGACCGCGCCCAGGTCGACCGCTTCTTCGAAATCCTGCGCCGCCTCAAGAGCGAAGGCCGCGCCATCGTCTTCATCTCGCACCGCATGGACGAGATCTTTGCTCTCGGCGACCGCGTCACCGTGTTGCGCGACGGCGCCACCGTCGGCACCTCCCGCATTGCCGACACCAACGCGCAGGAAGTCGTGCGCATGATGGTGGGCGAGGAACCGACGCTTGCCGAACATGCCGACGCCGCGCCGCAGGCGACAGGGCCGGTCGCGCTGAAGCTTTCCTCCCTCTCCGGCACCGGTTTTTCCGATGTCAGCTTCGAGGTGCGCCAGGGCGAGATCCTTGGCCTCGGCGGGCTCCACGGCCAGGGCCAGTCGTCGGTGCTGCGCGCGCTGTTTGGCGCGGGCTCGGTCGCGACCGGCGATGTAACGCTGGACGGCGGCGCCTACCACCCGCACGATCCGCGCGCGGCGATCCGCGCGGGCCTCGCCTATGTCTCCGGCGACCGCGGCCGCGATGGCGTCATCCAGGGCCGGCCGATCCTCGAAAACCTCACGCCGATCCATTTCCTGCGCAACCGGCTCGCGCTCGCCAGCCCATCCGTGCTGAAGGCAAAGGCGACGCCCGCCGTCGAAGCGCTGAAGACGAAGTTCGCCAGCTTCTCGCATCCCATCGGATCGCTCTCCGGCGGCAACCAGCAGAAGATCGTCATCGCCCGCTGGCTGATCGACCGGCCGAAGGTGCTGCTGCTCGACGATCCGACCAAGGGCATCGACCTTGCCGCCAAGAGCGATCTGTTCGCGCTGGTGCGCCGGCTTGCCGCCGAGGGCATGGCCATTGTGCTCTATTCGTCGGAGGACGCGGAGCTGCTGGCCAACTCCGACCGCATCCTCGTCTTTAATGGCGGCCGCATCACCCGCGAGCTCACCGGCGCCGAGCGCACGCGCTTCAACCTCTACGAAGCAGCCTACGAGGCCGCGTGATGAGGAACTTTTCTTCTTGCAAATCGGGCCGCTTGGCACCCCCACCCCTTACCCCTCCCCACAAGTGGGAGGGGGAACTTGCAAGGCTTGCGCTCAAACAGGTGCAAACTGCGACTTCAGCGCCAACTGCGCTGCGCGCGGATGGGCTTGAACTCGGCCTCCCGCGTCGAGGGCTGTCGTCTCAACGATCGAGGCGCGCGGACATCTCAGAATCCCCCTCCCCCTTGTGGGGAGGGGTAAGGGGTGGGGGTGCTGTGCCGGCCTCCGCGACCCGCGTGAAGGACCGCCTGTCACGTCCAAATCCACCGATCCCCTCCCCGTCACAGGAGAAGGCATGATGGTTGATGCTGTTGCCAAGCCGCCGCGCCAGCCCGGCGCGCTGAAGCGGTTCATCGAGCGATATCCGTTCGTGCCGGCGCTGGTGATCATGCTGGTTCTCTTGGTGCTCAACGGCATCTGGCAGCCGCGCAGCGTCAGCCTCGTCGGCATCACCGGTCTCATCAAGACCTACATGGCGCTGATGCTGCTCGCCGTCGCCCAGACCTATGTCGTCTATGCCGGCGACATCGACCTGTCGGCCGGCGCGATCGTCTCGCTGGTCAACGTCGTCATCGTTGCCATCATGGCGGCGATGGGCGACAGCGGCGCATCGGTCTTCACCGCAATGGCCGCGGGGCTCGCGGTCGGCCTTGCCTGCGGCATCGTCAACGGCATGGTCGTCGCCGCCTTCCGCCTGCAGGCGATCGTCGCCACCTTCGCGACCTCGATCTTCTTCACCGGCCTTGCGCTGTGGGTGATGCCGGTCGCGGGCACACCCGCCCCGGCCACCTTCTGGCGCACCTATGGCGGGCGCATCCTCGAAATTCCGTTCGTGTTCTGGGCAGCGATCGTGCTCGCCGTGATCCTCTATGTTCTCTCGCGCACCCGCCATTCGCTGCAGCTGCTTGCCGTCGGCGACGACGCGCAGGGCGCCTACCAGAGCGGCCTGCCGGTGACGGCGATCCGCATCCGCGGCTATGCCTTCTGCGGCCTGTTTGCCGCGCTCGCAGCCTTCTGCATCACCGGCGATACCGCGAGCGGTGATCCGCTCGTCGGCGGCAAGATGACCCTTTATTCGGTCGCGGCCGTCGTGCTCGGCGGCACCGCTCTTGCGGGCGGCTACGGCACCGTCGTCGGCTCCGTCTTCGGCGCGCTGATCATCGGCCTCATCAATTCGCTGGTCTACTTCGTCGGCACGCCGTCCGAATGGCAGAACCTCGTGCAGGGCCTCGCCATCCTTGTCGCGCTGGTTGCCGGCATCCTGATCGGCCGGAGGGCGCGCGCATGACCCAGGTCCCCGAAATGCTGAAGAACCCCATCTTCGTCGCGCTGGCGCTGATCGTCCTGCTGCTCTTCGCCGGCGAGATGCTGTCACCGGGCTTTGCCTCGCCGACGCAGATCATGCGCCTTTTGATCGTCGCGGCCCTGCTCGGCATCGTCGCAGCGGGCCAGAACCTCGTCATCCTCGGCGGGCGTGAAGGCATCGACCTTTCCGTCGGCGGCGTCGTCTCGCTGTCGGCGATCATTGCCGGCAATCTGATGGACGGCCAGAACGCCGGCATCCCGCTCGCCATCCTCGGCTGCATCGCCGCCGGCGCGCTGATCGGCCTCATCAACGGCGTCGGCGTCACTCTGATGCGCATCCCGCCGCTCGTCATGACGCTCGGCATGCTCGGCGTGCTGCAGGGCCTGCTGGTCGTCATCCGCCAGGGCATCCCGTCGGGCCGCGCGGCGCCGGGCCTGTCGCAGTTCGTCACCAAGCCGATCCTGCTCGGCCTTCCCGGCATTATCTGGCTGTGGGTGCTGATCGGCCTGTTCCTCGCCTTCCTTCTGTCGCGCACCGTCTACGGCCATCGCATCTATGCGATCGGGTCCAACGAACAGGCGGCGCGCATGGCGGGCGTGCCGGTCGCCGCGATCCGCATCTCGCTGTTTGCGCTGTCGGGCGTCTTTGCTTCCATCGCAGGCATCTGCCTGATCGGCTATTCGGGTTCGTCCTTCGCCAATGTCGGTGAGCAGTACATGCTCCCGTCGATCATTGCGGTCGTGTTCGGCGGCACGTCGCTTGCCGGCGGCAAGGGCGGCTACACCGGCACCATGGCGGGTGCGATGATGCTGACCGTGCTGCAGGGCATCCTGACCACCGTCAACATCGACGAATCCGGCCGCCAGATGATCTTTGGCGCAACGCTCCTGTTGCTGATGCTGTTCTACGGCCGCGGGAAGGCCATGCGCGCATGAGCGGTCGCAGGCCCAAGATCAAGGACATCGCCGAGAAGGTGGGCGTGTCGCCCGCCACTGTCTCGCGCGCGCTTTCGGGCAGCGGGCTCGTTGCCGAGCCGACGCTGAGCCGGATCCGCGAGACGGCACGGGCGATGAACTACCGGCCGAACGTCAGCGCCCGCAATCTGCGCACCCAGCGCTCGATGTCGGTGCTGATGGTCGTGCGCGACATCGGCAACCCGTTCTATCTGGAGGTCATGAAGGGCGTCGAGGAAGCGGCGAGTGCCGCCGGCTACGCGGTGCTGATGGGCAATACCCAGAACGACCGGCGCCGCGAGATGGAGTATTTCGACATGCTCCGCGACGGCCATGCGGACGGCATGATCCTCATGACCGGGAAGCTGCCGCCAAAACTCGAGGCCGAGCGCGAGGCGCTGTCGCGCCTGCCGCTGGTGGTCGCCCTCGAAACCATCGAAGGCTATGGCCTGCCGCATGTGCAGGTCGACAATTTCCGCGCCGCGCGCGAGGCGGTCGAGCACCTGATCGGCCTCGGCCACACGCGCATCGCCCACCTCACCGGCCCCCTGCCGGAGGTGATGGCGACGCTGCGCCGCGACGGCTGGCGCGCGGCTATGGAGGCAGCGAACCTGCCGATCCTGCCGGGCTACGAGCAGCGCGGCGACTACCTGCTCGCAACCGGGCACGAACTCGGCGCGAAACTCTGCGACCTGCCCGAGCCGCCGACGGCGATCTTCTGCGCCAATGACGAGATGGCGTTCGGCGTCATCCACGAGCTTCGCCGCCGTGGGCTCGACGTGCCGGGCGACGTCTCGGTGGTCGGCTTCGACGACATTTATCTGAGCAAGGCGCTGTTCCCGCCGCTGACGACGGTGAGCCAGCCGCGCGCCGATATCGGCCGCAAGGCAATGTCGCTGCTGCTCGACGTGATGGGCGAGGCTGAGCTTTCGCCCGAGCCCATCGTGATGCCTACCACGCTGAAAATTCGCGGGACCACCGGTCCCGTCCGCATGACCTGAGGGAGAGTTATTTCATGGCTGAGATCAGAGACAGACTGCGCGTCGGCTTCGTCGGCTCGGGCTTCATCGCCCACTTCCACCTGAAGTCGATGGTGGGCGTGCGCAATGTCGATGTCACCGGCGTCTACAGCCGCAGCGCCGAGAAGCGCCAGAAGTTCGCCGATGCCGTCGCAGAGCTCGGCCTCGGTACCTGCCGCACCCATGAGACGCTGGAATCGCTGCTGACCGCCGACGACGTCGACGCGATCTGGATCCTGTCGCCGAACGACACCCGCCTTGGCGTCATGCGCGAGCTGCACCGCCTCAAGAAGGACGGCCGCAGCAAGGTCTTCGCCGTTGCCTGCGAAAAGCCGCTAGCGCGTACGGTTGCCGAGGCACGCGAGATGGTTCGCCTCGTCGATGATGCCGGGCTCAACCACGGCTATCTCGAAAACCAGGTGTTCTGCACGCCCGTCCTGCGCGGCAAGGAGATCATCTGGCGCCGGGCAGCCTCGACCACCGGTCGCCCGTATCTCGCCCGCGCCGCGGAAGAACACTCCGGCCCGCACGAGCCGTGGTTCTGGCAGGGCGACAAGCAGGGCGGCGGCGTTCTGTCCGACATGATGTGCCACTCGGTCGAAGTCGCGCGTCACCTGCTCACCGCGCCGGGCGCAAAGCGCAACTCGCTGAAGGTCAAGGCCGTTAACGGCACGGTGGCGAATCTCAAGTGGACGCGGCCGTTCTATGCCGACCAGCTCAAGAGCCGGTTCGGCGCGGAGGTCGACTACCGCAATCGTCCGTCGGAGGATTTCGCACGGGGCACGGTGGAGCTCGAGGACGAGGACGGCAACGAGCTGATGATCGAGGCGACGACCTCGTGGGCTTATGTCGGCGCTGGCCTGCGTATCCAGCTCGAACTGCTCGGGCCGGAATATGCGATGGAGTTCAACTCGCTTTCGACTGGCCTCAAGGTGTTCATGTCGCGCGCCGTCACCGGCGCCGAGGGCGAAGACCTGGTCGAGAAGCAGAATGCCGAGCAGGGTCTGATGCCGGTGCTCGAGGACGAGGCCGGCGTCTACGGCTACACCGATGAGAACCGCCACATGGTCGAGTGCTTCCGCAAGGGCGAAACGCCGCTCGAGACGTTCCATGACGGTCTCGCGGTCGTCGAGATCCTGATGGGCCTCTATATGTCTTCGGAGCTTGGCCGCACCGTCCGCTTCCCGGAACCGGAGCTGGAGAACTATGTCCCTGTCGTCGCACGTGCGCGCTGAGGCGCAGAGCCCGCGCGACCTGCTCTCCGACGAGATGCGCCGGCAGAACGCCGACGCTCTCGCCAGTCTCGACACCAACCGCGAACGCGCTGCGGAAATCGCAGCGCGCCTGCGGCAGTCGGGCCGGCTGCTTCTCCTCGGCATGGGCGCCTCGCACTGGGCAAACCGCATGGCGGTGGCTTTCTACCGCGCGGCCGGCATCGATGCGCATGCCGAACCGATCTCGGAAGACTTGCGCCAGCCGGAAACGCCGTTCGAGCGCGTGGTGATGCTGACCTCCCAGTCCGGTAATTCCGGCGAGGTCCGCCTCTGGCTTAACCGCAACCCTGATCGTGCCGATGTCTTCGGCCTGACGCTGCAGGCCGACAGCGTGCTCGGGTCCTCGGTACCGTCGCTGATCGGCGCCGGTCCGCGCGAGATCCCGTTCGCGGCGACGCGCAGTATCGTCATCACGCTCGCGCTGCATGCAGCCGTACTGGAGGCGCTTGGATCCGACGTTTCGGATCTGCGGACCCTCTGGGCGCAGCCGTTCACGCATCCCGATCTGCCTCAGGCAGCCGTTTCGGCGCTGTCCGGCTGCTCGTCGCTGTTCCTCGCCACGCGCGGCGAGTGCGTGCCAGCGCTCGAATGCTGCGCGCTGACCTATATGGAGCTTGCCCGCACGCCTGCGATCGCGCTCGAGCTCGGACAGCTGATCCACGGACCGCAGGAGGCTCTCGGTCCCTCCACCGCGCTTCTGCTTGTCCGTCCCGCCGGTCCTGACGCCATGAACATCACGCGCTTCGCCTGGCAGGCGCACTCGTGGGGCGTGCCGCTCGTCATGTTCGACATCGGCGATGACATGCCGGACGTCGAAGGCGCGACCATCATCCGCCTGCCGCAGGCCGAGGGACTTGCCGCAATCGCGCGGGTCCTGCCGGCAGTGCAGGCGCTCGTCATCGACGCGGCGGCTGAGCGCGTGCCCGACATGGGCGTGCCGCAGCGCTCCTCGAAAGTAACGGACGGCGAAGGATGACCGCGCCCATCCTCGTCCTCGGCAATGTGAATGTCGACCTCGTCCTCGGCCCGGTCGATGGCTGGCCGGCCATCGGTACCGAGATCGAGGTCGAGCGCGCCGAAATGCGCGCCGGCGGTTCTGCCGGCAATACCGCTCTGGCGCTCTCGGGCCTCGACGAGCCGCACCTGCTCGTCGCCTCTACCGGCGACGACCCGAACGGCATCTGGCTGCGTGGCGAGTTCGACGCGCGCTTCAGCGACTGGATCGTCGATCCCGGCATGACGACGACGACGGTCGGCATCGTCCACACGGGCGGCGACCGCGCCTTTTTCACGACGCCTGGCCATCTGCAGCGGGCGGCACCCGAACCTCTGCTTGAGCGGATCGAGCGTGCCCCGCGCGAGGGCTCCGTTGCCATCCTCTCCGGCAATCTCCTAATGCCGCGCATCCGCAATGCGACGAGCCGCATCCTTGCTGAACTGCGCAGCCGCGGCTGGCAGACCGCGATCGATCCCGGCTGGCCCCCGCAGGGCTGGACCGAAAAATTCCGGCAGACATTCGTCGAATGGCTTGGCCTTGCCGACCACATCCTGCTCAACGAGGAGGAGGTTTCGGGCTTTGGCGGCGCCGACGCCATACTGGGTCTCCTCCCATCCGCCTCGACGCTGGTGGTCAAGCGCGGGCCCGAAGGCGCGGTCGCATGGCGCGATGGCGAAGACATCAAGCTTGCCGCGCCAAAGGTCGAGGTGATCGACACCGTCGGCGCCGGCGACACTTTCAATGCCGCCTATCTCGCCCGGCATGTGGCCGGCGCTTCGCTGGAAGAAGCCTTGCGCCACGGCGTCGAGGTGGCATCCTTCGCCGTGTCCACCTTCCCGCGCAGCTACGGCCCGGCTTAGAAGTAGCCGGCGATCTGCTCGAACAGGAAGCGGGCCGAGACCAGCAACAGGAAGCAGCCGAAGGCAACCTCCAGCTTCCGCTTCGGCAGCGCGTGCGCAATCTTCACGCCGATCGGCGCGGTCATGACGCTGGTCGGCGTGATCAGCAGCACGCCCACCAGCGACACGAAGCCGAGCGCGAACGGCGGCTGGATCATCGCGACGTTCGGAAACTCGGCCGCACGCGGCCATCCGGCCAGAATGTAGCCCAGTGCGCCCGGAATCGAGATCAGCACGCCGAGGCCGGAAGAGGTCGACACCGCCTGGTGGATCGGCCGGCCATAGAAGGTCATGAACAGGCTCGAGAGCTGCCCGCCGCCGATGCCCATCAGCGACGAAAGCACGCCGATCAGCACACCGTAGAGGCGCATCACCAGCTTGCCGGGCATGGTGTCGGAGATCTTCCAACTGTCCTTGCCGAACAGGAGCCTGAGCGCCGAGACACCGGCAACGACGATAAACACCGCCTTGAAGAGGTCCGCCGGCGCGTAGCGGGCAATCACGCCGCCCGCGACAACGCCCAGCACCACCGGCACCGCCCACACCCGGATGATCGACAGGTCCACCGTGCCGCGCTTGTGGTGCGCCGTGAACGAGCGGATCGAGGTGGGGATGATGATCGCAAGCGAGCTGCCGACCGCGAGCGGCATGCGGATTTCGTCAGGCACCTCGAGCACGCGGAAAAGCTCGTAGAGCACCGGCACGATCACTGCGCCACCGCCCACGCCGAACACGCCGGCGAGGATGCCGGTCACCGCCCCCGCAGCCAGCAGGCCCACGATGATGACGACGATTTCGGTCAGGTTCACGTCCAACATGCTGGCTCGCTCGTCCCTACTCGCAAAGAAATGGCGCCGGACGGCGCTTCAGTGACCGCACTAGCACGGGCAGCGGTTGCAGCAAATGGCAGCGACGCGACAGCCGAACCGGAACCGGCGGATTTTAGGGCTAAGGATCAGCGGCGCCTTGCGCGCACGCGCGCCTGCTGCAGGCGCCGGCAGTGCAGACATTCGAGCGTCGCAAGGCCCAAGGCGAGGCCAAGATTGTAGGCAACCAGCCACGATGCGGCCTGGAACAGCGCGTCAGCCACGGAGGAAGAGGAGATAATCGCGAAAGCAATGACTGCAAGACCGGCGACGAACCAGACGGCGACCGGCCAGCGCATCGCCAGCACCATGCCGATCATGCCCGTCGCCAGAACTGCCATCATCTGCACCGTCTCCTGCTCGTCCCCACGAGCCTAGGTATGAGCACCTTAATGCAGCGTTAGAGACTTCGTTCGAACCTGCCGCATCCCCGGCTTATGCACGGGGACCCGTTTCCGCGCACTGGAGACACTAGAAGCTACAGTATTGCTGGACGCTTGTCTCCTGCCTCCTCAAGTAACAGCTCCGCCATGCCCAATCAGCTTCAATAATACTTGCTTTCATTCTAATTTTCTAAACAATTACTCCTATGGGGGATAGGGGAGCCTGGGCGATGGGAACCAGTTTCGGCAGTACCTGGACGCCTTATGTGGTTGGCGAAGCGGCACCGCCGTTTCCCGCGCACAGTCGGCAGCCAGCTAGAGAGACCGATCTTCGCCACCTCGTTGAACTACTGCGACGGCACGCACGACTGCTCATCCTGACGACCGCCTTCTGCATCGCAGCCGCCGCCGTCATCGTCCTCCTGCTGCCGCCGATCTACACGTCCACCACGCTCGTCCTGTTCGATCCGAGCCGGAAGAACCTTCTCGACACGGCCGGCCCGGCTAGTAGTGGCTCGGCGGACAGCGCCCGCATCGACAGCGAGGTCGAGATCATCCGCTCCGACGAGATTCTTCTTGCCGTTAGCGCCGGGGAAACCTCTCCACCGATCCGGAATACGGCGCTGCTCCTTCGCTCTCCGACACAATCAGCCGCATCCTGCCCCTGCCGTTCCTGCAGCCACCGAGCGCAGAAGAAGCAGGGATGAAGGCGCTGGAGCGGCTGCGGAAAAACATCTCCGTACAGCGGCGCGGCTCCACCCATGTCATCGCCATCAGTGCGCGCTCGAGCGATCCGGCGCGGGCGGCGGAACTCGCCAACGTTGTGGCCGAAACCTACATCGCCCGCCAGCTTGAGCGGAAGGTGGAAGCAACCCTCGCCGGCCGCGACAAGATCGAAAGCCAGCTCACGGACGCGCGCGCGGCGGTCGTGGCCGCCGAGACGGCCTTCCGCAACTACCTCGTCGATAACATAGACGAGGTCATCACCGCGACGGGCAACAGCGACGTCGAGCAATTGCACGCCGAGCTCGACACGCTGCTCGGCCAGTCGAATACGACTCGTCTGCGCATGGACCGGCTGCAGGCCCAGCTTGCCCGCTCCGACTGGACGGGCCTTGCCCGGACGCTGCAGGCGCCCGAGGCGATGGAACTCGAAAAGCAGCGGATCGAACTGATGCAGCGACTGGGCCGCACCGATCTCGGCATGCCGGCGGACGCCGCCACCCACGACAGCCTGTCGGCAGTCGAAGGCGCGCTGGCAAGCGTTGCCGATGATGAGTTCTCGCGGCTGCGCGCCACCCTCGCGCGCACCAACAGCGAAATCGCAGAACGCCGGCAGCGGCTCTCGATCAAGGTGCTCGAAGGGCACCTGCCGCCGGAAATCCTGACGCCGTTCTACGGATTGCAGCAGGCGGCGCAGGTCGCCGCTTCCAGCTACGAGGCATTGCTTTCCCGCCTTCAGGCGCTCGAAACCGAGGCTTCGATCCAGATGTCGGACAGCCGCGTCGTCTCGACCGCCTTTCCGGCCGCGCGACCGGTATTCCCGAACAAGCCGCTGATCCTGTCCCTCGCGGGCATTGGCGGGCTCGGACTTGGCATTGCCCTCGCCTTCCTGTTCGAGAACTATTTTGGCGGCTTCACCGACGCCCGCCAGGTCGAGGCGGTGCTGCGCCGGCGCGTTGCCGCGGTCCTGCCGCCCGCCCTGCGTGGATCCGGCTCCGTCGCTGATGCCGTGGTCGAGGCGCCGCTGTCGACCTATTCGGAAGCGGTGCGGAAGATGCGCGCCATTCTCGATGCGTCGCTGCAACGGGCGCTGTCGCAGGCGGGCGCCGAGCGCGGGCAGGTCATCGTCGTCTCCTCGGCGCTTCCCGGCGAAGGCAAGACGACGCTCGCCCTTTCGCTCGCGCGCACCTACGCGCTCTCCGGCCGCAACGTGCTCATCATCGACTGTGACATGCGCAAGCCGAGCCTCCACCATCATCTGGCCGTGGATGCTTCGACCGGCCTGATCGACATCCTCCTCCGCAGCGCGCCCAATCGCGATCTGTCCGGCATCCTCGTTCGCGACCCGATCTCGCCCGCCGTGTCCATCGTCGGCGCGCGGCGGGCGGACCTGCCGACCGATCAACTTGTCGCGAGCGAAGCCTTCCGCCAGATCATCGCCTCGGCGCGGCGCAACTTCGACTACGTTATCCTCGACACGCCGCCCCTGGAGCCGCTCGTCGATGGCCTTTACCTCTGCCAGCACGCCGACGCGGTCGTCTTCGTCATCCGCTGGGCGCGCACCCCGCAGCAGGTTGTGGCCAGCGCGCTGGAGCGGATCGCGGAACTCGTCCCGCCGGGCGCCGCAACGCTGCTGGCGCTGACGCAAAAAGACGGCACCGCCTCGCCTCCGTCGCGGAAGGCACGCCGTGCCCTCGCGGCGTACGAGGCATGAAAACTACTTGTGCTGCAGGATGTTGATGAGCCGCCCGAACGGATCGCGGACATAGAAGCGCCGCACGCCCCAGGGCTCGTCGGCCGGCCCGTATTCGATCGCGATGCCGGCCCGCGTCACCCGCGTCAGCATCCCGTCAACGTCATCGACCTCGACGGAAAGATCCGGCAACGGCGTTCCGGAGCCGCCCTCGCTCAGGAAGCTGACCTGCGGCCTTGCCTCCACCGCAGGAGCAGCGAAGGTGACGATCCAGCCGTGATCCATGGCGAACTCAAGGCCGAGCACATTGCCATAGAAGGCGCGTGCGGCTGCCGGGTCCGGCGTGGCGATGTTTGCAACAATCCGCTTGACGAGCATCGTCTTCTCCTCACATTGGTCAGGGTCTGCCACGCGGCAAGCGGTCCGGCCGCGTGTCCGCATAGCGACATAAAAGTGACACTGCGGCGCCGCGGTGACAGACTGTTTCCGAATTTGTGCTCTATTGCCCCGGATTTGCCGCATCACGCGTCCATGCGGGCCCGGGTGACATTGTTGGCAAAGGACAGGCACTGATGGTGCCACTCAGGCAACCGAGGAGAAAGAGCAAGGATGATGCGGACGAAAGTTAAGCTGCTTGCGGCAGCGCTTCTTTCTGTCGGTCTTTCCACTGGCATTGCGCAAGCCGCAAGCTGCGGAAATGACGGCAGCGGCTTCAACGCGTGGAAGAAGGACTTCCTGGCACAGGCGCAGGCACGCGGCTTCGGCCAGCGCGCGCTGAACGCGCTCGAAGGCACGAAGTACAACACCGCGACGATCAAGGCCGATCGCGGCCAGAAGAGCTTCAAGCTTTCGCTCAACCAGTTCATGGAAAAGCGCGGTGCCCCGACCATCGTCCGCAAGGGCAAGCAGCTGAAGCAGGCGAACGCGCAGCTCTTCAACCAGATCGAGCGCCAGTATGGCGTGCCGTCGGGCGTGCTGCTGGCGATCTGGGGCATGGAAACCGGCTTCGGCAGCTTCCTCGGCAACCAGAACATCGTCTCCGCCGTTGCCACGCTTGCCTATGACTGCCGCCGCAGCGAATTCTTCACCCGCCAGCTGAACGCCGCCCTCACTCTCGTCGACCGTGGTCACCTGCGCGCCGACGCGATCGGTGCCGCGCATGGCGAAATCGGCCAGACGCAGTTCCTGCCCGAGAACGTCGTCAAGTTCGGCGTCGATGGCGACGGCGACGGCCGCATCGACCTGATCGGCTCGCGCGCCGACGCGCTGGCCTCCACCGCCAACTTCCTGCGCGGCCACGGCTGGCGCCCCGGCGCCGGCTACCAGGAAGGCGAACCCAACTTCGCCGCCATCAAGGGCTGGAACGACGCCGGCGTCTACCAGAAGGCAATCGCCATCATGGCCCGCGACATCGACGGCAAGTAAGCCGCCGGCATCCGGACCAATCCCCGGGGCCCCCAAGGGGCTCCAGCAGACAACGACAAGCCCGGTTGCCAGCGCAACCGGGCTTTTTCGTTTCCTGGATCCTGCGGGGACGAACTTTCAAGGTAGGGAAGCGAGTTCGCGGACCACAGCTCCAGACGCCCCCTCCACCGCCTTCGCATGGTCCCCTCCCCCACACGTGGGGAGGATCCCGGGTCCGTCGCGCCACCTCTGTTCCGCCGCGACAACTTGACCGTTCAGGCATGGATGGCCGACGATGGAACGCAACCCAAAAAATACAGGCGCCGACCGAGGATCCTCCCCCGTTTACGGGGGAGGTGGCGCCGAAGGCGACGGAGGGGGCTCGTGGAGCGCCGCGCATAAAACTTTGAGCGCGATCAGCCCACGACATCCCGGCCTTTCGCCTACGACCTCGCAGCGACGGCGAAGCTCGGTTGCGAAAATAGCGCCTCGTGTCGGGCAGGAACCTCGGCCTGCCCGCCCGCAAAACCGAAGGGCCACCGCATCCGTTAAGATGCGGGGCCCTTTAAAATTCAGCTCATTTCAGCCGGTGTGACAGGAGCGGCGGCGGCCGAAGTGCCGCCGCACCGCCGCCGGAACGGCTTACCCCTTGCGGCGGCGGGCAGCGAGCGTGCGCAGGCGCAGCGCGTTGAGGCGGATGAAGCCCTCTGCGTCCTTCTGGTCATAGGCGCCGCGGTCGTCCTCGAAGGTGACCAGCGCGTCCGAGTACAGCGACTTCGGCGAACGGCGGCCGGTGACGATGACGTTGCCCTTGTAGAGCTTGAGGCGAACCTCGCCCTCGACGTCTTCCTGGCTCTTGTCGATCAGCGCCTGCAGCATCTCGCGCTCCGGCGAGAACCAGAAGCCGTTGTAGATCAGCTCCGCATAGCGCGGCATCAGCTCGTCCTTGAGGTGAGCGGCGCCGCGGTCGAGCGTGATCGACTCGATCGCGCGGTGTGCCTGCAGCAGGATGGTGCCGCCCGGGGTCTCGTAGACGCCGCGCGACTTCATGCCGACGAAGCGGTTCTCGACGAGGTCGAGGCGGCCGATGCCGTTGTCGCGGCCGAGGTCGTTGAGCGCCTTGAACAGGGTTGCCGGCGACATCTCCTGGCCGTTCAGCGCGACCGGGTCACCCTTCTTGAAGGTGATGGTGATTTCCGTCGGCTTGTCGGGCGCGTCCATCGGCGAGATGGTACGCATGTGGACGTATTCCGGCGGCTCCTGCCACGGATCCTCGAGCACCTTGCCCTCGGAGGACGAGTGCAAGAGGTTAGCGTCGACGGAGAACGGCGCCTCGCCCTTCTTGTCCTTGGCAACCGGGATCTGGTGCTGCTCGGCGAAGTTGATCAGGTCGGTGCGCGACTTGAAGGTCCAGTCACGCCACGGTGCAATCACCTTGATGTCCGGGTTCAGCGAGTAGGCAGACAGCTCGAAGCGGACCTGGTCGTTGCCCTTGCCGGTCGCGCCGTGGGCGATGGCGTCGGCGCCGGTCTCCTCGGCGATCTCGACGAGGCGCTTGGAGATCAGCGGGCGCGCGATCGAAGTGCCGAGCAGGTAGAGGCCCTCATACTGCGCGTTGGCGCGGAACATCGGGAACACGAAGTTCGAGATGAACTCCTCGCGTACGTCCTCGATGTAGATTTCCTTGATGCCGAGCATCTCGGCCTTCTTGCGCGCCGGCTCCAGCTCTTCGCCCTGGCCGAGGTCAGCGGTGAAGGTCACGACCTCCGCACCAACTTCGGTCTGCAGCCACTTCAGGATGATCGAGGTGTCGAGGCCGCCGGAATAGGCCAGCACCACCTTCTTGACGTCTTTCCACTTGGACATGTCGCACCCGGTTCGTTCGCGGGACGATCATCCCGCCTGTAGGTTCGCGGCACTTTTAGCAGGAATGCGCTTTCGGGCAAGGCGACATCATAACAACGTGAGGTCCTGCGATCTTGTTGCCTTACTTGCCGGCGATAAAGTCGCGCTAACTGATTCCCTGCTGACGGAGACTTCCTTGCCGGTTCTGACCACCGACGGGCCGCGACGGCTCATTGTCCTCGCGATGCTGGCGTGCTCGATGCTCCCGACGGCCGCCGCCGCGAAGGGACCCGAGCGTTGGGTCGCCGAAAGGGATTCGCGCCGCGCCTCGCTGCCGGTCGGCAACCACCCGGCAATCGAGAGCGGCGAGCTTTCCTGCGAGGAATTCGAGTGGACGCTGACGCTCCAGCTTCGCGAGGCCGCGCTTCCCGGCGAGGGGAAGGCGGAGCTGCGCGTCGACGGCAATGCCCATCCGGTGAAAGCCGACATAAAGGACACGGCGGTCACGCTCGCCATCACCCGCGACCTGCTCGAACCGCTGATGGCCGGACAGCGTCTCGAGATCGACTTCTCCGGGCTGCTCGAGGACACGCTGGGCGATATCACGGTACCGCTGCGCGGCTCGCGTCAGGCGGTCCGCGCCGTCGAGGCCGCGTGCGCAAAGCGCGACATGTCAGCCTATGAGGAAGTGAAGTTCTCCGCCGACCGGAAAAGCGTCGAGCTGGTGCAGGAGCTGCGCGCGAAGGACATTCACGACTTCACCTACGCGACCACAGCGAAACCGAAGATCGAGGCGGCGAGCATCAGTCTCGGCGAACAGCGGCGGCTCGTCTTCACGCGGCTTTGCGGCTCGTGGTGGTATTACGGCTCCTCAGGCTGCAACATCACCGCTTTCGCGGAATTCCCGGCGGAGCAGAAGGAAGAGACCAGCCAGGAACAGCCACAGAGCAGCTGGCGCGAGGTCTATGACAGCGAAAACGCGCAGGTTTTCCTCGACCGCAACGCCGAAACCGAAGGCTGGCCGGACATCGTCTCGCTGCCGACGCGGGTCGATGACGAGCCGAAGGTCTGGCGATGGGAGAGCGGCCGCTATGCCTTCCAGCGCATCTTTGGTGCGAAGGAAGAGCCGGAAGCGGTAGAAGAGAAGACGCCGCAAACGGCAGAGCCGGCAGAGGAAGCGCCTGTTGCCGACACGCCGGTTGGGGAAGAGGCTGCCGGGACCGAAGCGCAAAAGACACCTGACGCGGAAGCGGTCGGTGCTCAGCCTGTAAACCCGACCTCTGATGCCGATCCTGCGCCGGCCTACGAGGCCGAGGAGAAGCCTGCCGACCCCAGCCCGTCGGAGGCCGCTACCTCCACGACCGAGGCCCCAGCGCAACCAGAACCTGCAGAGCAGTCAAAACCCACGGGTGACGAAAAACCGGCACCCGACGCTGCCGAATCCGAAGCGGCTGCTCCCCCTTCCGAGACTGCGGCAGGAAAGCCGTCCGATTCGTCAGGAACAGCGAAGAATTGATGGTGCGGAGCCGTCGCATGGCATCGGCAATTGCGATATAGCTCTCCCATCTTCGTGGACCTGCCATCATGAGCTTCTCGAACTTCGTTCCCGAATTTTCCGTTCTTGCGCCCTTTGCCGTGGCGGTGCTGATCATCACGCTCACGCCGGGCCCGGACATGACCCTGTTCGTCGGCCGCGCGCTGTCGCAGGGCCGCGCTGCGGGCCTTGCCTGCATGGCGGGCGCCATGACCGGCATCGTCATTCACACGACGCTCGTCGCACTTGGCCTTTCGGCGCTGATCGTCGCATCGCCCGAGGCATTCCTCGGCCTCAAGATTTTCGGCGCCGGCTACCTCGTCTGGCTCGCCTTCCAGGCGGTGCGCAGCGGCTCGGCCTTCTCGCCGCAGGCGCAGGAGGATGCGCCGCAGCGCTCGATCTTCCGCAACTGGGCGACCGGGCTCGTCATCAACCTGATGAACCCGAAAATCCTGCTGTTCTTCATGACCTTCCTGCCGCAGTTCGTCTCGGCAAGCGATCCGCATGCGCCGAAGAAGCTGTTCTTCCTCGGCATCATGTTCATCGTCCTCGCGCTGCCGCTGACGGTGCCGATGGTGCTGGCAGCCGACGGCTTCTCGCGGATGCTGCGGCGCTCCCCGCGCGTCATGCGCGCGATCGACTATCTGTTCGCAGGGGTCTTTTCGGCGTTCGCGATCAAGATCCTGACCGCGCAGGCGAATTAAACATCTCGCCTTATGCCTGACGAGGAACCGGCCACCAGCCAGTAGCAGAGACCGCCGGCGATGCCGGCGGCGCAGGCGCCGATGGCAAGCATCGGCTGCGACAGCCCCTCATCGGTCCACAGCGTCAGGCCGCGAATGTAGACGGCGGCAACGCCCACCACTCCTCCCGCGATCGCAAAGAACAGCCAGTCGCGGCGCGCCGCGACTTCGGCGATTGCAATGGCGATCATGGCGGGGAAGAAGGCAAAGTAGCTGACGAACAGCGCGACGATCGGAACCGAGACGAAGAAGCCGCCGGAGATGAAGGCGAACTCCTCGCTGGTCAGCTCGAACAAGCCGACCAGCAGCAGGTGGATGAACGCGCTCGCGCCGAGCGCGGCGCAAGCGTAGCCGATCAGGATCAGGAAGAAGCGCAGGAAATAGGCGAAGAAGCCGCTCAATCTTCGCCGTGGCCTGCGATCATCATGGCTTCGAGCGCCAGGCGCTCGGTCTTGCGCATGCGCTCCGATTCCGACTTGAGCTGGCCGCAGGCGGCGAGAATGTCGCGGCCGCGCGGCGTGCGGATCGGCGATGCGTAGCCCGCCTGGTTCACATAGTCGGCGAAGCGTTCGATCGTCTCCCAGTCCGAGCACTGGTAGTTGGTGCCCGGCCACGGGTTGAACGGGATCAGGTTGATCTTCGCCGGAATGCCCTTGAGCAGGCGCACCAGCTCCTTGGCGTCGTCGAGCGAATCGTTGACGTCCTTCAGCATCACGTACTCGAAGGTGATGCGGCGCGCGTTGGAAAGGCCCGGATAGTTCCGGCAAGCTTCCATCAGCTCCTTGAGCGGGTACTTCTTGTTGATCGGCACCAGCATGTCGCGCAGGTCGTCGCGCACGGCGTGCAGCGAGATGGCGAGCATGACGCCGATCTCCTCGCCGGTGCGCTGGATGCCCGGCACGACGCCCGAGGTCGACAGCGTGATGCGGCGCTTGGAGAGCGACAGCCCGTCGCCATCGGAGGCGATCAGCAGCGCCTTCTTGACCGCGTCGAAATTGTAGAGCGGCTCGCCCATGCCCATCATGACGATGTTGGTGACCTTGCGGCCTTCGGCCGGCACGATCGCGCCATCAGGCGTGCCGCGCTCGGGGAAGTCACCGAGCCGGTCGCGCGCCGTCATCAGCTGAGCGAGGATTTCCTCGGTGGTCAGGTTGCGCACCAGCTTCTGCGTGCCGGTGTGGCAGAACGAGCAGGTGAGCGTGCAGCCGACCTGGCTCGAGATGCAGAGCGTGCCGCGCCCTTCTTCAGGAATATAGACGGTCTCGATCTCGACCGGCCGCCCTGCCCCGCGCGGCGGGAAGCGAAACAGCCACTTGCGCGTGCCGTCGGTCGAGATCTGTTCCTCGACGATTTCGGGTCGCGCGATCGTGAAGTGGCGGTCGAGCTCGGCGCGCAGATCCTTGGAGATGTTGAACATCTCCGAGAAATCGGAAACGCCGCGCACATAGAGCCAGTGCCAGAGCTGCTGGACGCGCATCTTGCGCTGGCGCTCGGGCACGCCGATTTCGCCGAGCGCGTCGGCCATCTCCTCGCGGGTCAGGCCGATCAGCGAGGGTTTTTCAGCCGCACGGGCAGCGTTAGCAGCCAGGATTGCGCGCGTCTGAGGCGAGGTGAGATCAAACGATAGGGTCATGGGCCGGAGATATAGGAGCGGCCTCGGCCGCGTGCCAGTTTTGCCTGCACATAACAGATCGGGGCCGCTTCGTCACGGCCCCGAATGAGATCACCTTGTCGCGGAACTCTTAGCTGCAGGTCTGGATCGACGACAGCGCTGCCGAGATGCCCTTCAGGGAGAAGGTGTAGCTGGTCGCGTTGCCACGGCGCGAGGTTGCCTGGACCTTCATGTCGGCCCCGGCGCGCATCGCTGCGATCAGGGCCGGCTCTTCAGCCGCGTTCTCCATCCAGGCTGAACGGCCGCGGGTGAACATGGTGAAGCTCTTGTCGCCGACCGAGACGCGGACCTTCGAATTCTCCTGGAAATCGTAGGACGCGATGAACTGCGGCTCGTAGGAGACGTTCTGGCCCGGCTTCTGGCTCACGAAGAAGAAGATGTCGCCATGGTCCAGGGTGGTGGGCTGCTTGTCCGTCGGAACGGTGAGAACATAGCAAACCTTGCCGCTATTGGCCTGGTAGGAGTACGTGCCCCAGGCGTTGTGCTGGCCAATTTTCGTGGCCCCAGCCTGCGCAAAAGCCGGCGCAGCAAAGGCAAGCGCCGCAAGGCAGGAAATCGTCAAAATGGTTCCGCGCATCGTCGTACCGTTATCCTTGTGCGTGGTCGCGTAGGGTCCATCGAACTGGTCCGATCAGGCCCAATACGTATCAATTCTAAATTAATGAGGGTTACTAAAGGATGAACCGCGCTACGGCGAACCCCGCAATTGCAACCCCCTGCCGCTGTGCAGGCTGTTTCCAGACGGCACAACGGCAAGCCACATCCCAACGCTTGGTGTTGAAATGGGCAAAAGCGGCGAGAGTTTGACTTAAAGGCGAACCAGCGGGCGCCGTCCAGTGGCATCTACCCCTTTTCGAGCGCCTCGCGGGCAAGTTCCAGGTGCTCGGGGCGGATATGGCCGCGGATCGCGGTCATCGCGGCGGTCAGTACAGCAAGGTCATCGGTAAAGCCGAAGGCGAAGATGAAATCGGGAATCATGTCCGCCGGCATGACGAAATAGGCGAGCGCCGCCAGCAGCGTGCCGCGCACGCGCAACGGCGTGCGCTTGTCCATCGCCGCATAGTAGCCGGCAACAACCTCTTCCATGAACGGGATGTGCTTTGCCGCGCGCCTGACCGTCTGCCAGAATTTCGCGCGCACCTTCTCTTCGCGCTTCGCGTCTTCCTTGTCGCTGACGGGTGCGAGGATTTCGGCAATATCGGCGTCGTTCATCGCGGCTTTCTCCATGCCCTGAAAGATGGGCAGAGCCAGCGCGATTGCAAGATTTGCCGCGCCAGGCGTTCCTCCGGAGCCGAAGCCCCAAAAACTTACGCAGCGTAAGTTTTACCGTTTTCTAATATTGCAATTCAACAGTACCCGTGCGGAGGGTACTTCTATGGACGTGACAAACGAATGGTATTGGGAAGGTAATATCGTAGATGCCGTAATCGATTATCTTGTCGAAGGTGGGTGGACCATTGTCAGCATGGCCGACACCTACGCCAAGGAGCATGGCGAGGACATCCGGGCTCTTAAGGACGGACGCGCTCTCATCGTCGAAGCCAAGGGCTATCCGTCGAGGCTGTATCGCGACCCGCGCCGGGTCAGGGAAAAGAAGCGAACCAATCCGAGCACGCAGGCGCCGAAGTGGTATTCGCATGCCATCATCACCGCGATGCGCCTGAAGCACCGCAACGCCGCAGCGACCGTCGCAGTCGCCCTGCCCGACATCCCGCGCTACCGCAAGCTTCACGAGGAAACCGCGGAGTCGCTGTCGAAGCTGGACGTGACGATGCTGTTCGTCGGCGAGGAAGGCGATGTCGAGCGGGTCGGCCCGCTCTAGCGGCGCTTAGTTCTGTGCAAGTTGCTGCATCTGCTGCCGGGATCGTCTCCGCCGCCGGGAGAGCGGAGACGTTCAGGCATGGATGGCCGGGTCAAGCCCGGCCATGACGAAGTGGTGATGTGGTCGGGAACAATGAGCGCCCGCGCGACGACAACGCACGCGTCGGGAAGGAGGTCTGGCACCTTGCTGGACGGTTCTGAGTTCACGAACACGCTCAAGCTTCGGGCTAGACCCGGCCATGGAGGGGAGGAAACAGCGCGGGAAGGCCGCCTTGCACCTTGCTGGACCGTTCTGAGTTCACGAATTCGTTCAAGCTTCGTCATGGCCGGGCTTGACCCGGCCATCCATGCGGAACGACGACGCGCGCCACCAGCGGGGAAGAAGAAGCACCAGGGCGTACTCTGGGCCCCTGCTGCCTAACCCGCCAGAAGCTCAGTTCCCCGCGAACCGGTCCATCTTCTTCGCCAGCTCGAAATCCAGCGCGGTGAGGCCGTCGGCAGAGTGGGTCGTCAGGCGCACGTCAACCTTGTTGTAGACGTTCGACCATTCCGGGTGATGGTCGAGCTTTTCCGCCGCAAGCGCTGCCCGCGTCATGAAGCCAAACGCCTCGCTGAAGTTCTTGAATTTGAACCCCTTGCGGATCGCGGCACCGCCCTCTTCCAGCACCCAGCCGTTCAAAGACGACAGGGCTTCGTCAATCGCGGCGCTGTCCAGGCGGTCGCGGCTCACAGGTACCTCCTGTTCGCCTCGTAAAAAGGAGTGTCGGCCTCCCGCGCCCCGCCGGCATCGAGCAGCGGCCAGGCTTCCTCGACGATATACGGGCCGCCGCCGACCGAATCGCGCGACGACATCAGCACGAAGCGGCCGACCTTGTAGGGCAGCGCCGCGAAGTTGCCGCGCGAGGAAAGGTAGCGGGCAAGGTCTACCGGCGAGGTGTTGCGCAGCCGTGCCAGCGTCACATGCGGCACGAACTTTCGCGGGTCCGCCGGCAGGCCCAGGCGCTGGCAGATGCGCTCGATTTCCGCCTGCAGCGCCAAAAGCTCGGGCGACGGCACCACCGCGGCATAGACCGAATGCGGCTTCTTCGACCCGAACGCCCCCACGCCCGACAGCGTCAGGTTGAAGGACGGGCGCCGGACCCGGTCGAGCGCGTTGGCAACCTCGTCGGCAACGTGGCCTTCGACGTCGCCGATGAAGCGCAGGGTGATGTGGTAGTTTTCGGTGTCGATCCAGCGCGCGCCGGGAAGTCCACCACGCAGCAGCGACAGGGAGAGAGAAGCGTCGCGCGGTATCTCGAGGGCGGTGAATAGTCTAGGCATTGCTACCTCCTCGATTCGACTGATACCAGCGAAACACCTATGACAAGGCGGTTCAAGCCTGATTGTTCCCCCAAGCTACGTTCCGCACCGGAAACTCAGTCGGGCGTGCGCGCGGTCAGCACCTTCTCGATGACCGGCAGAAAGCCCTCGACCATGCGGTCGACGCCCTGCGGGTTCGGGTGCATGCCGTCTTCGAGCAGCAGGCTTTTTTCAGCCGCGACGCCATCCAGGAAGAACGGGTAGAACGGCAGCTCGTATTTTTCCGCGAGCTCAGGATAGATGCGGTTGAAGCGGTCGCCATAGTCGGCGCCGAGGTTCGGCGCGGCCATCATGCCGGCTAGGATCACGGGAATGCCCCGCTCCTTCAGCCGCTCGATCATGGCGGTAAGGTTCTTTTCGGTAAGCTCCGGCGCGATGCCGCGCAGCATGTCGTTGGCGCCGAGCTCGAGGATGACGAGGTCGGTGTCGTCCGGCACCGACCAGTCGAGCCGGGAAAGGCCGGCGCTCGTCGTGTCCCCCGAAACGCCCGCATTCGCGACGGTGACGTCATGCCCGCGCGCCTTTAGCGCCGCCTCCAGCTTCTCCGGAAACGACTGCCCGGCGTCGAGCTGGTAGCCCGCCATCAGGCTGTCGCCGAAGCCGACGATCCGGTACGGTTCTGCCGCTGCGGCAATTACGCCCAACAGAAGAGTGAAGACCGCAGCCGGCAAAAGCCGGTAAAACCGTTTGAAAGCCATCCGCTCCAACCCATATCTGATCGACGCCCGCAGCTCATATAGGATCATCGCCTCGTGAAAGAAGCCGCCATCCGCCTGAAGGACGTATCGCTCACATTGGGCGAAGGTGCCTCTTCTGTCCACGTCCTCAAGGGCGTCAGCCTGGAGGTGGCGAGCGGCGAAGCAACCGGCATCGTCGGGCCGTCCGGCTCCGGCAAGTCGACGCTGCTGATGGTGATTGCGGGGCTGGAGCGGGTCGATTCCGGCGAGGTCTGGATCGCGGGCCAGCGCCTCGACGACCGCAGCGAGGACGAGATCGCCGCCTTTCGCGGCCGCAATGTCGGCATCGTCTTCCAGTCGTTTCACCTGATCCCGAACATGACGGCGCTCGAAAACGTCGCCGTGCCGCTGGAGCTTGCCGGCCATCCCGACCCGTTCGGTGTCGCGGCGCGCGAGCTTGCGGCCGTCGGCCTTGCCGAGCGCACCACGCATTATCCGGGCGAGCTTTCCGGCGGCGAACAGCAGCGCGTGGCGATTGCCCGCGCCCTGGCGCCGGAACCCAAGCTGCTGATCGCCGACGAGCCCACCGGCAATCTCGACCAGGCGACCGGCCGGCAAATCGCCGACCTTTTGTTTCACAAGGCATCCGAGCGCGGCATGACACTCGTGCTTGTCACGCATGACCCGTCGCTTGCCGCGCGCTGCACACGCCAGATCGCGATGCGCTCGGGCCGCATCGAGACCACTCCGGAACTCGCCGCGGTGCCTGCATGACGGCGCAGGCAATGTCACCGCTGCATGCGCTCCGGCTCGCCGTCCGATTTTCGCTGCGTGAGATGCGCGGCGGCCTCTCCGGCTTCCTCATCTTCATCACCTGCATTGCGCTTGGCGTTGCCGCCATCGGCGGCGTCAACTCAGTCGCGCGCGCGATCACGCAAGGGGTTGCGAGCCAAGGCCAGACGTTGCTGGGCGGCGACCTGCGCTTCCAGCTGATCCACCGCGAGGCGGACGAGCGCGAACACGCCTTCTTCGACGGCCTCGGCACCACCTCGCACAGCGCCAACATGCGCTCGATGGCGCGTCTTCCCGATGGCTCCGACCAGACGCTGGTCGAGGTGAAGGCCGTCGACGAGATCTACCCGCTCTATGGCGAGCTGGTCACGGAACCGGCCCTATCCCGCGAGGAACTGTTCGGCGAACGCGGCGGCGTTCAGGGCGCGGCGGCAGCGGAAATCTTCTTCGAGCGGCTCGGCGTTGAGGTCGGCGACCGCATCAGCCTCGGCACGGCCGAATTTGAACTCCGCGCCGTCATCGCCAGCGAGCCCGACGCGGTGTCGGAAGGCTTTGGCCTTGCGCCGCGCCTGCTCGTCTCGCTCGACGGCCTGCGCGCCTCGGGCCTCATCCAGCCCGGCAGCCTCATCGAACACGCCTACAAGATCAGGCTGCCCGCCGGCACCACGGATGCCGCCATCGAACAGATAAGCGAACAGGCGACCGCCGGCTTCCCCGAAGCCGGCTGGAGCATTCGCAGCCGCACCAATGCCGCCCCCTCGCTCTCGGCCAATGTCGAACGCTTCTCGCAGTTTCTGACGCTGGTGGGCCTCACCGCGCTCGTCGTCGGCGGCGTTGGCGTGGCGAACGCCGTGCGCGCCTATCTCGACGCCAAGCGGCCGGTGATCGCGACCTTCAAGAGCCTCGGCGCATCGGGCCGGTTCGTCTTCACGATCTATCTCGTCCAGATCATGATGATCTCGGCGGTCGGCATCGTCATCGGCGTCGTGCTTGGCGCGCTGATGCCGCCTCTGGCCGCAAGCTTCCTGTCCTCGGTCCTTCCCGTGCCGCAAGCGGGCGGCATTTTCCCGGGCGCGCTGGCGCTCGGCGCCCTGTTCGGCATCCTTGTGACGCTTGGCTTCGCGCTGCTGCCGCTCGGCCGCGCCCGCGACGTGCCGGCCACCGCCCTCTTCCGCGAAATGGGTTTTGACCAGCGCGGCATGCCGCGCCTGGTCTATGTCCTGACGGCGCTCGCCATCGCCGTGCTGATGGCCGCGATTGCCATCTGGACCGCGAGCGACCGGCGCATCGCCGTCATCTTCATCGGCGCTGCGATCTTCGCGTTCCTCGTGCTTCGTCTCGTCAGCGTCGGCATCCAGTGGCTGGCGCGTAGGAGCCCCCGGGTGCGCTCGGTCGCGCTCCGGCTTGCCATCGGCAACATCCACCGTCCCGGCGCGCTCACACCTTCCGTCGTGCTGTCGCTCGGCCTTGGCCTGACGCTGCTCGTTACGCTTGCCCTCATCGACGGCAATCTGCGCCGCCAGATCGCCGGCAACCTGCCGGCCCAGGCGCCGAACTTCTTCTTCGTCGACATCCAGAGCGCCGACGCCGACGGCTTTGCCGAACTGCTGGCGCGCGAGGCGCCCGAGGGAAAGCTGATCCGCGTGCCGATGCTGCGCGGCCGCGTCATGGCGCTCAACGGTGTCGACGTGCGCGACATCGACGTGCCGCCGGAAGGCCGCTGGGTGCTTCGCGGCGACCGCGGCATCACCTACGCCCGCAACGTCCCCGAAAACTCGACCCTGAGCGAAGGCGAGTGGTGGCCGCAGGACTATGAGGGCGAGCCGCTGGTGTCGTTCGCCGCACGCGAAGGCCGCGAGCTCGGCCTGAAACTCGGCGACACGGTCACCGTCAACGTCCTTGGCCGCAACATCACCGCGCGCATCGCCAACTTCCGCGAGGTGCAGTGGGAATCGCTCGCCATCAACTTCGTGATGGTGTTCTCGCCCAACACCTTCGCCGGCGCGCCACACTCCTGGCTTGCAACTCTGTCGGACCCGAAGGCCGCCCCGGAGGACGAAGCACGCATCCTCAACACGGTCACCCGCACCTTTCCGGGCGTTACCAGCGTGCGCGTGAAGGATGCTCTCGAGATCGTGAACGACATCGTCGCGCAGTTGGCGGTCGCAATCCGCGCCTCGGCGGCGGTCGCGCTGATCGCTTCGGTGTTGGTCCTTTCAGGTGCGCTTGCCGCCGGAAACCGCGCTCGTGTGCACGACGCGGTGGTGCTGAAGACGCTCGGGGCGACTCGCCGCACGCTGATCCAGGCATTTTCGCTCGAATATTCGATCATCGGCCTGGCTACAGCGCTGTTCGCCCTGTTCGCGGGCGGGGTCGCAGCGTGGTTCGTTGTCGCACGAATCATGCGGCTGCCATCGGTGTTCCTGCCGGAAGTGGCGCTTTCGACCGTGGTGATTGCCCTCGTTCTCACCGTCGGATTCGGCCTGATTGGCACCTGGCGGGTGCTCGGACACAAGGCTGCACCGGTCCTTCGCAACCTTTAGACGCGGCAAATAGCTCCTTAAGTCTATGCTCACGCTGGATTTCAGGCTGATAAAGGTCTTGTTCTGAACACGAAGAATCCTCATATTCCGCTTAGGCATGCTGGAGTTCCGCCAGCGGCGCCTGGGCGGTTGCCCGACACCCGACGGAACGCAAGCAAGGAAAGAGGATTCCATGGCTGAATATCGCAACTACCAGGCTCGCGTCGCGACAGCCGGTGCGCGCGCCGATGCCAGTATCGACGAGGGCCTGCGCGCCTACATGATCAGGGTCTACAACCTGATGGCGCTGGGCCTTGCGATTACCGGCATTGCCGCACTTGGCACGGTGATGCTTGCCACCACCAATGACCCGTCCGCTGCCGTGGCTCAGCTCGGCAACGGCAAGATGCTGACCTCGCTCGGCGCCGCACTCTATGGCTCGCCGCTGCGCTGGGTCGTGATGCTCGCTCCGCTGGCGATGGTGTTCTTCCTGTCGTTCCGCGTCGAGAAGATGAGCCTTTCGGCTGCACAGACCACCTTCTGGGCCTTCGCTGCCCTGATGGGCGTGTCGCTGTCGTCGGTCTTCCTGGTCTACACCAGCGCCTCGATCGTCCAGACGTTCTTCATCACCGCCACCGCCTTCCTGGCGCTGTCGCTCTTCGGCTACACGACCAAGCGCGACCTGACGGGCATGGGTTCGTTCCTGATCATGGGCGTCTGGGGCCTGATCATCGCATCGCTGGTCAACATCTTCCTGGCATCGTCCGCGCTGCAGTTCGCCATCTCGGCGATCGGCGTGCTGGTGTTCGCTGGCCTGACCGCCTACGACACCCAGAAGATCAAGGAAATGTACTACGTCGGTGACGGCGCGCTGGTTGCCGGCCGCAAGGCCATCATGGGCGCGCTGCAGCTCTACCTCGACTTCATCAACATGTTCATGTTCCTGCTGCAGTTCCTGGGCAACCGCGAATAACAGCCGGACCTGACAGTCGATCGGAAAGCCCCTGCGGACCTCCGCAGGGGCTTTTCTTTTGCCGAGCGGTGCGCTCGCGCTTGAAACCGGCTGGAATTGCGGTATTCACGCCAGGCCGAAAAGATTTGAGGCTGGTGTGGTCATTCCAGCCCCCGCGTCTGCGGGATGCAGTCACTTCGAAGAGTGAACCCACGGCACCAACCTGAGTAACCACTTGGGACGGTGCTGTGATCGTAGCCGGGTCATCCGGCCAGCGCCGTCCCTTCGGAGAGAACTGAAATGGACGTCAAAACCCAGATTGTTACCCAGATCGTCATGACCTGCCTCATGGCCTTCTCGATGTCAGGCATCATGGCCGCCATCGCCCTTGGCCTCGACAAGTTCACCGTGTCGATGTGGATGTCGCAGTTCATCATCGCCTGGCCGATCGCCTTCGTCGCCACGTCGATCCTGTGGCCGGTGGCTTCACGGATCAGCAAGCTGATCCTCGGCCAGCGCTAACAAAAAGGGCGGCTCGACGGCCGCCCTTGTCGCATCTGCCTGAAGCTGACGATCAGCCTTCCAGAATTTCCTTCGACGCCACCGTCGAATCCGGATTGAGCTTGTAGATGATCGGCACGCCGGTGTTCAGCTCGACCTTGATCACGTCCTCGCCCGACAGGCCCTCGAGCGCCATGATCAGCGCGCGCAGCGAATTGCCGTGCGCGGCTACCAGCACCGTCTCGCCGCGCAGCACGTGCGGCTGGATGGTGTGCATGTAATACGGCCAGACGCGCGCGCCGGTGTCGCGCAGGCTCTCGCCCCCGGGCGGCGGAACGTCATAGGAGCGGCGCCAGACGTGGACCTGCTCCTCGCCCCACTTGGCGCGGGCATCGTCCTTGTTGAGGCCGGAGAGATCGCCGTAGTCGCGCTCGTTGAGGGCGATGTTGCGGATCGTGGCGAGGTCCGACTGGCCGACGCCGTCGAGGATGTGCTGGCAGGTGACCTGCGCGCGCTGCAGCTCGGAGGTGAAGGCAATGTCGAACTTCATGTTCTTCGCCGAGAGCAGCTGGCCGGCCTTCTTCGCCTCGGCATGACCCTGCTCGGTCAGCGCCGGATCGCGCCAGCCGGTGAACAGGTTCTTCAGGTTCCACTCGCTCTGGCCATGACGGACAAGCACCAGCGTTCCGGACATTCAATTCTCCCTGTCGTTCGAATTCGGATGAAAATGGATCAGAGCCCCAGGACGTCGCGCATGGTGTAGAGGCCCGGCTTGCGGCCGTTGGCCCACAGCGCAGCCTTCACGGCGCCGCGTGCGAACAGTGCCCGGTCCTCGGCGTGATGCGAAAGAACGATGCGCTCGCCGGCCCCGGCAAGGATCACCGAGTGGTCGCCGACCACCGAGCCGCCGCGCAGCGTCGCAAAGCCGATCGAGCCTTCCGGGCGCGGGCCGGTGTGGCCGTCGCGAACGCGCACGCTCTCTTCGGCAAGGTTGATCTGGCGTCCGCGCGCGGCCGCCTCGCCGAGCAGCAGCGCCGTGCCCGACGGCGCATCGACCTTGTGACGGTGGTGCATTTCCAGAACCTCGATGTCGAAGTCGCTTGCCGAAAGCGCCTTCGCCGCCTGCTCGACGAGCACGGCGAGAAGGTTCACGCCAAGGCTCATGTTGCCCGACTTGACGATGGTTGCGTGGCGCGCGGCTGCCTGGATCCTGGCGTCATCCGCCTCTGTGCAGCCGGTGGTGCCGATGATGTGGGCGATGCGTGCCTGCGCGGCATAGCCGGCAAACTCGACGGTCGCGGCCGGCGCGGTGAAGTCCAGCACGCCGTCGGCACGGGCGAAAGCCTTGAGTGGATCGTCGGTGATCGGCACGCCGAGATTGCCGGCGCCAGCCACTTCGCCCGCGTCCTGGCCGAGGAACGGCGATCCGGCGCGCTCGACAGCTGCGACCAGCTTTGCACCTTCAGTCTCGGCAACCGTGCGGATCAGCGTACGACCCATGCGACCGGCTGCGCCGACGACAACAAGACCCATGCTCACGATCAGATACCTTCTTCAACGCCAGCGGCGGCATGTTCGACATGCAGCCGGTGGAACCTTGCATATACGCCGACGGGGCTGTGCAGCAGCTCGGCATGCGTGCCCTGCTCTACCACGCGGCCCTGTTCCATCACCACGATATTGTCCGCCTTCACCACCGTGGACAGCCTGTGGGCGATGACGATGGTGGTGCGGTCCTTCATCACCGTCTCCAGCGCCGCCTGCACCCGCGCTTCCGACTCTGCATCGAGTGCCGAGGTCGCCTCGTCGAGCAGCAGGATGGCGGCGTTGCGCACCATCGCGCGGGCAATCGACAGGCGCTGGCGCTGGCCACCCGAAAGGGTCACGCCATTCTCGCCGACCGGCGTGTCGTAGCCTTGCGGTAGGGTGCGGATGAACTCGTCGGCATAGGCAAGGCGCGCGGCTTCCTCGACCTCGGCGTCGCTCGCATCGGGGCGGCCATAGCGGATGTTGTCGCGGATCGTGCCTTCGAACAGGTACGGGTGCTGCGAGACATAGGCGATGCTCGAGCGCAGCGAGGCGCGCGTCACGCCGGAAATGTCCTGCCCATCGATAAGAATGCGCCCGCCAGAGAGGTCATGGAAGCCCTCGATCAGCGCGACGATGGTCGATTTGCCGGCACCCGACGCGCCAACGATCGCTGTCATCTGGCCGGCGCGTGCCACGAAGCTGACGCCGCGCAAAACCGGCTCGCCCGGCGCATAGCCGAAGGCAACGTTTTCGACGCGGATCTCGCCGCCATTGACCTGCAAGGGCCTGGCATCGGCGCGGTCGCGCTGGCGCGGCGGAAGGTCGAGAAGCTCATAGATCATGCGCGCATTGACCAGCGAGCGCTCGAGATTGACCTGCACGCGGGCAAGGCGCCGCGCCGGATCATAGGCAAGCAGCAGCGCGGTGATGAAGCCGAACACGGAGCCCGGCGGCGTGCCATAGGCCTGCGCGCGCCAGGCCGAGTAGGCCAGCACGCCGGCAACCGCAAAGCCCGCCAGCATTTCGGTAATGGGCGTCACACGCTCCGAAACCTTGACGATCTTGTTCGCCCGGCCTTCCGCCTCGGAAATCAGCCCCGCCATTTTGGCCGAGAGCTGCTGTTCCATGGTGAAGGCCTTCACCACGGCGATGCCCTGGGTTGCCTCCTGCATCGCGCCGACGAGGCGGGAGTTCACCTCCACCGCCTGCCGCGCAACGCGGCGCAAGCGCCGCATCACGGCGTTGACCACATAGATCAGCGGCGGGCCGATCAGCAGGGCGATCACCGACAGCATCGGGTCGAGCACAACCATCGCGACGATCAGCGCAATCAGCATGACCGCGTCGCCGACCACGGCGCGCAGCGTCATCGACAGCATGTCGCGAATGCCGAGCACATTCTCGTTGACGCGCGCGGCCAGCTGGCCCGAGCGCTGCTCGGTGTAGAAGTCGAGGCCAAGCCGCATCAAATGGTCGAAGATGCGCTGCTGGTAGCGGGCAACGAGGTTGTTGCCGATCATGCCGAGCACGACCGAATGGCCGTAGGTGGCAAGGCCGCGCACGATGAACACGCCCGCCATCGCCGCGCACAGCCACGGCACCAGGTCGAAGCGCTGGCTGTAGAAGACGTCGTCGATCATCGGCTTCATCACCCACGGGATCGCCGCGGTTGCCAGCGCCACTGCGAGAAGGCAGATGATCGCCAATGCGTAGAGGCCGGTATATTCGCGCGCGTTCTCCGCAAGAACGCGGCGAAGCACCGGGAGAACGTCTCCACCTGCGGCGCGCGCCGGCTGTGCTTGTCCGTCCGAGGCCAACTCGTCTTCTATCCCAGTGCCAGTTCGTCCGAGCTTGCTAATGCCCGCTCGCGAGCGCTGGCGCAATCGGCAAATCAGCTTTTGCGCCAGCGGCGGCCATGTGTCTCGACGCCATAACGCTCCGGCGAGCCCGCAAAGGCGGCCAGCCCCACCAGCGCGGCGAGCGGATGCGTGATGACGTAGACCGGCATCTGCCGGACCATCGCCGAGTGCGGAGCCTTGTCTTCAAAGGCTTCGCGGAACAGGCCGGTCTTCAGCGCCGGCACGATCTTCTGGGCGATGCCGCCGGTAAGGTAAATACCGCCCTTGCCCATGAAGACCAGCGCGAGGTCGCCAGCGAGCCGCCCGAGGCAGGTGACGAAGATACCCAGCGCCTCCTCCGCGATCGGATCGTCCTTCGCCAGTGCCGCGCCGGTAACGTAGGCGGGGTCGGACACGGTGGTAGAACGCCCTTCGGCGGCAGCCACCGCGCGGTAAAGGTTCACGAGGCCACGCCCGCACAGAATCTGCTCAGCCGAAATCCGGCCCTCGATGCGCTCGACATAGGGGAAGACCTGGAAGTCGCGGGCGCTGCGCGGGCCGATGTCGACATGTCCGCCCTCGCCCGGAACCGGGATCCAGATGCCGCGCGCATGAATGAGCCCGGCAACGCCAAGGCCGGTGCCGGGGCCGAGCACGACGCGGCTTGCGCCCTCTTCCGGCTCGCCGCCGCCGATCTTTTCCAGATGCTCGGAGCCGAGCGCGGTGACAGCCAGCGCCTGCGCCTCGAAATCGTTGAGAAGGATGACCTCTTCCAGCCCCAGCCCGGCGATCATCTCCCGGGGCCGCACCACCCAATGGCAATTCGTGAGCGGCACCTCGTCGCCGTCCACCGGTCCTGCCAGCGCCAGCACCGCCGAGCGGGGCTGCGGCGCGCCCTCACGGATCGCAGCTGCAATCGCCTCGTCGATCGAGGCAAAATCCGCCGTCTTCATGGTGTGGACGTGCTGCGGCTCGCAGCCGGGCTCCGTCAGCACGGCAAAGCGCGCATTGGTGCCGCCGATGTCGCCGATCAAGACCGGGAAAGGAAGCAGGGCTTCAGAGCTGGTGAGGGGCATGTGTTGAGGCGTTCCCGGATATCCGACGATCAGCTGCGCTCGCGTTCGGCGAGGAGAAGTTCCGCCGTCGCGACGTTGAGAGCCATCGGGATATCATAGACGACCGCAAGCCGCATCAGCGCCTTTACGTCGACGTCGTGCGGCATCGGTGTCAGCGGGTCGACGAAGAAGATCAGCGCGTCTATCTCGCCCTCGGCGATCAGCGCCCCGATCTGCTGGTCGCCGCCGAGCGGACCGCTCTTAACCCGCCGCACGCTGAGCGCCGGATTGGCCTCGAGGATCATCGTGCCGGTAGTTCCGGTCGAGACGATCTCGCAGCCGTTCAGCAATTCGGCATGCGCCGCGCAGAACGCGACCATGTCATCCTTCTTGGCGTCATGGGCGACGAGGGCAAGGCGGAAGCGGTTCGACACTTTGATAGTCCTTATCACGCGAACTAAATCGGTTTAGTCCGCGCTGAACGCCCAAGTCAACAAAGTCGCGTTCAATTCTGCGGGCGCGGGAACGGCACGGGAATGCGGCGCTCCGGCGTCGGCAGGAAGGCACTCGCGGCGACCGGCGCTGTCGGGGCAATGCTGCCCTGCGCGATCATCATTCCGCCGCGACCACTATAGGTGACGGCAGCTTCCGACACCGGCTCTGGAGCCTTCAGAACCGTCTGGCATGCCTTCGGCAGCTGCGACAGCCGCATCACGTCGCGCGCACGCACCGGCGGGGTCTTCGCCGGCCGCCACGGCTCGTCAGTGAACCACCAGGCAAGCGACTTGTCGCAGCCGTCGCCGGGCGCCGTCGCCTCCTGCCGCTTGCAGCCGGGCGAGCCCGCCGGGCAGCCGATGCGGATGTGGAAGTGCGAGTCATGGCCCCAGATCGGCCGCACCTTGCGCAGCCAGGAGCGGTCGCCCGTCACCGTGTCGCACAGCTTCTTCTTGATGCCGGGATGCACCAGCACGCGCTCGACATTAGGGTAGCTCGCCGCGCGCTTGAGCAGCGCCGCATGCGCCGGCGTCCACTTGCGGTCGTCGACATAGAGCGAGTTCTTCTTGAGCAGCGAGACGAAATCCATCTTCTCGCGCTCCTCGTAAGAGAGGCGCCGGTTCGGCATCGGCAGGAACCAGACGTCCGCATCGAGGCCGAGCTGATGGGAAGCATGGCCGGAGGTCATCGGTCCGCCACGCGGCTGCGAAATGTCGCCCAGGAGCAGTCCGGGCCAGCCATCCTTGACCGCATCGCGCGAGAAGCGCTCCAGCAGTGCGATCATCTCCGGATGGCCCCAGCGCCGGTTGCGCGAAAGGCGCATCGCCTGCCAGGTCGGGCCATCGGCAGCAATCGCGATGCCGCCCTCGAAGCAGCCCTTGGAATAGGAGCCGTACACCGCTGGTTTGGTCGCGGCAGGCAGGCGCATCGCGCCGAACATATCCTTGGCGAGCGGATCGGCCTGTGCCGGAATGGCGAAGGAAAACGCGGCCAGGGCAAGGGCAGCTAGAGTTTTGACGTTTGGCAACCGCATGATCCGGCCCTCTTCAGAATGCGCCCCCACGCAGTGCTTCGAGCATGCGTCGGTATGGTTAAGCGAATCATAACCTGGCTGGTTTGTCGACCGGAACCGGACCGTCAGGAAGCGTCGCCGCGCCAGTTCCCGTCCTGCCAGAGAGCATCGAGAGCTGCACGATAATTGGGAAATTTCAGGACAAGCCCCTGCGCCTTCAGGCGCGCGTTGGAGACCCGCTTGTTCTCGCCATAGAACGAGCGCGCCATCGACGTCATTTCCGCTTCGTCGAAAGGAATTTCCGGCGGCGCTTCGACGCCCATCAGCTTTGCGGCATAGGCAACCACGTCCTGCGGCGGGCATGCCTCATCGTCGCTGACGTTGAACACCCCGCCGATGTTTCCTTCGGCCAGATGCACCGTGGTCGCGGCGATGTCGGCGACATGAATGCGGTTGAACACCTGTCCCGGCTTCACGATGCGCCGCGCCGTGCCATTGGCGAGATTGGCGAAGGCGTTGCGTCCCGGTCCGTAGATGCCAGCAAGGCGCAGCACCGCGACCGGCACCGACGCTTCCTCGCCCAGCGCCTGCCATTGCCGCTCCGCGTTGAGCCGCTCGATCGACCGCTTCGAAACCGGTCGGCATTCGGTCTCCTCATCGACCCACGCGCCGCCGTGGTCGCCATAGACGCCAACCGTCGACAGGTAGCCGATCCAGCGCAGCTTCGGCATCTTCAAAAGAATCGTCTCACGCGCGACACGCAGCACCGGATCAGCTTCACCCGGCGCGATGCTGACGACGAGGTGTGTCGTCTCGCGCAGCGCTGCCGCAAGTTCATTCGAAAGCTGGCCACCATCAAGCAGATGCGGCTCGATTCCTTGCGCCCGCAGCTTTTCGGCCTTGTCTGCCGAACGCGTCGTTCCGGCGACAGACCATCCGCGCGCAAGCGCCTCGCGAGCAATCTCCAGCCCCGAATAGCCGACGCCGAAGATGAAGAGTTTTCCGCTCAATGCCGCGTCTCCTCGCCCTGCAGCGTTGCCGCGATCTCGGCCTGAACGTCCGGATCATCGTCCTTGCGCCCTGCAATCGCCTGCGGTCCAAGCAGCTGCGCCAGCGCCCACACCGCCGCGCCCCGCACCACCGGCGCGGGATCATCGAGCAGCGCGCGCACTTGCTCCACCAGCATCACATCGCCCGAATTTCCCGCCGCGATCAGCACGTTGCGGACAAAACGGTCGCGGCCGATGCGCTTGACCGGCGAGCCGGTAAACAGCGCGCGGAACGCCGGATCGTCGAGCTCGAGCAGGTCGGCGATCTTCGGCTCCTTCAGGTCTTCGCGCGCCACAAGCTTCGCCTCAGAGGCGAGCTTTGCGAACTTGTTCCACGGGCAGGCGGCAAGGCAGTCATCGCAGCCATAGATGCGGTTGCCCATCGCCTTGCGGAATTCGTGCGGGATCGGCCCTTTATGCTCGATGGTGAGGTACGAGATGCAGCGCCGCGCATCGATCTGGTACGGCGCAGGAAAGGCATTGGTCGGACAGGCGTCGAGGCAGGCGCGGCACGAGCCGCAATGGTCACGCTCCGCTTTGTCCGCCGGCAGCTCGGCCTCCGTGAAGATCGCGCCGAGGAACAGCCAGGAGCCGAACTCGCGGCTCACCAGATTGGTATGCTTGCCCTGCCAGCCGATGCCGGCGGCAGCCGCCAGCGGCTTTTCCATCACCGGCGCGGTGTCGACGAACACCTTCACGTCCGCTCCGCTGCGCGAGGCGAATTTCTGGGCGAGCTCCTTGAGCTTGCCCTTGATGACGTCGTGATAGTCGCGGTTGCGGGCGTAGACCGAGATCGCCGCGCGGTCCTTTCGCTCCAGCAGCGCCATTGGATCGGTGTCCGGTCCATAATTCATGCCGAGCATGATGACCGAGCGCACCTCCGGCCACAGCACCTTCGGATTGCCCCGCCGCAGCATCGTCTCCGGCATCCAGTCCATGGTGCCGTGGCGGCCGAGTTCCACGAACGCGGCAAGGCGTGACGGCGCAAGCGGAATGGAATCAGGCGATGCGACCGCTATCGCATCGAAACCTAGCTTTCTTGCTTCGGTATCGAGGAAAGTCCTAAGCCGGTCCGTGGAGACTGGTTTCAGGACTGCCTCCATCAGAAATCAAGGTCTGCGTAGTGCGAGACGGGGGTAAGCCCCCTCACCCGGTCCGCCAGCAACGGCCGGAAGGACGGGCGCGACTTCATGCGCGTGTACCAGTCGCGCGCGGCTGGATAGTCGCTCCAGGTGATCTCGCCGAGATAGTCGAGCACCGACAGCGTGGCCGAAGCGGCAAGGTCGGCATAGGTCAGGCGCGAGCCTGCGAGCCAGTTGCGCGTTCCGGCCAGCCAGTTGGTGTACTTCATGTGCTGGCGCACATTGGCGCGGGCGGCACGGATCGCGCCCGAATCAGGGGCGCCGCCGCCGAATTCCGAGCCCATCACCGGCTTCAGCACGCGCTCGCGCACCAGATGACGCACCACATCGGCCTCGGTCTTGACCAGGTACCAGTCGACCAGGCGGCGGATTTCCGCGCGCGCCAGCGGGTCCTCGACGAACAGGCGCCGCTCGCGCTTCAGCACGCCGCGGGTCTCGTCGATATATTCGGCAATGACGGTCGCGCCCACGATCGGCTGGTCGCCCTCCGCCAGCAGCACCGGCAAGGTTGCGGCAGGGTTGAGCGACAAGAATTCCTTGCGGCGCAGCCACGGCTTTTCCTCGATCAGCGCCAGCTCCTCGCCATATTCCCCGAACGCGAGGCGAACGAAGCGACAGGAGGCGAACAGCGGATGATGGAACAGAGTCAGCATGGCACTTTCGGGAAAGCTCTGGCGTTTTCGAGACCTTGAGGCTAAGTCTCGGTTCCGTTCTGAGAGTGGGTCGGTATAGGCGCTTGCGTCGCTGCTGACAAGCAAGTCCCCCCTTTACGTGAAAGCTGCAACATGACCGAACAGACGATCGTAGGTGCCGCACTGCTTGGCATCCTCGAGGGCCTGACCGAGTTCATTCCCGTTTCGTCCACCGGCCACGTCCTGCTTGCCGGTCACTTTATGGGCTTTCAGTCGACGGGCAAGGCATTCGAAGTGCTGATCCAGCTCGGCGCGATCCTGGCAATCCTCACCGTCTACTTCTCGCGGCTCTGGAACATGCTGGTCACGCTCCCGAAGTCGCTCGCGACGCAGAACCTCGTGCTCGGCATCCTGATAGCCTTCCTCCCGGCCGCCGTGATAGGCGCCTTCGCCCACTCCTTCATCAAGCAAGTGCTGTTCGAGACGCCGATGCTGATCTGCATCATGCTGATCCTCGGCGGCCTCATCCTCTTGTGGGTGGACCGCTGGGCGATCAATCCGAAGTACACGGACATCACCAGGTACCCGACCTCGGTCTATTTCGGCATCGGCCTGTTTCAGTGCCTCGCCATGATCCCCGGCACCTCGCGCTCGGGCTCTACCATCGTCGGCGCGCTGCTGCTCGGGGCCGACAAGCGCTCGGCCGCCGAGTTCTCGTTCTTCCTCGCCATGCCGACCATGGCCGGCGCGTTTGCCTACGACCTCTACAAGAATCGCGACATCCTCTCGGCCGCCGACCTGCCGATCATCGCCACCGGCTTCATTTGCGCCTTTGTCGTCGCCATCCTCGTCGTGCGCCAGCTGCTCGACTTCGTGTCGAAGCGCGGCTACGCGCCGTTCGCCTGGTGGCGGCTGATTGTCGGCGTTCTTGGCCTCATCGGCCTGCTGGTCTGGGGCTAGGCTCTAGAGATCCATCAGCCCGCGCCGCAGCATCTCCAGCGCAAGCAGCGAGATGATGACGCGAAAGCCGATCTGGAACACCCGGTCCGGAATGCGGTCGAGCATCTTCGTGCCGTAGATGGTGCCGAGGAAGCCGGTGCAGATCATCGCCGCCACCAGCGGCAGCCACTGCGCAAAGGCAAAGCCCGCCACGCCGAAGACAATGAGCTTCAGCGAATGCTGCACGGTCATGCCGGCGGCAAGCGTCGCCACCAGCTGCTTCCGGTCCTTGACGATCTGGCCGAAGAACGTGCCGAGCAACGGGCCGGTGGCACCGACGAACATCGACACCAGCGCTGTAAGGCCGCTGCCGACCGCGAGGCCTGCCCCGGAAATCCTGTCGAGGCCCGGAATCTTCGTCCAGGTAATCATCAGGATGAAGCCGCCGAGCACCACCTTGAGGATCGCATCCGGCAACTGCACCACGAAAAAGGCGCCGATGATGGCGCCGATGACCGAGCCGATCAGGAACGGGCTGAAGATGTCGAAGCGGACATTGATGCGCTGATGCCAGGCGCGGCCGGTGTTCGAGCCGAGCTGCACGGCCCCGTGCACGGGGATGAGCGCCGCGACGGGCACGAACATGCCCATCAGCATCAGCATGAGCGAGCCGCCACCCACGCCGGTGGCGGCGGTCAGCGCCGAGGTGAAGAAGGAAGCAACGACCAGCAGGCCGGCAACTGCCGGCGCCATACCGTCGGGCAGGACAGTCGCAATTGCTTCCAAGCTTGCCTCAGACGGCGGTAGGCTTGCTGAACTGACCCATCGGGCGGTACTGCCAGAGATAGCCGGGCAGGATCGCGTCCATCGCCTGCGGGCGAATGCCGAGCGCCGCAAAGGTGCGGTTCTCTTGCTCGGCCTCGGCCGACACGACGTTGTCGTGGCGCAGAAGCTCGACCTGGTCGGCGGTCAGCAACGGGTTCGGCAGCAGGCCAAGGATGCGGCCCTGCAGCTTGGCGAGGCTCCACGGCAGCGAGATCAGCGCCCGCTTGCGGTTCGTGACCTCGAGGAGCTTCTCCATGCACTCCTTGAACGTAACCGTCTCCGGTCCGCCGAGCTCATAGATCTTGCCGCCCTGCAGCTCGCCATCGACGGCGCGGGCGATCACCTCGGCAACGTCGCCGACATAGACCGGCTGGAACTTCGTCTCGCCGCCACCGATCAGCGGCAGCACCGGCGACATCTTCGCGATCTTGGCGAAGCGGTTGAAGAAGCCGTCCTCCGGCCCGAAGATGATCGACGGGCGGATGATCACGGCGTTCGGAACGGTCTCAAGCACGGCCTTCTCGCCACGCGCCTTGGTGCGGGCGTAGGCGACCTTCGAGTTCGCGTCGGCACCGATCGCCGACACATGCACCAGCGAAGCGCCGGCTGCGCGGGCAGCCTCTGCGACCGCGCGGGCACCGAAGTCCTGCACGGCGTCAAAAGTCTGGCGGCCGCCTTCGAACAGGATGCCGACCAGATTGATGACGTGGTCGGCGCCCTGCACGGCGCGATCAACCGACCAGCGGACGCGGACGTTCGCCTGGACGGCCTGGATCTGGCCGACATTGCCGAGCGGCTGCAGGTGATGCGCGGTGTTGGGGTTACGGACAGCAACCCGGATGCGGTAGCCGCGGCGGGCAAGCGCTCGCACTACATGGCGTCCCAGGAAGCCGGAACCTCCGAAAACGGTAACGAGTGGGGGCACCTTAGCGACGGCGGTCATCGATGGCTCTCCGAAAGTCTGTTCTGCCGCTTCATAATCACTTCTGGATCAAAGGCAAAGGCCCAAAGGAACCCCAATCTAAGGTCATTTTCGCCAGGGTTTACCAATCCACAGCGCCCAATTTCACTTTTCCCCCGTCCCCGTGCCGTCTATGAAGGGCCGCCAACAGGGGAAGAGGGAAATCCTATGCAGTTTACGCTCCGGTTGTTGATGGCGTTAGCGGCACTCGTCATTGCGCCCGAGGTCAGTTTCGCAGCCGAAGGCCACGGCCTGCCAGGCGCCGAAATGTCGCTGATGTGGGCGCTGCCGTTTGCCGGCATCCTGTTGTGCATCGCCACCGGACCCCTGTTCTTCCCGCATGTGTGGGAGCATCACTACGGCAAGATTTCCACCGGCTGGGCAGCTGCCGTGATCGTGCCGATGATCCTGATCCACGGCTTCGGCATCTCGCTCTATTCGGTGCTGCACACGATGCTGCTCGAATACATGTCGTTCATCATCCTGCTGTTCGCGCTGTTCACGATCTCGGGCGGCATCCTGGTCGCGGGCAACATCCACGGCACGCCGCTGATGAACTCAGTGCTGCTCGTCGTCGGCGCGCTGCTCGCCTCGGTGGTCGGCACGACGGGAGCGTCGATGATCATGATTCGCCCGATCATCCGCGCCAATGACCAGCGCAAGGTCAACGCGCACGTCATCGTCTTCTTCATCTTCCTCGTCTCCAACATCGGCGGCTCGCTGACCCCGCTCGGCGATCCGCCGCTGTTCCTCGGCTTCCTGCGCGGCGTCGACTTCTTCTGGACGACCACGCACATGCTGCCGCCGGCCCTGTTCGTGAGTGGCGTCGTGCTTGCCATCTTCTTCGTGCTCGACACGATCCTGTTCCGCCGCGAGGAGGACTACATCCGCACCGCGCCCGACCCGACGCCTGACTCGCCGGTGCGTTTGCGCGGGCTCGTCAACCTGCCATTGCTGGCCGGTGTGATCGCCGCGATCCTGATGTCCGGCATGTGGTCGCCCGGCATCAGCTTCCATGTCTATGGCGTCGAGCTCGAGCTGCAGAACCTCCTGCGCGATGCGATCATCCTGGTTCTGGCGCTGATCTCGCTTGCCGTCTCGGCACAGGAATACCGCGAGGCGAACGGCTTCAACTGGGGCCCGATCCTCGAAGTGGCAAAGCTGTTCGCCGCCATCTTCGTCTGCATCATTCCGGTCATCGCCATCCTGCAGGCGGGCCTTGAAGGCGGCTTTGCGCCGCTGGTCTCGCTCGTCACCAACGCAGACGGCTCGCCCAACAACATCGCCTATTTCTGGATGACCGGCATCTTGTCGTCGTTCCTCGACAATGCGCCGACCTACCTCGTCTTCTTCGAGATGGCCGGCGGCAATCCGCAGGTGCTGATGACCACGATGGCACAGACGCTTCTCGCCATCTCGGCGGGCGCCGTCTTCATGGGCGCCAACACCTATATCGGCAACGCGCCGAACTTCATGGTCTACGCGATCGCCCGCGGCGCCGGCGTCAACATGCCGAGCTTCTTCGGCTACATGGGCTGGTCGATCTGCGTGCTGATCCCGACCTTCATTCTCGCCAGCTTCGTCTTCTTCTGACGCTGCGCGAGGGGGTTTTCGCCGGACGATTGGGGGGATAGGTTCCTCCCAATCAAACGAAAGGCTCTGCAATGTCAGCAATTCAACCTGTCCTTGATCGCATTGACGCCGACCTCGACGCCAGCCTTGAACGGCTGTTTTCGCTCCTGCGAATTCCCTCGATCTCGACTGATCAGGCCTATGCAAAGGACGTGCGACGCGCAGCCGAGTGGCTGGTGAACGACCTCAAGTCGATCGGCTTCGAGGCAAGCGTGCGCGAAACCGAAGGCCACCCGATGGTCGTTGCCCATCACGACGGTCCGGCCGGTGCCCCGCACCTTCTCTTCTACGGCCACTACGACGTGCAGCCGGTCGATCCACTGAGCCTGTGGGAAGACGATCCGTTCGACCCGAAGCTCAAGGAGATCGAGCCGGGCCGCAAGATCATCACCGGCCGCGGCTCTTCGGACGACAAGGGCCAGCTGATGCTGTTCGTCGAGGCCTGCCGCGCCTGGAAGGCGGTGCATGGCAGCCTGCCCTGCAAGATCACCCTGCTGTTCGAAGGCGAGGAAGAGACCGGCTCGCCGTCGCTGAAGCCGTTCCTCGAAGCCCACAAGGACGAGCTCAAGGCCGACTTCGCCCTCGTCTGCGACACCAGCATGTGGGACCGCGAAACGCCGGCCATCAGCGTCGGCCTGCGCGGCCTCGTCGGTGAGGAAGTCACCATCCACGCCGCGAACCGCGACCTGCACTCAGGCCACTATGGCGGTGCCGCCGCCAATCCGATCCGCATTTTGTCGAAGATCCTTGCAGACATTCACGACGAGAACGGCCGCGTCACCATCCCGGGCTTCTATGACGGCGTCGAGGAAACCCCGTCGCAGGTGAAGGCGTCGTGGGATGCGCTGAACCTCACCCCCGAAAAATTCCTCGGCGAGATCGGCCTGTCGATCCCGTCGGGCGAAAAGGACCGTTCGCTGCTCGAACTGCTCTGGGCGCGCCCGACCGCCGAGTTCAACGGCATTTCCGGCGGCTACGAAGGCGAAGGCTTCAAGACTGTGATCGCCGCCAAGGCGAGCGCCAAGATCTCGTTCCGCCTCGTGCACAAGCAGGACCCGGAGAAGATCCGCGCTTCCTTCCGCGCCTTCGTCGAGGAGCGCCTGCCGGCCGACTGCAAGGCGACCTTCTCCAAGCACGGCGGCTCGCCGGCTATCCAGCTCTCCTACGACTCGCCGCTCGTCACCCGTGCGAAGACCGCGCTGTCGGAAGAGTGGAACAAGCAGGCGCTGACCATCGCCATGGGCGGCTCGATCCCGATCGTCGGCGACTTCCAGCGGCTGCTTGGCATGGAATCGCTGCTCGTCGGCTTCGCGCAGGACGACGACCGCATCCATTCGCCGAACGAGAAATACGAGCTGTCCTCCTTCCACAAGGGACAGAGAAGCTGGGCGCGCATCCTCGCAGCGCTCACCGCATGAAGGGGCTTTGAGTGACTATTCGCTTCCACAAGAACGACCTGCCGGATCTGTCGAACTACAATGTCGACGCGATCGCGATCGACACCGAGACGCTGGGTCTCAACCCGCATCGCGACCGGCTCTGCGTCGTGCAGATCTCGCCCGGTGACGGCACCGCCGACGTGATCCAGATCGACGCCGGCCAGAAGCGGGCGCCGAACCTGGTGTCGCTGCTGAAGAACCGGAAGATCACCAAGCTCTTCCACTACGGCCGCTTCGACATCGCGGTGCTCTACCAGACCTTCGGCGTCATGGCTGAGCCGGTGTTCTGCACCAAGATCGCCTCGCGTCTGGTGCGCACCTACACCGACCGGCACGGCCTCAAGGATCTCTGCAACGAGCTTCTCGGCGTCAGCCTCTCAAAGCAGCAGCAGTCATCTGATTGGGCTGCCGAGACCCTGTCGCCGGAGCAGCTGGAATATGCGGCATCCGACGTCCTTTACCTGCACCGCCTGCGCGAGAAGCTGATCTACCGGCTCGAGCGCGACGGCCGGATGAAGGAAGCCGAAGCCTGCTTCCGGTTCCTTCCGACTCGCGCCAAGCTCGATCTGATGGGCTGGGACGAGCAGGACATCTTCGCCCACTCGTAAGCGACCTTACACGGCTGGGCTGCCCGCAAGCTTCGTCCTTGCCGGGGCCCGGTCGATGTAGGCCCAGGCCGGCCGTTCGAACAGGAAGCGGCCCCAGCCGATCCGCTGGATCAGCAGGTAGAGCACCACCGGGCCAACCACACCCGCAATCGTCACCAGCAGCGAGATCGTGCCGACATCGGTGATGATGCCGGTCTTGGTCAGCACCACGCGCGCCGTCGCCATCGGCAGGAAGAAGGCGAGGTAGACGACGATCGAGTGCTCGCCGAGCCAGCTCAGCCATCCCGTCCAGCGCGACCCGGCAACCAGCGACGAGACGGTGACAATCGCCATCGCACCCGCCGCACCCAGCACCAGCGAAATCAGCGGCAGCGTCGCCAGTCCCGGCTCGCCTTCTGCGGGCCCCAGCGGCTGCACCGCGAAGGCCAGCCACTCCGGCACAGGCATCGAAACGAACCAGGCATTGATGAGCGCCCAGACTGCAAGCCCCGCAAGGCTTGCCCCGCGATGCTCCGCCACCCAGTCGGCCAGTACGAAGATGCGGCTGGCAAGCGCGTAGCCTGCGAAGAAGTAGACGTAGCGGGCGCAGAACTCGTCGAACAGCATCCACCCGGTGTGGATCGGCAGCATCTCCAGGACCGCGGCCCACAGCAGCACGAACCAGACCGGCAGCCCCTTCACCAGCCGGGTGAAGATGAAGAAGATCGGCAGCATGTAGATGAACCACAACGTGCCGAACGGCTGGATGAACGAATAAAGGTACTGGACGATCGGTGCAGAAAGCCCCTCCTCCATCGCCATGCCCGGCGCCTTGAAGGCGAACTGGATCGTCAGCCACAGAATGTAGAAGTAGAGGAAGTGCACGACCTTGCGGTCAATGTAGCGCAACCACGGCCGGTCGATCACAAGGCCGAGGAACAGGCCGGAGATCAGGAAGAAGTCCGGCATGCGGAACGGCCGCGCGAAGGCGACCACGTCGTGCATCCAGCCGGTCTCATCGAGCGCGAGCCCGACGCCCAGCGTCGAATGCATCATGACGACGAAGATGATGCAGATGCCCTTGGCGGTATCGACCCAGCCAACCCGTGATGTCGCCATAGCGATCCCCACCCTGTTCTGGCGTTGCTTGCCATGACTGTAGGGAAGAAGCGAAACGGAACAGTTAAGCGGCGAGGTTTATGAAGTTTTACGCCCGCACGACCTTGAGCGCCTTGTCGAACACGGTCAGGACGCGTTCGAGCTCGTGGCCGCGCTTGAGAATGAGCCCGCTTGCGGCCACCACCGAATAGGCGCCCTGCTTACGCGCCAGCGCCGGCGTCTTCACGATCCGATACAGGGGAACTTCGCTGGTGCGCCGGTAGATGGAAAATACGGCGCGGTCACGCAGGTGGTCGATGGCGTAGTCGCGCCATTCGCCTGCTCCGACCATTTCGCTGTAGATCCTCAGGATCCGATCCAGTTCTCGCCGGTGAAAGGTTACCGGTAGATCGTCCTTCTCACGCCGTACCTCGTTGAGAGGTATCACTATTGCGGAATCGTCCCTATCCTCCGCTCCCGCACCGTGATTGCTCATGCGTCAGCCTTTCAAAGACAGTTACAGCCGAACCGTCGCCCTTAAGAACCAGAATTGCAAGCCACAAAAACCCGGGTTGTTCCGTTGAAGTTTGAAAAGTTCAGATCACAAACCGGTATCATTTGTTTTCATAGGTGATGGCTTGCCTCATTTCTGCCATACTTTACACAAGTTGCCGCCCCAATCTAAAACGAACATGCAATTGTTGCCTGAGACGGTTCGATCCGGCCTGGCTCTGTAACCCCAAGCCCCCCGCCCACGGGGCCAACGTCGGATCGAACCAACTCCGGAAATTGCTCCGCCAGTCCGGGCAACATTGATCCCACAGCAGACACCCCTACCGGCGCTGAGCTTTTCGGTGCCGGTTTTGTATGTCTGGAGGTCTGAAAGCTTACCAGCTTTCCTGGCGCTGGACGATCGCGGCGCCGATCACCGGCCCCGGCAATCCACCTTCCTTCATCGACTGCAGGAGTACTGCACAGCCGCCCGCCGCCTTGCGGGAAATCTCGCTCATCGGCAATTCGAGGCGCGTCGCCTTGCCGTGCCACTTGCCGGCCGAGTGGAAGCCGTTCACGGAATTCAGATAGGTGAAGCTGCGGCCGGTGTTCTTGCCGCGCTCGATCTTCACCTGCGTCGCGCGGTCGAAATAGACCAGCACGACATGGGCGTCGCCCTTCCAGTTCTCGGCCTCGCCTGTCTCGATCACCAGCGAGTCGCCGCTGTAGGAGACGCTGACGTCGACAATCATGCCCTCGTTGGTGCCCGCCATACGGTTGATGGCGCCGTCGACCTTGTCGCGCTTGGCTCCGTTGACTTCCTGCCGGCCGTTGACGATCGCCTGGGGGGTGTAGACGCTGCGGGTGCCGAAGGCGCGATTATACTGCTGCTGGCGCTGCGTGTTGTCGGCATTGGCCAGCGTATCGCGCCAGCCGAGATAGTCCCAGTAGTCGACGTGATAGGACAGAGCGACGACATCGCCTTCCAGTGCCAGCTGCGACAGATATTCGTCGGCCGGCGGGCACGAATTGCAACCCTGGCTGGTGAACAGTTCCACGACCCCTTTGGGTCGCTTCACGGGCTCTGCGGCAGAGGCGGATGACAAGGCAAAACCAAGCGTCGCCGCAACCAGGGTGAGGACTTTCATAGACAACGATTTATCCGAGCAGGGTGAAGACGCAAAACGCCGTTCTTTCTTTAGCCAGACTAGGCACAGGCCGCATCACCGGAAAGTCACGTTGCGGTGAAAATCTTGGTCCACAGCCCCTTTCCCGCGCGCATTTGCGCGAGAAAGTCGGCCATGGCCGCTTACGTCACGTTCGCGTGTGAGCCTGCCGCCGGTGCAACCCGACTCAGGCGAGGTTGTAGAAATCCTGGATGATCTTCCAGGCTTCCTCGGCGGTGTCGACGAAGTCGATGATGTTCTCGTCGCCCGGCGACACGGTGCCCTGCTCGACCAGGTAGTCGATGTTGACCGCCTTGCTCCAGAACTCCTTGCCGAACAGCAGCACCGGCACGCGCTCCATGCGCCCCGTCTGGATCAGCGTCAGCGTCTCGAACATCTCGTCCATGGTGCCGAAGCCGCCAGGGAAGATCGCCACCGCCTTTGCGCGCATAACGAAATGCATCTTGCGGATCGCGAAATAGTGGAAGTTGAAGCAAAGCTCCGGCGTCACATACTCGTTCGGCGCCTGCTCGTGCGGCAGCACGATGTTGAGGCCGATGGTCGGCGCGCCGACGTCGTTGGCGCCGCGGTTGCCGGCTTCCATCACGCCGGGACCGCCGCCGGTGACGACGACGAACTCGCGGTAATAGGTCTTCGCCGACTCTTCCGAGCAAAGCCGCGCGAAGCGGCGCGCCTCGTCATAGTACTTGGCGTTGGCGAGCAGGTTCTTCTGCTGCGTCTCGTTCTTGGCGGCCCATGCCTCGCCGCCGGGCTCGGGAATACGGGCGCCGCCGAACAGCACCACCGTCGAGCGGATGCCGCGTTCGGAGAGCAGCATGTCGGGCTTGAGCAGCTCGAGCTGGAGACGAACAGGACGCAGCTCGCGCCGCGTCATGAAGTCCTCGTCGTCCCAGGCGAGGCGATAGGCCGGCGCGCGCGTCTGCGGCGTATCGGGGACAGCCTTTGCGCGACCCAGGTCCTCGTCGGAGTGAGGCAGTGGCGTCCAGCCGGTTTTATCTTCCGGATTCATGTGCTTATCGTCCCGTTGATGTTTGCCGCCGCGCGGACGGTGCGTGATTGACCCCTTAGCATGCTTCGCCTATTTTCCGCGCCGGCCTGAGGGATCCCTTCTGAATCATCTTGCTGGCCGTCAGCCTTAACAGCGCCCAATGGAGCAATACAATGACCAAGCCGGATCTCGTATCCTTGGAGAGGACCATCGTGCAGGCCTTCGACGAGCGGGATGCGGTGAACACCTCAACCCGCGGTGAAGTTCGCGATGCCGTCGAGGCCGCGCTCGAGCTTCTCGACAAGGGCCAGGTCCGCGTCGCCGAACGCAACGATGATGGCGCATGGGTGGTCAACGAGTGGTTGAAGAAGGCGGTCCTTCTCTCGTTCCGCCTCAACCCGATGGAAGTCATCAAGGGCGGTCCCGGCGACGCCGTGTGGTGGGACAAGGTCGCGTCGAAGTTCGACGGCTGGTCCGCCAACGAGTTTGAGCGCGCCGGCTTCCGCGCCGTTCCAGGCTCCATCGTGCGCCGTTCGGCCTTCATCGCGCCGGGCGCGATCCTGATGCCGTCCTTCGTCAATCTTGGCGCTTATGTCGGCGAAGGCACTATGGTCGACACCTGGGCGACCGTCGGCTCCTGCGCGCAGATCGGCAAGAACGTGCACCTGTCGGGCGGCGTCGGCATCGGCGGCGTGCTTGAGCCGCTCCAGGCCGGCCCGGTCGTCATCGAGGACAACTGCTTCATCGGCGCGCGCTCGGAAGTCGTCGAGGGCTGCATCATCCGCGAGGGCGCTGTGCTCGGCATGGGCGTCTTCATCGGCAAGTCGACCAAGATCGTCGACCGCGAGACGGGCGAGATCTTCTACGGCGAAGTTCCGCCGTACTCCGTCGTCGTCGCCGGCACCATGCCGGGCAAGCCGATGGGCAATGGCGAGCCAGGCCCGAACCTCTACTGCGCCGTGATCGTCAAGCGCGTGGACGAGAAGACCCGCTCGAAGACCTCGATCAACGACCTCCTGCGGGATTGATCGGCGGGCTTCCAGCCACCATCTGACCACGAGACAGACAGCGGAGCCGAATTTTGGCGAGCAACCAGATTTTTTGGCTCTTTTTCAGCTTTTCCGGCCGGGTAAGCCGCGCGGCCTATTTCCTGGCCGGAATGCTGATGATGATCATCGTGGTTTTCCTGGTCTATCGCGTGACCCTCGCCCAGCAGGCCGGTGTGAGCAGCGCCGGCTGGGATACCGCCCTCGTCGTCGCCCTGTTCGCGTCTCTCTGGACGCAGGCGGCGCTCGGGGCCAAGCGCCTGCACGACCTTGGCAAGCCTGGCGTCTACGCGGCTCTCCTCTTTGTGCCGCTCTTCAATTTCCTCGTCTTCGTCGCGCTCTGCCTGATGCCGGGAACACCGGGCGCAAACCAGTTCGGCCGCTACACCAACGCGCCGAAATAGCCTCTGGCCCAGCAACTGGACCGGCCGGTCCATGATGACATGCCGCCGCGATTGGACTATCCCTCGCGGATCATGAATCTGCCAGTCGACCCCATCGAGAACCTCGCAACGCTCATTCGCTGCCCGTCGGTCACTCCGGCGGAAGGCGGCGCGCTGACCGCGCTTTCGGCCATGCTGCAGCCGCTCGGCTTCAGCACCGAGCGCGTCACCTTTACCGATTCCGGCACGCCGGACATCGAGAACCTCTACGCCCGCCTTTCCGGCAATGGCCCGCACCTGATGTTCGCCGGTCACACCGACGTCGTGCCCGTCGGCGACGATGCTGCATGGACGCATCCGCCCTTTTCCGCCGTGATATCCAACGGTTTCATGTACGGGCGCGGCGCCGTCGACATGAAGGGCGGCATTGCCTGCTTCGTCGCAGCCGTCGCCCGCCACATCGCTGAAAAGGGACCGCTTAAGGGCTCCGTGTCGCTGCTGATCACCGGCGACGAGGAAGGCCCTGCCATCAACGGCACCATCAAGCTGCTCGAATGGGCCGCCCAACGCGGCGAGAAGTGGGACGCTTCGATCGTTGGCGAGCCGACGAACCCCAATGTCCTGGGCGACATGATCAAGATCGGCCGCCGCGGCTCCGTCTCTGGCGACATCGTCGTGAACGGCCGCCAGGGCCACGTCGCCTATCCGCATCTCGCCGACAATCCGGTGCGCGGCCTCGTCACGCTGGTCGACGCGCTGCTCGATCCGCCGTTCGATGAAGGCTCGGCCGACTTCCAGCCTTCCAATCTCGAAGTCACCACCATCGACGTCGGCAACCCGGCCACCAATGTCATTCCGGCCAAGGCGAAGGCCACCTTCAACATCCGCTTCAACGACAACTGGACGGCGGAGACGGTTCAGGCCGAGATCCACAACCGGCTCGATCGCGCCGCCGCGCGCAAGCGCCTGCGCAAGGGCAAGGAAGAGCCGATCGACTACGAGCTTACCTGGCGCGACCGCCCGAGCCACGTGTTCCTCACGCGCGACGAGAAGCTCGTCAACACGCTGAGCTCGTCGGTCGAGGCCGTCACCGGTCGCAAGCCGGCGCTGTCGACCTCCGGCGGCACCTCCGACGCCCGCTTCATCAAGGACTACTGCCCGGTCGTCGAATTCGGCCTCGTCGGCCAGACCATGCACATGGTCGACGAGCGCGTCGCCCTTGAGGATCTCGAGACACTGACGCAAATCTATCAGCGTTTCCTCGAAGACTGGTTCGGCTGACATGCTCCCCGCCGTCGACGTCCATCGCCATCTCACCGGTGTCTGGCAGATGATGACCGGACGCCGCGACGGGATCAGGCTGCTCGACATCAGCATCGACGGCTTCTGGAACTCGTTCTACGCGATCATCGTCGCCCTGCCGGTGATGCTGTCAGGCTGGGCCTCGCTCGCCGCGGACCTTACCATGGGCGGCGGCAGCGCCTCCGAGCGCTTCGGGCTGGTGCTGCGCATGGCCGTGGTCGATTTCGGCGCCTGGGTGCTGCCGATCGTCGGACTTGCCTTCGTAGCCGGCATGATCGGCATCCGCGACCGCTTCGTGCACTACGTTGTGGCGACGAACTGGGCGACGGCGCTGTTTGCGTGGTTCATGCTGCCGACCAACCTTCTGCGCCTTGCCTGGCCCGACGCAGGCGAGGTTGCGACCACCATCGCGCTGGTGATCTTCCTCGTCAGCATGGTGCTGTCTTGGCGCCTCACCAACGCGGCCCTCAACAAGGGCCCTGCGGTAGCGACCGGCGTTTTCACCGGCATGCTGATCGCGTCGCTATTGGTGCTGTTCCTGCTTCAGGATCTTCTGGGCGTGCCGTCGCTTCAGTAGTCGACGCCGACGAGGTAGAGCCCGTCGGGCGGGGCCACTTGGCCGCAGCGCGAGCGATCGGCAGCCTTCAGCGCAGCCTCCAGATCATCAGCCGTCCAGGCGCCCTCGCCCACCCGCTTCAGCGAGCCAACCATCGAGCGCACCTGATTGTGCAGGAACGAGCGCGCCGAGGCATGGACCTCGATGAGGTCACCATTGCGGATGACGTCGAGCCGGTCGAGCGTCTTTTCCGGGCTCGCTGCCTGGCACTGAACCGAGCGGAACGTCGTGAAATCGTGCTTGCCGAGGAGCCGCTGTGCCGCCTCGTGCATGGCCTCGACGTCGAGCGGGCGCGGCACGTGCCAGACATTGCCGCGCATCAGCGCCGCCGGCGCGCGGCGATTGAGGATCGCATAGAGATAGTGCCGGGCCTTGGCTGAGAAGCGAGCGTCGAAATCGTCAGAAACGATCCCCGCCTTGAGGATAGACACCCGCTCGCCCGCAAGCTTCAGGTGCGCGTTGAGCGCGCCCTGCACCTTGTCGGACGTGTATTCGCGCGGAAGATCAAAGTGCGCCACCTGCGCCGTTGCGTGCACCCCGGCATCGGTCCGCCCCGCGCCGCGGATCGTCACGCTCTCGCCGCTGAAGGCGAGGATCGCGCTCTCGATCGCGCCCTGCACCGAAGGCAGCTCCGCCTGGCGCTGCCAGCCGGCATAGCCCTGGCCGTCATATTCGATGTCGATGCGGTAACGAGGCATGCGCTGGGTCCGGGTTCAGAGGAACCGGTCTCCCTTAACGAGTTTCGCGCCGCGAAGGAACTCGTCCGCGCCCATCGGCTTTCCGCCGGCACGCTGCACCTCGATCAGCCGCACGGCGCCTTCGCTGCAGGCAACGACCAGTCCGTCGTCGCCGACGATCTCGCCGGGCTCCCCCTTCCCTTCGGCCATCGCCGAGCGCAGCAGCTTCACGCGCTCGCCGCGGTCGCCCACCTTCATCTCGCACCATGCGCCCGGGAATGGCGAAAGCCCGCGAATGTGGCGGTCGACCTCCGCCGCCGGACGCGACCAGTCGACGCGCGTCTCGTCCTTGCCGATCTTCTTGGCGTAGATCGCGCCGTCTTCCGCCTGCGGCGTCAGCGTCAGCGTGCCTGCTTCCAGCGCCGCCAGCGCCTCGACCATCAGCCGGCCGCCGACTTCCATCAGCCTGTCGTGCAGTTCACCAGCCGTCATCTGCGGGCCGATGGCAACCTCTTCGGTCATCGCGACCGGGCCCGTATCGAGGCCCTCATCCATCTTCATCACCATCATGCCGGTGCGCTCATCGCCCGCCATGATCGCGCGCTGGATCGGCGCCGCCCCGCGCCAGCGTGGCAGCAGCGACGCATGCCCGTTGAAGGCGCCGAAGCGGGTTCCTTCCAGAATCGCCTTTGGCAAGAGCAGCCCGTAGGCAACGACGACCGCGGCATCGGCATCCAGCGCGCGGAACGCTTCCTGCTCGTCTTCGCGCTTCAGCGAAGTGGGCGTACGCACTTCCAGCCCCCGGCTTTCCGCCAGCTGGTGCACCGGCGACTTGGTCAGCTCCAGCCCGCGACGCCCCGCCGGGCGCGGCGGCTGCGAGTAGACCCCGACGACCTCATGCCCCGCATCGAGGATCGCGCGCAGCGTCTCGGCGGAAAATTCCGGCGTTCCCATGAAGACAATTTTCAGAGGCATTGTGGTCCTGTAGCTGTTCGTCGCCCTGCTTCAACGCGCATTTTCCGGCAAGGTCAACCCTGCGACGAATTGGCTCAGCGGCCGCTAAACCCGCAAAGAATTGGCTCAAAATTACTTGGCGCTATTAGCTCCGCCTCAACAATTAACCTCCGCTTAATTACGTAACGTTAGCTTTCATCCTCGACGGCTGCACGAATGCTGCGCCTTCTGGTGAATTGGTACGGTTACCGAGATGACCGTCTGCTGGATTGCCTGGGCATAAAGTGCGCGAGGGGGTAGCGACTTTGGGTACGGGGAAACAGGCATCACAGCCGGCACAGGCAGCGCCGCGCGCCAACGACACCGCGGGTGGGCGCAAGGACCCCGCAGCTACCGTCGTTTACACCATGCGCCAGCTGGCCGTCGCCGGCCTGCCGCGCAACTACGAGCTCTTCTACGAGGCCATCACCAGCGGCAACAAGGAGCTGTCCGACGCCCTCTCGGCGCTGGGTTCGCGCCCGTCGCAGAAGGATCTCGACGAGATCGCGCGCAAGTTCCTTCCGCGCAATGATTCCTGGCTGATCTCCGAGGCCCGCGACAGCATCATGGAAAAGCTGTCGGAGATCCTGGCCCTTCTCAAGAAGGACCGAGCGTCGATGGAGACCTACGGCAAGATCCTTGGCGAGGCCTCGACGGGCCTCAGCGCCCGCCCGCCGCTCAACCGCGAGTTCCTGGAGCGGATCATCACCGTCACCGCGACCGCAACGAAATCGTCCCTCGACAACCGCCGCCATCTCACCTCGACGATCAGCGACAAGTCGAACGAGCTGCAGGAAATGAAGACCACCCTCGAGGAGTACAAGCGCCTCGCGGAGACTGACTCGCTAACGCAGCTTTACAACCGCCGCGCCTTCGACAGGACGCTCACCGCAATTTACGACGATGCGCGCGGGCCGATGTTCGGCTCGCTGATCCTGATCGACATCGACCGCTTCAAGCAGATCAACGATCGCTTCGGCCACCCGGTGGGTGACCGCATCATCCAGCTGGTCGCCAACATCATCCGCTCGGCCACGATGGAAAGCGCCTTCGTCGCCCGCACCGGCGGCGAGGAGTTCGCGGTCATCCTGCACGGCTTCAACGAGGACAAGACGGCACAAGTCGCGGAAGAGATCCGCAACGCAGTCAGCACCGCGCCGTTCCTGAACTTTTCCAACGGTACCAACTACGGACCGATCACGGTCTCAGTCGGCCTCTGCATGGCTGCGCAGGCGCAGGGCCCGGACGATCTCTACTGCCGCGCCGACCGCGCGCTCTATGCTTCCAAGGCTGCCGGCCGCAACCGCGTCACCCGCGCCTCCCATCTCGAGGAAGGCGGCCTGATGAAGAACTGGCTGCTGTATCGCCGGGATTAGGCGGGGCACCAGGCGGGCTGGCGCCGGTCAAACGTCATTGAGCGGACGGGACCGCCGGTGGGGCGTCAGCGTTCAGGCATGGATCCTTGGGTCGCACTCCGCTGCGCTCCGTTTGCCCAAGGATGACGAGGGGCAAAGGGCTTCGCGCGGGCATTGCCGCGTCCCACTTCGTCATCCCCGCCAAGCCCGCGAAGCGGGCGCGAGCAGGGGATCCATGCCGGAACGTTCCGTCACGCCAGCGGTGCAGATCAAAGAGCAGGCGCCGCCACCCTAAGTCCCCTAGCTCCCTACGCCCCTAAGCCCTTAAGCCCCTACTCCCTACTTCGTCCCGTACATCCGGTCGCCGGCGTCGCCGAGGCCGGGGACAATGTAGCCCTTTTCGTTCAGCTTCTCGTCGATCGAGGCGGTGAATACCGGAACGTCGGGATGGGCCGTGGTGAAGCGCTCGATGCCCTCGGGGGCCGCCAGCAGGCAGAGGAAGCGGATGTTGGTTGCGCCGCGTTCCTTCAGCTTCTCGACCGCCGCGATTGCCGAATTGGCGGTCGCCAGCATCGGGTCGACGACGATCACGAGGCGATCCTCAAGATTGCTCGGCGCCTTGAAGAAATATTCCACCGCCTGCAGGGTCTCGTGGTCGCGGTACAGGCCGATATGGGCGACGCGCGCAGCCGGCACCAGGTCAAGCATGCCGTCGAGCAGGCCGTTGCCGGCGCGCAGCACCGAGGCGAACACCAGCTTCTTGCCCTCGAGCGTCGGTGCTTCCATCGTCACCAGGGGCGTTTCGATGGTGCGGGTGGTGAGTTCGAGGTCGCGAGTGACCTCGTAGCACAGCAGAAGCGAGATCTCGCGCAGGAGGCGGCGGAAACTCGCCGTCGACGTATCCTTGTCGCGCATGATGGTCAGCTTGTGCTGCACAAGTGGATGGTCGACGACTGTTACGCCCTGCATCTGTCTCTCCGCATACCGGTTACTGCTACCAATCTATCGTCTCCTACCCCGCGCGAATACCGAGGCAAAGCCCGCAATCACAGATTTGTCAGCGTCTCGGCGCCGCCGCGTCGAGCTTGGCGAGCAGTTGCGCGCGCGTCTTGCGGTCCACGAATGCCGCTTCGAGCGCGGTGCGGGTGATCTTGTGCAGCTGCCGCGCGGTGAGGCCGAACTGCCTTTCGGCCTCGTCGTATTCGCGCTTCAGCGACGTCCAGAAATAGGGCGGGTCGTCCGAGTTGAGCGTCACCTTGCAGCCTGCGGCGAGAAACTTTGGCAGCGGATGCTCGGCAAAGGACGGAAACACCTTCAGCTCGATATTGGAGATCGGGCAGATCTCCAGCACGATGTCTTCGTCGGCGATCCGTTTGACAAGGTCCGGGTTCTCGATCGCCCGTACGCCGTGGCCGATCCGGCTCGGACGCAGGTGATTGAGGGCATCCGCCACGCTCTCCCAGCCGCCGAACTCGCCGGCATGGGTGGTGATGCCAAGGCCTGCCTCGCGGGCAATCTCGAAGGCGCGGACATAGTCTTCCGTGTCGCCAAAGCGCTCGTCGCCTCCCATGCCGAAGCCAGTCACCAGCGGGTGCCGGCAGGTCGCCGCGAAGCGCGCCGCAGCCTCGACCGATTCGACGCCGAAATGGCGCACGCCGGTGACGATCATGCGGCCTTCGATGCCGGTCTTGGCCTTTGCGCGTAGCATCCCCTCGCCCAGCGCATCCGTATAGGCCTTCGGCGAAAGCCCCGCGCGCCGGGCATGATCGGGCGAGGTGAAGACTTCCGAGTAGATGCAACCATCACGCGCCAGCGAGCTTAAATAATGCTCGGCGAGCCGGGCATAGTCTTCTTCGGTGCGAAACAGGTCAGCCGCGAAGTCATAGGCCGCGAGGAACGACGTGAAGTCATGCCAGACGAAGGTGTTGTCGCGGATGAAGCCGTCGGTCGGCTGGTTGTACTTTCGTGCCTGCTCGATGACGAGTTCGGGAGCTGCGGCTCCCTCGATATGGCAGTGGATCTCGGCCTTCAGCACCATACGCTTCTCCGGCATTTCCCGCACGCGAGGCGCGGCCGTTAATCGCGGGATCAACAATAGCGCGCGGGTGCATCATCGGCTATGGTCCGGCGCAAATTCGAACGGGTGACGCGTATGTCCGAACAGCGTACGACCGCTTCAGGCGGCATGGAAACAGCCTACGGCTTTCGCCAGGTCGGCCAGGGTGAGAAGCAGGGCCTCGTCAACGAGGTCTTTCACAAGGTCGCAAACCGCTATGACCTGATGAACGACCTGATGTCGGCAGGCATGCACCGCGTCTGGAAGGACGCGATGGTGACCTGGCTCAATCCACCGAAGACCCGACCCGACTGGCGCGTGCTCGACGTTGCCGGCGGCACCGGCGACATCGCCTTCCGCATCGTCGAGGCATCGAACCGCAATGCCCATGCCACCGTGCTCGACATCAACGGCTCGATGCTGTCCGTCGGCCGCGACCGCGCCGACAAGCGCGGGCTCTCGTCTTACGTCGACTTCGTCGAGGCGAATGCGGAGGAACTGCCGTTCGAGGACAACACCTTCGATGCCTACACGGTCGCCTTCGGCATCCGCAACGTGCCGCGCATCGACGTGGCGCTGAGCGAAGCCTACCGCGTGCTCAAGCCCGGCGGGCGCATCATGGTGCTGGAATTCTCCGAGGTCACCACGCCGCTCCTCGACCGCTTCTATGACACCTGGTCGTTCAACGCGATCCCGCGCATCGGCGACGCCGTCACCGGCGACGGCGAGCCGTACCGCTACCTTGTCGAGTCGATCCGCAAGTTCCCGAACCAGAAGAATTTTGCGACCATGGTCGAGCGCGCCGGCTTCGAGCGCGTGACCTGGCGCGACTATTCGGGCGGTATCGCCGCCTGCCACTCGGGCTGGAAGCTTTGAGGCGGCAGAACGGATGAGCACCATCGCCGCCTGGTTCCGGCTGGTTCGCGCCGGCTGGATCATGACCCGCGAAGGCGTCATCGCCGCCCTGCCCGGCGACCAGCTTTACGGCATGCCGAAGTTCGGCTGGCGCATCGCGCGCCTGCTGACCCGGCGCGGCGCGAAATACCAGCGGCGCGAGCTCAGGCTGTCACGCGCGATCGACCGCCTCGGCCCGTCCTACGTCAAGCTCGGCCAGTTCCTGGCGACGCGCCCGGACGTTGTCGGCGCGGAAATTGCCGCCGACCTCGCCAACCTCCAGGACAGGATGGAAAAGTTCCCGATGGCGGAGGCCGTCGAGGAAATCGAGGCCTCGCTGGGCCGTCCTATCGACGCGCTGTTCACCTCCTTCGAGGAGCCGATTGCAGCCGCCTCCATCGCGCAGGTCCACCCGGCACGCGTCAATCGCAACGGCGTCGAGGTACCGGTCGCGGTCAAGGTGACCCGTCCGGGCGTGCGCCAGCGCTTTTACGCCGACCTTGAAAGCTACTTCCTCGCGGCGCGGATGCAGGAGCGGTTCATGCCGTCGATGCGCCGCCTAAAGCCCGTTGAAGTGACGCGAGGTCTCGCCCAGACCACCAAAATCGAGATGGATCTGCGCCTCGAGGCTGCGGCCCTCTCCGAACTCGGCGAGAACACGAAGAGCGATCCCGGCTTCCGCGTGCCCTGGGTCGACTGGGAGCGCACCGGCCGCGACGTCATCACCATGGAGTGGATCGACGGCGTCAAGATGAACGACGTCGAGGGCCTGCTCGCCGCCGGCCACGACCTGCCGAAGCTTGCAGTCACGCTGATCCAGTCGTTCCTGCGCCACACGCTGCGCGACGGCTTCTTCCATGCGGATATGCACCCGGGCAACCTGTTCGTCGAGGCGGATGGCACCATCGTCGCCGTCGATCTCGGCATTGCCGGCCGCCTTGGCAAGAAGGAGCGCCGCTTCCTCGCCGAGATCCTCTACGGCTTCATCACCCGCGACTATCTGCGCGTGGCCGAGGTTCACTTCGAAGCCGGCTATGTGCCGCGCACGCATGACGTCAACGCCTTCGCGCAGGCGATCCGCGCGATCGGCGAGCCGATCCACGGCCAGCCGGCCGAGACCATTTCGATGGCGCGGCTGCTGACGTTGCTGTTCGAGGTGACCGAGCTCTTCGACATGGAAACGCGCACCGAGCTGGTGCTGCTGCAGAAGACCATGGTCGTCGTTGAGGGCGTTGCCCGCACGCTCGACCCCACCTTCAACATGTGGCGCGCGGCGGAACCCGTCGTCGGCAGCTGGATCCGTGACAATCTTGGCCCCAAGGGCATGCTCGACGATTTGCGCGACGGCCTGCACGCCGCCGCCGCCCTTGCCCGGCAGGCGCCGGAAATCGCCGCCCGCACCGAGCGGCTGTCGCGCGAAATCGACGCGATGGCCGAGAATGGCCTTCGCTTCGACGACGAAACCGCCCGCAAGATCGGTCAGGCCGAAGCCCGCCACACCCGCTCCGGCCGCATTGCCCTCTGGGTCATCGCCGCGCTGCTTGCCTGGATAGGCTGGCAGATTGGGTGATTTGACTGCAATGACAGCAAAACCTATTTTGCTGGCAGTGGAGGCAGACATGGCAACCCTGACGATCAGGAACGTTCCGGAGCAAGTGAAGCAGGCGATCCGCAAGCGGGCTGCCGAGCGCGGCGTGTCGATGGAACAGGAGGCGCGCGAAGCTTTGGCGCGCGGGGCTGCGACCGCGCCTGCGCGGCCCAAGCCATCGATCGAAGCCATGTCCGCATTGGGACGCAAGCCGGTAGAGCCATTTGACCTCAAGCAGGTCAGTGACGAGATGTGGGAAGAAGGCCTTCGGTGAATTCGTTCGTCACCGACACTTCCGCCATCATCGCATTGCTCAACGACGAGGCCGAGGCCGCCGGTTTCAAGGTGGCCTTCCATGAAGCCGATGCCGTATTCATCAGTTCTGCGACCCTGTTTGAGCTTAGCTGTGTCGCGCGCGGTATCCGCTTCGTCGATAGCAGCGCTCGACTGCTTTCGCTCCTCGATCTTCTCGCCCTTACGTCCGTGCCCTTTGACGACGAACAACTCGCTATCGCGCGACGCGCGTACACGACCTATGGCCGAGGCTCCGGTCACCCGGCCAGGCTCAACATGGGTGACTGCTTTTCCTACGCGCTGGCGAAATCGCGAAACCTTTTGCTGCTATTCAAGGGCGATGATTTCGCCCACACCGACATCGAACCCGCATTGAGGCGGCCATGAGCCTTTCTAAAAAGCGCATCCTGCTCATCATTGGCGGCGGCATTGCCGCCTACAAGTGCCTCGACCTGATCCGCAGGCTGCGCGAACGGGGTGCGGCGGTGCGCTGCGTGATGACGAAGGGCGCGCAGGAATTCATCACCCCGCTCTCCGTCGGGGCGCTTTCCACCGATCACGTCTTCACCGAACTGTTCGACCGCCAGGACGAGCACGATGTCGGCCACATCCGCCTGTCGCGCGAGGCCGACCTTCTCGTCGTCGCGCCTGCAACCGCCGACCTGATGGCGAAGATGGCGCATGGCCATGCCGACGACCTTGCCTCGACCGTGCTGATGGCGACCAACAAGCCGGTGCTGATTGCGCCAGCCATGAATCCGATGATGTGGAACCATCCTGCGACGCGCCGCAACCGCGAGACGCTCCAGCGCGACGGCATCCATTTCGTCGGGCCGATGCGCGGCGAGATGGCCGAAAGCGGCGAGGCCGGCGAAGGCCGGATGGCCGAGCCACTCGACATCGTCGCGGCGATTGCCGCTCTCCTCGACGACACTCCGAAGCCGCTTGCGGGCAAGAAGATCATCGTCACCTCCGGCCCGACGCATGAGCCGATCGATCCGGTCCGCTACATCGCCAACCGTTCCTCGGGCAAGCAGGGCCACGCGCTGGCGGCAGCCCTCGCAAAACTCGGCGCCGACGTGCGCCTCGTATCCGGGCCGGTGACGATTCCCGATCCCGCGGGCGTTTCCGTTCATCGCGTCGAGACGGCGCGGCAGATGCTGGCAGCGGTCGAAGCCGAGCTTCCGGCCGATGCCGGCGTGTTCGTCGCCGCCGTCGCCGACTGGCGCACGGAGGGCGAGGCCAGCCAGAAGATCAAGAAGGAGCCCGGCAAGGGCGCGCCTTCCCTGCAGATGGTCGAAAACCCTGACATTTTGGCCACCATCGGCCATCACGCGCAGCGCCCTGCCCTTGTCGTCGGCTTTGCCGCAGAGACGCAGAACGTCATAGAGAACGCGCGCAAGAAGCTCGACAAGAAGGGCGCGGACCTGATCGTCGCCAACGACGTGTCGCACGACAGCGGCATCAATCCCGGCGGCGTAATGGGCGGCGACCGCAATTCGGTGCGGATCGTGACGCGAGACGGCGTCGAGGACTGGCCCGAGCTTTCCAAGGACGAAACCGCCGCACGCCTTGCGGAGATGATCGCGAGAAGGCTGCAGTAACTGGTCTTTTTCGCAACTCGCACTCCACAACGCGCCTCCACCATAAATGGGGGAGGATTCTCAGGCTGCGGAGGCGGCAACGACGCGCCCCTTCCTGAAACGTTCAGGCATGGATCCTCGGGTCAAGCCCGAGGATGACGACGGGAAAAGCGCCGCAGAACAATGCGGAGACGCTGATGCCGGCCGGAGGTGCTTCGGTCCCGTGACTTTGCCGGCAACACGAATACCTCTCAATTTCGTCATCCTCGGGCTCGACCCGAGGATCCATGCCTGAACGTCGAAGCATGGGCCGACGCCGCAGACCGGGCGGCTACCTCCGCCGTCCCTACCCTGCCCTCACCCTTCTCAACACCGCCTTCGGTGTGCGGGGTCTGGCCTCGCCGATCGAATAGGCGGCAGTGAGCGCGGCCGCCGCCTCATCCGCCTCAGCCTCTCTGCGCGCGTGGACCAGCGCGAGCCGGTCGCCCGCGCGCACCTCGGCGCCAACCGGCAGAATGTCGGAGATCCCGACCGCATGGTCGATCTCCTGCTCGGGCCTCGTGCGGCCGCCGCCGAGTCCCACCACCGCCATGCCGATCTCGCGCGAGCGGATGCCGGTGACGAAGCCGGACGCGACCGACCTCACCTCGCGCACCACCGGCGCCCTTGGCAGATAGTCCTGATAGCGCTCGACGAAATCCGCCGGCCCGCCAAGCGCTGCCACCATCCGCCCGAACACGTCGGCTGCTCGACCGCTTTCCAGCGCATCGCTTGCGCGGCGTTCGGCCTGCGTATGCGTCTGAGCAATTCCCGCGGCCAGCAGCATTTCGGCTGCGAGGCCGATCGTCACCTCGCGCAGGCGCGGGTCGCGCCGGCGGCTGGTCAGCATCTCGACGGCATTCGCCACCTCCAGCGCATTGCCGGCCGCGCTCGCCAGCGGCTGGTTCATGTCGGTAATCAGCGCGCTTGCCGGCAGCCCCGCCCCGTCCGAAACCTCGACGAGGCTCTGCGCCAGCGCCGAGGCCGCCTTCGTGGAGGACATGAAGGCGCCGTTGCCGGCCTTGACGTCCAGCACCAGCGATTGCACCCCCGCGGCGAGTTTCTTCGACAGGATCGAGGCAGTGATCAGCGGCACAGACTCGACCGTCGCCGTCACGTCGCGGATGGCATAGAAGCGCTTGTCGGCCGGCGCGAGATCGGCGGTCTGGCCGATGATGGCGCAGCCCGTCTGGCGCACCACCTTGCGGAACAGCGCATTGTCCGGCTGGCTCACATAGCCCGGAATGGCGTCCATCTTGTCGAGCGTGCCGCCGGTGTGGCCGAGACCGCGCCCCGAAATCATCGGCACATAGGCGCCGCAGGCGGCGACGATCGGCGCAAGCAAAAGGGAGACGTTGTCGCCAACGCCTCCCGTCGAATGCTTGTCGGTAACGGGCCCCGGCAGGTCCGACCAGTCGAGGACGGAGCCGGAATCGCGCATCGCCAACGTCAGCGCCACCGCCTCGTCGCGGCTCATGCCGTTGAAGAAGACTGCCATGGCGAATGCCGCCACCTGGCCTTCGGAAAAGCTCCCCGAGACGAGACCGTCGACGAAGGCGACGATCTCTTCCCGGCTCAGGTCCCCGCCATTACGCTTCTTGCGAATGATCTCCTGCGGGAACATGGGGCTTTCCTTTCGATCAGCCGGCCCGGTCGCGCGCCTTCAGCTCGAGGCGCCGTGCGTGCAGCACCGGCTCGGTGTAGCCCGAGGGCTGCTCGCGGCCCTTGAAGACGAGGTCGCAGGCGGCGAGGAAGGCAATCGAGTTCTCGAAGTCGGGCGCCATCGGCCGGTAGAGCGGGTCGCCCTCGTTCTGCCGGTCAACGACGGCCGCCATGCGCTTCATCGTCTCCATTACCTGATCGCGCGAAACGACGCCGTGGTGCAGCCAGTTCGCCATGTGCTGGGCCGAGATGCGAAGCGTCGCGCGGTCTTCCATCAGGCCGACATCGTTGATGTCCGGCACCTTGGAGCAGCCGACGCCCTGGTCGATCCAGCGCACGACATAGCCGAGAATGCCCTGCGCATTGTTGTCGAGCTCGCGCTGGATTTCCTCGGGCGTCCAGTTCGGACGGGTCGCAACCGGAACCGACAGGATATCCGACAGCTTCGCACGCTCGCGATTGCGCAGGCTCTCCTGCACCGCATGCACGTCGACCTTGTGGTAGTGGGTCACGTGCAGGGTGGCGGCCGTCGGCGACGGCACCCAGGCGGTGTTGGCACCAGCCTTGGGATGCGCGATCTTCTGCTCCAGCATCGCAGCCATCATGTCGGGCATCGCCCACATGCCCTTGCCGATCTGGGCGCGGCCGGAAAGGCCGCATTCGAGGCCGATGTCGACGTTCCACTGCTCGTAGGCGCCGATCCAGGCGGCCTGCTTCATGTCGCCCTTGCGGATCATCGGGCCGGCTTCCATCGAGGTGTGGATCTCGTCGCCTGTGCGGTCGAGGAAGCCGGTGTTGATGAACACCACGCGCTCCCTGGCGGCGCGGATGCACTCCTTGAGGTTCACCGTCGTGCGGCGCTCCTCGTCCATGATGCCCATCTTGATGGTGTTTGGCGCCATGCCGACCAGCTTCTCGACGCGGGTGAAGAGGTCGACCGCGAAGGCGACTTCCTCCGGGCCGTGCATCTTCGGCTTCACGACATACATCGAGCCGGCGCGGCTGTTGGCGCGGCGGCCGTTCGGGCCGACGTCATGCAGCGCGATCAGCGCGGTGATCGCGGCATCCATGATGCCTTCCGGGATTTCGGAGCCGCCGGCCAGCAGGATCGCCGGGTTGGTCATCAGGTGACCGACATTGCGCACCAGCATCAGCGAGCGGCCTGGCAGCACCAGCTTCTTGCCGTCCACGCCGGTGTATTCGCGATCCGGGTTGAGCCTGCGGGTAAAGGTCTTGCCGCCCTTCTCGATTTCCTCGGCAAGGTCGCCCTTCATCAGGCCAAGCCAGTTGCGGTAGACGGCGACCTTGTCCTCGGCGTCGACGGCGGCGACCGAGTCCTCGCAGTCCTGGATCGTCGTCAGCGCCGCCTCGAGGATGACATCGGCAATGCCGGCCTTGTCGGTCTTGCCGATCGGGCTGTCGCGGTTGATGACGATCTCGAGGTGAAGGCCGTTCTTCGTCAGCAGGATCGAGGTGGGCGCGAGCGCATCGCCAAGGTAGCCCGCAAGCTGCGAGCCATCGGTGAGGCCGGTCATCGCGCCGTCCTCGAGCGTCACCGCCAGACGGCCTTCGGCAATCGCGAACGACTTCGCGTCCTTCCAGCTCGCACGATCAAGCGGCGCGCTTTCATCGAGGAAGTTGCGGGCCCAGGCGATCACTTTCTCGCCGCGCACCGGGTTGTAGCCCTTGCCCTTCTCGGCGCCGCCATCTTCCGGAATGGCGTCCGTGCCGTAGAGCGCGTCATAGAGCGAGCCCCAGCGCGCATTGGCGGCGTTGAGCGCATAGCGCGCATTCATCACCGGCACGACCAGCTGCGGGCCGGCAACGACGGCGATCTCCGGATCGACGTTCTCGGTCGTGACCGTGAACTCCGGGCCCTCCGGCAGCAGGTAGCCGATCTCGCGCAGGAACGCTTCGTATGCGGCCATGTCCGACGGCGCGCCGTTGGCGCGGTGCCAGTCGTCGATCTTCGCCTGCAGCTCGTCGCGCTTTGCCAGCAGCGCCCGGTTTTTCGGCGTCAGCTCGCTGGCGATGGCGGCAAAGCCTGCCCAGAACGCGTCTGCCTCTACTCCGGTCCCCGGAAGCGCCTCCTCCGCTACAAAGCGGTGCAACTCCGCCGCGATTTGAAGACCGTGCGCGTTGACGCGATCCGACATGCTTACCTCCAATAGATGTCAATTGCGCAGGTCTTTCACCACGCCCGGGGCTGCGGGTCAATTCGCGTGTGTATTGAAAGACTGTTGCTGATCCGGGCGCAATTCGGCCAGGCGAAGCGGCTGGTTGCACCGGCAAGCGAATTGAACAAATACTGTCCGATCGGCTGCCGTGATGGGGCAAATTAAAAAGGGGGACAGAGCACGGGACCGACCAGAGCAACTTCAAGCCCTTGAGAGGGGACGCAAGATGGAATGGATCACCGGCTTCTTCTCACTTCTCGATAGCCTGACCTGGGGATGGGCGCTTATTCCGATCCTCGTGGTCTTCGGCATCTTCATCACGGCGATGACCGGCTTCGTCCAGTTCGAATACTTCTTCCGCATGTTCCGGGTCCTGACGTCGGACGACGAGGGCGCGGACCCCAACGCGGTCAGTGCACGTCAGGCACTGCTCGTTTCGGTTGGCGGTCGCGTGGGCGGCGGCAACATCGCCGGCGTCGCGGTGGCGATTACGCTTGGCGGTCCGGGCGCCGTATTCTGGATGTGGGCGATCGCGCTGGTCGGCATGGCAACGAGCCTCGTCGAATGCACGCTGGCGCAGCTCTACAAGCGCAGCGTCGGCGACGGCACCTATCGCGGTGGTCCGGCTTCCTACATCATCCACGGCATCGGCCAGCGCTACCGGTGGCTCGCCATCCTCTACGCCATCTGCCTGATGGCCGCCTTTGCTTTCGGCTTCAACGCGTTCCAGGGCAACACCTTTGCCGGCGCAGTCAATGAAGGCTTCGGCGTCGACCGGATCTGGCCGGCGATCGCGCTCGTCATCATCACCGCCTTCATTGTCTACGGCGGCATCAAGCGTATCGCCAAGGCGTCGGACATCATCATCCCGATCATGGCGCTCGGCTACATCGCGCTCGCGCTGCTCACGATCATCGTCAACATCACCGAACTCCCGGGGGTGCTGTGGAGCATCGTCGCCAACGCGTTCGGTCTTGAGGAAGCCGTCAGCGGCGGCGTCGGTGCGGCGCTCGCGCAAGGCCTGCGGCGCGGCCTGTTCTCGAACGAGGCGGGTCTCGGCTCCGCACCCAACGTGGCGGCCACCGCGCTGGTGCGTCACCCGATGAGCCAGGGCATCACGCAGTCGCTGTCGGTGTTCATCGACACCATCGTCATCTGCACCTGCACCGCCTTCCTCATCCTGCTCAGCCCGGTCTACCAGCCGGGGGCAGAAGGCATCGACGGCATCGTGCTGACGCAGCAGTCGCTGGCCAGCCAGTTCGGCACCTGGTCGCTGTACTACCTGACCATCATGATCGTGCTCTTCTCGTTCTCGACGATCATCTACAACTACTATCTCGGCGAGACGGCGCTGTCGGTGATGACGACGCATCCGGTCGCCGTGCACATCCTGCGAATAGCCGTGGTCGCTATGGCCTTCCTCGGCGCGATCGCGCCGGGCGCAACCTCGGTGTTCTTCTTCTCCGATCCGCTGATGGGCTTGCTCGCGCTGGTCAATCTGGTCGCCATCATGATGCTGTTCCCCGTCGCCCTGCGCGTGCTCAACGATTACCGGGCGCAGCTGGCAGCCGGTATCTCACGGCCGGTGTTCAACCCCGACGACTTCAGGGATCTCGACATCGATCCAACCGCATGGCCCTATGCCAAGGAGGCACAGCCCTACGCCAAGCCTTTGCGGCACGAAGGCGAAGCCATCGTCTGACGCTGAGGTCAGGCGGACACGCGAAACTGGTCAGGCCGCGATACGCGGCCTGCCCGAAGCCGTCGCGGTAATCACCGCTTCCACGAAGGTACGCTGGCCCTCGACGGTAGCGGTGCGGATGTCGCGGTCGAGCACGATCTCGGCATCGTCAGCCCCGGCCTGCTCGGCACGGCGCGCAGCCGCATCGCGCACCAGACGCGTCGCTTCCTCCATCGCCCTTTCCTCGTCGCCGAAATCAATCGGCCCCTCGGACGACGACACGCGGAAGATGCCGGCTTGCGGCTGGCTGATCTGGATTTCCGCAGACACCCTCACCTGCCCGACCACAGCGCCCAGCGCATTGGCGACGTCGGTGTCTTCCGGCACCACGCAGTCGTTTCCGACGAGGCCCGAAAGCTTCGCATAGTGCAGCGGGGCGGAGGCGCCGAGGCCAATCACCGGCCGGTCGAGCGCAAGCGTCATTTTCGTGATGCCGTGGCGCTGTTCGAGCGCGCGCTGCACCAGCTCGTGGTTGACCGCATCCGAGCCGTGGAAGCCGTCCTCGGCAAAGGCCGTCTCGAGAATGACTTCGGCCGAGCGCCGAGTCAGCGCCGCCAGCACCATTTCCGACACCTCTTCCGGCGCCGAGGCGATCGGCTCACCGCGCCCGTCCTTGCGCTTGGCAAACAGCGTTGCGCCCAGCCGCGCGGCTTCCGCGTTCCAGTTTGACTGGCGTCCAAGCACATGCGCCGCATCCGAGGGCGTGAAGCCGGAAATGTGCACCAGCCCGCGCGCGACCAGCCGGTTGAGCGTCGCTGCCTGCGCGTTCGAGGTCAGCAGCCGGTCGAGTGGCTGCGGGTCCGCAGAGATCGTCGCGTAGAGCTTTTCCTCCGCCGGCGTCAGCCCGGCCGCGTGGCGGTCGGGAACGCCGGTGCGCAGCGCAAAGCGGCCGTCGAGCCGGCCCATCGTCGTCGCGCGAACCTGTCGCTCCAGCGCCTCGATGACGCTTTCATGCCGGCTTGCCGCCAGCGACAGCGGCACCAGTCGGCGTGGTCCCAGCACGATGCGCGGACGCAGGCCGCCGTCCTCAAGTGAAACCTCGGAGTCGCCGCCGAGGCCAAAAGTGTGCATCGCCACCGCCTCGACCATGGTGCGGAAGCCGCCGACGGTGGCACCCTCCGGGTCAAGCCGCGGCCGGCCGCCGTCGAGCACCGCAACGTCGGTCGTCGTGCCGCCGATGTCGGAGACAACCGCATCGTCGAGGCCGGTGAGGTGCCGCGCGCCGACGAGGCTGGCGGCCGGGCCGGACAAGATCGTCTCGATCGGTCGGCGCCGGGCAAAGGAGGCAGACACCAGCGCGCCATCGCCGCGTACCATCATCAGCGGCGCCGCAATCCCGCGCGCGGCGAGAAAACCTTCAGTCGCCGCGATCAGCCGGTCGATCATCGAGATCAGCCGGGCATTGAGCAGCGTCGTCAGCGCACGGCGCGGCCCGCCGAGTTTGGCCGACAGCTCGTGGCTCGACGTCACGGGGAGCCCGGTGCGCTCGCGGATGAGTTCGGAGACTGCCAGCTCATGCGCCGGGTTGCGCACGGCAAAGTAGGCACAGACGGCAAAGCCGGTGACGCTTGTCCCAAGTTCCGGCAGCGCTTCTTCCAGCTTCGAGGTGTCGAGCAGCTGCGCGTTGCCGTGCACGTCATGACCGCCGGGAATGAAGATCACCGGGTCGGAGCCGAGTGCCGCGCGCAGCCCTGCGCGATCAAGATCGTCCTCGGAAAAGCCGACCATAACGAGCGCGACGCGCCCGCCCTGCCCTTCCACCAGCGCATTGGTGGCGAGCGTCGTCGACATCGACACCAGCCGGATGCTCGCGGCCGGCACCGCCGCCTTTTCAAGCACCCGGTCCACCGCGCCGGAAATGCCTTCGGCGAGGTCGTGGCGGGTCGTCAGCGACTTTGCCTTGGCGAGCACTTCGCCCCTGGGACCCGCGGACTCGTCCCACAGCACCGCGTCGGTGTATGTACCGCCGGTATCGATGCCGAGAAAAAGGCTGGAAGAGGACTTATCGGAAGCAGACATGTGCTCCGCTTTAGCCGAAGGCGCGCACCAAAGCATCTGTCATTTGCGACCGAAAAGCGTTAGAGACGCGGCATGGAACTGAACGACACGATCACCCGCGAAGAGCCACGTGGCGAGGCTGTCATCGCCGCTCCGACCAAGAAGGTCTTCATCAAGACCTATGGTTGCCAGATGAACGTCTATGACTCGCAGCGCATGACCGATGCGCTGACGGCGGACGGCTATGCGCAGACCGAGACGCTCGAGGATGCCGACCTCGTCCTTTTGAACACCTGCCACATCCGCGAACGGGCGGCGGAGAAGGTCTATTCGGAGCTCGGCCGCATCAACAAGCTCAAGGCGGAGCGCCGCGAGGCCACCGGCCGCGACATGGTCGTCGGCGTCACCGGCTGCGTCGCGCAGGCCGAAGGCGACGAGATCATCCGCCGCTCGCCGGTGGTGGACCTGGTTGTCGGCCCGCAGACCTACCACCGCCTGCCGCAGGTGGTGAAGAAGGCGCTTGGCGGCGAGAAGGTCGTCGAAACCGAATACGCGATCGAGGACAAGTTCGAGCACCTGCCGCAGCTGCAGAAGGCAGCCGTGCGCAGCCGCGGCGTCACCGCTTTCCTCACCGTTCAGGAAGGCTGCGACAAGTTCTGCACCTTCTGCGTGGTGCCCTATACGCGCGGCTCGGAAATCTCGCGCCCGGTCTCGCAGATCGTTGCCGAGGCCGAGCGGCTTGCGGATGCCGGCGTGCGCGAGGTGACGCTCCTTGGTCAGAACGTCAACGCCTGGCATGGCGAAGGCCCGGACGGCAGGGAATGGGGACTGGCGCAGCTCCTGTTCCGCCTTGCCGAGATCCCCGGCATCGCGCGCCTGCGCTACACCACCAGCCATCCGCGCGACATGGACGCGGACCTGATTGCTGCCCATCGCGACCTGCCGATGCTGATGCCCTATCTGCACCTGCCGGTGCAGTCGGGCTCCGACCGCATCCTCAAGGCGATGAACCGCAAGCACAAGGCCGAGGACTACATCCGCCTCATCGAGCGCATCCGCGAGGCGCGGCCGGACATTGCCATGTCCGGCGACTTCATCGTCGGCTTCCCCGGCGAGACGGACGAGGACTTCGAGGCGACCATGCAGCTCATCCGCGAGGTGAACTACGCCCAGGCCTTCTCGTTCAAATATTCGCAACGTCCGGGAACGCCGGGCGCGGATATGAAGTTTCAGGTCGAGGAAAGCGTCAAGGACGAACGGCTCCAGCGGCTGCAGGCCCTCTTGATGGAACAGCAGCACGCCTTCACCGCCTCACGCGTCGGCCTCGAGATGGATGCCCTGATCGAGAAACCGGGCCGCAAACCCGGCCAGATTGTGGGCCGCTCGCCTTGGTTGCAGCCCGTTATTGTTGATGAAAACGCGGCCCAAATCGGCGACATTATCAAGGTGCGAATCACGAGTGCGGGTCCCAACAGCCTCTTTGCCGTCCCGGCCTGAGGCCTACCGAGGAGAGACGTTATTTGAGCGCCGCCACCGACCTGAAAGCACTGCCCTCCGGGGCATCTGACATGGCGCACATCGTCCTGACCTTCGACAACAACAAACTCGCGAGTGCCCTCTACGGGCAGTTCGACGAGAACCTCGCAAGGCTGGAACAGAAGCTCGGCATCGAAATCAGCTCCAAGGGCAACCAGCTCAGCATCAAGGGCGAGCCAACGGCGGCGGAACATGCGCGCCGTGCGCTCGATTATCTCTACGAGTTGCTGCAGAAAGGCGCCGAGCTCTCGCCGTCGGACGTCGACGGCGCGGTGCGGATCGCAGTCGCCACCGACGACCAGCTGACGCTGCCGACACTCGAACGCAAGGGCAAGATGAACGCCGCGCAGATATCGACCCGAAAGCGCACGATCTATGCGCGGTCCGCCAACCAGGACGCGTATATGCGCGCGCTGGAGCGCTCCGAGCTCGTGTTCGGCATCGGCCCGGCCGGTACCGGCAAGACCTACCTCGCCGTCGCGCACGCGGCGATGCTGCTCGAGCGCGGCCTGGTTGAGCGCATCATCCTCTCGCGCCCCGCCGTCGAGGCCGGCGAGCGCCTCGGCTTCCTGCCGGGCGACATGAAGGAGAAGGTCGACCCCTATCTTCGCCCGCTCTACGACGCGCTCTACGACATGATCCCGGCCGACAAGGTCGAACGCGCGATTGCCGCCGAGGTCATCGAGATCGCCCCGCTCGCCTTCATGCGCGGCCGCACGCTGCGCAATGCCGCCGTGATCCTCGACGAGGCGCAGAACACCACATCGATGCAGATGAAGATGTTCCTGACGCGTCTCGGCGAAGGCAGCCGCATGATCGTCACCGGCGATCCCTCGCAAATCGACCTGCCGCCGAACACCCGTTCGGGCCTGGTCGAGGCGCTGCAGGTGCTGGACGGCGTGCCGGGTATCGTGACGGTCCGATTCAGCGACGTCGACGTCGTGCGCCATCACCTGGTCGCCGAGATCGTCAAGGCTTATGACCGGCACGGCGCGGGCGCCGGGCCGAAGGGACGCGAAGACATTTGATCGACATTGACATCACCGTCGAGGCCGGCAGCTGGGCTCCGGAGGAGACTCTTCACGCGATTGTGAACACTGCCGTTGACGCGTGCCTCGCCGAGCTTGGCCTCGAAGGCGACAGCGAGCTTTCGCTGCTGTTCACCGACGATGCGCACATCCAGGTCCTCAACCGCGAATGGCGCGGCAAGGACAAGCCGACAAATGTGCTGTCGTTTCCGGCATTTGACACCGCTCCGGGCGACCCGCTGTCGCCCATGATGGGCGACATCGTCATCGCCTACGAGACGGTCGAATCCGAGGCCACTCTGGAAAAAAAGCCGTTCGATCACCATCTCACGCATCTGATCGTACACGGACAGCTGCACCTGCTAGGATACGATCACGAGGACGAGGAAGAGGCCGAGGAGATGGAGGCGCTTGAGCGCCGTATCCTTGCCAGACTTGATATTCCCGATCCATATGAGTAACTGGAATCGTCCAACGATCTGGAAGCGATGAACGAGAACGCACAGAAGGCCGCCCCTGCAGAGCAGGGTAATGGCGGCCAGCAGGGCGCCGAACAATCTGGCGAAGCCCACAGTACATCCGCCGGGCGAACCGGCGCGATACCATCCATCATAGACCGTCTGTTCGGACGATTCCGGCATCGGAACGGCTCGAATCTGCGTGAAGACCTGGCTGACGCCCTTTCCGACGACGCCACGGAGGACACGGGATCGACCTTCTCGCCGGCCGAACGCGCGATGCTCAACAACATCCTGCGGCTGCGCGAACTGCGCGTCGAGGACGTCATGGTGCCGCGCGCCGACATCGAGGCGATCGACCTCTCGACCAAGCTCGGTGATCTGCTGATGCTGTTCGAGGAGTCCGGCCGCTCGCGTATGCCGGTCTACCACGAGAACCTCGATGACCCGCGCGGTATGGTTCATATCCGCGACGTCGTCGGCCATGTCACCCGCCTGGCGAAGCAGAAGCGCCGCGGCCGCAAGAACGGCCACAGCAGCGGTTCGCTCGACCTTGCCAATGTCGACCTGTCGCAGACGGTCGAAGAGGCGAACATCATTCGTCCGGTGCTGTTCGTGCCGCCGTCCATGCTTGCATCAGACCTGATGGCGCGCATGCAGGCCGAGCGCATCCAGATGGCGCTGGTGATCGACGAATATGGCGGCACCGACGGCCTCGTCTCGCTGGAGGACGTGGTCGAGATGGTCGTTGGCGACATCGAAGACGAGCACGACGATGACGAACCGATGATCGTCCGCGCGTCCGAAGGCGTGTTCCTGGTCGATGCGAAGGCGGAGATCGAGGAAGTCGCGGAAGTAATTGGCGACGCCTTCAAGGCGGGCGAACATGCCGAGGACGTCGACACGATCGGCGGCATGATCTTCAACACGCTGGGCCGTGTTCCGGCCCGTGGCGAAGTCGTCCGTGCGATCCCGGGCTTCGAGTTCCACGTTCTCGATGCGGACCCGCGCCGCGTCAAGCGCGTGCGCATCGTCCAGACGAGGGTGGCGGCAGAACGCCGCCGCGCCGCTGCAAAATCCGCAGCGCGTGAGGAACAGGGCGCTACTGATGCGCTCGCTAGCCAGCCGGAAGCGGCTTCGAATTAGCGCAATTCCAGGAAAAGTGGAAACCGGTTTTCCGTCCGGAAATGCGCTAAAGCAAAGACTTAGTTCGGAAAGATCCCGCGTTCGGCCACCTGAATACCGGCCGGACCGAGGATCACGGCAAACAGCACCGGCAGAAAGAACAGGATCATCGGCACTGTCAGCTTCGGCGGCAGTGCCGCGGCTTTCTTCTCGGCCTCGTTCATGCGCATGTCGCGGCTTTCGGCGGCGAGCACGCGCAGCGCGTGCGCAACGGGCGTACCGTATCGTTCTGCCTGTGTGAGCGCCTGCGTCACGCTCTTCACCGTCTCGAGGCCCGTGCGTGCGGCAAGGTTTTCGTAGGCCTGGCGGCGCTCCTGCAGGAACGACAGCTCGGCATTGGTCAGCACGAATTCTTCTGCCAGTTCCACCGACTGCGCGCCGATCTCATCGGCGACGCGGCGGAACGCCGCCTCAACCGACATGCCAGATTCCACACAGATCAGCAGAAGGTCGAGCGCATCCGGCCAGGCGCGCTGGATCGACTGCTTGCGCTTCTGCGCACGGTTCGAGACGTAGAGGATCGGCGCATAGAAGCCCGCATAGGCCAGCAGGACGCAGACGAACAGCTTCATGAACACCGGCTGCTCGGCCAGCCCGCCCATGACGAAGATGTAGAACAGGCCAAGGGCGAAACCGACGAACGGCAGCACCAGCCGGAAGAACAGGAAGTAGGTCAGCGGGTTCTGGCCGCGGAAGCCCGCGACCTTCAACTTGTTGACCGTGTTCTCGTCGGCGAGTGCGCGCTTGAGATCCAAGCGTTCCACCAGCTTGCGCATGCCGGCCGGCGTTGCCTCCTCGCGCAGGCCGCGGCGGCGCCGATCGGCCTCTGCCGCGAGGCGTGCACGCTGCTGCGCGCGCAGCTCGTCGCGCTCGATCGCCACTGCCTTCATGCGCGCCTTGAGCGGATCGCCGCTCAGCGACGGCATCAGCGTCATCACCGTGACGAACACGGCGATCGACACGACCAGCGCCGCCACGAAGGAAGGATCGGTTACGGCATCGGCGACCAGCTTGATCATGCGCAGCCCCCTAGATCTCGAAATTCATCATCTTCTTCATCACGAAGATGCCCATGGACATCCAGAGGCCGGAGACGACCAGGATGAAGTGGCCCGTCGGATGGACGAAGAGCGGCATGATGTAGCCCGGGCTCGACAGGTAGACGAGGAAGGCGACGATGAACGGCAGTGCGCCGATGATGACGGCGGATGCCTTCGCTTCCATCGACAGCGCCTGGATCTTCGCCTTCATCTTCTTGCGGTCGCGCAGCACCTTCGACAGGTTGCCAAGCGCCTCGGAGAGGTTGCCGCCCGCCTGGCTCTGGATCTGGATGACGATGCCGAAGAAGCTCGCCTCCGGGCAGGGCATGGTTTCAGGCATGCGCAGAACCGCCTCGGGCAGCGACAGGCCAAGCTGCTGCGATTCCACCACGCGGCGGAATTCCGTGCGCACCGGCTCCGGCGCCTCGGCCGCGATCAGCCGGACGGCGTCGTTGAGCGGCAGGCCCGATTTCACTGCACGCACGATCACGTCGAGCGCGTTCGGCAGTTCCGCCAGGAACGCGTTGACGCGGCGGCGGCGGATGAAGGTAACGATCCAGCGCGGCAGGCCGAACATGCCGGCCACGAAGGCGCCCGGAACGACCAGCAGCGGCGCACCAATCACGAGCGCAATGAACGCGCAGGCAACGCCGCAGATCACCGAATAGACCCAGAACCGCTGAATCGTCAGTTCTAGGCCCGCCTGCTTGAGCTGGACCTTCAGCGGCGGCTTCCTCGACTTCTGGTCGCGGTTCTTTTCCTTCGCTTCCAGTTCCTTGAGCGAATCCTGCACCGACTTGCGCCGCCGGGCGACCTCCGCCAGGCGGTCGCGCGAAGCCTTGAGCGAGGCGCCGTCGGTCTCCGCACGCTTGATCGCGTTCAGGCGCTGGCCAACCTTGCGCTCGCTCTCGACGGACTTGAACAGCAAGGCATAGGCGAGCGCGCCGGCGCTGATTGCCGCCAGAACCACGAAGACCAAGGTACCGCTCATCGTGCCCCCTTCTCCATCGCCTCGAGCGCGGTGGCGAGACGGGCTTCCTCGCCGTAGTAGCGCGCGCGGTCCCAGAAGGCCGGGCGGCCGACACCGGTCGAGATGTGCTGGCCAAGGATGCGGCCCTGTGCGTCCTCGCCCTGGATATCGTAGGTGATCAGGTCCTGCGTGATGATGACGTCGCCTTCCATGCCGATCACCTCGGTGACGTGGGTGATGCGGCGCGAGCCGTCGCGCAGGCGCGCGGCCTGGATGATGACGTCGACCGAACCGACGATGATCTCGCGAACCGTCTTCTGCGGCAGCGTGTAGCCGCCCATGGCGATCATCGATTCCATACGGCTCAGGCATTCGCGCGGGCTGTTGGCGTGGATCGTGCCCATCGAACCGTCGTGACCGGTGTTCATCGCCTGCAGCAGGTCGAACACTTCCGGTCCGCGCACTTCGCCGACGATGATACGTTCGGGGCGCATGCGCAGGCAGTTCTTGACCAGATCACGCATGGTGACCTCGCCCTCGCCCTCGAGGTTCGGCGGGCGGGTTTCGAGGCGCACCACGTGCGGCTGCTGCAGCTGCAGTTCCGCCGAGTCCTCGCAGGTGATGATGCGCTCGTCGCGGTCGATGTAGTTGGTCAGGCAGTTCAGCAGCGTCGTCTTACCCGAACCGGTACCGCCCGAGATGATGACGTTGCAACGGACGCGGCCGATGATCTTGAGCACCTCCGCACCTTCCTGCGTGATGGCGCCCAGCCGCACCAGCTGGTCGAGCGTCAGCTTGTCCTTCTTGAACTTGCGGATCGTCAGCGCCGCGCCGTCGATCGACAGCGGCGGGGCGATGACGTTGACGCGCGAGCCGTCGGGCAGGCGCGCGTCGCAAATCGGGCTCGATTCATCGACGCGGCGGCCAACCTGGCTGACGATGCGCTGGCAGATGTTCAGGAGTTGCTGGTTGTCGCGGAAGCGGATGCTGGTCTTTTCGACCTTGCCGCCGACTTCGATGTAAACCTCTTTCGAGCCGTTCACCATGATGTCGGCGATGTCGTCGCGCGCCAGCAGCGGCTCGAGCGGGCCGTAGCCGAGGACGTCGTTGCAGATGTCCTCGAGCAGCTCCTCTTGCTCGGAGATGGACATCGCGAAATTCTTGATCGCGATGATGTCGTTGACGATGTCGCGGATTTCCTCGCGCGCCGCGTCGGGTTCGAGCTTCGCAAGCTGCGACAGGTCGATCGTGTCGATCAGCGCCGTGAAGACCTGGCTCTTGGTGTCGTAGTAGCTGTCGCTGCGCTCGCGCTTCAGGGCCTTCGGCACCTCTGAGGAAATGGGCGGTGCAAAATCGGCCAGGCGCTGTGACATGCCTCCCATCGGCGCGTCGATCGCCGGGCGCGGCCTGACCGCAACCTCGTCGAGAACCGGCACGCCGGGTGCGCTCGGCGCTGGCGCGGGCCGGAGTTCCGGCGTCTCGCGCATTCCCCTGTCGTTGCCTCTTCTGCCAAACATCTGAGTGACCGCTCGTCCGTACTGGGTTTACTTCTTGATCCGAAGCCGGCTGATGATGTCCCCAAGGCCCGACTTCTTCTTCGCCTTCACCTCCGCACGCCCGGTGAGCACGTGCGCGATCTCGTTCACCGTCTTCACGATGGCGTGGTTCGCATCCATCTCGCCCAGCATGCGGCCGTTGTTGGCCGCCGAGCCGAAAAATGCCGGATCGAAGGGAATGATCGCCATCGGCTCGATGCCGAGCGGATCGGCGAAGTCTTCCGGCGAGATTTCCGGCCGCTTGGGCACGCCCGCCTGGTTGATGATCAGCTTCGGCGGCATGTCGTTCGGCCGCATCTTCTTCAGCGTATCAACCAGGTTCTTGGCGTTGCGCAGGTTGGCGAGTTCGGGCGTTGCCGTGATGACGATCTCGTCAGCCTGAGCCAGCACCGTCTTCGACCAGTTGCTCCAGATGTGCGGCACGTCGAGAACCAGCAGCGGCGCCGAACGCTGCGCCACCTCGATGATCGGGGTGAAGGCGTCCGCGTCGAAGTCGTAGGTGCGGTCGAGCATCGAAGGTGCCGCCAGCAGCGACAGGTGCTCGGCGCACTGCGCGAGCAGGCGGTCGAGATACATCTCGTCGATCCGCTCCGGCGAGAACACCGCCTCCGCGATGCCCTGAGCCGGGTCCTGGTCGAAATTGATGTTGGCGGTGCCGAAGGCCAGGTCGAGGTCGGCGACGATCACCTCGGAGGTGAACAGCGACGACATTGCCCAGCCGACATTGTGGGCGATCGTCGAGGACCCGACGCCGCCCTTGGCGCCGACGAAGGCGATCGCCTTGCCGATGGGATCCGCGTCCGGGCCGACGAAGATGCCGGAAATGACCGAGAGGATGTCGACCAGCGTGATCGGCGCGACGACATATTCCGAGATGCCGAAGCGGATCAGTTCGCGGTAGAGCCACACGTCGTTGTAGTGGCCGATGACGATCACCCGGGTCGAGGCATCGCACACCTCGGCGAGCTGGCCGAGGGATGCCAGCAGCTGCCGCGGCTCCTCGCGAGACTCGATGATGATCAGGTTCGGCGTCTGCGCGTGCTGGTAGAACTCGATGGCGGTGGCGATGCCGCCCATGTGCACCTTGAGGTGCGCCTTTGCCATGCGCCGGTCGAGTGCGGCGCGCTCGATCGGTGCCGCCACGCCTTCCGTCTCGCAGAACGCCTGGATCGAAATGCGCGGAATTGGCCGCAGGTCGTTCAGAGCCGCCGAGTTTTCCTCGCGTGCGCCCTTCACGTCAAAGGCTAGACTGTTCATCGCTGCCCCCCACTACCGTCAGTATTCGACTTCGGAGTCCCAGCCCGACAGCCGGTCACGATAATCGTCGATCGTGACACCGCGGCGGGCCGCATCGATCTCGCCGGGCTGGCGCGGCCCGAGAAGGTCGGCCGGATTGGCGATCTGCGCTGCCAGGTTGTTCTGGTAGGAGCAGCCGAAATTCGCCCAGTGCTTGTTGTCGGAAGTGTCCATCAGGTCCTTTGGCCAGCGGCCGCACGGGCCGGTCGATGCCGCCATCTCGGAGTAAACGAGCCGGATCGGTGCCGATGCGCCGTATTGCGAAGCATCATAGGGCTGGTGGACGATGTGGCCCTCCGGCACGCCGCGCTTGCGCAGGCGCTTGACAATGCCCTCGGCGACGAGACGGGCTGCTGCCTGGTTGCCCGATCCGTGCGGCACCATCACCGACACTGCCGGTGCGGCCTTGCGGTCGTAGCCAGCGATGAAGCCGTCGACGATCGTGCTCTGCACGCGGGTGAGACCGCGATCCATGCTGCCCACCGGAATATCGACCTTCTTGTCGCGCTCACCGATCACGATCGGGTGGTTGGTGCGGTAGTCGTCCGGCACCGAGCCGACGGTGATGCTGTCGCGGTTGGCGCAGCCCACCACCAGAGCGGCGGCCGCGATAGCGGCAAGTGCCGACACGCGCTTGATGCGCAGTGCTGTCGTGAAAGCCCCTTCAGACATCTGTCCGTCCCCGATCACTTGTAAATGTAGCCAACCACGCCGTGGTAGCGCCCGGCAGGCTTGTCGGTTTTCATGCTTCCGTAGACGCGGTTGACGCGGTTCAGGAACATGCCGGCGCCATCGCTCGCCGGGTTGAAATTGTCGTCCGGCTTGGCGAGTGCGGTGCGCGCAACCGGCTTCGAGAGATAAGGCGTGACGATGATGACCAGCTCGGTCTCATTGCGTACGAAGTCGCGGCTGCGGAACAGCGTGCCGAGAACCGGCACCTTCGACAGGCCAGGCAGGCCGTTCGCCACCTGGCGCACGTCGTCGCGCACGAGGCCAGCGATCATCATGGAGCCGCCCGAGGGAAGCTCGATCGTCGTATCGGCAAGGCGCTTGCGGATTGAGATCACGTTATACGACTTCCCACGTCCCCCACTACCAAACCCGGGCGCTTCGGACGTTGGCTCGGACACCTGAGTGCGAACCTTCAGGCTGATGCGGCCGGGCGACAGCACGACTGGCATGAACTCGAGGCCGATTCCGTACTCGATTTGCCTGAACGAGACCTTTGTGGCGCCGTCGCGGTTGTCGTCGTTCCTGATCGCGTCGACGCTTTCCAGGACATTAAACTCGCCGCCTACCCGAAAAGTCGCCTTTTCGCCCGAGACGGCAGTTAATGTGGGTTCGGCGAGCGTCTTCATCACCCCAGCCCGTTCCATCGCGTTTAGGTAAGCGTCGATCAAGCGCCCACCGATTCTTGATGGCTCGGGCGACAGGACGCTCCCGAGGCCGAGCGCGTTGTCATTGATCAGCGACCACTGAATCCCGTCGATATTGCCTCCTCCTACCATGCTGACGCCCAGCTGCTTCATCACGTTGCGGCTGACTTCAGCGACGGTGACCTTCAGCGTCACCTGATCCTCGCCAACGATCTTCAGCATGTTGACGATGCGGCTGGTGCGGCGCTCGCTGTCCGGGTTGTTGATGTCGACACCGCCGGCTGCGTTGCCGCCGGCCGCGGTCATCGCGTACTGGCCGGTCGTCGCTTCACCGCCGGAGACGAAGATCCGCGCCAGTTCTTCGGCGCGCTTGGCGTCGAGCGGCGTCTGGACGGTGCCGGTCAGCACGACGTTGTCGTTGATCAGCTCGACGGTGATCTCGGATTCGGGAAGGAACTTCTTGAGGTAGCCCTCAAGCCCCGCGACATCGCGCTCGACCTGGATCTCCAGGCTCGCCACCTGCTCGCCGTTCGGCCCGAACACGAAGATGTTCGTTTCGCCGACCGTCTTGCCAAATAGGTAGATGCGCCGCGCCGTGCGGGTCACCGCGTCGGCAACTGCCGGGTTGGCGACCAGAATGTCATAGGCGTCCCGTGGCAGCTCGATCACCCGCGACTTGTTGAGGCCGAGCTTGATCCGCTGGTGCGCCGACTGCGGCGAGACCGTCACCGTGCCCTGGGCAAACGATGCGGTCGGAAATGCAGTCAGAGCACCGCCTACTGCCAACAATGTTGCGACTGCTGCCCCACCCAGCCGCAGAAACGTCATCCTTGCGGTCATTTGCCCGCCCCCACTTCCGTAACCTCGCCTGAACGGATCAGGCGCACCGTCCCGCGCCGCCCGCTGCCGGACAGCAAGTGATCTGCTTCTTCGTCGACCTTCTCGGTCGCATCCGCCACCGAGCGCAGCGCGAGGGTCAGGCGGTCGGCCATCTGTTGCGCCACCGTAATGATCTCTGCCTGCTGGGGCGTGAGCTCGAGCGTCGCGGTGTCGCCGACCCGGACGAGCTTGCCCTCCTCGTCCTCCTGCATGTTCTGGTCGATCGCCAGGACGCGGATGTTCTTCAGGATCGTTTCGGTCACGTAACCGCTCGCGCTGCCGCTGCCCTCGGGCGCCCGGCGCGTCATGATTACATCGACATTGTCGTTCGGCAGGATAAAGCCGCCGGCCGAGGTATCGGCCGCGATCTGCGTCGCCACCGCCCGTTTGCCTGCAGGCAGCACCGCGGACATGAAGCTGTGGCCCTCGCCGATCAGCTTGGATCGTCTCAGCGGCTCGCCCGAGTAAAGCGGAACGCGTGCCAGCGCCCCGGTCAGTTCCTCAAGGGCGTTGGGATCCTGTTCTTTGGTGATGAAGGCATCATTGATGCCGTCGGACGGCCATGCCTGCCAGGTGATGTTCCCGCCGAGCGGCGCGCCCATCGGCACATCCGCGCTCAGCACCAAGACTTCCGTCAGGCTGATCGCAGGTTCCTGCTGTACGGATTCGGGAGTCGCTTCAGCCGGAGCCGGCGTCGCCATGTTCTTTGCGACATAGCCAGCCCCCACAGCTGCCGCTACAGCGACTCCGAGTATAATCACACGGGATGGTGCCATTCGTCCGGACCTCGTACTCGGCGCTCCACTAAGCCGATCCGGACATTGACCTCGCAATCGTCAAATTATGGTTAATTGAAACCTTACAGGGATGCTTAATTTTGTTTTTATCGCATCCTAGCCAGTAACAAGGCGCGCGACGGCCCACTGCATCAGTTGTGTCGACGGATAAACCATCAACCCGGCAGCACCCAGTGCAATACCATATGGTACTCCAACGTGCTTATTCGCCAGATTGCGTGTAAACACATTGTCGCCGGTAAATACGGCCGCCACGGAACCCCGGTAGAGAAGTATTCCCAAGGTGAGAATACCACCCAGTATCGCCGTCTGGACAAGATACTGCAGCAGCTCGAGCGAAAACCCCATCCAGAGGGAAGTAGACGCCAGCAGCTTTGCGTCGCCGCCCCCCATCGCGCGCAGCGCGAACAGCACAAAGGTCACGCACAGAACCAGCGCCCCTGCCGCGAAGTGCATCGCATAGGTCGTCATGTCCATGCCGGTCAGCGGCGCGACTACGGCAAAGGTTGCCGCCAAAATCACCGGCACACGGTTCGCAATCGTCATCGACAGGATGTCCGACACCATCGCGTAGACCATGCAGAATGGAAAGACGACGAATATCAGCGCTTCAAGCATGACGACTCCTGGAAATCTCCACGACGCGGATATTTCCGCAAACAGCTTAACCTTTGGTGAGGGCTGAAACGAAAAAGGGCCACCGCTGGGTGGCCCATGCATTCGAGAAAGTTCGACAGTTGATCAGCTCGCCTTCAAATTGTTGGAGATGAAGTTAAACTGATCGCTCAGCTTGTTACCGAGGCTGCCCGCGCCGGCAACGATGGCGAGTGCGATAAGGGCGGCGATAAGGCCATACTCGATGGCAGTCGCGCCGGATTCATCATTGATGAAGCGTGCGATAATCTTCGACATTAGAGGTCTCCTAGCTCCATGTGTTTACAGCACTTCCGTCAACGTTCTGCCGTGTCGATCGGATGCCCGGACATTACAGAGGAGCTGTTGCCACCTGCTTAAGAAACAGGATTACCGAAGTCTTTATTTCCGCGACTATTCGACTTGGTTAAATGGCAATGAAGTATTCGTACTGCTTTTAAAGCATTCGCGCACGTCCCGCGCAACTCTGCGCAATTTCCATTCGCAAGAACGCTTAACCGTTGATTCACCAATCTGATTCATCTTCCGGCAGGTGGTGGAGCGGGAGATCGCTGATAATGCGTCACGTGATGGCTAAGGCGGCTGCAGCCGCGCTGGGGTTTGTGGGATCGGCTCTTCTGGCGGGACACGCCAGCGCGGAGGCGATCGAGGTACAGATGAACCAGGCCAGGATCGTTAAGCTGGCGCGACCGGCTGACACCATCATTATCGGCAACCCGCAGATCGCCGACGCGTCCGTCCAGGATCCGTCGACCATCGTGCTCACCGGCAAGGGTTTTGGCGTGACCAACCTCGTCGTCATGGATGACAGAGGCAATGTCGTCGTCGACGAGCAGGTCGTGGTTTCGCGCAGCTTCGCCAATTCGGTGCGCATCTACCGGCGCTCGCAGGTGCAGACGCTGTCTTGCTCGCCGTTCTGCGAGAGCGCGTTCAAGAATGATGAAGAGCAGCGCTCGGAAGCTGCAATGAACGCGGGTTTCTGAGCCTCAGCAATCATCATCTGCCGCAAGCCAGTCTTTACACGCGCATTATTATAAAGAGTACGGGCGTTGCTTTAACCGCATCGCGGCCGCGGCCTTTAACGAAGTGTTGCTGCGGACGTCACAATTCTAATTGCGCTCAAAACGGGACATCAACACGGCTGGTGTAACGTCCTTCGAGATGTACGGTGGCGGGGGACAGCATGGTACACCTCAGGAACGGGCGGCCGTCGAAGTCGCGCTCGATGAAGATACGCAACTGGCTGCAGCGCTTCGCGCGCAACCGCGATGGCGCCATCGCGATCGAATTTGCGGCGCTGGCGCTGCCCTTCTCGCTCCTCGTTTTTGCGATCCTTGAGAGCTGCATCTCCTTTGCGGGGCAGCAGCTGCTGATGAACGCAACCGACAACGTCGCCCGCCAGTTCCGCACCGGCCAGATCAGGCCCGCCGACGTCGAGGCAAACAAGAACCTCGTCCGCAACAAGATCTGCGAGCAGATCCAGATCGTGGTGACCACGGGCTGCCCTGGCCTTCTCGTCGACCTCAAGAACTACACGACCTTCTCGCAGGCCGCCGCGGTCAAGATCAAGTACACGAGCGACGACGACATCGACGACACCGGCTTCGACATCAAGCCGGGCAAATCCGGCACGATCAACCAGCTGCGCGCCTTCTACCGCTGGCCGGTGATGACCGACCTCCTGCGCAAGTCAATGTCGAACCTCAAGGGCGGCAACACGCTCCATTTCGCCAGCGTCACCTGGCAGAACGAACCATTCGAAGACTGAGCGGCGGGGAACGGACAATGAGCATATTTGCCTTCTACTCCAAGCGTCTCGCCGGCAGGATAACGGCCGCAGTGTCATCGATGGTCCGCGACCGTCGCGGCGTCGCAGCCGTCGAGTTCGCGATGATCGCGCCGCTGCTGCTCGTGCTCTACTTCATGACCATGGAAGTGACACTGGCGCTGGAGACGAACAAGAAGGTCAGCCGTATTTCCTCGATGGTTGCCGACCTCGTTACGCAGCAGACATGCGTCAATCCAACTAAACTGGACAATATCATCGATATTGGCCAAGCGACGATCTATCCCTATGATCGCACGGTTCCCTCAATAGAAATTACCGGCATCAAGATCAGCGACGAAACCAACCCCAAGGCAACCGTCGACTGGTCCCGCAAGTCCGTCAACAACACCTCCTCTGCAGGAGCTCCGATCGGCAGCGAAGTATCTATTCCGGCCGCTCTTAAGATCAGGGGAACATATCTTGTTCGCGTCCAAACAAGCCTCGATTACCGCCCCATAATCGCCTGGGCTGCAGACGAGAAGGCGTCCCTCGGACTCATGTCGGCGTTCGATAACATCCCCATGGCGGAGACATATTACCTGCGCGGTCGCCTGAGTTCGGAAGTCAAATGGGATACGTCCACCTGCCCGAGCGCGTGAATGGCAATTTAATCTTCCGCGACTGCTGGCAGGAGTTCAATGCGGATTGCCAAGGCGGGACGGCGGTCATATCTCTGGTTGAACCTTCACCAGCAAGAGAAGCCGGATGTCCCGCGCAATCCTCGTCGTTCTGGACTCCTTCGGCATCGGCAACGCGCCCGATGCCGCCGCATTCGGCGATGACGGAGCTGATACCTACGGCCATATCGAAGCCGGCTGCGCCGCAGGCAAAGGCGATGCGGAAGGGTTGCGCTCCGGCCCGCTGAACCTCCCGCACATGACATCGCTGGGCCTTGCCCACGCGGCGGCGCTCGCCCACGGACGCGACCTTCCGGCCGCAACGACCTCGGGCTTCTTCGGCGCCGCCACCGAAACCTCGAGCGGCAAGGATACGCCGTCCGGCCACTGGGAGATCGCCGGCCTGCCGGTCCGCTTCGACTGGGGCTATTTCCCGGATACCCATCCGGCCTTCCCCGCTTCCTTCACCGAGGCGCTGATCCGCGAAGCGAGCCTTCCCGGCATTCTGGCCGACAAGCACGCCGCCGGGACGACCGTCATCGAGGAATATGGCGAAGAGCACCTGCGCACCGGCAAGCCGATCATCTACACATCGGTCGACTCCGTCATCCAGATCGCCGCGCACGAGGAGCGCTTCGGCCTCGAGCGGCTCTACGAGGTGTGCCGCATCGCCCGCCGGCTGGCGGACGAGCTCAAGATCGGCCGGGTGATCGCCCGCCCCTTCGTCGGCGAAACGCGCGAGACCTTCGTGCGCACCCCCAACCGCAAGGACTTTGCCACTCCGCCGCCGGAGCCCACCCTACTCGACCGAGTGGTCGAGGGCGGCCGCAAGACCCATGCCGTCGGCAAGATCGGCGACATCTTTGCCCATCGCGGCGTGTCAACGCTGCGCAAGGCGCCGAACAACATGCGCATGTTCGATGCGCTCCTGGAGGCGATGGACGAGGCCGGTGACGGCGACTTCATCTTCGCCAACTTCGTCGACTTCGACACCAATTTCGGTCACCGCCGCGACGTGCCGGGCTATGCCGCCGCGCTGGAAGCTTTCGACGCGCGCCTGCCCGAGGCTCTTTCGCGGCTGCGCGACGGCGACATGCTGATCCTTACGGCCGACCACGGCTGCGACCCGACCTGGCGCGGCACCGACCACACCCGCGAGCGCGTGCCGATTCTCGGCACCGGGCCGAAGCTGAAGGCGGGCTCCGTTGGCGTGCGACCGACCTATGCCGACATCGGCGAGACGGTTGCCGCCCATCTCGGCATCGCACCCGGCCGCCACGGCACTTCCTTCCTGGACCTCATTTCGTCAAATGCCTGAACTTCCCGAAGTCGAAACCGTCCGGCGCGGGCTGCAACCGGTGATGGAAGGCGCGCTCATCCGCAAGGTCGAGCAGCGCCGCCCGGACCTGCGCTTCCCCTTCCCGGAAAACTTCGTCGAGGCGCTGACGGGCCGGCGGATCGTCTCGCTCGGCCGGCGCGCCAAATACCTTATTATACATGTCGACCGCGACCCGGTGCTGATCTGCCACCTTGGCATGTCCGGCTCGTTTCGGATCCGTTCCGGTGAGAACGACGACGTCGTCGGCGACTTTCACCATGAGCGCTCGAAGAACGAGGCGCACGACCACGTCGTCTTCCACCTTGAAGACAGAGCGGGCGCCTACCAGCGCGTGATCTTCAATGACCCGCGCCGCTTCGGCTTCATGCTGTTCACCGATGCCGGTTCGCTCGACAGCCATCCCTCGCTTGCGGGCCTTGGCGTTGAGCCGACGGGCAATGCGCTGGATGGCCAGTTGCTCAGCCAGTTGCTCGGGGCTAAGCGCACGCCGATCAAGGCCGCCCTCCTCGACCAGCGGCTGATCGCCGGGCTTGGCAACATCTACGTCTGCGAGGCGCTCTGGCGCACCGGCATCAACCCGACGCGCGAGGCCGGCAGCATCGCCGCCGACGCATCGCTCTGCGAGCAGCTCTCCAGCGCCATCCGCGAGGTCATTGCTGAGGCGATCGAGGCCGGCGGCTCGTCGCTGCGCGATCACGTGCAGACCGACGGGTCGATGGGCTATTTCCAGCACTCGTTCCGGGTCTATGATCGCACCGGCCAGCCCTGCCTGCGGCCCGGTTGCGAGGGCACGATCGGCCGCATGGTCCAGGGCGGGCGCTCGACCTTCTACTGCACCTCATGCCAGAATTGAGTTTTCCAGGGAGACCACGCATGGCCTACGAAACAATCCTCGTCGAAACCCGCGGCAAAGTCGGCCTGATCACCCTGAACCGGCCGCAGGCGCTCAACGCGCTCAACACGAAGGTCATGGAAGAGGTGGTCGCGGCGACCCTGGCCTTCGACGCAGACGAGGGCGTCAGCGCGATCGTGCTGACGGGTTCGGAAAAAGCCTTTGCCGCCGGCGCCGACATCAAGGAGATGCAGTCGAAGACCTATGCCGATGTCTTCAGCGCCGACCTCTTCGCGGGCTGGGATGCCCTCCAGCGCATCCGCAAGCCGATCATCGCCGCGGTTGCCGGTTATGCGCTTGGCGGCGGCTGCGAGCTTGCCATGATGTGCGACTTCATCATCGCCGCCGACAACGCCAGGTTCGGCCAGCCGGAGATCACGCTCGGCGTCATGCCCGGCATGGGCGGCTCGCAGCGGCTGACCCGCTTCGTCGGCAAGTCGAAGGCGATGGACATGTGCCTGACCGGCCGCATGATGGATGCTGCCGAGGCTGAGCGCTCGGGCCTCGTTTCACGCGTGGTGCCGGTGGCCGAGCTCCTCAACGAGGCAATTTCTGCCGCCGAGAAGATCGCCGGCATGTCGCTGCCCGCGATCATGATGAACAAGGAAGCGGTCAACCGCGCCTACGAAACCACCCTTTCAGAGGGCCTGCGTTTCGAGCACCGGCTGTTCCACTCGATGTTTGCGCTCGATGATCAGAAGGAGGGCATGACCGCCTTCGTGGAGAAGCGGAAGCCCAATTTCACGAACCGCTGAGGCGGCGGATTCAAGCGTTGACGGATCGGGAAAGCTCCTCTATAAGCCAGCCCAACTGAGGCGGCCCACGGCCGCCCCTTGTGTTATAAAGTGTGCTCGTGTCGGTGCTTAACTGGTACGGACTTGCGAGCATAGACATCAGTTTCGAGAGAGAGGCACCATGGCCAACACGTCTTCGGCCAAGAAGGCTACGCGAAAAATCGCCCGCCGCACTGCGGTCAACAAGAACCGCCGCTCGCGCGTTCGCACCTTCCTTCGCAAGGTCGAGGAAGCGCTGGCACTGGGCAACAAGGAAGCAGCACAGGAAGCGTTCAACGCAGCTCAGCCGGAGCTGATGCGCGCCGCTTCCAAGGGCGTCATCCACCGCAACACGGCTTCTCGCAAGGTTTCGCGCCTTGCTAAGCGCCTGAAGACGCTCAGCGCGTAAGCTTTCGCTTCTCTTCATTCGCGTTTCACGAACCCGGTGCCTCGGCGCCGGGTTTTTTGTTGTCCGGATTTCCTGGGCATAGCGTTTCGCTGCCGCTGCGGCAGACGAAAATTTTCGCCGGCCAACGATTCCGGTTTCAAAAAATCCGGGTTTTTGTCGAATCCCGTGACCGCAAGTTCCGCACAAAAGATCGTTTATTTTCAAAGACTTGTCTGCGGTTCAGATTCTTCGCCAGATTCTCCAGCGAGCTCAGCGCCGCTCCCGGAATGTCAAGAAGATTTTCTTGCTCGGGGGTGATTCTCGGCAAGCCTCGCGAAAGGTTTTGAATCAAAAAGACTTTGCGTTTCACGCCCGCTCGGCGGTTCGCGAGTCAAGACCCGAAGCGAAGCTGACTCGGCAAAAATTGCCAGAGGGTCACTTGCCCATCCAACGCCATTTTTTGTAGTGTCTGGACATCGAAGGGCGAGGCCAAAAGCCTTGCTGATCAAGCCAGACAGCGGAGACAGTACGCGTGAACGCGAGTTCACGGCAGCCGTCTTTTGTCCTTCGGTACCAAGGGGACTACCTACCCGTAAGACATTTTGACTCAGGGCCCGCGCCCTGAGAACGACATCTTTTGACTACCTTACAGCGGGGACCTGTCCTCGGGCTGGTGGGTTTGGTTTGACGAAAGGGAAAGCAGGGGACCAAGCGCAGGTTACGAAGGCAACGAATTTAACAGCGCGGCACCGAGCCGGGAAACCCGACACGATCGGGATCCGACACAGACGGTCGAGACACAATCGGCAGGGTCGCGCTCTGGGCGTCAAAGACAGGGATATTTTACATGCAAGGCGGCATGGCGGCGCGAGGCGAGACAGCCTCGCTGATTCAGGGCAGGGGTATTGACGAGGGTGATGGCATGACGCAGTCGAGCGGGCCCGAGGCAAACTTTGAGCGCGTGAAGGCGCAACTGAAGGCCCGGCTTGGCAATGACGTCTACTCCAGCTGGTTCGGCAGAATGCAGCTGGCAGAAGCCTCTCGTGGTCTGGTGAGACTGTCGGTTCCGACGGCGTTCCTGCGCCAGTGGATCAACAGCCACTATGTCGAGCTGATCTCGGAACTCTGGAAGCAGGGCGATCCGTCCACGCTCAAGGTCGAGATTGTGGTTCGTTCGGCGGCCCGTACGGTCGTCCAGCCGGTCGAAGAGCGGGCACCGGTCCGCACTCCGCAGCGTCCGGCAGCACCGGCGGCGGCCGCGGCGGCCCCTGCTCCAGGCGTTGAGCACACGGCAAAGCCGGCCGCGCCGCGGGCGCAGGCCGCATCTCAGGAACCGCAGGGCGGCAAGCAGTCCGTGCTCGGCTCTCCGCTCGACGCGCGCTACACGTTCGAGTCCTTCGTCGAAGGCCCGTCGAACCGCGTGGCACTCGCGGCAGCACGTGCAGTGGCTGAGTTCTCGCAGAACGCACTGCGCTTCAACCCGCTGTTCCTGCACGCGTCGGTCGGTCTCGGTAAGACCCACATCCTCCAGGCGATTGCCGCCGAGGCGATCCGTCGCCGTCCGCAGGCCCGCGTGGTGTACCTTACGGCCGAGTACTTCATGTGGCGTTTCGCAACCGCGATCCGCGACAACTATGCGCTGCACCTCAAGGAGCAGCTGCGCGACATCGACCTGCTGATCATCGACGACATGCAGTTCCTGCAGGGCAAGTCGATCCAGCATGAGTTCTGCCACCTCATCAACATGCTGCTCGACAGCGCCAAGCAGGTGGTGGTCGCGGCGGACCGTCCGCCGGCAGAGCTGGAATCGCTCGAACCGCGCGTGCGTTCGCGTCTCAATGGCGGCGTGGCACTCGAGCTCGCGGCTCCCGACTACGAGATGCGCCTGGCCATCCTGCGCCAGCGCTACGAGGCGGCAGCCGCGGAAGATCCGTCGCTGAAGCTTCCGGACGAGATCCTGGCGCACATTGCCCAGACCGTGACCGGCAGCGGCCGCGAGCTGGAAGGTGCGTTCAACCAGATCCTGTTCCGCCAGTCGTTCGAGCCGGAAGTGTCGATCGCGTGGGTCGACGAAGTTCTCGGGAACATGTACCGCTCGGGTGAACCCAAGCGCGTGCGGATCGAGGACATCCAGCGCATCGTCGCCCGGCACTATAACGTGTCGAAAGTCGAGCTGCTGTCGAACCGCCGCACGCGCACGATCGTCAAGCCGCGTCAGGTCGCCATGTACCTCGCCAAGGTGATGACCCCGCGCTCGCTGCCGGAGATCGGACGCCGCTTTGGCGGCCGCGATCACACCACCGTGCTGCACGCGGTGCGCAAGATCGAGGGTCTCACCGGCTCCGACAACACGCTCGCACAGGAAGTCGAGCTCCTGAAGCGTCTGATTAGCGAACAGACGAGCTAAACGCCGCGATCTGTTGAAAGATCGCCCACTGCGACGATCAAAACCGGCTGGATGGCTTGCCTTCCGGCCGGTTTCCCGTCAGGGTCATTTTCCATTTGCGCCAGCCAACTTCACTGGAAATACTGGCCTTTCTGTAAAACTTGCTGCGGGATCCTGCGTGTCATGCGTGTCATTCTCGAACGCTCCAACCTGCTGAAGTCACTCAACCACGTTCACCGCGTCGTCGAGCGACGGAACACGATTCCGATCCTGTCGAACGTCCTCTTGTCGGCCACGGGCGAAAGCCTCGAGATGAAGGCGACCGACCTTGACCTGGAAGTGACGGAAGCGACCGCGGCCAGCATCGAGCAGGCAGGCGCCACCACCGTTCCCGCGCATCTCCTCTACGACATCGTCCGCAAGCTGCCGGACGGCTCGGAAGTGATGCTCAAGCTCGACGAGAACGGCAATGCGATGACGGTCATTTCCGGCCGCTCGTCCTTCCGTCTCCAGTGCCTGCCGCAGGCCGACTTCCCGGAGCTGACCGCAGGCTCCTTCACCCACAGCTTCAGCATCGATTCCTCCGCCCTCAAGGGCCTGATCGAGAAGACGCAGTTCGCGATCTCGACCGAGGAAACGCGCTATTATCTCAACGGCATCTACTTCCACACGCATGAGGAAGGCGGCCGCCTGACGCTGCGTTCGGTCGCGACCGACGGCCACCGCCTTGCCCGCGCCGAGGTCGAGGCGCCTTCGGGCTCGGAAGGCATGCCGGGCATCATCATTCCGCGCAAGACCGTCAGCGAGCTGCAGAAGCTCGTCGATACGCCGGACGTTTCCGTCAGGGTCGAGCTTTCCGACACCAAGATCCGCTTCACCATCGGCACGGTCGTGCTGACCTCGAAGCTGATCGACGGCACCTTCCCGGACTACCAGCGCGTCATCCCGACCAGCAACGACAAGAAGCTGGTCATCGACCGCCAGAGCTTTGCCCAGGCCGTCGACCGCGTCTCGACCATCTCGTCGGAGCGAGGCCGTGCAGTGAAGCTCTCAATCGGCGACGGGCTCGTCACGCTCACCGTCAACAACCCGGATTCGGGCAGCGCGACGGAAGAAGTGGTGGCCGACTACAGCGCCGACCCGATCGAGATCGGCTTCAATGCGAAGTACCTGCTCGACGTTGCCGCTCAGCTTTCCGGTTCCGAGGCCTGCTTCCTGCTCGCCGACGCCGGCTCGCCGACCCTCATCCATGACACCAGCGACGAGCATGCGCTCTACGTGCTGATGCCGATGCGCGTCTAAGCGCGCATCGCCCGCTGCCGTGATCGACGACCATGACAATGCGCCGCCGCTGGCGGAGCCGCAGACCTATGTCTCGCGGCTGCTGCTGACGGACTTTCGCAACTATCGCAGTCTGGCGCTCGATTTCCGGCCCGGCGCGGTCGTCCTCACCGGCGAAAACGGCGCCGGCAAGACCAATCTCCTCGAAGCGGTCTCGTTTCTGACGCCGGGGCGTGGCCTGCGCCGCGCCTCGCATGAAGACGTCGCGCGTGCGGGTGCGACCACCGGCTTTGCCATCCATGCGCGTGTCGAAGGTCCGTTCGGCGAGGTCGAGATCGGCACGGGAACCGCCGGCGAGGGCGAAACGTCCGGGCGCAAGGTGCGCATCAACGGCGCCCCTGCCCGCTCTGCCGACGAAATGCTCGAATGGCTGCGCGTGATCTGGCTTGTGCCTTCAATGGACGCGCTCTTCACCGGTCCGGCCTCCGACCGGCGCCGCTTCATCGACCGGCTGGTACTCGCCATCGATCCGGCGCATGGCCGCCGCGCGCTCGACTACGAAAAGGCGATGCGCGGCCGTAACAAGCTGCTTACGGAAAATGCCCGCGACGACGCCTGGTTCGAGGCGATAGAGCGGCAGATGGCGGAGACAGGCACGGCAATTGCCGCCGCCCGCGTCGAGATGGTGCGCCTGCTCTCCGGCATGATCGAGCATCTGCCGGCCGACGGCCCATTTCCGAAGGCGGACATCGCGCTTGCGGGCACGCTTGAGGAAGCGCTTGCTTACCAACCTGCCGTCGACGTCGAGGAAGCGTTTCACCGCTCGCTTGCCGAGAACCGTTATCGCGACCGCGCAGCCGGCCGCACGCTCGAAGGTCCGCACCGCTCGGACCTCCTCGTCCGCCATAGGCCCAAGGACATGCCGGCTGAGCTTTGCTCCACGGGCGAACAAAAGGCGCTGCTTACCGGCCTCGTCCTCTCGCATGCCCGGCTCGTCGCGGAGCTGTCGCGCTCGGCGCCGATCCTTCTCCTCGACGAGATCGCCGCGCATCTCGATGCGGGCCGTCGCGCGGCCCTCTTCCAGATTCTCGAAGAGCTCAACTGCCAGGCCTTCATGTCAGGCACGGACGCCGCGTTGTTCTCCGCACTCGAAGGTCGTGCGCAGTTCCTGACCGTTTCGGGCGGCACGATCACCTCGCGCTGACATAACCGCCCCGAGCGGCTATGATCGGCGTATGAACCAGCCAACGCCCCCTCCCCTCACCGACGAGGAACTCGAGCGCTATGCGCGCCACATCGTGCTGCCGGAAATCGGCGGCGCCGGCCAGCAGAAGCTGAAGCGCGCGCGCGTGCTCGTCGTCGGCGCCGGCGGCCTCGGCGCGCCGATCCTCTACTACCTCGCTGCAGCGGGTGTCGGCACGCTCGGCATCGTCGATGACGATACGGTCTCGCTCTCCAACCTGCAGCGGCAGGTGATCCACGGCATGTCGTCGCTCGGCAAGACCAAGGTCGACAGCGCCGAGGAGGCGATCAGCCGCATCAATCCGAACGTGCGGGTCGAGAAGCACCCGATCCGCCTCACACCCGACAATATCGGCGAGATCGTCTCCCGCTACGATCTAGCCCTCGACGGCACGGACAATTTCGCCACGCGCTATGCCGTCGCGGACGCATGCGCCGCCGCCGAACGCCCGCTGGTGACCGGCGCGGTCGGAAGGTTCGACGGGTCGGTCACGGTGCTGAAGCCGTTCGAGAAGGGTCCTGACGGGCGGCAGAACCCGTCCTATCGCGATCTCTTCCCCGAGCCGCCTCCGGCCGGCCTCGTGCCGTCCTGCGCGGAGGCCGGTGTCGTCGGCGCGCTCGTCGGCGTCATCGGCACGCTGCAGGCGATGGAGGCGATCAAGCTCATCACCGGCATCGGCGAGCCGCTTGTCGGCCGATTGCTGATGTATGACAGCCTCGGCGCGTCGTTCGACACGGTGCGCTACCGCGCGAAGGCGTGATGCCCCTCAGGCCTTGAGGGGCAGGACGCGGTCCGGCGGACGGTGCCCGTCGAAGAAGGCGCGTATGTTGATGATGACCTTTTCGCCCATGTCGATGCGGCCCTCGATCGTGGCCGAGCCCATGTGCGGCAGGATCACCACCTTGCCCTTGGCGGCGAGCTTCACCAGCTTCGGCTTCACCGCCGGCTCGTGCTCAAACACGTCAAGGCCGGCGCCCGCGAGCTTGCCGGTCTCCAGCATCTTGATCAGCGCATCCTCGTCGATGATGTCGCCGCGCGCCGTGTTGACGAGGTAGGCCGACGGCTGCATCAGCGCGAGCCTGCGTGCCGAGAGCAGGTGGAACGTCGCCGGGGTCGACGGGCAGTTTACCGAGATGATGTCCATGCGGGCGAGCATCTGGTCGAGGCTTTCCCAGTAGGTTGCCTCCAGCGCGTCCTCGGTCGCGGGGGCTACGCGGCGGCGGTTGTGATAGTGAATCGAAAGGCCAAATGCCTTGGCGCGCCGCGCAACCGCCGTGCCGATGCGGCCCATGCCGACGATACCGAGTCGCTTGCCCCAGATGCGGTTGCCGAGCATCCAGGTCGGCGACCAGCCGGCCCACTTGCCGTCGCCCTTGAGCACGTTGGCGCCCTCGACCAGCCGGCGGGGCGTCGCGAGAATCAGCGCCATCGTCATGTCGGCTGTGTCTTCGGTCAGCACGTTCGGCGTATTGGTTACGACGATGCCCTTGGCCATCGCGGCGGCGATGTCGATCTTGTCGACGCCGTTGCCGAAGTTGGCGATCAGCTTGAGATTCGGCCCCGCCTGCTCGATCAGCGCGGCATCGATCCGGTCGGTAACGGTCGGAACGAGAACGTCGGCTTCCTTGACCGCGGCAACCAGTTCGGGCTGCGTCATCGGCCGGTCCTCGACGTTCAGCCTGGCATCGAAAAGCTCCCGCATGCGGGTCTCAATCGCGTCCGGCAACTTGCGGGTCAACACGACGAGAGGCTTTTTCCTGCCAGTCATAGCGTCCTCATATCCGGGTCTGTTGAGACCTCTTTAACCAAGATTGGCGACACTTGGAATTGGTGCCGGCAGCCTTCGGTCTCCGATCCTGTGTATCAAGCCGACCTGCCGATGACAAAGAAAAAGGGGCCCCGCGCCGCACGCTCGCGGGCCCGCACAAGAGTAGCTGAGCGTACTGGAAAAAATGGCCCCCCGCACGATGCTTCGAACCGTTGTGAACGCCACGATGGCGGCTTTCGCCGTCTTCCTCGCCGCGCTTCCGCTGTCTTCCGTCGCCTCCGCGCAGACGACCCAGGTCGGCCCGAGCGGCCTGCCGCTGCCGCGCTTCGTCAGCCTCAAGTCGAGCAAGGTGAACCTGCGCATCGGCCCGGGCCTCAACTATCCCGTCGAGTGGATGTACACCAAGGCCGGCATCCCGATGGAGATCATTCAGGAATTCGACAACTGGCGCCGGGTGCGTGATGCAGACGGCGCCGAGGGCTGGATCAACCAGTCGCTGCTGTCCGGTCGCCGCACCGCGATTGCCGCCCCGTGGCAGCGCGGCAAGGAAGCGGAGATCCTGTTGCGCTCCGACCGCGACACCAATGCGCGCATCGTCGCGCGTCTCGAGCCGGGCGTGATCGGCACGATCAAGGAATGCGACGGCCAGTGGTGCGAGATGGAGGTTGCCGGACATCGCGGCTGGATCAGCCAGACGCAGATCTGGGGCGCCTATCCGGGGGAAGTCTACAAGGACTGATCGCCGCCCGCATCGGCAAATCAAAAAGGCGCAGCGGATATCCGTCTGCGCCTTTGCTGTCTCAGGAAACTCAAAAAGCCGTCAGGACGACTTCGGCCGCAGCCTCACCACGATGTCGACATTGGCGATCTCCATCCCTTCCGGCGGCTCCGGCAGGTTGTGAACCGTCACCGCGCCGGTGTCGATGTCCATCACCCGGTTCTCGCCTTCGATGAAGAAGTGGTGATGGTCGGACGTATTGGTGTCGAAATAGGTACGGTTGCCCTCGACCGCGAGAATGCGCAGGAGTCCCGCTTCCGTGAACTGGTGCAGCGTATTGTACACCGTCGCCAGCGAGACGGCGACGCCCGCGTCTAGCGCTTCCTCGTGAAGCTCTTCGGCGGAAAGATGCCGGTCGCCCTTCGCAAACAGAAGGTCCGCCAGTGCGATACGCTGGCGCGTCGGGCGCAGACCTGCTGCGCGGACCCGCCGCTCCAACTCGCCTGACTTCATGTAATGCGTATCCGTCAAGACAGCACTTTCCTGTTGCTGATGGCGTCCAGCCCCATCATTTCGTTGTCAACATATATTCTGTTCGCCATATGCGATCAATAGCGGCACGTTGACCACCCGGCCTGTGCAGGGTAAGCCGCTGCGGCGATTTCCTGTCCCGAGCAGTCTATGATAGGGGATTGTCACGGATTATAAGCACGTGAAGACCGTGCCAATGCAAAGGGACCGCTACGGACGATGTTCGAACAGAAGTCGAGCTATGATTACGAAGAGCTGCTGGCCTGCTCTCGCGGAGAGCTTTTCGGGCCAGGGAACGCGCAGCTGCCAGCCCCGCCGATGCTCATGTTCGATCGCATCACCGAGATCAGCGAGACCGGCGGCGAGTTCGACAAGGGCTATGTACGCGCCGAGCTCGAGATCAAGCCGGACCTCTGGTTCTTCCCGTGCCACTTCCCCGGCAATCCGATCATGCCAGGCTGCCTTGGCCTCGACGCGATGTGGCAGCTCACCGGCTTCTTCCTCGGCTGGCTCGGCGAGCCGGGCAAGGGCATGGCCCTTTCAACCGGCGAAGTGAAGTTCAAGGGCATGGTCACGCCTTCGGTGAAGAAGGTCGAATACGGCGTCGACTTCAAGCGCGTCATGCGCGGCCGCCTCGTCCTCGGCACGGCTGACGGCTGGCTGAAGGCCGACGGGGAACAGATTTACAAGGCCACCGATCTGCGCGTGGGCCTGTCGAAGCAGGAAGCCGCTTAAGGCTTTTCCCGCCGCGCGGTTTGCAAGGAGCGCCATATGAGACGAGTTGTCGTCACCGGACTGGGGATCGTTTCCTCCATCGGTAACAACGCAGAAGAAGTCCAGGCATCGCTGTACGATGCCAAGTCCGGCATCACCTTCTCGGATGTCTTTGCCGAACACGGCTTCCGCTGCCAGGTCTGGGGCGCGCCGACGCTCGACCCGACCGATCTGGTTGACCGCCGCGCGATGCGCTTCCTGCACCGTGGCGGTGCATGGAACTACGTCGCCATGCAGCAGGCGATCACCGATGCCGGTCTGGAAGAGAACGACATCACCAACGAGCGCACCGGCATCATCATGGGTTCCGGCGGCGCCTCAACCAAGACGATCGTCGAAGCGGCCGAGATCACCAAGGCCAACAACAGCCCGAAGCGCATCGGACCGTTCGCCGTGCCGAAGGCAATGTCCTCGACCGCGTCCGCCACGCTCGCGACCTTCTTCAAGATCCACGGCGTCAACTACTCGATCTCGTCGGCCTGCTCGACCTCGGCGCACTGCATCGGCAATGCGTTCGAGCTGATCCAGTGGGGCAAGCAGGACATGGTCTTCGCCGGCGGCCACGAGGATCTCGACTGGACCATGTCGAACCTGTTCGACGCCATGGGCGCCATGTCCTCCAAGTTCAACGACCGCCCGTCGGTCGCCTCGCGCGCCTATGACGCCAACCGCGACGGCTTTGTCATCGCCGGCGGCGCGGGCGTGCTGGTTCTCGAGGAGCTGGAGCACGCCAAGGCGCGCGGCGCCAAGATTTACGCTGAGATCGTCGGCTACGGCGCGACCTCCGACGGCTACGACATGGTTGCCCCGTCGGGCGAAGGCGCGATCCGCTGCATGCGCCAGGCGCTGTCGACCGTGAAGGGCGACGTCGACTACATCAACACCCACGGCACCTCGACGCCCGTCGGCGACTCCAAGGAGATGGAGGCGATCCGCACGGTGTTCGGCGACAAGCTGCCGGCGATCTCGTCGACCAAGTCGCTGACCGGCCACTCGCTGGGTGCTGCGGGCGTCCAGGAATCGATCTACTCGATCCTGATGATGCAGGGCGGCTTCATCGGCGAGAGCGCCCACATCGAGACCTTCGATCCGGAATTTGAAGGAATGCCGGTGGTTCGCGAGCGCATCGACAACGCCAAGATCGACACCGTCCTTTCCAACTCGTTCGGGTTCGGCGGCACGAACGCGACGCTGGTGTTCCAGCGCTACCAGGGCTGACCGGGAGCATCAAATGACTGGACTGCTGAAGGGCAAGCGCGGCCTCATCATGGGCGTCGCGAACGACCACTCCATCGCCTGGGGCATCGCCAAGCACGCCGCTGAGCATGGCGCCGAGCTCGCCTTCACCTACCAGGGTGAAGCCTTTGGCCGCCGCGTGAAGCCGCTTGCCGACCAGGTTGGCGCCAAGCTGCTGCTTCCCTGCGATGTCGAGGACATCGCCACCGTTGACGGCGTCTTCGAGACGCTGAAGTCCGAGTGGGGCAAGCTCGACTTCATCGTCCACGCGATCGGCTTCTCCGACCGCAACGAGCTCAAGGGCCTCTACGCCGACACCACGCGCGAGAACTTCGTCCGCACGATGGTGATCTCGTGCTTCTCGTTCACGGAAGTTGCAAAGCGTGCAGCCGAGCTGATGGAAGACGGCGGCTCGATGCTCACCCTGACCTATGCCGGTTCGGTTCGCGTCATGCCGAATTACAACGTCATGGGCGTCGCCAAGGCCGGTCTTGAGGCCAGCGTCCGCTACCTCGCCAATGACTACGGCCCGCGCGGTATCCGCGTGAACGGCCTGTCGGCTGGCCCGGTGCGCACGCTCGCAGGCGCCGGAATTGCCGACTCGCGCCTGATGTACAACTACCAGCAGCGCAACGCGCCGCTGCGCCGCCCGGTGACGATCGAAGAAGTCGGCAAGTCTGCCCTCTACCTTCTGTCGGACCTTTCCACGGGCGTGACCGGCGAGATCCACTATGTCGACAGCGGCTACCACATCGTGTCGATGCCGACGCTGGACGAACTGAAGCGCACCGACCAGGACTGATCCTGCCGGACTTCACGGAAAAACAAACGGGCGTTCCATTGGGGCGCCCGTTCTGCTTTCAGGATATCGTTTTTCGCCTCAGCGGACGGCCCACAGGACCTTGAAGCGGTCGTCGCGGGTGATCTCCCCGTGACGGGCGAAAGCCGTCTCCAGCGTGTTCTCGTAGGGCAGCGAGCGGTTGGCGACGAGGTACAGCCTGCCGCCGGGCTTGAGCGCCGCCGAAGCTGCCCGGATCATCCCCTCGCCGATCGACGGCTCGGCCGCGCGGCCCTGATGGAAGGGCGGGTTCATGATGATGTTGTCGTAAACCCGTTCGAGCTTTTCGCTCAGCAGGTCGATCCACTGCACCCGGCACTCGATGTGAGCAGCGAGGTTGTCCATGTTGGCCTTCGCCGCCACGCAGGCCTGGAAGCTCGAATCGAACATGTCGATCGAGAACTGCTCCTTGGCGATAAGCGACAGCCGCACCGCAAGATAGCCCCAGCCGGTGCCGAAATCGGCGACGCGGCCCTTGATCGTCTCCGGCAAATTGTCGGCGAGCAGGCGCGAGCCCTGGTCCTCGTGCTCCTGCGAGAAGACGCCAGGAACGGTGAGGAAGCCGCCGTCGAGGATCAGCGGCGGGTTGGCCGCTTCCAGCGCCTCCACTGCCGCCACCGACTCTTCGGTTCGCGTCATCCAGAAGGCGATGCCGTGGTTCTTGGAGGCATGGTCGTCGACCTCGTGGAGACCGGCCATGCGCTTGCGCAGGCTTGCCGCACCGTCCGTCTTGCCGCCTGCGACAACCACCCGGCCGCCCATGCGGACGCGCTTCAGCGCCTCGGCGATCCAAAGCTCGTTCTGGCCACGATGGCGACCGGCCAGCACCAGCACGAGGTCATAGTCCTCGCCGACCGGTTGCGGCTGCACGACGTGCGCGCCGCCTTCCAGTGCCCGGAACAGCGGCCGCGATTCCTGCTGCAGCGTCATCGCTTCCGGAAAATCCTCCGGCAGCACGAAGCCCGGCGCGACATTGAAGAACAGGACGCGGGCTTCTGCACCCGGTCCTTCCAGCATGCCGCTCTCGAACGGATGGAACAGCGTCTTCAGCGAACCGTCATTCATACAATTGGCCCCTCTCAAGCGAAACGGGCGCAGACCTTCCGGTCGCGCCCGCCCCGTTCATTCTCAGGTCAGAAATCAGGCGTCAGCTTCTTCAGCGTCTTCCGACTTCTTCTCCTTGACGATTTCCTTGCCGGTCGTCTGGTCGACAACCTTCATCGACAGACGAACCTTGCCGCGCTCGTCGAAGCCCATCAGCTTGACGAAGACCTTGTCGCCTTCCTTGACGACGTCGGTGGTCTTCTGGACGCGGTTCTCGGCCAGCTGCGAGATGTGAACGAGGCCGTCACGCGGACCGAAGAAGTTCACGAACGCGCCGAAGTCGGCGGTCTTGACGACCGTGCCTTCGTAGATCTCGCCAACTTCCGGCTCGGCCACGATGGTGTGGATCCACTTCTTCGCCGCCTCGATTTCCTTGGCGTTCGACGAAGCGATCTTCACGGTGCCGTCGTCCTCGATGTTGATCTTGGCGCCGGTCTTCTCGACGATCTCACGGATGACCTTGCCGCCCGAGCCGATCACTTCGCGGATCTTGTCGGTCGGGATGGTCATGACCTCGATGCGCGGAGCGAACTCGCCGAGTTCCTTGCGGCCCTCGCTGATCGCCTTCGACATCTCGCCGAGGATGTGCAGACGGCCGCCCTTGGCCTGGTCGAGGGCGATCTTCATGATCTCCTCGGTGATGCCGTCGATCTTGATGTCCATCTGCAGCGAGGTGACGCCTTCGGCGGTACCGGCCACCTTGAAGTCCATGTCGCCGAGGTGATCCTCGTCACCAAGGATGTCGGAGAGAACCGCGAAGCGCTCGCCTTCCTTGATGAGGCCCATGGCAATGCCGGCAACCGGCTTGGCCAGCGGCACGCCGGCGTCCATGAGAGCCAGCGAGGTGCCGCAGACGGTCGCCATCGACGACGAGCCGTTCGACTCGGTGATTTCGGAGACAACGCGCAGCGTGTACGGGAACTGTTCCGCGGCCGGCAGCATCGGATGGATCGCGCGCCAGGCGAGCTTGCCGTGGCCGATTTCGCGGCGGCCCGGCGAACCCATGCGGCCGGTTTCACCGACGGAGTACGGCGGGAAGTTGTAGTGCAGCAAGAAGGTTTCCTTGCGGGTGCCGGTCAGCTCGTCGACATACTGCTCGTCCTCGCCGGTGCCGAGCGTGGCAACGACGATCGCCTGCGTCTCACCGCGGGTGAACAGCGCCGAACCGTGCGTACGCGGCAGGATGCCGACTTCCGCGACGATCGGACGAACCGTCGAAAGATCACGGCCGTCGATGCGCGAGCCGGTGTCGAGGATGTTCCAGCGGACGATCTTCGCCTGCAGTTCCTTGAATACGGTGGCGACCTGCTCCGGCGTCCACTTCGCTTCCTCGCCTTCAGCCGGGGTGAAGTGTGCCTTCACCTTGGCCTTCACTGCGTCGACGGCAGCGTAGCGCTCCTGCTTGACGGTGAGCTTGTAGGCGTCGCGCAGCTCGTTCTCGACGAGTGCGAGCATCTCGGCTTCGAGTTCCGAATAGTCCGGCGAGGTGAAGTCGCGCGGGTCCTTGGCGGCAACCTCGGCCAGCTTGATGATCGCGTCGATCACCGGCTGGAAGGCCTTGTGGCCGAACATGACGGCGCCGAGCATGACGTCTTCCGGAAGCTCCTGGGCTTCCGACTCGACCATGAGCACGGCTTCGCTGGTGCCGGCGACGACGAGGTCGAGCTTGGACTCGGCCATCTCGTCGAGATGCGGGTTCAGCTTGTACTCGCCGTTGATGTAGCCGACGCGGGCGCCGCCGATCGGGCCCATGAACGGCACGCCCGACAGGGTCAGCGCAGCCGAGGTCGCGACGATCGACAGGATGTCCGGATCGTTCTCGAGGTCGTGCTGGACGACGGTGACGATGATCTGGGTGTCGTTCTTGTAGCCGTCGGCGAAAAGCGGACGGATCGGACGGTCGATCAGGCGCGAAACCAGCGTCTCGCGCTCGCTCGGACGGCCTTCACGCTTGAAGTAGCCACCCGGGATCTTGCCGGCAGCGAAGGTCTTTTCCTGGTAGTTGACGGTCAGCGGGAAGAAGTCGAGGCCCGGCTTCGGCTCCTTGGCCGAAACGACGGTCGCGAGCACGACGGTCTCGCCGTAGGTTGCCAGCACCGCGCCGTCAGCCTGACGTGCGATCTTGCCGGTCTCGAGGATAAGCGGACGTCCGCCCCACTCGATTTCCACTTTGTGTTGGTTGAACATGTCTTGTCCTTAACTGCTGGTGCGGATCGCAATCCCTTGCGTCTCTTCGCACCTGGCTTCGTTCGGGGACGAGCCACGGGCAAGACAACATGACGCTTCCACGGGCTGGCGATGTTTCGCCGAAAGCGCCCTGCAATCCTGCCCCATGACCCTGTCCCGGGGCGTCCGCGCAACTTCATCTACTAAAACGCGCGAACTGTAGTGCGACCCCTTGGGGCCCATGCGATCGGCCGGCGCCCGCCTCGCGGCGGCGCCGGCCAAACTTTTTTAACGGCGCAGACCGAGCTTGCTGATCAAAGCCTGGTAGCGGGCCTCGTCCTTGCGCTTGAGGTAATCAAGCAGGCTACGACGCTGCGAAACCAGTGCGAGCAGACCACGGCGGGAGTGGTTATCCTTCTTGTGGTCCTTGAAGTGTTCGGTCAGGTTCTTGATACGCTCGGAAAGGATCGCGACCTGGACTTCCGGAGAACCGGTGTCGCCCTTAGCGGTTGCGAATTCCGCCATCAGTTCCTTCTTGCGCTCAGCGGTGATCGACATCGCGTTTTTCCCTTTCTTATTTGAGGAAACAGGTCGCCCTCAGCCAGGATGTCGTCCAGCAGGGGCCGGTGAACATGCGCCCATTCAGGCGCACGATGCGCGGCATATAGTGCAAAATGCCAGCTTGCGCCAGTAATTTCGCGGAAACGGGCTTTCAGCCCGCCTTGTGGCCGTCCTCCAGCCCGGGCTCCAGCCTGGCCGCAGGCATGGTGACGCGACACTCGAGCCCGTCGCTGCGCAGCTGGCGCTCGATATGCGCCTCAAGCGTTCCGCCCAGCATGCGCTCGATCACCTCGGTGCCAAAGCCGCGCTTGCCGGCATCCGGGTCCAGCGGGTTCGGCACCCACTCGCGCCATTCGAACTCGACCTGGTCGCCAACACGCTTCCAGCTGACCTTCAGCCAGCCCTCGTTCGAGGCAAAGGCCCCATATTTGGCCGCATTCGTTGCAAGCTCATGCAGCGCCAGGCCCAGCGTCTGCGCCGCCTGGTTGGAGAGCCGCATCGGCGCGCCCTCGATCCTGACGCGGCGCTTGCCGCTCGGCCGGAACGGCTCCAGCTGCACCTCGACCAGTTCGCGCAGTTCGACACCGGCGACGCCGCCGGCGATCAGAAGGTCCGTCGAGCGGGCAAGGCCCTGCACGCGCTTCTGGAATGCGTCCTGGAACTCGTCGAAGCTGCCTGCATGGCGCGCCGTCTGCTTGGCGATCGAGGAAACGACCGTGAGCTGGTTCTTCGAGCGGTGCGCGATCTCGCGCATCAGGAAGCGGATCTCGTTTTCGGCATGGCGGCGTTCTGCCGATGCCTGTGCCAGCGCCTCCGACACCGTCGCGATTTCCGCGACCCGGTAGTCGACCGCGGTCACGTTTTCGCCGGCGCCAAGCCGGCGCGCATCGCGTGCCAGCGCCCTGATCGGCCCGGTGATCTGGCGGCCGAGCAGCCAGGCGAGCACCGTGCCGACCGCGATGATGGCAAGACCGCCCAGCGCGAATGAGCGCAGGGTACGTGTCATCGGCGCCCGCACCACCTCGGTCGGCGCCCAGACGATCGTCTCCCAGCCGCTTGCGGGTGAACGCGAGCGGATGATCTCGTAGGTGCGCCCGTTGACCTCCAGCGTATCATGCTGTGCGCTCGCCGACGTCTCCATCTCCTTGCCAAGGAAGAACGGCTTGCCGACATCCGAGGACATGAAGGACGAGGCGGCGACCACCCCGTCCGCATCGACGATCACGGCATTCCATCCGCCGCGCAAATTCTGGCTGGAGATCGAGCGGTCGAGCCCCTCGACCGGCTGTGCCAGCATCAAGAGCCGAACCGGCCCGCCGGTGTCGGGCAGCGGGTACATCACGTTGAAGACCCACCTCTGCGAGGTCTCGTTGCGAAACAGGCCCGTCACCACCGGCTCCTTGCCGGCAAGCGCCTTCTGCACGAGGCTGGAATCGTCGATCTTGCCGAGCGGCGTGCCGAGGTCGAAGCGGGTGTCGAACACCTGCTCGAGGTTTTCGTCGATGCCTACGAGATAGGTGCCGGTGTCTTCGAGAGCGAGGCGCGCCCGGTCGTGGAACTGGCCAAGGTTTCCCGTCACCAGCGATTGCGCGGTGGCGAAGACCCGCAAATTGGTCGCCATGCCGGACACGTGGCGTTCGAGTGTCTGGGTAATGGATGCCGCCGTCGCCTCGGCAAGGGCGGTCACCATGGTCTGCTGCGCTTCGTCGTTGCGCTGCAGGAGGATGATCGCAAAGACGAGTGAAGGCACGATGATGGCCGCCATCAGCAGCGCCAGCATGGCGCCGACCGATATGGCCTTTGAAGTGCCCCGTCCGCCGTTGCGGGCTTCCACTTCGTCCGAGTGTTCGCTCGCGTTAGTCTGCAACTAAGATGTGCTCCGCAAGACCCCCGCGTCACCATCTGACGTAGCGATAGCCGTTCGCCGGAGCTTTTTCCAGACGAACGGCCAATTCAATGTCAAATCAGCTGGCGAAGACGCGCTTGGGGCGGAACATGCCGGCTTCGATCGAGCCGATCGCCAGCAGCTTGCCGTGCGAGAAAGCGCAGGCCTCGTCGGCCTCGACAGGCGCGTCGCGGCCGCGCACGATCGCCGGGTTGCCCGAGCGGATGCGCGCTGCCGTGTCGTCGCTGACGATGATCTGCGGCAGCGAATCGAGCGCAGCACCCGTGTCGAGCAGGAACTCGTCGAGCACCTTCCACTGGTCCGGGCCCGGACGCGGCGAGCGCGGACGCTCGTCACCCTCGACGGGCTCCGGTGCCGGCAGCGGCACGGTCGCAAGCGCTGCCTCGATCTCTTCCATCGTCACCATGTCTTCCGCGGTGAACGGATAGACTTCGGTGCGGCGCAGGCTGGAGATGTACCCGTAGCAGCCGAGGTCGCGGCCCATATCGCGCGCGAGCGAGCGGACATAGGTGCCCTTGCCGCATTCGATCTCGAACACAGTCGAGTTCTCGTCAGCGATTTCGATCAGGTCGAAACGGGCGATCTCGACTTCGCGCGCCGGAATGTCGACGGTTTCGCCGTCGCGGGCGATGTCATAAGCGCGCTCGCCGGCAATCTTGATCGCCGAGAACTGCGGCGGCACCTGCATGATGACGCCGGTGTACTTCGGCAGCAGCGCGCGGATTTCAGCCTCCGACGGGCGCTTGTCCGAACGCTTGGTCACCTCGCCTTCGAGGTCGTCGGTGGTCCGCTCCTCGCCCCAGGTGATGGTGAAGCGGTAGACCTTGGCGCCGTCCTGCACATAAGGAACGGTCTTGGTGGCCTCGCCCAGCGCCAGCGGCAGCATCCCGGAAGCCAGCGGATCGAGCGTGCCAGCATGTCCCGCCTTCTCGGCTCCGAACAGCCACTTGATCTTCGAGACCGCTTCGGTCGAACCCATGCGGTACGGCTTGTCGAGCACCAGCCAGCCGGAGACTGGCCGGCCCTTCTTCTTGCGTGGACGGGACATTAATTCTCTTCTTCTTTGTCGGTATTCAGGTCGCGGACGACCTCGGGAGAGCGCAGCAGCGCGTCGATCCGGGACATGTTGTCGTAGCTCGTGTCGAGGCGGAACCGGAACTCCGGCATGTATTTGAGCTGCCGGAGCGATCCCGAGACACGGCCGCGAATGAACTTGGCGTTGCGTGCCAGCGCCTTGATGACGGAGTCGTTGTCGGCGCCGCCGATCGGCGAAATGAAGGCAGTCGCGATCTTGAGGTCCGGTGACATGCGGACCTCGTTGATCGAGATCACCGCGTTCTCGATGACCTCATCGCGGATCTCGCCCCGCTGCAGCACGGCCGACAGGGCGTGACGCACCTGTTCGCCGACGCGAAGCTGGCGCTGGGATGGGCCGGAACTTGCAAACCGTGACATGGGTAGATTTCCCTTGCTCGGGGCAGCCGGAATGGAACCGGCGCCGCGATAGACGAACGCAAGGGGCGGCGGAATGTCCGCCACCCCCAGATCGTACTGTAAACGCCGCTGTTACAGCGTGCGCGTGATCATCTCGACGCGGAACGCCTCGATGACATCGCCCTGGCGGATGTCTTCGTAGTTGGCGAAGGCCATACCGCACTCCTGACCGGCCGGCACTTCGGACACTTCGTCCTTGAAGCGCTTGAGGGTCTTGAGCGTACCTTCGTGGATCACGACGTTGTCGCGGATCAGGCGCACGCCCGCGCCGCGCTCCATCCGGCCCTCGGTGACACGGCAGCCCGCCACCTTGCCGACCTTGGTGATGTGGAACACCTCGAGGATCTCGGCATTGCCGAGGAAGGTCTCGCGACGCTCCGGCGACAGCAGGCCCGACATGGCCTGCTTGATGTCATCCACCAGGTCGTAGATGATGTTGTAGTAGCGGATCTCGATACCGGCCTGCTCGGCAGCCGCGCGCGCCTGCTTGTTGGCGCGGACGTTGAAGCCGATGATGACGGCACCGGCGGTCTCGGCCAGCGACACATCGCTCTCGGTGATGGCACCTGCACCCGAATGGACGACACGTGCGCGCACCTCGTCGTTGCCGAGCTTCTCGAGCGCCACGTTGATGGCTTCGACCGAACCCTGCACGTCGCCCTTGATGACGAGCGGGAACTGCTTGAGACCCGAAGTCTGCAGCTGCGACATCATCTGCTCGAGCGAGCCGCGCTGGCCAGCAGCACGGGCAACAGCCTTCTCGCGGGCGAGACGCTGACGGTACTCCGAGATCTCGCGGGCGCGGGCCTCGGTCTCGACAACCGCGAAGCGGTCGCCGGCCATCGGCGTGCCCTGCAGGCCGAGGATTTCGACCGGCGTTGCCGGACCCGCTTCCTTGATCTGCTCGCCGCGATCGTTGATGAGCGCACGCACGCGGCCCCACTCGTTGCCGACGGCGAGGATGTCGCCGACCTTGAGCGTACCGGTGTTGACGAGAACGGTCGCAACCGGGCCGCGGCCCTTGTCGAGCTTTGCCTCGATGACAACGCCTTCCGCCGTGCGGTCCGGATTTGCCTTCAGGTCGAGAATTTCGGCCTGCAGGAGAACCGCCTCGAGCAGCTTGTCGATGTTCATCTTCTTGGTCGCCGAGATCTCGACGTCGAGAACCTCACCGCCCATCGACTCGACGAACACCTCGTGCTGCAGCAGCTGGGTGCGAACCTTCTGCGGGTCAGCCGACGGCTTGTCGATCTTGTTGATCGCCACGATGATCGGAACGCCCGCCGCCTTGGCGTGATTGATGGACTCGATCGTCTGCGGCATCACGCTGTCGTCAGCGGCAACCACCAGGATGGCGATGTCCGTGACCTGCGCGCCGCGGGCACGCATTTGCGTGAAGGCAGCGTGGCCCGGCGTGTCGATGAAGGTGATCTTCTGGCCGTTCTGCTCAACCTGATAGGCACCGATGTGCTGGGTGATGCCGCCGGCTTCGCCCTCGGCCACCTTCGCATTGCGGATCGCATCGAGCAGCGAGGTCTTGCCGTGGTCGACGTGACCCATGATGGTCACCACCGGCGGACGCGACTTCAGATCCTCTTCACGGTCTTCGATGTTGAACATGCCCTCTTCGACGTCGGACTCGGCAACACGCTTGACGGTGTGGCCGAATTCAACGGCGACGAGTTCAGCGGTATCCGCGTCGATCACGTCGCCGGGCTTCATCATCTGGCCCTGCTTCATGAAGAACTTGACGAGGTCTACCGCACGCTCGGCCATGCGCTGTGCAAGTTCCTGCAGCGTGATCGTCTCGGGGATGACCACCTCGCGGGAGATCTTCTCGCGCGGCTCGTTGATCATTGAGCGCTTGAACTTCTCCTGACGGCGGCGCATCGACGACAGCGAGCGGCCGCGGCCCTCGTCACCCGACAGGGCGGAGGTCAGCGTCAGCTTGCCGCGACGGCGGTCGCCTTCAGGCTTCTTGACGGGCTTCGGCGCAGCTTCCGGCTTGGCGGGACCGCGCTTGACAGCGGCGGCACCGCGGCGGCGCTCGTCCTCATCATCGTCATCCACGACAACCGGCTTGGCGGGAGCTGCAACCTTCGGCTTCTCCTCGGCCGGAGCGCGGCGCTTGGCCTCTTCCTCGGCGCGGCGCTTGGCCTCGGCCTCGGCGGCAAGCCGTGCCTCTTCCTCGGCCTGGCGGCGTGCGGATTCTTCCTGCTCCTTGCGGCGGCGCTCTTCTTCCTCGGCGCGGCGCGCGGCTTCCTCGGCAGCGCGCTTGCGCTCCTCGACCTCACGCAGACGTGAATCCTGCAGGGCGCGGCGGCGCGCCTCCATTTCTTCGCTCGACAGCGTGTTCAGCACCATGCCACCACGCGGCTGCGTCGGCGCCGGGCGCGGGGCCTGCGGCGTCGGAGCCGGAGTCGTCGGTGCAGCCTGCGGCGCACGCGGCTTCAGGGTGACTGTCGGCGTCGGGCTCTCCTGCTTTTCGCCAGGCAAAGAGAACTTGCGCTTCTTTGTCTCAACGACGACAGCCTTCGAACGCCCATGCGAGAAGTTCTGGCGCACAGTGCCCTGCTCGGAGCCGGGGCGCTTCAGCGTCAGAGTCTTCTTTGAGTTGACGCCCAGCGTCTTGTCGTCTTTCGTATCGCTCATTCCGTATCCTCTGCGGCGTCATCATGATCGCCGGTCGCCGCCAACATCGCCCGGTCTTCGGGGGAACCGCCCCTGTAACGGTCAAGCGCCACCATGCGCTTCAGCACAGCCTTGCCCGTGTCACCGGCGAGCACGGCTGCATGTATCACATTTGTCCCCCCTAATGCCAAACCCAATTCGGCTTCCGAAAAGAGTTTATAGGCGGGGATCGACGGGCCATCTTGAAATACGACCCACCGACGGGCCTGATCGATCTTTCTGACGCCGTCCGGCGCTGCCTCCAGGGCATGCAGGACCAGCATCGCCTTGCCCGACCGAACGGAGGCTTCAACCTTGGCAGCCCCCATCACAACCTGGCCCGCCTTGCGGGCGAGGCCAAGCGAGCCGAGGACAGACTGCTTCAGCAGCCTGTCCACCATCTCCGGAAGATCGTCCGGAGATGTTACCTTCATCTTGAGAGCACGGGCGAAGATGTTCTTCTTCGCCGCCTGCTCTACATATTGCCTTTCAGCAGTGACCCAGCAGCCGCGTCCGGGGAGCTTGCGCTTGAGGTCGGGGACAACGGACATGTCCGGTCCCGCGACGAAGCGCAGCAAACCATCCGGCTCGCCGACCTGCCGCGTTACTATACATGTGCGTTCGCTCATATCTTTCAAGCACTACTCCATCCGGAAGCATCATCATGCTCCGGCTTCGTCCTCTGCCTGGGCAGCTTCTTCTTCGCCCTCGGCGACAAGATCGTCCTCGCTCAGCCAGCCCATCTTCAGGCGGGCAGCAACGACCATCTGCTCTGCGTCGGCACGGGTGACACCGAACTCGGACAGAACGCCCGAGTAGAACTTGGTCTCGCCGTCCTTGCGTTCCTTCCAGCCGACCAGATCGTCGATGGCATAGCCGGCGAAGTCCTCGAGGGTCTTCACGCCATCCTTGCCGATCGCGACCAGCATCGCGGTGGTGATCCCCGGCAGCTCGCGCAGCTCGTCCTCGACGCCGAGTTCACGGCGCTTGGCGTCATGCTCCGCCTCGATGCGGTCGAGATATTCGCGCGCACGGGTCTGGATTTCCTCGGCGGTCGACTCGTCGAAGCCGTCGATCGACGAAATCTCGTCGGCGTCGACATAGGCCACTTCCTCGACCGAGGTGAAGCCTTCCGAAGCCAGCACCTGGCCGACCATCTCGTCGACGTCCAGCGCATCCATGAACAGGTTCGAGCGCTCGACGAATTCCTTCTGGCGGCGCTCGCTCTCTTCCTGCTCGGTCAGGATGTCGATATCCCAGCCGGTCAGCTGCGAAGCAAGGCGCACGTTCTGGCCGCGGCGACCGATTGCCAGCGACAGCTGGTCATCCGGAACCACGACTTCAATACGCTCGGCGTCCTCATCGAGAACGACCTTGGCCACTTCCGCCGGCTGAAGCGCGTTGACGATGAACGTCGCGGCATCCGGCGACCACGGAATGATGTCGATCTTTTCGCCCTGCAACTCGGCCACGACCGCCTGCACGCGGCTGCCGCGCATACCAACGCAGGCGCCGACCGGGTCGATCGAGGAGTCGCGCGAGGTCACGGCGATCTTGGCGCGGCTGCCCGGGTCGCGGGCGACCGACTTGATCTCGATGATGCCGTCGTAGATTTCCGGCACTTCCATGGTGAACAGCTTCGCCATGAACTGCGGATGAGTGCGCGACAGGAAGATCTGCGGACCGCGCTGCTCGCGGCGCACGTCGTATACATAGGCGCGGACGCGGTCGCCATACTTGTAGTTCTCGCGCGGGATCAACTCGTCGCGGCGGATGATGCCCTCGCCACGGCCGAGGTCCACGACCACATTGCCGTACTCGACGCGCTTGACGGTGCCGTTGACGATCTCGCCGACGCGGTCCTTGTACTCGTCATACTGGCGGTCGCGCTCAGCCTCGCGCACCTTCTGGACGATGACCTGCTTGGCCGACTGGGCAGCGATGCGGCCGAAATCCATCGGCGGCAGCGGCTCGGCGATGAAGTCGCCGATCTGAGCGTCCGGGTTGCGCAGGCGCGCATCGGCCAGCGAAATCTCGCGAGCGTATTCCTCGACGTTCTCGACGACCTCGAGCAGGCGCTGCAGCTTCATCTCACCCGTGTTCGGGTTGATGTCGGCGCGGATATTGGTCTCCTGACCGTAGCGCGAACGCGCGGCCTTCTGGATGGCGTCGGCCATCGCCTCGATGACGATCTTCTTGTCGATCGACTTCTCGCGCGCGACAGCATCCGCGATCTGCAGAAGCTCCAGCCTGTTTGCACTGACTACCATGTCGGTCTCCTCGGACAACTCCGTCGGCTTAGCGCCGGGTGCTCGTCTCAGTTTGCGTTATCGTCATCATCCTGCGCATCGGCGTCTTCCGCCTCGCGCTGCTTCTTGGCCAGCTTGTCGCGCCGGAACGCCTCTGCAATCAGGTCGTCGGTCAGGACGAGCTTGGCTTCGGCAATCGCATCCCACGGGATGGTAACGTTCGGTTCTTCACCATAGCTGACCTGGTCGCGCGCGATCGTGACGCCTTCGTCGGCCACTGCGATGATCTTGCCGCGGAAACGCTTGCGGTCGGCAATCATGACCGCGGTTTCCAGCTTTGCCAGGTGCCCCAGCGCAGCCTCGAAGTCCGACTTCCTCACCAGCGGCCGGTCGATGCCCGGGGAGGAAACTTCGAGATGATAAGCCTTGTCGATCGGATCTTCCACATCGAGCGCGGGCGAAATGGCGCGGCTGAGTTCCTCGCAGCCTTCGACATCCATGGTGCCGTCTTCGCGCTCGGCCATGATTTGCAGCGTCAGCCCGTTCTGTCCGAGCAGCCGTACGCGTACGAGCCTGTAGCCCGCAGCAGCAATGACAGGCATCACGATGGCAGCCACGCGCGCGTCGATGCCGGTTTCCCTGATGATGCGGCCGTCGCCGGTATTCACTTCAACCATAGTCTCTCCACGGGCCGGCTAACAAAAAAGAGCGGGACCGGGTGGACCCACTCTTCGCCATACCGACCAAGAATTTGAGCCGTATATATACCCGCGGGTCCGGTTTATCAAGCATCAGCGACATTGGTGGCCACGTTAACCACTGCTAGAAAGATCGGGGTGATTCGCGGGAGCCTGATACATGGAGCGCCTGGCCGGCTGGGTAATACTTCAATCGGGATGGCGTCGGGCGCTGACCGCTTTCATCGCGGGGGCACTAGGCGCCTTCGCACAGCCGCCTTTCGACTTCCCCGCCGCCTGCTTCATCGCCTTCCCGATCCTCGTCTGGCTGCTCGACGGCGCGGCCGGCTATCCGGGCCAGTCGTTCCTCAGACGGCTTGCCCAACCCTTCTTCATCGGCTGGTGGTTCGGCTTCGGCTATTTCCTCGTCGGCCTGTGGTGGATCGGCAATGCACTTCTTGTTGAAGCGGATTTGTTCGCCTGGGCCTTGCCCTTCGCCGTTCTCGGCCTGCCGGCGCTGATCGCGATCTTCTACGGCTTTGCCGCAGCCCTTGCCCGCGCCTTCTGGAGCGACGGCATCGGCCGCATCGCCGCGCTTGCCGCCGCCTTCGGCTTTTCCGAATGGCTGCGCACCTTCGTGCTCACGGGCTTTCCATGGAACGCCATAGGCCAGGCGGCAATGCCCGTGCCGGAGATGATGCAGTCGGTCACCGTCATCGGCATGGCCGGCATCAACACGCTTGCCGTCTTCGTGTTCTCGGTTCCGGCGCTGCTTGCCGCCCGCAAAGGCCGCGCCGCCGGCTTCCTGCTCGCCGCCCTCATCGCCGCTCTTCACATCGGCTACGGCTTTGTCCGCATCGGCATGGGCGACGCCACGCCCGAAAAGACCATCCAGGTCCGGCTGGTGCAGCCCTCGATCGACCAGAGCGAGAAATGGAGCGAGGAGATGCGCGAGCGCATCTTCCAGACCTATCTCGACCTGTCCTCTGCCGAACCCGCCAATGGCGCGCCCCAGCCTTCGCTGATCGTCTGGCCGGAAACGTCGGTTCCCTTCATCCTCTCGCAGCAGCCGGAAGCCCTCACCCGGCTTGCCGACATGATCGGCGACAGGCAGGATCTTCTTGCCGGCGCTGTGCGCATCGAGGGCAAGGGAGCCGACGCGCGCTTCTACAATGCGGTGGTTGCGATCAACTCCGGCGGCGAAATCTTCGACGCCGTCGACAAGATCCGCCTCGTTCCCTTCGGCGAATACCTGCCGCTCGCCGACATTCTGTCACGCGCCGGGCTGCAGAAGATCGTCGACAACGTCTCCGACTTTTCCCCAGGCGGGCAGCGCCGCGCCATCCGTCTTTTGGATGAAGTGCGGATACTCCCCTTCATCTGTTATGAGATCATCTTTCCGGGTATTGCGGGTTACGGCGACGCCGACGCCGACGTGATCCTCAACATCACCAACGACGCCTGGTTTGGCGACACGCCCGGACCCTACCAGCACTTCCGCCAGGCGCAGATCCGCGCCGTCGACGCGGGACGTCCCCTTATCCGTTCTGCAAATAATGGAATTTCCGGCGTGGTCGACGCCTACGGACGGGTGATCGACGCTTATGCGATCGACGCCGTCGGCGCGCTCGATGCGGCCGTTCCGCTGCAACGCGTACAACCTCTGGTTACACGGCCCGATATCGTCGGGGCGGCGATCATCGTCATCCTAACCGTTTGGGCAGGGGCTTCGGCACTACGCTCCCGCCGCCGATCGATTGACAGCTAAAGGTTCGGAATCCATAGTAAAGCTACCTTTTGGCGAAGGATTCGCGCCGCCGGAAGCAATCAGGTAGCTGAGCATTCCGTTGATGCGGTGAGGACATGATGCCGGATCAGAAAAAACAACCTAACCCGATTGACGTCTATGTCGGCAGCCGAATCCGCATGCGCCGGAACATCCTTGGCATGAGCCAGGAAAAACTTGGCGAGCACCTCGGCATTACCTTCCAGCAAATACAGAAATACGAGAAGGGTACCAACCGCGTTGGCGCCTCGCGCCTGCAAGCGATTGCCTCGATTCTGGAGGTTCCGCCCTCCTTTTTCTTTGACGGCGCCCCTGGCGGACAAGAAGGCCTGATGGAAGAAAGCCAGTCGACCTACATGGTAGATTTCCTTTCGAGCACCGAGGGCATCCAGCTCAACCGCGCCTTCGCGCGCATCGACGACCCGAAGGTGCGCCGCAAGGTCATCGACCTCGTGCGCGCCCTTGCCGGCGAAGAATAGCGCCGGCCTCTACGGTTTTCGATCATGACCTTTTATTGGCGTCACCCTGCTGGGACCCTTTGCGCCTTGACGCGGCATTCCCCGGACAGATAACAGAATGTGCATGTGTCGATCTGATCGACTTTCTTTCAAGAGGGGATACCCGTGGCACGCCAGAACTACCTTTTCACGAGCGAGTCGGTTTCCGAAGGTCATCCGGACAAGGTCTGCGACCGCATCTCGGATGAAATTGTCGATCTCGTCTATCGCGAAGCCAAACGGACTGGCGTGGACCCATGGAGTGTCCGCATTGCCTGCGAGACGCTGGCAACCACCAATCGCGTGATCATCGCCGGCGAGGTACGCCTGCCGGACTCGCTGATGAAGCTCGACAAGAACGGCAACAAGGTCATCAACCCGGCCAAGTTCAAGTCGATCGCCCGCAAGGCGATCCGCGCCATCGGCTACGAGCAGGACGGCTTCCACTGGAAGACGTGCAAGATCGACGTCCTGCTGCACTCGCAGTCGGCCGACATCGCGCAGGGCGTGGACAACGCCGCCGACCGCCAGGGCGAGGAAGGTGCCGGCGACCAGGGCATCATGTTCGGTTATGCCTGCAATGAGACGCCCGACCTGATGCCGGCGCCGATCTACTACGCGCACAAGATCCTCGAGCTCCTCTCGGAAGCCCGCCACAAGAAGGAAGGCGAAGCCGCCAAGCTCGGCCCGGACGCCAAGAGCCAGGTCACCGTCCGCTATGTCGACGGCAAGGCGACCGAGGTGACGCAGATCGTGCTTTCGACCCAGCACCTCGATCCCTCCTGGGATTCGAAGAAGGTGCGCGATGTGGTCGAGCCCTACATCCGCAAGGCGCTGGGCGACCTCAAGATCGCCGACAACTGCAACTGGTACATCAACCCGACCGGCAAGTTCGTGATCGGCGGCCCGGACGGCGATGCCGGCCTCACCGGCCGCAAGATCATCGTCGACACCTATGGCGGCGCGGCCCCCCACGGCGGCGGCGCGTTCTCCGGCAAGGACACGACCAAGGTCGACCGTTCGGCTGCCTATGCCGCACGCTACCTCGCCAAGAACGTCGTGGCCGCCAAGCTTGCCGACCGCTGCACGATCCAGCTTTCCTACGCCATCGGCGTCGCGCAGCCGCTGTCGATCTATGTCGACCTGCACGGCACCGGCAAGGGCGTCAACGAGGCTCAGGTCGAGGAAGCGCTGCGCAAGGTTATGGATCTGTCCCCAACCGGCATTCGCCGCCATCTTGACCTGAACAAGCCGATCTATGCAAAGACGTCGGCCTACGGCCACTTTGGCCGCAAGCCGGGGCGCGATGGTTCGTTCTCCTGGGAAAAGACCGACCTGACCAAGGCTCTCAAGGACGCGATCGCGGCCTGAGCCACAGACGAGAGTACCGAGAACGACATGACGGCCGAGAGACCTTCACGCAGCACAGAAGCGTTTTTCGGCCGCAGGCACGGCAAGCCGCTGCGCCCGCACCAGGCGGGCGCCATGGCGCGCATCCTGCCGGAGCTGAAAGTTGACCTGAAATCTCCGGCTCCCGCCGACCTCAAGACGCTGTTCCCGGTGCCCGTCGAGGCCGTCCGCCTCGAAATCGGCTTTGGCGGCGGCGAGCACCTGCATCATGAGGCCAGCCGCTTCCCGTCGGCCGGCTTCATCGGCGTCGAGCCGTTCGTCAACGGTATGGCGAAGATGATCGCAAAGCTCGACGAGACGCCGCTCCCGAACCTTCGACTGCACGATGACGACGCGACCCAGCTGCTCGACTGGCTGCCCGACGCCTCGATCGACGGCATCGACCTGTTTTACCCAGATCCGTGGCCGAAGAAGCGCCACTGGAAGCGCCGCTTCGTCAGCGAGGTCAATCTCGACCGCTTCGCGCGGGTGATGAAGCCCGGCGCACGCTTCCGCTTCGCCTCGGACATCGACACCTATGTCAACTGGACGCTGCTGCACTGCCGCGCCCACGAGGCGTTCGAGTGGCAGGCACAGTCGCCACTCGACTGGCGCACGCCCTACGAGGCATGGCCCGGCACGCGCTACGAGGCAAAGGCCCTGCGCGAAGGCCGTGTCCCGGCCTACCTCACCTTCATCCGCAAGTAGATTTTGTCCGGCTTCGGCCGGAAGATACGTTACAAACTGAAACGGCCCGGTATCCTCTCGGACGACCGGGCCGTACATCTGTCATGCATGGCGACTTTGCCGTCGCACCTGCTGCTCGCTGTTAGTAGCGGCGGATCTCGCGGAAGCGCTGCGGGTCGATGCCGAGGCGCTGCAGATCGGATGCGCGTGCCTGACGGCCTTCGCGGGTCGCGGCCGAAACGGCGACCGCGCTGCCTACGATATCGAGAAAATCGGAAATTCCCCTGGCGAACTTGCTCATTGTTCTTGCGCCTTTCGTTGTGCGTTGCAACAAAGATAGGAGCGCCCCTGCCGTTCCGGAAGAGCGGAATCCGCATGGCATCCATGCATTTGTGCAACGCAACATCACCGGGGCATAAAAAAGCCGCCGTGGCGGAGGGAACCACGGCGGCCCTTAAAAAATGGGGCGGGAGCCCGGAGAGGGGGATGAGGCTCCCGCGGTGTCCGGTACAGGCGGGGGACGGGCCTTCTCCGGACTCGGCGTCTAATTGCCGATAGGCTGAATTTGGTCCCCGGATAGTGGCGATTCAAGGGCACGGAACATTACACTTCTGTAACATGAGCGTGATCCTAAAGCGGTACGCTGCCTTGGCTGTGCAGGCCGATCACTCCTGACGCTTTGGGATGGACATGCCGTGCCGTCCCGCGCTACCCGTTCAGGCCATGAAAAAGGGTGATCATCTCTTCCTCGTCGACGGCTCGGGCTACATTTTCCGCGCCTATCACGCACTGCCGCCACTCACGCGCAAGTCCGACGGCTTGCCGGTGGGTGCCGCCGCGGGCTTCTGCAACATGCTCTGGAAGCTGATGCAGGACGCGCGCAACACGGACGTGCGCGCAACGCCCACGCACTTTGCCGTGATCTTCGACTATTCGTCGAAGACGTTCCGGAATGAGCTCTACCCCGAATACAAGGCCAACCGCTCCGCGCCGCCGGAAGACCTCATCCCGCAGTTCGGTCTGATCCGCCACGCGACCAAGGCTTTCGACCTGCCCTGCATCGAGATGGAGGGCTACGAGGCCGACGACCTCATTGCCACCTATGCACGCCTTGCCTCGGAAGCCGGCGCCGAAACGACCATCATCTCGTCCGACAAGGACCTGATGCAGCTCGTCACGCCGGCCGTGTCGCTCTACGACCCGATGAAGGACAAGGAGATCGGCATCCCCGAGGTCATCGAGAAGTGGGGCGTGCCGCCCGAAAAGATGATCGACCTGCAGGCGCTGATGGGCGACTCGGTCGACAACATTCCCGGGGTCCCCGGCATCGGCCAGAAGACGGCCGCGCAGCTTTTGGAGGAATTCGGCGATCTCGACACGCTGCTGGCGCGCGCGCATGAGATCAAGCAGAACAAGCGCCGCGAGACGCTGATCGAAAACCGCGACAAGGCACTGCTGTCGCGCGAGCTGGTGCGGCTGAAGAACGACGTGCCGGTCGCCGAGCCTCTCGACTCGCTCGTGCTCCAGCCGCCAAACGCGCCGAAGCTGATCGGCTTCCTCAAGGCGATGGAATTCACGACGCTCACCCGCCGCGTGGCCGAGGCCTCCGGTGCGGACGCGTCTGCCATCGAGCCGGCGCATGTGCCGGTCGAATGGGGCACCGAGGCGCATGGCCCGGATCTCGACGTCGCGTCAGACCCGGCTGCGGTATCCTCAGGCGGCGAAGCTGCGCCCGCCGCTTCGACCTCTCAGGCTCCGGCCGGCTTTACCCCGGCAGCGCTGGCCGCGGCGCGGGCATCTGAAGCGGCCGCCACGCCGATCGACACCTCGGCCTATGAGTGCGTGCGCGATCTCGCCACGCTCACCCAATGGATCGCGGAAGCCCGCGAGGCTGGCCTTGTCGCCTTCGACACCGAGACGACATCGCTCGATCCGATGCAGGCCGAGCTATGCGGCTTCTCGCTCGCCACTCGCCCCGGCCGCGCCTGCTACGTGCCGCTCAACCACAAGTCGGGCGAGACCGACATGTTCGGCGGCGGGCTCATCGAGAACCAGATCCCGATCCGCGACGCGCTTGCAGCACTGAAGACGCTGCTCGAAGATCGTTCGGTCCTCAAGATCGTCCAGAACCTCAAATACGACCTCGTCGTCATGCACCGTCACGGCATCGACATTACGCCGTATGACGACACCATGCTGATGTCCTACGTGCTGGAGGCCGGAATCAATGGCGGCCACGGCATGGACGCGCTTGCCGAGCGCTGGCTCGGCCACAAGGCCATCTCCTACAAGAGCGTCGCGGGCTCGGGCAAAAGCGCGCGCACCTTCGACCTGATCGAGCTCAGCCAGGCAACCTGCTACGCCGCCGAGGACGCGGACGTCACGCTGCGTCTGTGGCGCGTGCTCAAGCCGCGCCTCGTCGAAAAGGGCCTCGTCAGCGTCTACGAGCGGCTGGAACGGCCGCTGGTGCCGGTGCTGGCCCGCATGGAGCAACGCGGCATCTCGATCGACCGTCAGATCCTCTCCCGCCTCTCGGGCGAGCTCGCGCAGGGCGCGGCAGCACTGGAGGAAGAGATCCAGCAGCTTGCCGGCGAGCGCTTCAATGTCGGCTCGCCGAAGCAGCTCGGCGAAATCCTGTTCGGCAAGCTTGGCCTGCCGGGCGGCACCAAGACGAAGACCGGCCAGTGGGCGACCTCGGCGCAGATCCTCGAGGACCTTGCCGCGGAAGGCCACGAGCTGCCGCGCAAGATCGTCGACTGGCGCCAGCTCACCAAGCTCAAGTCCACCTACACCGACGCCCTGCCCGGCTTCATCAACCGGGAGACAGGCCGCGTCCATACCTCCTACGCGCTTGCCGCGACCACGACCGGCCGCTTGTCCTCGTCCGATCCCAACCTGCAGAACATCCCGGTCCGCACCGCCGAGGGCCGGCGCATCCGCACCGCCTTCATTGCCGATCCCGGCAACCTGCTGATCTCGGCCGACTACAGCCAGATCGAGCTGCGCGTCCTTGCCCACGTCGCCGACATTCCGCAGCTGCGCCAGGCCTTTGCCGACGGCATCGACATCCACGCGATGACCGCCTCCGAGATGTTCGGTGTTCCGGTCGAGGGCATGCCGAGCGAGGTGCGCCGCCGCGCCAAGGCGATCAATTTCGGCATCATCTACGGCATCTCGGCCTTCGGCCTTGCCAACCAGCTGTCGATCCCGCGCGAGGAAGCCGGCGCCTACATCCGCAAGTATTTCGAGCGGTTCCCCGGCATCCGCGACTACATGGAAGCCACCAAGGCAACGGCGCGCGACAAGGGCTATGTCGAGACCATCTTCGGCCGCCGCGCGAATTATCCTGAAATCCGCTCGCCGAACCCGTCGATCCGCGCCTTCAACGAGCGCGCGGCAATCAACGCGCCGATCCAGGGCTCGGCCGCCGACATCATCCGCCGCGCCATGATCCGCATGGAGGACGCGCTGGAACAGGCGGGGCTCACCCAAACCCGCATGTTGCTTCAGGTGCACGACGAACTCATCTTCGAGGCGCCGGAAGCAGAAGTCGAAGCCGCCATCCCCGTCATCCGCAAGGTGATGGAAAATGCGGCAATGCCGGCGGTAGCGATGAAAGTCCCGCTGCATGTCGACGCACGCGCGGCAAGAAATTGGGACGAAGCGCACTGAATTAGCGGAAGTTATTTTACTTAACGCGAAATTAAGCTGCAGTCGCCAAGTTCTCTCTACTAGTCCGCGGGGGAGAACACGGATGAATGTTGCGGCCATGCGTCTGCACGAGGATGCAGATGCACACTTGCACGACGCCAGTATCGCCGCCATCGGCGAGCGCGGCAGCCGCCTCGGCGTCGAGATCGCAGATCTTGCCGGGCTGATCGAGGACGTCGGCGCATTGGGTCACCAGCAGATCCAGACGCTGCGCGACGTGGTCCGCTCGGCCCAGAGTTCCAAGGAAATCAACGCCCAGCTGCAGTCTTCCATGCAGGAGGTCGGTGCGGCCGCATCGCAGACCCGCGCCGTGCTTCCCCAGAGCGCCGACACGGTCGCCGGCACGCTGGACGACGCCGTCTCCAACATGAAGGCGCTCAGCGACGGCGTCATGGGCTTTTCGGCGACGCTCGAGAAGGTGACCGAGACGATCAAGCGGGTGCGCGAGGTGTCCGCCTCGATTAACGAGATCGCGCGCGAGACTCAGCTTGTCGCCATCAATGCCTCGATCGAGGCCGCGCGGCTCGGCGACGCCGGCAAGGGCTTTGCCGTCATCGGCTCCGCACTTAAGGCGCTGGCCGATCAGGTCGGTGCCGCTGCCAAGCGTAACGAGGAAAGCCTGTCCGCGCTTCAGGTCACGCTCGGCGAACTCACCGAGAATGCCAATTCCAGCGTCGGCACCGCCGAGGCCGCCATCGCCGCATCAGGCCGCGCCAGCGACGCGACGCGCACGATCCAGTCGCTCGTCCAGACCGTCGAGGAGCTCGCCGACAACATCGACCTGATGGCCGAGCCGGTCCGCCGCAACATCGAGGCGGCCGACGAGCTGCGCGGGCACCTGCGCTCGATGGTTCAGGTCGCGAAGGAAAGCGACGCGAAGCTCACCACCGCCGGCGAACGCTCGCAAACCATCCTCGACATCTCCGAGGACTTCATCCTCTTCATCGCCAGCTCCGGCATCGAGATGCCGGACAGCAACCTGATCGAGATAGCAAAATTCAGGGCAGGCGAAATCGCCGCCCTGTTCGAGCAGGCGGTCGACGGCGGCCGCATCAGCATGACGGACCTGTTCGACGAGAACTACCGGCCGGTGCCCGGCACCAACCCGGAGCAGGTGCTGACGCGCTTCACGCCCTTCACCGATGCGGTTCTGCCGGCGATCCAGGAGCCGGTGCTGCAGCTGGACGAGCGCATCGTCTTTTGCGCCGCCATCGACCGCAACGGGTACCTGCCGACGCACAACCTGATCTATTCGAAGCCGCAGAGCAGCGATCCGGTCTGGAACGCCGCCAACTGCCGCAATCGCCGCATGTTCAAGGATCGCACGGGCCTGGGCGCCGGGCGCAACACGCGCCCGTTCCTGCTGCAGACCTACCGCCGCGACATGGGCGGCGGCAATTTCGTGCTGATGAAGGACGTGTCGGCGCCGATCTTCGTCAAGGGCCGCCACTGGGGCGGCTTCCGGATCGGCTACCGCGTCTGACTTAGACGGCGCGTCCCGAGGCGAGGTCCGCCGCGTTGCGGATCGCCTCGATATTGCGCGCATAGGCTTCCTGCGAATTGCCCTTGAAGACGGCCGAGCCGGCGACGAGCACATTGGCGCCGGCAGCCGCCACCAGCGGCGCCGTTTCGGGCGTCACACCGCCGTCGATCTCGATGTCGATCGGCCGGTCGCCGATCATCGCCTTCACGCGACGCACCTTCTCCACCACGGACGGAATGAACGCCTGACCGCCGAAGCCCGGGTTCACCGTCATCAGCAGCACGAGGTCAAGGCGGTCGAGCACGTATTCGATCACCGATTCCGGCGTCGACGGGTTGAGCGACACGCCGGCCTTCTTGCCGAGCGCCTTGATCGCCTGCAGCGAGCGGTCGAGGTGCGGGCCAGCCTCGGCATGGACCGTGATGATATCGCAGCCGGCATCGGCGAAGGCCGCCAGATACGGGTCCGCCGGCGCGATCATCAGGTGGCAGTCGAACACCTTGTCGGTGCGGTTGCGGATCGACTTGATGATCTGCGGGCCGAAGGTGATGTTCGGCACAAAATGGCCGTCCATGACATCCAGATGGATCCAGTCCGCGCCGGCGGCGGCGACGGTCTCGACTTCCTCGCCAAGGCGGGAAAAGTCGGCGGAAAGGACGGATGGCGCGATGATGGTTCCGGTCATGGCGGGCAGCTCCTTGCTCTGCCCGCCCGCCTAACGCGTGAGGCCGCGCTTGTCGAGAGCAGACTGGCGCGGCTATTCGATTCCCATCATCTGGCGCAGCGCCTTGCGGTCGACACCGCTGTCGGCGAAGTCGTCGAAGGCCTTTTCTGTCACCTGGATCAGGTATGCCTCGATGAACGGCGCACCCTCTGCCGCACCCTGCTCGGGATGCTTGATGCAGCACTCCCATTCGAGCACCGCCCAGCGGTCGTAGCCGTACTGCGTCAGCTTCGAGAAAATGCCACCGAAGTCGACCTGTCCGTCGCCGAGCGAGCGGAAGCGGCCGGCGCGGTTCACCCAGCCCTGGTAGCCAGAATAGACGCCCTGGCGGCCCGTCGGGTTAAACTCGGCATCCTTCACGTGGAAGGCCGAAATCCGCTCGTGGTAGATGTCGATGAAGGCGAGATAGTCGAGCTGCTGCAGCAGGAAGTGCGAGGGATCGTAATTGATCATGCAGCGCTTGTGACCGCCGACCGCGTCGAGGAACATCTCGAAGGTCGCGCCGTCGAACACGTCCTCGCCCGGATGGATCTCGAAGCCGACGTCGCAGCCTGCATCCTCATAGGCATCGAGGATCGGCTTCCAGCGGCGGCCAAGCTCGGCAAACGCCTCCTCGACCAGTCCGGCCGGGCGCTGCGGCCACGGGTAGAGATACGGGAAGGCGAGCGAGCCGGTGAACGACACCGAGCCCGACAGGCCGAGATTCTTCGAGGCCTTGGCGACCTTCATCATCTGGTCGACGGCCCATTCCTGCCGCGCCTTCGGATTGCCATGCACGCTCGCCGGCGCAAAGCCGTCGAATTGCGAGTCGTAGGCCGGATGCACAGCGACCAGCTGGCCCTGCAGGTGCGTCGACAGCTCGGTGATCTCGACGCCCGCGTCGGCGCAGATGCCCTTGATCTCGTCGCAGTAGGTTTTCGACGTCGCCGCCTTGTCGACGTCGAACAGCCGTGGGTCGAAGGTCGGGATCTGCACGCCCTTGTAGCCGAGGCCGGCAGCCCATTTCGTGATCGATGCGAGTGAATTGAACGGCGCCTCGTCGCCCGCGAACTGCGCCAGGAAAATTCCGGGGCCCTTGATCTGTGTCGCCATGAAATCCTTCCTCCAAAAATCAGGCCGCGCCGGGCGCCAGCCTCTCATAGGTAAACCAGTCGAAGTCGGCATGCGCGCCGCGTCCTGATGTGTCGAACGCGGCCATTCCGATGAATGCTCCGGTGAAGGAGCCGTGCTCTCCCCGGCCACCTTCGTCAGAAATCACGCTCGCGTCCAGCACCCCGCCCGCCTGCTGCCACTCGCCATCCACTGCCGCGAAGTGGAAGGCGAGCTCTGCCCCGCGAACCTCGGCTGCAAGCCCCACCGGTCCATCACCCGGCAGCCGCACCGGCTCGGCCATCGGAAAGGTCAGACGCCCGTCCGGCCAGTCGCCGGGGCAGCTCATCACGGTGAGCACCCGCCCGCTTAGCCGCGCATCATGGGTGATGGCGAGGAAATGAAACTTGTGGCGGTTGTAGTAGTGGACGATCCCCGCCGCCTGCTGGAAACTCGTTGGCGTAAACTCCACCACCGTCTCGGCGCGAAAGTCGAACGCGTCCTGCCGGCGCGCGACCAGCGCCTGCTCGAACCAGCTGCCGATCGACTCGCGCCCGTAGAGGCGCAGGTGCCCTGCCCTCGCCTCCAGCGAAAACAGCCGCTGCCATTCGGGAATGCGCAGCCACTGGAAGTCGAGCGGAAGCTTTGCCTCGTCGAAATCGTAGCGTTCGATGCGCGGCAGCGGCTTCGGCTCCGCCGCACCGCGCGGCGCGGGCACCTCGACGGCGGGCACCTGCCCGCCATGTTCGAGATAGAGCCAGCCGTCGTCCTTCCAGACGCATTTCTGGATCGCCGTCTCGCGCCCCAGGGGCGAGCGCCGCGTGCCGGGCAGCGGGCGCGAGCACAGATGCGTGTGGTAGATTTCGCCCGCCGGCGTCACGACCAGCTGGCCGTGACCTGCGCGCTGCAGCACTGCCTCCGGCGCGTCCTTCGAGGTGATGAGATGCACGTTGGGGTGCATCTCGTACGGCCCGGCAATGTTGCGCGAACGCGCCATCGTCACCGCATGGCCGTAGCCGGTGCCGCCCTCGGCGGTCGTCAGATAGTACCAGCCGTCGCGCTTGAAGAGATGCGGTCCCTCGACCAGCCCGAGCGGGCTTCCCTCGAAGATGTTGACCGCCTCACCGATCAGCCTGCCCGCGGCCGGATCGTATTCCTGCAGCAGGATGCCGGCAAAGGACGGATGCTTCGGCTGGCCGCCGACGCCAGAGGAAACATGGTTCCACAGCATGTTGAGGAACCATTTTTTCCCGTCGTCATCGTGGAACAGGGAGGGGTCGAAGCCCGACGAGTTCACATAGACGGGGTCCGACCATGGCCCTTCGACCGAAGGGGCCGTGACGATGTAGTTGTGCGTGTCCTTGAACGCGCCGTCGAGCCGCTTCACGTCCGTGTAGACCAGCCAGAACAGCCCGTCCGCATAGGACAGGCACGGCGCCCAGATGCCGCCGGAATCCGGGTTGCCGCGCATGTCGAGCTGGCTCTTGCGGTCGAGCGCACGCCCAACCAGCCGCCACTTCACCAGATCCCGCGAGTGGTGCAGCTGCACGCCCGGATACCATTCGAAGGTCGAGGTGGCGATGTAGTAGTCGTCGCCAACCCGGCAGATCGACGGGTCCGGATTGAAGCCTCGCAGGATCGGGTTGCGGATCATCTTGCTCCCTACTTCCTCGGCGGTCCCTTCCGCTCCGCGGATGCCGCCCAGATGTTGATGTTGGCGTCGCGCGCGTATCGGTCGATCTCGGCCAGTTCCTCGGCGCTGAATTCGCGGTTCGCCAGCGCCCCGACACAGTCCTCGACCTGGCCCGGCCGGCTTGCGCCGATCAGCGCCGTGGTGACGCGATTTTCCCGCAGCACCCAGGCCAGCGCCATCTGCGCCAGCGTCTGGCCGCGGCGCTTGGCGATTTCGTTGAGGGAGCGGATGTTGGCGATCGTCTCGTCGGTCAGGAATTCGGGCCGCAGCGACTTGCCCTTGGCCGCGCGCGCGTCCTCAGGCACGCCGTTCAAATACTTGTCGGTCAGCATGCCCTGCGCCAGCGGGGAGAACACGATCGAGCCGATGCCGAGCTCGTCGAGCGTATCGAGGAGCCCGTCTTCCTCAACCCAGCGATTGATCATCGAATAGGACGGCTGGTGGATGAGGCACGGCGTCCCGAGTTCCTTCAGGATCGCCACCGCCTCGCGCGTGCGCTTCGAGTTGTAGGACGACAGGCCGACATAGAGCGCCTTGCCGGAGCGCACCGCGTGGTCAAGCGCCATTATCGTCTCTTCGAGCGGCGTGTCGGGATCGAAACGGTGCGAATAGAAGATGTCGACATAGTCGAGCCCCATCCGCTTCAGGCTCTGGTCGAGCGAAGCGAGCAGATATTTCCGGCTGCCCCACTCGCCATACGGTCCCGGCCACATGTTGTAGCCGGCCTTTGTCGAGATGATCAGCTCGTCGCGATGGCCGGCGAAGTCGGTGCGCAGGATCTCGCCGAACGCGATCTCGGCAGAGCCCGGAGGCGGGCCGTAATTGTTGGCGAGGTCGAAGTGGGTGATGCCGAGATCGAACGCCTTGCGGCAGATGGCGCGCTTGGTCTGGTGCGGCGTGTCCTCGCCGAAATTGTGCCACAGGCCGAGGGAGATCGCCGGCAGCTTGAGGCCCGATCGCCCGCACCTGTTGTAGGTCATCGTGTCGTAGCGGTTGGCTGCTGGCTGGTAGGACATGGACTTTCCTCTTCGATCTGACGAAGGCGTATTGGTAGCTAGTTGTGCCTCGCCAGCATAGCCTTCGCGTCCTTCGGCGCCAGCGCCTGCGGCCGCTCGCAGGTCGTCTCCATGTCGACGAACTTGCCCGTTTCGCCCGATTTTAGGATCCCGGTCATCACCTCAACCGCATGCAGCGCCAACTCTGCCGAGCAGCGGTGCGGCCGGTTCTCGATGATGCCGAGCGCCATGTCGGCAAGCCCGCAGGCGCGGTAGTTGGCCAGCATGCCAGACGGGTGCTGATGGTTCGGCATCGAGAACGGGTGCTCCCACTTCGGCAGCTTCTTTGCCGGCTCCACCTTGTCGGTTAGCCGCACCTCGCCGCCGAAAAAGTTCGGGTCCGGCACGAACACCGATCCCTCCTCGCCATAGAGTTCTATCGGCGCATGGCCGTGCTTCCAGACGTCCCAGCTGGCATTCAGCGTAATGACCGCGCCGTTGCGGAATTCGAGCAGCGCGTGGATCGTCGTCGGCGTGTTGACCCTGATCTTCTCGCCAAAGCGCGGCTGCGAGGTGATCGTGCGCTCGACCGCGGGCGTTGCCGTCAGCGCCGCCACCCGCGCCACCGGCCCGATCAGCTGGACGAGGTTGGTGATGTAGTAGGGCCCGATGTCGAGCACCGGACCCGCGCCCGGCTGGAAGAAGAAATCCGGGTTTGGATGCCAATGCTCCATGCCATGGCTCATCACCGTGCAGGTGCCGCTGGTGATCTTTCCGAGGCGGCCGCTGTCGATGATCGCGCGGACGAACTGGTGCGCGCCACCAAGGAACGTGTCGGGTGCCGAGCCGATCCTGAGCCCTTTAGCCGCCGCGCGCTGCGCAAGGTCCCTGCCCTCCTTGACCGAGAGCACGAACGGCTTTTCCGAGTAGACGTGTTTGCCGGCATCGAGCACCGCCTTCGACACCTCATAATGCGCGGCCGGAATGGTGAGGTTGACGACGATGTCGATGTCGTCGGCGGCAAGCAGCCCCTCAACCGTCTCCGCCCGCACGCCGAACTCCTCCGCCCGCGCCTTCGCCACCTCCGGCACGAGATCGGCGCCTGCCCGCATCTCGATGCCCCGAAACAGCGGGCCGAACCTGAAATAGGCAGCCGAGATGTTGCCGCAGCCGATCACGCCGACGCCGAGCTTCCTTCCCATCCGGACCTACTCCTGAAACGCGCGAAGGGAAGCGATCGACCGGCGCGCGAACCGCGCGGCATCGCCCGGATTGTCATGCTCGACGATTAAGTGCCTCGCCGGCGTCTTCGCCCTCAGCGACTCCAGTAGCCCCGGCCAGTCGACGGTGCCGTGGCCGACATCGGCCCAGCCGTCCTCGTCGGCGTTCTCGCCTGCGGGCGCGATGTCCTTGACGTGGACGGCGACGATGCGCGACCCGTAGCGGCCGATCCATTCGTTCGGATCGCTGCCGCCGCGTATCACCCAGGCGACGTCGATTTCCCAGCCAATACTCGGCGCTTCCTCGAGAATGATCTTCTGCGGGATCGTGCTATCGGCGAGCGAAACAAACTCAAAGTCGTGGTTGTGCCAGGCAAAGCCGAAGCCGGCATGGCGGCAGCGCTGGCCGACTGTCTCCAGCTTCCGCGCAAAGTCGCGCCAGCCCGCGGCATCGCCCGGCCGCTTCTCCGGCATCAGGAACGGGCAGACCATTGTGGTGATACCCAGCGTCTTCGCGATCTTCTCCGCCCCGGTAAAATCGCTCTCGAGCAGATCGAGCGCAAAATGCCCGGTCGGCATTATCAGCCGGCTGCGGTCGAGAAGCTCGCGCAGCCGCGCCGGCTCGATGTCGGCATAAAGCGCGCCAAAACCCTCGACCTCGGCGTAGCCCGCCTCCGCCACCATGGCGAGGACCTCTTCCCAAGGTGTGAACTTGCGGGCGGAGTAGAGTTGGAAGGACCAGTTCATCATCTAAAATCCTGCAGGAATCCGGGTTCAAAGTCGCTCGCCGGTCTCGGCGTCGAAGAGGGAAGCGCGAAGCGGGTCGAAGCCGACCGTGGCGCGCTGGCCGGCGCTCGGCGCGCGCTCCGTCGCCATGCGGACCGAGAAGTCGTGGCCGGCGACCTTGGTCCAGACCAGCGTGTCCGAGCCCATTGGCTCGACCACCTCGACACTCGTCTCGACCTCGAACGGCCAGCCCTCGCCGGTGTTGAGGCCGACATGCTCCGGCCGCACGCCGAGCGTCGCCGCGCGAGGCGACAAGTTCGTCTCCTGGAACGGATAGGTCGCAAGTGGCACGCGCAAATCCGCCGCCTCGAACACCCAGGTCCCGTCATGCTGCGCCAGCTGTCCCTCGATGAAGTTCATCGACGGCGAGCCGATGAAGCCGGCGACGAAGCGGTTCTTTGGCCGCGAATAGATCGCCTGCGGCGTGTCGAGCTGCTGGATGATGCCGCCGCGCATGACCGCGATGCGGTCGGCGAGCGTCATCGCCTCGATCTGGTCGTGAGTGACGTAGATCATCGTGTTGCCGAGCTTCTGGTGCAGGCGCTTGATCTCGACGCGCAGCTCCGAGCGCAGCTTGGCGTCGAGGTTCGACAGGGGCTCATCGAACAGGAACACGTCGACGTCGCGCACCAGCGCGCGGCCGATCGCAACGCGCTGCCGCTGCCCGCCCGACAGCGCCGAAGGCTTGCGCTTCAGAAGCGGCTCGATCTGCAGGATTTCGGCCGCCCGCGCGACGCGCTTCGCGATCTCGTCTTTCGGCACGCCGGCGTTCTTCAGGCCGAAGGAGAGGTTCCCCTCCACCGTCATCTGCGGGTAGAGCGCGTACGACTGGAACACCATGCCGATGCCGCGATCCTTCGGCTCGTCCCAGGTCACGTTCCGTCCATTGATGAAGATCTGCCCGGCGCTGACGTCCAGAAGTCCCGCGATGCAGTTCAGCAGCGTGGATTTTCCGCACCCCGACGGGCCAAGGAGGACGAGGAACTCGCCCTTGCCGACCTCGAGGTTGAGCGATTTCAGCACCTCCACGACACCGAAGTTCAGCGATACATCGCGGATGACGACGCTCGGCATCGGCGGCCCTCCTAACCCTTGACCGCGCCGGCAGCGATGCCGCGCACGAAAAGCTTGCCTGAAACGAAGTAGACGATCAGCGGCACCAGGCCCGTCAGCAGCGTCGCCGCCATGTTGACGTTGTATTCCTTCACGCCCTGGACCGAGTTGACGATGTTATTGAGCTGCACCGTCATCGGGTAATATTCGGGGCGCGTGTAGACGATGCCGAACAGGAAGTCGTTCCAGATGCCGGTGACCTGGATGATGATCGCCACCACGAAGATCGGCAGCGACATCGGCAGCATGATCTTGAGATAGATCGCCCAGAACCCGGCGCCGTCGACGCGCGCGGCCTTGAACAGCTCCTCCGGCAGCGACGTGAAGTAGTTGCGGAACAGCAGCGTCAGGATCGGCATGCCGAAGATCGTGTGCACGATCACCAGCCCCCACAGCCCGCCATAGAGGCCGAGCTCCCGCAGCATGATGACGATCGGGTAGAGCATCACCTGATAGGGGATGAACGCCCCAAAGATCAGGATCGTGAAGAAGACATTCGCGCCCCTGAAGCGCCAGTTGGCGAGCGCGTAGCCGTTGATCGAGGCGATCAGGATCGACAGGATCACCGAGGGCACGGTGATGCGCACCGAATTCCAGAAGCCGCGCGAAAGCCCGTCGCAGTTGAGGCCGGTGCAGGCCTGCGCCCACGCCTTCACCCACGGCTCGAAGGTGATCTCGACCGGCGGGGCAAAAACATTGCCCATGCGGATTTCGGGCAGCCCTTTCAGGGACGTCACGATCATCAGGTAAAGCGGCAGAAGGTAATAGACCGATACCAGCAGCAACGTGCCGTAGATGAAGACGTTGCGGCGCGAGATCGCCCGGCGCGGCCGGCGGCCTGAAGGCCCGGCAAGTTCGGCGGGGCTGATTGCGGTGACGTCAGCCATGGCGCTTCCTCCCGCCGAATTCGAGATAGGCCCACGGGATCAGCACGATGAGGACCGACAGCAGCATCATGGTCGAGGCCGCGAAGCCCTGGCCGAGGTTCTGCGCCTCGAACATCATGTTGTAGACGTACTTGGCCGGCACTTCCGACGAGATGCCCGGCCCGCCGCCGGTCTGCGCCACGACGAGGTCGTAGACGCGCACGATGCCGGAGGCGATCAGCACCAGCGCGGTGATGAATACCGGCCGCATCATCGGGATGACGATGAAGAGGTAGGTCTTCCACATCGGGATGCCGTCGACGCGCGCGGCCTTCCAGATGTCCTCGTCGATACCGCGCAGGCCCGCCAGCATGATGCACATGACGAGCCCCGTTCCCTGCCACAGCGCGGCGATGAGGATGCCGTAAATGACGATGTCCTGGTTGTAGAGCGGATCGAAGGTGAAGCTTTCCCAGCCCCACGAGCGCACCAGCCCCTGAACGCCGAAGTCCGGATTGAGCAGCCACTGCCAGACGAGGCCGGTGACGATGAAGGACAGCGCGAACGGATAGAGGAAGATCGTGCGGAAGGTGTTTTCGAAACGGATCTTCTGATCGAGGAGAGCCGCCAGCAGGAAGCCGATCGCGAGCGAGAAGATCAGCGACAGCGTGCCGAAGATGGCCAGGTTCTCGATCGAGATCAGCCAGCGCGGCGTGCGCCACAGGCGTTCGTACTGGTCGAGGCCAACGAACCGCAGCCGCGGCAGCAGGCGAGAGTCGGTGAAGGAATAGACCACCGTCCAGATCGTGCCGCCGACGAAAACGCACAGCGCCGTCAGCACCATCGGGATCGACGCGATCTTCGCGCTGAGATTGCGCAATAGCCGGTTGGGACGCGACTGCCCAGTCATTGGCGCCTCTCGTTCAAGCCGTCAGGATTTTGGGGAGGGAATGCCGCCGGAGGAGGTCGGCATTCCCTACGCCGGCGCGGGGCCTAGTCAGCGCCAGCGATGATGTCGGCGAAGCGGGTCTGGGCGTCCGCCTCGCTCATCTCGGAGCTGAAGAACTCGACCATCAGATCGTTGATCTGGGTGATCGTGTCCTGGCTCAGCAGCTGCTCGGGCGCGGGAACGGTCTTGCCGGCCGCGAGGATTTCGAGGCCCTTCTTCATGCAGTCATTGGCGGCGTTGAGGTCGATGTCGCCGCGAACGGGGAGCGATCCCTTCTTCAGGTTGAAGGCGACCTGCACCTCCGGCGAGAGCATGAGACGGGCAAGGTCGATCTGCGCCTTGCTCTTTTCCTCATCCTTGAGAACCGGGAAGTAGAAGGCGTCGCCACCGGTGGCGATCACCTCGTTGACGCCGAGGCCCGGCAGGCACGAATAGTCCTTGCCGGCCACCTGACCGGCGACCTGGAAGTCGCCCTGCGCCCAGTCACCCATCACCTGCCCGCCGGCCTGGCCGGTGATGACGAGGTTGGTCGCCTGGTTCCAGTCCTGCACGTTGGAGCCCTTGGCCATCTCGCGGGCATCGCCCGCCGCTGCAAAGACGCGCTTGATTTCTTCGCCGGCCGCGGCCTCGGCGTCCTTGTCGCCATAGACCTTGTTGAAGATCTCGGGCCCGCCGAGCGAGGCCATCAGCACCTGGAACAGGCCGGCGGACTGCCACGGCTGGCTGCCGAGGGCGAGCGGGAGCTTGCCCGCCTCGCGCAGCTTCGGCGCGGCGGCCACGAACTCATCCCAGTTCTTCGGCACCGGCAGGCCGACATCCTCGAATGCCTTGTGCGACAGCCACAGCCACTGCCAGGAGTGGATGTTGATCGGCACGCAGTAGATCTTGCCGTCGACCGTGCAACCATCGAGCAGCGTCGGCGGGTTGATGACCTCGAGCCACTTGTCCTCGGTTGCGATGTCGGTGAGGTCGCGCATCAGCCCGGCCTCCACCAGCTCCTCGGCCTGACGGCCGTGATTGAACTGCGTCGCGCCCATTGGGTCGCCGCCGGTCAGGCGGCTGACGAACACGGTGCGGGCGGTCGGACCGCCGCCGCCGACGGCACCGTCGATCCATTTGTGACCTGATGCGTCGAAGGCTTTCGCGAATTCGGCGACCGCCGCGGCTTCGCCGCCTGAAGTCCACCAGTGCGTCACTTCTAGTTCAGCGGCGTATGCAGAGGCATGCAGTGCCGACGACAAGGCGAAGGCAGCAGTCAACAACCCGTAGCGCATCAGATCTCCTCCCCGAAAACTGTAACGTTACAGATCGAACGATAGGGCAAGCTTTCGTAACGCGCAACACTTCGGGGGCTATTAATTTCGCGACTCGAACAAAAACGGTAACAGCAGCAATCGATCAACTCGCCTCAGACTGAGCGCATATTCTTGATTTCTAATCGTGAATCGCACGCCTTTTGGTCCGCTGCTGTCTGATGGTGACCACGACGCGCCGGTTGATGAGCTTCAATTTTCCCTGTGCAACTGCAAAAAATTCTGTAACGTTACAGTGACCGAGAGTTGGACTGCACATCATGACTGATGTTGAGAAGGCCGGGGCCACGGAAGCCGCACCTCAGAGCGCCCCGCCGACGCTCAAGACAATTGCATTCATGACCGGGCTTGGCGTGACGACCGTCTCGCGCGCGCTGAAGGATGCGCCGGAAATCGGCGAGGAAACTAAGCGTCGCGTGCAGCTTGTCGCGCGCCAGGTCGGCTACCGGCCGAACCGCGCCGGCGTGCGCCTGCGCACCGGCAAGACGAACGTCATCTCGCTGATCCTCAACACCGACGAGCAGCTGATGGGCTTCATTTCCGACATGATCGCCGGTGTCGCCGCCGAGCTTGCCGGTTCGCCCTATCACCTGATCCTGACGCCCTATTCGGGGTCCGAGGACCCGATGACGCCCGTGCGCTATGTCGTCGAGACTCACTCGGCCGATGGCATCATCCTGTCACAGACGCGGCCGGACGATCCGCGCGTGCGTTATCTCACCGAGCACAATTTTCCGTTCGCCACCCATGGCCGCACGCAGATGGGCATCGCGCATGCCTGGCACGACTTCGACAATCATGCCTTCGCGCTGAAGGCGGTTCGGGCGCTCGCGGCGGCCGGACGCCGGCGCCTTGCGCTGGTCAGCCCGCCGCCGCACCTCACCTACAACCGCCACATGAGCGAGGGGTTTACCGAAGGGTTGGCCGAGTGCGGCTGCACGGAAATTCCGTTCCGCGATGCCTCGATCGACCTGCCGATCGAGGAGCTCAAGGAGCGCGCCCTGCAGCTCCTTCACCGGCCAAATGCGCCGGACGGCATCGTTTGCGGCAGCGGCGCTGCAGCCTTTGCCGTCGTGTCGGCGCTCGAGGAAGTCGGTTTGCGGCTCGGCAGGGACATCGACGTTGCCACCAAGCAGTCGAGCAAGCTGGTGAAAATATTCCGGCGCGAATTGTTGACCGTCAACGAGGATTTCCGCCTCGCCGGGCGCCAGCTTGCCAAAGCCGTCAAGGCACGCATCGACGGTGTTCCCGCCGATACGCTCCAGACTTTGGCTGCGCCGGACGATCCGTCCTGATCAGAGGCCAGAGCCCCACGGGCCGTGGTGCTCGCCGTCCTGATCGATGCGCTCGAAGCCGTGGGCGCCGAAATAGTCGCGCTGCGCCTGGATGAGGTTCGCGGTGCCGCGCGCCTGGCGGAACGAGTCGAAATATCCGAGTGCCGCCGACAGTGCTGGGACCGGAAGGCCGTTGAGAGCGGCATGCGCGACAATGCGGCGAAGCGACGGATGCGCCTCCTTCATCATCTCGACGAAGTCGCCGATCAGGAGCAGGTTTTCGGCATCCGGGTCTGCCTCGAACGACTTTGCCAGCGTTCCAAGGAACTGCGAGCGGATGATGCAGCCCGCGCGCCAGATGCGCGCGATCGTGGGCATCGGCAGGTTCCACTGGAACTCCTCCGAGGCCTGGTCCATCACCGCAAAGCCCTGCGCATAAGCCGCGATCTTGCCGGCGAACAGCGCGAGCTCGAGGTCGCGGATGAAGTCCGTATCCGGCTGCGTGCCACTGGCAGCCGGCGTGCCGCCATAGGCCTTGGCGGCCATCTGGCGCAGGCCGCGCTCTGCCGACAGGCTGCGCGCAGCGACGGCGGATTCGATGGCCGTTGCCGGCACGCCCATCATCTGCGCTTCGATGGCCGACCAGCGGCCGGTGCCCTTCTGGCCGGCGCGGTCGAGGATGCGGTCGACGATCGGAGCGCCGGAATCCGGATCTTCCGTCTCGAGGACGGCAGCCGTGATCTCGACGAGGTAGGAGTTGAGACGGCCCTTGTTCCACTCCGAGAAGATGGCGCCGATGTCGCTCGCCGCCATGCCGAAGCCGTCGCGCAGGATGCCGTAGATCTCGGCGATCATCTGCATGTCGGCATATTCGATGCCGTTGTGGATCGTCTTGACGAAGTGCCCGGCCCCGCCATGGCCGAGCCAGGCGCAGCACGGCTCGCCTTCGAACTTCGCCGCAATTGACTTCAGCACGCTCTCGACGCGCTCATAAGCCTGCTTCTCGCCGCCGACCATGATCGACGGGCCATGGCGCGCGCCCTCCTCGCCGCCCGACACGCCCATGCCGATGAAGGTCAGGCCCGAGTTCTCGAGTTCGTCGAAGCGACGGATGGTGTCGCGGAAATTGGCATTGCCAGCGTCGATGATGATGTCGCCGGGCGAAAGGAAGTCGCGCAGGCCCTCGATCTGCTCGTCGACGGCCTTGCCGGCCTGCACCATCAGGATGATCGGCCGCGGCGGCTTGATCTGGGCCGCGAACTCTTCGAGCGTCGCGCAGGGAACGATGTTCTGGCGCAGTTCGCCCGCATTTTCGAAGAAGGTGCCGGTTCGGGAGGTGGTCCGATTGTATACGGCAACCGGATAACCCTTTTCGGCGATGTTCAGGGCGAGATTGGCTCCCATGACACCGAGGCCAATCAGGCCGATTTCAGCTTTGGACATCGACGTTCCTGCTCCGAAATTTTGGCGTTTTGGAAGAATGTGCATCGGCGGTCCCGAGCGTCAACCGCTGCAGCTGCATACCAGCCATGAGGCATGACTTTCGGATAAGCTGAAAAACCCCGGTTCCCTACAGCGATTGAGCATGTTGCGGTGCAAATTAACGTCCACGCAATTTGTTGCTTCGTATGCCACCGACCCAGAGCGACGGAAGATCTGCTCAGCCTGGGTGGGCGTGGAAAATGATGAGAGTCCTGAGTTGCATCAAGGACGAGCATAGCCTCGTTCTGGTGCTGGTAGCCGCTGCAGTTTGCATTGGCGGATCGGCAACGATTACCCGACTGCTGACCGATGCGTCCCGCACGTCCGGGCTGCAGAAGATGTCCTGGCTGTTCATAGCAGCCGTCGCTGCCGGTGCATCGATCTGGTGTACACATTTCATCGCGATGCTCGGCTACGAGCCCGGCACACCGGTGTCGTTCGATCCAGTCATGACGATCGTGTCCATGCTGGTGGCAATCATCGGCTCGTGCCTCGGCTTCGCCGTGGCGCTGAGCCGTATGAGCCGCGTCATGCCCGCGATCGGCGGTGCCCTCGTCGGCCTTGCTATCGTCGCCATGCACTACACCGGCATGATCGCCTACCGCGTCCAGGGCATTCTCACCTGGGACACCGATTATCTGGTGGCGTCCGTGATTCTCTCGACGGTTCTGTCAGCGCTGTCGATGCACGTGTTCATGCAGCGCCAAACCAACGAGGGCCGCATTGCCGCAACCGCCGTCCTGGTCATCGCGATCGTCAGCCTGCACTTCACCGGCATGGCCGCCTTCCACGTCGAGCCGATGATCATCGACGGCTCCTATTCCGACCCGTCGGCGCTGCAGGCGCTGGCGCTCGCCATTGCCAGCGTCGGCATCATCATCGTCAGCGCCGGTCTCGCCAGCCACGTGATCGATGGCAGCGTGCGCGCCGAGTCGCTCGAGCGCCTGCGCGAGATGGCGATGAACGACAGCCTCACCGGCCTGCCGAACCGCGTCAGCTTCAATGACCGCCTCGACCACGAGCTGGAGCTTGCGACCGAGACCGGTGGCGAACTGGCACTGATCTGCATCGACCTCGACCGTTTCAAGGAGATCAACGACCTGCACGGCCATGCCGCCGGCGATCGCGTATTGCAGGACATCGGCCGGCGCATGAAGGCGCAGCTTGAAGACACCGATTTCGTTGCCCGCCTCGGCGGCGACGAATTCGCGGCCCTTCACCGCTACAAGAGCAAGACGGACATCTCCGACTTCCTCGCCCGCCTCGAAACCGTGCTCGGCCAGCCGATCAGCTTCGAGGGCAAGCAGTTCTCGCCCGGCGCCAGTATCGGCGTGGCGCTCTACCCGAGCGATGCTTCCGACAAGGAAGCGCTCATCAACAACGCCGACCTTGCCATGTACCGCGCCAAGGCCGACCTCGTGCACTCGATCTGCTTCTACGAGCAGTCGATGGACGATACCGTCCGCGCCCGCCGCTCGCTGGCGGCCGACCTGAAGGCGGCGGTGGAGAAGGGCCAGCTCGAAGTCTACTACCAAGTGCAGACCGCCGTCGCGACCGGCGAGATCCGCGGCTACGAAGCGCTGTTGCGCTGGAAGCACCCCACGCGCGGCTACATCTCGCCGGCGGAGTTCATTCCGCTTGCGGAAGAAAGCGGCCTGATCCTGCCGCTCGGCGAATGGGTACTGCGCACCGCCTGCTCGCGCGCCGCGAGCTGGACCCCCGGCTACAAGGTCTCGATCAACATCTCGCCGGTGCAGTTCGTCCATGCCGACCTTCCGCGTCTCATCAAGGAGGTGCTCGACGAGGCCGGCCTGCCGCCCGAGCGGCTGGAGCTGGAGCTAACTGAGTCCACGATCTTCGCCGACAAGGAGCGTTCGCTCTGCATGCTGCGGCAGATCAAGGATCTCGGCGTCAGCATCGCGCTCGACGATTTCGGCACCGGCTATTCGTCGCTGGAGACGCTGCGCGCCTTCCCGTTCGACAAGATCAAGCTCGACCGCTCCTTCATGGGCGAGGCCGAGACCAGCCCGCAGGCCAAGGCGATCATCCGCGCCGTGCTCGCGCTCGGCAAGAGCCTCGACATTCCGGTGCTCGCCGAAGGCATCGAGACGCAGGGCCAGCTGTCGCTGCTCAACGCCGAAGGCTGCGACGAGGCGCAGGGCTATCTCCTCGGCCGCCCGGTCCCGCTCAGCGAGATCGTGGAATCCGGCCAGCTGCACATGACCGGCTTCGAGGCGAGCCAGCCGAAGCAGGAAAGGAAGCCCGTGCGGGTGGAAAAGACGGCTGAATCTCAGCCGGAGCCGCAGCTCGATCTCGCGCTGGCGACCGCCTGACGCCTACTTCTTGCGCCGCCGCCGGCCATAGAGCTCGAGGCGGTGGTGCACGATGTCATAGCCGAGCGATCGGGCGATCTCCTGCTGGAGCTCCTCGATCCGCTCGGAATGAAATTCGATCACGTCCCCCGTCTCGATGTCGATCAGGTGGTCGTGATGCTCGCCCACGGCGGGCTCGAAGCGCGACGGGCCGCCCTCGAAGGCGTGCCGGTGAATCGCGCCAATCCCCTCCAGCAGCTTCATGGTGCGGTAGACGGTCGAGAGCGAGATGCTGGAGTCGACCGCGACCGAGCGCTTGAAGATCTCCATCGCGTCCGGATGGTCTTCCGCGTCCGACAGGATCCCGAGGATGACCCGGCGCGGGCGCGTGATGCGCACCCCCGCTTCTCGCAGGGCCGTCTCGTAATCCGGCTTCTGAATCATGCTCTCGTTCATCGCGCGACTATGCGACAGCGCCGGCTGCGATGCAAAGCCGGGCCCCCTCCGATGCCCAGCTTTCGCAACTGGAGCCGTCCAGTTGCAAACGATTTGCAATTGCATTGACAGCATGCAACGCCTCGCCTAGTTTTGAATTGTTCGAGAAAGCAGTTCTGGAGTTTTCATGCGTCTTACGACGATCTTTTACGCGGCGGCGCTCGTGCTGACGCAGATGTGCGCCGTTGCGCATGCCGAAAAGCTCAAGGTCGCCACGACCTTTACTGTCATTGCCGATATTGCCCGCAACGTTGCCGGTGACGCCGCGGAGGTTGAATCGATCACGCGCCCCAACGCCGAGATCCACGAATACCAGCCGACGCCGGGTGACATGCTGCGCGCCCAGGATGCCGACCTCATCCTGTGGAACGGCCTCAATCTCGAGCTCTGGTTCGAACGCTTCTTCAGCAATTTGCGCGACGTGCCGAGCGCCGTGGTCAGCGACGGCGTCGAGCCGATGAGCATTTCCGATGGCCCCTATACCGGCAAGCCAAACCCGCATGCCTGGATGTCGCCGACGGACGCGCTCACATATGTCGATAACATCCGGAAGGCGCTTGCCGAGCATGACCCCGACAATGCCGAGGTCTATGCGGCGAATGCCGAGGCCTACAAGGCAAAGATCGAAGCAACGATCGCGCCGATCCGCGAGCGGCTTGCCTCTATTCCGGAAGACCGCCGCTGGCTGGTGACGAGCGAAGGCGCGTTCTCCTACCTGGCTCGCGACTTCGGCCTCAAGGAACTCTTCCTCTGGCCGATCAATGCCGACCAGCAGGGCACGCCGCAGCAGATCCGCAAGGTGATCGACGCGATGCGCGAGCACTCAATCCCGGCGATCTTCAGCGAAAGCACCGTCTCGCCGGATCCGGCGCAGCAGGTCGCGCGCGAGACGGGCGCAAAGTACGGCGGCGTCCTCTATGTCGACTCGCTGTCGGATGAGAGCGGACCGGTGCCGACCTATCTTGATCTTCTCAGGGTCACGACACAAACCATCGCCGAGGGATTGAGCGAATGAACCGGCATGTCTCAGACGAGGCGACAGAAAGGACCGGCGCCGGCAGCGCCGGTCTTGCCGTTGACTCTGTCACCGTCACCTACCGCAACGGCCAGGCTGCGCTCAGAAACGCCTGCTTCTCGATCCCGCGCGGCACCATAACCGCGCTGGTGGGCGTCAACGGCGCCGGCAAGTCGACGCTGTTCAAGGCGATCATGGGCTTCGTGCCGCTTGCCGCGGGCTCCGTCTCGATCATGGGCGAACCGGCCCGGAAAGCGCTCGCCAAGAACCTCGTCGCCTATGTGCCGCAGGCCGAGGAGGTCGACTGGAACTTCCCGATCCTCGTCGAGGACGTCGTCATGATGGGCCGCTACGGCCACATGAACTTCCTGCGCATCCCGCGCGACGAGGACCGACGCAAGGTTGATGAGGCGCTCGCGCGTGTCGGCATGAGCGGCTTTCGCAAGCGCCAGATCGGCGAGCTTTCCGGCGGGCAGAAGAAGCGCGTCTTCCTTGCGCGTGCGCTCGCCCAGGAAGGCCAGGTGATCCTGCTCGACGAGCCGTTCACGGGCGTCGATGTCACCACCGAGGAGGCGATCATCGCGCTCCTGCGCGACCTGCGCGCCGAAGGCCGGGTGATGCTGGTATCGACCCACAATCTCGGCTCCGTTCCCGAATTCTGCGACCGCGCCATCCTTCTCAACCGCACCGTGCTTGCCGCTGGCCCCACGGCCGAGGTCTTCACCCACGAGAACCTCGCCAACGCCTTTGGCGGCGTGCTGCGCCACTTCGTGCTCGGCGGCACTGCCCTGCACGATGATGAAGATGCCCGCTCGGTGACGGTGCTCACGGACGACGAGCGCCCGTTCGTCCTCTATGGCGACAAGGCGCACTCGACTGCTGGCCCCGCGGTTCCTCCAAATGAGGACGAGGCGAAGCAATGAGCGTCCTCCTCGAGCCGTTCAACTACGGCTACATGATCAATGCGATGTGGGTCTCGGCCCTGATCGGCGCCGTCTGCGCATTTCTCTCGGCCTATCTGATGCTGAAGGGCTGGTCGCTAATTGGCGATGCGCTTTCCCACGCCATCGTTCCCGGTGTTGCCGGCGCCTACATGCTCGGCCTTCCCTTCGCGCTCGGCGCCTTCATTGCCGGCGGGCTCGCAGCCGGCTCGATGCTTTTCCTCACGCAGCAGACGAAGCTGCGCGAGGACGCGATCATCGGCCTGATCTTCAGCTCCTATCTCGGGCTCGGCCTGTTCATGGTCTCGCTGTCGCCGACCTCGGTGAACATCCAGTCCATCGTCCTTGGCAACATCCTTGCCGTCACGCCTTCGGACACGCTGCAGCTGGTGCTGATCGCCGGCATTTCGCTGGCGATCCTGATCGTCAAGTGGAAGGACCTGATGGTCGTCTTCTTCGACGAGAACCATGCCCGCACCGTCGGCCTCAATCCGGGCCTTTTGCGCGCGCTGTTCTTCACGCTGCTTGCTGCTTCGACGGTGGCGGCGCTGCAGACGGTCGGCGCGTTCCTCGTCATCGCCATGGTGGTGACGCCCGGCGCAACCGCCTACCTGCTGACCGACCGCTTCCCGCGTCTCATCATCCTGAGCGTCACGATCGGCACGCTCACCTGCTTCGTCGGCGCCTATGCGAGCTACTTCATCGATGGCGCGACCGGCGGCATCATCGTCGTCCTGCAGACGCTGATCTTCCTCATGGCCTTCGTCTTTGCGCCCAAGCACGGCATGCTCGCCGCCCGGCGCCAGGCTCGCAAGGCACTCGCGGAGGGCGCATAATGTTCGACATGCTGCTGATGCCCTTCCAGTTTCCGTTCATGCAGCAGGCCTTCGTCATCGGCCTCTTGGTGGCGCTGCCGATGGGGCTGCTTTCGCCATTCATGGTGCTGAAGGGGTGGTCGCTGATGGGCGACGCCATCAGCCATGCCGTGCTGCCTGGCATCGTCCTCGCCTACCTTCTCGGCCTGCCGCTTGCCGCCGGCGCGTTTGCCGCCGGCATGGTCTGCTCGATCTCCGTCGGCTACCTGAAGGAAAACAGCCGGGTGAAGGAAGACACCGTCATGGGCATCGTCTTCTCCGGCATGTTCGGCCTTGGCGTCGTCATGTTTTCGATGATCGAGAGCGACCTGCACCTGATGCACGTCCTCTTCGGCGACATTCTCGGCGTCACCTGGCGCGATATCGCGGAAACGGGTGTGATTGCGCTTATCGCGCTCGGCTTCGTCGGCCTCTTGCGCCGCGACCTGCTGGTTGCGGCATTCGACCCGCAGCACGCCCGGGCGATCGGGCTGCCGGTTCGCTTCTACCACTACGGTCTGCTGGCTGTGCTTTCGCTGACGATCGTCGGCGCGCTCAAGGCGGTCGGCATCATCCTTGCGATCGCCATGCTGATCGCGCCGGGGGCGACGGCATTCCTGCTCACCCGGCGCTTCGATGCGATGGTGGCGGTCTCGATGCTGATCGCGACCGCCTGCGCGTTCCTCGGCGTCTATCTGTCCTTCTTCATCGACAGCGCGCCGGCGCCGACCATCGTGCTCCTGATGACGCTGGTGTTTATCGCAGCGTTCATCAGGACGCGGATCAGGGTTACGGCCGTGGAGGTACGTTGAGGCCGACCTGGCTCGCCGGGCGCGCAATGCAGCGCTCGACCCAGGCTTTGGTGTTCGGCAGCTCGTCGAGGCCGAACACCTCGGCGGCGCCATAGCCCTCGCGCAACGAGCGCACCCACGGGAAGATGGCGAGGTCGGCGATGGTGAACTCGTCGCCCATGAACCACTCGCGGCCGTTCATGCGCTGCTCGATGACACCGAGCAGGCGTTTGGCCTCGTTCTGGTAGCGCTCGAGCGGGCGCTTGTCCTCGAAATCCTTGCCGCCGAACTTGTAGAAGAAGCCGAACTGGCCGAACATCGGACCGACGCCTCCCATCTGGAAGAAGACCCACTGGATCGTCTCCATCCGCAGCGCCGGGTCCTTCGGCAAGAGCTTGCCGGTCTTCTCAGCAAGGTAGAGCAGGATCGCGCCCGACTCGAACAGGCCGAACGGCTTTCCGTTCGGACCATTGGGATCGATGATCGCCGGGATCTTGCCGTTCGGGTTCAGCGAAAGGAATTCCTCGCCCCAGGTCTCGTTCTTCGAGATGTTGACCAGGTGCGCCTCGTACGGAAGACCGACTTCCTCCAGCGCGATCGACACTTTCACGCCGTTCGGCGTCGGGAAGGAATAAAGCTGCAGCTTGCCCGGATCCTGTGCCGGCCAGCGCTTGGTGATGGGGAAGCTGGATAGGTCTGTCATGGAGTGCGAATCCCTTTCGTGCATGGTCCGGATCGGCGGACAGTCGAGGAATAGCCATGGCCGCGCCAGACGCAAGCAGGCGCGGCCGAGTTTGAAAGAAGCTGACTGAAAGGTGATGGGAAGGCTATTCGCCTTCCGGGTTCCTGCCCTTCACGAAGATGGTGACACCGTTGTTGTCATCGAACTCGAGCGCGAGGATGTCGTTGAGCTGCACCGACCGCGAGTCCACCGCGTGGTAGAACATCGCGCTGCCCTGGATCGACTCGCGCAATTCCGTGACCTGCGGCTTGTACTGTTCGAGTTTTGCCTCGATCTGCGTGTCCTTGTCGTCGAGGTCCGGGATGAAGACGATCTCGACCTTGTCGAGAGAGAATTTGCGGCGCACCGCAGCCGCGGCGGCGGACGAGTTCTCGATCGCCTTGATGATGCGCCCCTCGTCCTTGTTCGCGGCTTCCTCGCCGGTAGTCACGTCGGACCCGACGATGGTGTCGATCGCGCCTTCCTTGTCGAGACCCTGCGCAAAGGCGGAAGGAGTTGCGACCAACAGGGCAATCAGGAAGAGAAATCTCATGGAAATCGATCCGTGCAGGCTGACGATGACGGAATGCACCGGGGTTCAACGAAGCCGATGCAGCAACGTTCCGGCCAACGAAAAGCGGCGCAGGAACCATTCCTGCGCCGCCTCATCATGGTTGATTGGTCAGAGCTGGTAAAGGACCAGTGCGCCATTGCCGGCTACCTCCGCACCGACGATCGAGGAGACCTCGACGCCCTCGGCCTCAAGCCGGCTCATCAGCTCTGCATTGCCGGAAATCGCTGACTGGAGCTGAGTGATCGCATCGCGGTTCTGCGAGACTGCCTCGGATGCATTCGCGCTCTCCTCGCCGCTGATCCGGCGCACCGTCACGTCCGAGAAGCTGTCCATCGAAGCAATCGACTGGGCCGCTGCCCCGCTCCCGGTCACGGCGGTCAGCGAGCCGCCGTCGCCGGCGCCGTCATCGATTGCCTGGGTGGTGCCGCGGTCGACGTCCTGCTGCGAGCCGCTGCCCTGGGACGGCGATGCGTTCTGCTCGGTGGCTGACGATGCCGGATCGTTGGCGCCGCCTTCACCGCCCGTCTGGGCAAATGCTGGAGCGGCGATCATCGAGGCGCCCATCAGGGTGGCGGTCGTCATGGCTAGAAGACGTTTCATGTCATTTCCTCTCGTTCCGTTTGGTGGTCCATCTGGGAGGGGACGTCTCTGCGTCCGGAGAGGAAATGATCGGCGGCGCCATGAGTTTCAGTCGTTCAGGGGCGATTTGCGGGTCATTGTGTGGCGTCAATGTGAAGCTTCGCTTCCTCTTCTGCCCCGCCTTTACTGACCTTCCACAACGTCAAGATTTCGGATGAATTTTGCCAAACCGCGTGCAAGATTGCCTTTGGCGGGAAAGAAATCCCGCCCCGCGAGCAACAGGCCGCGACCTGTTCCGCGCGTTGTGGATGGACCGACAGGGGTGTGGATCAGATGAAGCGTTTTGTTCTAGGCCTGATGGCCGCGACCGCAATGACTGCCACGGCATGGGCTCAGGAAGACATTCAGCCAGGCCTTCTCTTCGACCTGGGCGGCAAGTTCGACAAGTCGTTCAACGAAGCGTCCTTCAACGGCGCCGAGCAGTTCAAGAATGAATCCGGCATCTCCTATGTCGAATTCGAGATCTCCAACGACGCGCAGCGTGAGCAGGCCCTGCGCCGCTTCGCCGAGGACGGCCGCAACCCGATCGTGATGGCGGGCTTCTCCTGGTCGTCCGCGCTCGAAATCATCGCCGACGAGTTCCCGGAGACGCAGTTCGCGATCATCGACACCGTCGTCGAGAAGCCCAACGTCCGCTCGGTCGTGTTCAAGGAGCAGGAAGGCTCCTACCTCGTCGGCCTTCTCGCCGCCATGGCCTCGCAGACCGGCACGGTCGGCTTCGTCGGTGGCATGCAGATCCCGCTGATCGGCAAGTTCGAGTGCGGCTACGTCCAGGGCGCGATCGAGACCAAGGAAGGCACCAAGGTCATCCGCAACTACACCGGCGACACGCCGTCGGCATGGAACGATCCGAGCCGCGGCGCCGAGATCACCCGCGCCCAGATCGACCAGGGCGCCGACGTGATCTACCACGCAGCCGGCGGCACGGGCGTTGGCGTGCTGCAGGCCGCCGCTGACGCTGGCAAGCTCGGCATCGGCGTCGACTCCAACCAGAACGGCCTGCATCCCGGCCACGTGCTGACCTCGATGATCAAGCGGGTGGACGTTGCCGTCTACAACGCGTTCAACGACGCGAAGAACGGCAACTTCACGCCCGGCATCAACGACCTCGGGCTTGCGGAGGACGGCGTTGGCTATTCGCTCGACGAGCACAACGAGAAGCTGATTACCCCGGAGATGAAGGAAGCGGTCGAGGCCGCCAAGGCCAAGATCATCGCCGGCGAGATCAAGGTCCACGACTTCATGAGCGACAATTCCTGCCCGTTCTGATCCGGGCCCGCTCCAGAAATCAAAGAACCGCCGGGCGAACGTCCGGCGGTTTTGTTTTGTCCTCAGCGCTCGATCGGCTGTGCCAGGCCCTTGAACAGCGGCACCTCGGCCGGCTCGCCGCCAAGACCCGGCAGGTTCTCGATGGTGACCTCGTAGGTCTGCCCCGCGCGCGGCTCCGGCAGTTCCGGCCCGCGCACCAGCGCCTCCAGGCTTGCCGGCATCACGCCATAGGGCTTTCCGTCGATCCAGAACTGCAGCATCTTGCCCTCGGGCAGCGCGACCTTGCCGAGCGGCACCAGCCGCACGCTGCGGTCATCCCAGGCTTCGACGAACACGGCCGGCTTGCCCTCGGCATCTTCCAGGATCGCGGTTGCCACCGGCGTCGGCAGCCGCGCCGACTGCTCGCCCACCATGTAGCCCATGCCGAGCGCGGCGATCAGCGCCACCGACATCACCGTCGCCTTCCATCCGATGAAGTGATGCGCCAGCGGCCGGTTGAGCCGCAGCAGTCCCTTGCGTGACGGATCGCCGCCCAATGACAGGCCCATGCGCTCCGCCGTCGCCGCGCCCACCATCTGCGGCATCGAGGCGATGCGCCGGGTGATGTCGCGCCAGGCGTCGTCGGTGATCGAGACCGGCTTTTCCTTTTCCTCGCGCAGCCGCCTGAGCTGCTCGGCAAGCACCATGACGCATTCGCGGAACTGCGGATCGATCTCCATGTCCCGCTCGGCCCGGCCCCGCTCCTCGTCATTCATCAGGCCGAAGACATAGTCCTCGGCGCGGGCCATCCGGTCGCTGAGCGTCATGCGTCGTCCCCCTTACCAGTGCGGCGGCTTGGTGACCGGGATTTCCGGCGCTGCCTGTTCCTCAAGCTCCAGGAAGCGGTTGATGAGCGCGTCGAGCTTCTTCTGCAGCTTGTTGATCACCTTCCACTGCTCGGCAATCTCGCCGGAAAGTTCCGCGATGGTCTTTTCCTGCTCGGCAGCGAGGATTTCCAGCTGGACGATACGTTCCTCGTTCATGCCATTTCCCTTCAGCACGTGATGCATGATTTGCATGCGCTGAGCCTTTGCCACCGCCTGGCCGAAGATGGCAATGGCGCCGGTCTTTGTCGAGTGTCCAATCCGGCTCGCATTGGCAAGTCACCAGACGGCTGCTAGACATTTCAAAGGGAAGAAAAATAAGCTCCCAGGGGATCGATCGAAGAATGGCAGAAAACGCGATCGAACTTGTTGGTATCAACAAGAGTTTCGGTGCAGTTCATGCAAATCGCGACATCAATCTGGCCATTCCCCGTGGCACGATCCAAGGCATCATCGGCGAAAACGGGGCCGGAAAATCGACGCTGATGTCGATCCTCTACGGCTTTTACCAGGCCGATTCCGGCGAAATTCGCGTCAACGGCAAGCCGGCCACCATCGCCACCCCCAACGACGCCATCGCCGCCGGCATCGGCATGGTCCACCAGCACTTCATGCTGGTGCAGAACTTCACCGTGCTCGAAAACGTGATCCTTGGCGCCGAGGGCGAGGCACTGCTCAACCGCTCGATCAGCCGTGCGCGCTCCGAGCTGCGCCGGCTGGAAAAGGAATACGGACTTGAGGTCGATCCCGACGCCATCGTCGAAGACTTGCCGGTCGGCCTGCAGCAGCGCGTCGAGATCCTGAAGGCGCTCTATCGCGGCGCCGACATCCTGATCCTCGACGAGCCCACCGGCGTGCTGACGCCTGCCGAGGCCGATCACCTATTCCGCATCCTCGCCCAGCTCAAGGCCGAGGGAAAAACCGTCGTCCTCATCACCCACAAGCTGCGCGAGATCATGGCGATCACCGACAATGTCGCCGTCATGCGGCAGGGCCAGCTGGTCGCCTCTCGCGCGACGAAGGACACCACCGTCGAGGAACTCGCCGAGCTGATGGTCGGCCGCCGGGTGCTCCTGCGCGTCGAGAAGGGCGAGGCAGCGCCCGGCGACGTCATGCTCTCGGTGCGTAACCTGACGGTCAAGGACGGCCGCGGCTGCACCGTCGTCAAAGACGTCAGCTTTGACGTCAAGGCCGGCGAAATCGTCGGCATCGCCGGTGTCGCCGGCAACGGCCAATCGGAACTGATCGAAACCATCAGCGGCATCCGCCGCGCCGAATCCGGCACCGTCTCGCTCAAGGGCACGCTCCTCGACGTCACGCGCCATGTCGATCCGGGCGATTTGCGGGACTGGGGCCTCGCCCATGTGCCGGAGGACCGGCACCACGTCGGACTGGTCCTGCCCTTCGAGGAAAGCGAGAACGCGATCCTCGGCTACCACGACCATCCGCGCTACCGTAAAGGTCCGTTCCTCGACATCGAGCGCATCCGCCAGAGCGCCCGCGAGCAGATGACGCGCTACGACATCCGCCCGGCGAACGAGCGGCTCAAGACCGCCAACTTCTCCGGCGGCAACCAGCAGAAGATCGTGCTCGCCCGCGAGATTGAAAAAGACCCCGACGTGCTGATCGTCGGCCAGCCGACCCGCGGCGTCGACGTCGGCGCGATTGAGTTCATTCACAAGCGGCTGATCGAGATGCGCGACGCCGGCAAGGCCGTGCTGATCGTCTCGGTCGAGCTTGACGAGATCCGTTCGCTGTCCGACCGCATCCTCGTCATGTTCGACGGCCGCATCGTCGGCGAACGCAAGGGCGACGCGAGCGAGGGCGACCTCGGCCTGCTGATGGCGGGGGTCGAGCAGCGGGAGGCAGCAGAGTGAGCACGCCATACGCCAAGCTTCCTGCCTGGGCCGACTACGGTCTCATCCCGCTAATCAACCTGATCGTCGCCTTTGCCGTTGCCGGCCTCGTGGTGCTCCTCGTCGGCGAAAACCCGCTGCGTGCCGCCGGCCTCATGCTCGAAGGCGCGTTCGGCTCGGGCCGCAACATCGCCTACACGCTCTACTACTCGACGAGTTTCATTTTCACCGGCCTTGCCGTCGCGGTCGCCTTCCACGGCGGCCTGTTCAATATTGGCGGCGAAGGGCAGGCTTATATTGGCGGCCTCGGCGTCGGGCTGGTGTGCCTGACCTTCGATTCCATCCTGCCGTGGTGGCTCACCTTCCCGCTCGCCATCCTCGGTGCTGCGGCCGTTGGCGCCGGCTGGGCGTTCATTCCGGCCTATCTGCAGGCAAAACGCGGATCGCACATCGTCATCACGACGATCATGTTCAACTTCATCGCCGCGAGCCTGATGGTCTATCTGCTGGTCGGCCCGCTCAAGCCCGCCAACTCGATGGCGCCTCAGACGCGCAACTTCCTCGAAGGCGGCCAGCTTCCCAAGCTCAACTGGTTGATCGAGCTGTTCGGCGGCACGGTGCGTTCGTCGCCGTTCAACCTGTCCTTCCTGCTCGCGCTGCTCTGCGCTTTCCTCGTCTGGCTGCTGATCTGGCGCACGCGCCTCGGCTACGAGATCCGCACGCAGGGCCATTCGCCCAAGGCCGCGCGCTATGCCGGCATTGGCGAAACCCGCATCATCATCATCACCATGATGATCTCCGGCGCGCTCGCCGGCATGATGGCGCTCAATCCCGTCATGGGTGACCAGGGCCGGCTGCAGCTCGACTTCGTCACTGGCGCCGGCTTCGTCGGCATCGCCGCTGCGCTGATGGGCCGTTCGCACCCGGCCGGCATCGTGCCCGCCGCGATCCTGTTCGGCATGCTCTACCAGGGCGGCGCCGAGCTTGCCTTCGAGATGCCGAACATCTCGCGCGACATGATCGTCATCATCCAGGGCCTTGTGATCCTGTTCGCGGGGGCGCTCGAGAACATGTTCCGGCCCGCCGCTCAGTCACTGTTTGCGAGCATTAGCCCGCGCTCGATGGGGGTGGCGGCATCGAGGAGTGGCGGGGCGTAAATGGACTTCTTCAACACTCTCATCGTCGTGCTCGACTCGACGGTCCGGCTGTCGATACCGCTGCTGTTTGCCTGCCTTGCCGGCCTCTATTCCGAGCGCGCCGGCGTGTTCGATATCGGCCTTGAGGGAAAGATGCTGGCCGCCGCCTTCGCCTCCGCCTCCGTTGCCGCCGTCACCGGCTCGGCATGGCTCGCGCTCGGCGCCGCCGTCCTCATCTCGGTCTTCTTCGCGCTCGTGCACGGCTTTGCCTCGATCACCCATCGCGGCAATCAGATCGTCTCGGGCGTTGCCCTCAACTTCATCGCCGCCGGCACGACCGTCATCCTTGGCCAGGCATGGTTCCAGCAGGGCGGGCGCACGCCCTCGCTTGGCGCGGAGGCCCGCTTCAACGCCATTACGCTTCCCTTCGCCGAGGCCGCGCGCGACATTCCCGTGATCGGCTTCGTCTATTACGAGCTCCTGTCAGGGCACTCGATCCTCGTCTACGTCGCCTTCTTCATGGTGTTCGCGACCTGGTGGATCCTGTTTCGAACCCGCTTTGGCCTTCGCCTGCGTGCCGTCGGTGAAAACCCGGCTGCCGTCGACACGGCCGGCATTTCGGTCGCCTGGCTGCGCTATCGCGCGGTGATCTGCACCGGCATCCTCTGCGGCTTTGCCGGCACCTATCTGGCGCTCGCCCAGAACGCCGGCTTCGTGAAGGACATGACCGCCGGCAAGGGATACATCGCGCTTGCGGCCCTCATCTTCGCCAAGTGGCGCCCGGTGCCGGCCATGTTCGCCTGCCTCTTGTTCGGCTTCCTCGACGCGCTGGCGATCCGCCTCCAGGGCACGCCTTTACCAATGGTAGGGCGCGTGCCGGCACAGTTCTTCCAGGCGCTGCCTTACATCCTCACGGTCATCCTGCTCGCCGGCTTCATCGGCAAGGCGATCCCGCCGCGCGCCGGCGGTGTCCCCTACGTCAAAGAGCGATAGACGGATGAAGCCGAACAGGTTACGGCCGTGGCAGAAGCTCGTTCAGGGATCCTGGCACCATGGCCGATGACCTTTTCAAAGCCGCGCGCGAGGCAATGGCGAAGGCCTATGCGCCTTATTCGAAATTCCCGGTCGGCGCAGCACTCAGAACCGAAGACGGCCGTGTCTTTTCAGGCGCCAATATTGAGGTCGCCTCCTTCCCCGAGGGCTGGTGCGCCGAGACCACCGCGCTCGCCCACTACGTCATGGGTGGCGGCGGGCGCATTACCGAGATTGCCGTTGTCGCCGAGAAGATGGACCGCATCACGCCCTGCGGCGGCTGCCGCCAGCGCCTCGCCGAGTTTGCAACTGCCGACACGAAGCTTCACCTCTGCGACCAGACCGGCGTCGTCGAGACGCTGACCATGGCCGAGATCCTGCCGCTGGGCTTTGCCGGAGACACGCTCAAATGAACGAGACCGTCGCGAAGATCATCGAGCAGCTTCAGGGACGCCACCCGCGCGTCGCCCTCGTCCTCGGCTCCGGCCTCGGGGACCTCATCGGCGAGGTCGAGGAACCAATCCGCATCCCCTACTCCGACCTGCCCGGCTTCCCGCACAGCGGCGTAACCGGCCATGCCGGCCTGTTGGTCTCCGGCAAGTTCGGCACCACGGAGGTGCTGATGCTTGCCGGCCGCGTCCACTATTACGAATCCGGCAATCCGGCGGCGATGCGCCCGGTGCTTGAGGCGCTTGCCGCCATCGGCATCGAGGAACTGATCCTCACCAACGCCGCAGGCTCGCTCGACGAGGGCATGGGCCCCGGCTCGGTGATGCTGATCACCGACCACATCAACTTCTCCGGCACCAACCCGCTGATCGGCGAACCGAGCGATCGCCGCTTCGTCGGCATGACCGAAGCCTACGACCCGCAGCTGCGCGCCCGCATCGCCGATGCAGCGGTCGCCACCAATACCCCGCTTCATCGCGGCGTCTACATGTGGTTCTCCGGCCCCTCCTTCGAGACGCCCGCCGAAATCCGCGCTGCGCGCGTCCTCGGCGCCAATGCGGTCGGCATGTCGACCGTGCCGGAAGTGATCCTCGCGCGCTTCCTCGGCCTGCGCGTCGCCGCATGCTCGGTCATCACCAACCTCGCCGCCGGCATGACCGGCGATGAACTGTCGCACGACGAGACCAAACAGATGGCGCCGATCGGTGGTAAGCGTCTCGCGACCATCCTGCGCCACATGTTCTCGACAGTACCGGGCAAGCCTGAAGCATGATCATCCTCGCCATCGATACCGCCGCAAGCCTCTGCTCCGCCTGTGTCGTCGACACCGGCAAGGGCGAGCTCGGCCGCCAGGTGCTTGACCTCGGCAAGGGTCATGCCGAGCAGCTGATGGGCACCATCGAGGCAGCCCTTGCCGCGGCCGGCATCACTTACGCCGACCTTGGCGCCATTGCCGTCTCCATCGGCCCGGGCTCGTTCACCGGCGTGCGCGTCGGCGTCTCCACCGCGCGCGGCCTTGCGCTCGCGCTCAAAGTCCCGGCCGTCGGCGTCAGCACCCTCGAAGCGATCGCGGCGGAAGCTGCCTCGCAAAAGCCTGTCATCGTCCGCATCGACGCCGGCCGCGGTCAGGCCTACGTCGCGCGCTTCTCTGCTGAAGGCGAAACCGAGTTCGGCCCCGCCGCCCTCTCCCTCGAGGAGGTCGACAACATGGTCGCCGCTGCAGGCGACGACGTCGCCATCATCGACGGCAAGACCGCCGACATCGCCGTCTACGCGCGGCTTGCCGGCGAAAAGCTCGCCGCCGGTCATGCCGCCCCGCCAAAACCGCTCTACCTGCGCGACGCCGACGCCAAGCCCCAGACCTCCTTTGCCCTGCCACGCAAGGCCGCCTCGTGAAGCTTCCGTTTCTTTCGACCGAATACGCCATCGAAGCGCTGACGCTGGATGATGCCGAACAGCTCCCCGCCATCCACGAGGAGGATTTCGTCCGCCCCTGGTCGGCGAACGAGTTCGAGTCCCTCCTCGAGCAGGACACCGTCTTCGGCTTTGCCGCCTGGAAGGTCGGCAACCGCAAGGGCATGCCCGCCGGCTTCGTCCTCGCCCGCCTTGTCGCCGGCGAAGGCGAGATTTTGACCATAGCCGTCGCCCGCGCCCACCGCCGCCGCGGTCTTGGCCGCGACCTGATGGAGGCTGTCCTGCGAACGCTCCATGCCGAGCGGGCCGAGGCGCTGTTCCTCGAGGTCGACGAGACCAACGCGCCGGCGATCGCTCTCTACCGCCGCCTCGGTTTTCGCGAAGTCGCCCGCCGTCCGGGCTACTACGAGCACGGCGCCGGCATGAAGCGGACCGACGCGCTGGTGATGCGGCGCGACCTGAAATGATCGGCACGATCCGGATCGTCATCTCAGTGGCGATCATCCTGATCGCGTCGCTGCCGATGGCCGTCTGGCAGGTCATCGCGCTGAAAAGCAACGGCCGCATCGACGACGGCCGCATCCCCCGCCTCTGGCACCGCCTCGCCGTCAAACTGCTCGGCATCCGCATCCATGTCCGCGGCGCCCCGTCGAAGGCGCGGCCGCTGCTGATCTGCTCCAACCACATCTCGTGGTCGGACATCATGGTGCTCGGCTCGCTCGCCGAGGTGCATTTCATCGCCAAGGCGGAAGTCGCCGGCTGGCCGGTCTTCGGACTGCTCGCCAAACTCCAGCGCTCGGTGTTCGTCGAACGCGGCGCAAGGCGCAAGGCGGGCGAGCAGGCGAGCGAGATCGCCACCCGCATGAGCAATGGCGACCCGATGGTGCTCTTCGCCGAGGGCACCACCGGCGACGGCAACACCCTGCTGCCGTTCAAGTCGACCCTGTTTGGCGCGGCGCAGGTGGCGCTCAGCGAAGGCCGCAGCGAGACCGTGTCGATCCAGCCGGTGGCGATCGCCTATACGCGCCTGCAGGGCATGCCGATGGATCGCCGCCACCGCCCGCACGCGGCCTGGATCGGCGACGCCGACCTCATGCCGCATCTGACAAAACTGCTGCGCGAGGGCGCGATGGACGTCGAGGTGCACTTCGGCGAGCCGATCGAGTTCCGCCCCGGCGACGACCGCAAGAAGGTCGCCCGCGAGGTCGAGGCGCGCGTGAAAAGAATGTTCGCCGAGGCGCTCAGGAACCCTGCCTGACGCCGGAAATCTGCCGGTCCTGTTCCAGCGTCAGCGGCACGATCCCGGCTTCCACCGGCTCAGCTGCCTGCGGCCCGCGCGCGGGCTCTGCCCGCACCTCGGCCTTCGGTGCCACCCGCGCGGGCCGCTGCGGCGCGGCCGTGGTGCAGCCGGCAGCAACGCCGGCCACGACCACCAGCACAAGCGCGCGCAAAAAACTCATCGGGCGGCCGTGTCGAGCCAGATCGTCACCGGCCCGGAATTGACCAGCGCCACCTGCATGTCGGCGCCGAAAATGCCGTTGGCTACGCGAATGCCCTGGGCGGCCACTTCGGCCGAAAAATGCTCGTAGAGGCGCTTGCCTTCCTCCGGGGGCGCGGCGGTCGAAAAGCCCGGCCGGTTGCCCTTGGTCTCGGCGGCCAGCGTGAACTGGCTGACGACCAGCACCTCGCCGCCGGTTTCGAGCACCGAACGGTTCATGCGGTCCTCGTCGTCGCGAAAGATGCGCAGCTTGGCGATCTTCTGCGCGAGCCAGGCGGATTCCTTTTCGGTGTCGCCCTGCATGGCGCAGACCAGCACCATCAACCCCGCGCCAATCTCGCCCACCACCTTGCCGTCGACCGTGACCGAGGCGGATGAAACCCGTTGAACCACCGCGCGCATGCATAGACCCCGACTATTCCAGACGGCTCCGTGCATAGCGGGGTGAGATGGCGAAATAAAGCGGGGGGATGGGGGCGGTGGTTCGTCGATCGCGTTCACCCAGAGGGCGGCGATAGATCCTGCCCCTGCGGCTGCACACGAATTCAATCTGCTTCAGAAGTATTAAGCGAACGGTCAGCGCTCTTCCACGCGACGGCGTTTCGACGCGCAACTCGGTGACGACGCGGAGAGAGTTAGGACAGGTGCGGGAGGCCGGGTAGGGGTAGCAGAATGTTGCCGCTCCAGTCGAGCTATAAAAAAACGAAAGCGTCTTTGGCGCCGCGAAGCAGCTAATCACCGGCCGCCGACTCTTCAAATGCTATTCCACCCGCGCGTTCGTCGGCACTTGTGAGCTGCTTCGCAAGCATACTTGAGAGAAGTTCTTCCATCCTACCGACGTCAACCCTCCCTTCGGTCCGAGCCGCATCGGCAGCATCCAAAGCTTCAAAATAAGGATCTCGATTCTCTACGATCTGCTCCGGAATAGTTGGCGTGCCGGGAAAAACACTCTGCGCCCGAATTGACAATACAACGTATGAAAGGATCCGCGAAGTACGGCCATTGCCATCTGCAAATGGATGAATCCAATTGAGTCGCCACATTATGTATGCGGCAAGATGGATAGCGGTCTTCACTTCCCAATTGTCGTTCACATAGTCGCAGAGCTCCTCGATTAGTTCCGGGACTAAATGAGCCTCCACAGGCTTGTGACTGCTGCCTACAATTGCCACCCCCGCCGGACGAAAATTGCCTGCGTACGCACTTATGCCGGACAAAGCTTCTCGCTGGAGAGCAAGAATAAGGGAGGGGCGGAGCTTGAAGACCCCCCCGCTCCAGCGCTTGATAGATGGTCTGGATTCCATAGTCGAACTGGCGAAGACCGTTCCTCGCTTCGGCTTCTGCCTTTAACTGAGGATCGGAAATTAGCTCTACTTCCAGAGCTTGACTATGTCGCTGGTTCTGATCCGCCACCGATCACCTCATGTCGCGGCATGTCTTTCTAAGAGCTCTGCCTGCTGATCCACCATTTCGCGGGTAATCCGCTCGTTCTCAAACTTCGTGTTTCCGTAGGCGAAACTCCGGCGCTGTTGCTCCCGCTCCCCCGCAGACTGGTCCAATTTCCGGGTAGCCTCGATCAGTTTCCTGAGTGCGTCGGTCATTTTCTTATTCTCCGGTCGCGGGTCACACCGCAAATCACCTTCTTAGATAGGGTGCCTGAACCGCGCGACAAATCCAACTGCCTTTTAAAAGTCAAGGCGATCAATTTATCTTCACATGAAGCGCGCTATCACTGGATTGGATATAAGCGGCAATCAGCGCCTGTGGACAGTAAGCGTTCACCTCTCATCCGCCTCACCACAAGCCCGAGTGGAGACGGCATGCGAGATCAGGCAAACGTTCCGTCATAAATCTGCAGGTTACGCCTCCATTATCCACCTCCCCTCACGCCCATTGCACACTCCCGCCGAAGGAGATGCGAATGGACGCGGCGGCACTTGTTGAACGAAACGTCTCAGCCCTCAGGGCCATCGTCGCGGCGCTGGTGGCGATGGCGGGTCTGTCGCCCGCCCAGAAAACCCTGCCGCGTCATATGCACCGCTCCATCCTGCGGCTGCTGCGACCGGCGGAAGCAGCGGCGCGGCGGCTGGTGATCGTGCTGGCGCGTGATGTCGTGGTGTCGGCGAGCGCCTTGCGGCCGCATGGCTGGCGGCCGATTGATCGCGTGCGAGCGCAAAAGAACTTTCCGCTTTCGCTGCCGCTGTTTGACCGGTTCAAGCGTTTTGCCCGCCGCAAGCGGTCCGTGGTTGCGGTCCCGCGCATTTCGATGCCGGGCCTCACACCACCGTTCGCCGTCGCTCCGCGCCTTGCCCCGAAGCCGGATGATCCGATCGACGCAACGCGGCTAAAGGCGCGGCTTTCCGCGCTGCTAAAGGCGCTCGACGATCCCGAACCGCTCGCCATCCGGATGGCGCGCTGGCAAGCGCGGCGGCGAATGCGCGTGCAGGCAGCGGATTCAAAGCCGGCTCCGCGAAGTCCGCGCGGCCGGCGCTTATCGCCGCTGCGGCCGGGCCGCCCGCCGGGGCAATTCTGCAAGTCGCGAGGGTCAGGCGAGCGGCACCAGGTCCACGACATTCTGGAGCATGCGCACGAGCTCGCGCTTTGCGCGCTGGAGCGACGCGACACGTCGTGACCGTCCGCTCTTTGTGCAGATCGATGCCGCTTTCGCCGCGCTCCAGGCGGGCGCGGAATGCGCGGTGCTGCCCGATTGAAACGGGTCCTGCCCCGGCCAAAGAAAAAGGCCGCGGGTTGCGGCCTTTTTCGGTTCTTTCTCAGTCGTCGTTCATCTTCAAAGCTTCGATGAAGGCGGCTTGCGGGATTTCGACCTTGCCGAACTGCCGCATGCGCTTCTTGCCTTCCTTCTGCTTTTCCAGAAGCTTGCGCTTGCGGGTGACGTCGCCGCCGTAGCACTTGGCCGTCACGTCCTTGCGTAGCGCCGAGATCGTCTCGCGGGCAATGACCTTGCCGCCGATGGCCGCCTGGATCGGGATCTTGAACATGTGCTTGGGGATCAGCTCCTTGAGCTTCTCGCACATGGCGCGGCCGCGCTTTTCCGCCGCCGAGCGGTGGACGAGCATGGAGAGCGCGTCGACCGGCTCCTCATTGACCAGGATCGACATCTTCACGAGGTCGCCCTCGCGGTAGTCGGTGAGCTGGTAGTCGAACGAGGCGTAGCCCTTCGAGATCGATTTCAGGCGGTCGTAGAAGTCGAACACCACCTCGTTGAGCGGCAGGTCGTAGGTCGCCATCGCGCGCTTGCCGACATAGGAGAGGTCGACCTGGATGCCGCGGCGCTCCTGGCAGAGCTTCAGGATCGAGCCGAGATATTCGTCCGGCGTCATGATGGTGGCGCGGATCCACGGCTCGCGGATCTCGGCGATCTTGACGACGTCCGGCATGTCGGCCGGGTTGTGCAGGTCGCGCGTCGTCCCGTCCGTCATGGTCAGCTGGTAGACCACCGACGGGGCGGTGGCGATGAGGTCGAGGTTGAACTCGCGCTCGAGACGCTCCTGGATGATCTCGAGGTGGAGCAGGCCAAGGAAGCCGCAGCGGAAGCCGAAGCCGAGCGCGGCGGAGGTCTCCATCTCGAAGGAGAACGAGGCGTCGTTGAGGCGGAGCTTGCCCATCGCCGTGCGCAGCGCCTCGAAGTCGGCGGCGTCGACCGGGAACAGGCCGCAGAACACCACCGGCTGCGCCGGCTTGAAGCCGGGGAGCGGGGCGGCCGTCGGGCGCTTGTCGTCGGTGATCGTGTCGCCGACGCGGGTGTCGGCGACTTCCTTGATCGAGGCGGTGATGAAGCCGATCTCGCCGGGGCCGAGTTCGTCGACCATCACCATCTTCGGGGTGATGACGCCGACGCGGTCGACGCCGTACTTGGCGCCCGTGCCCATCATGCGGATCTGCTGGCCCTTCTTCAGGACGCCGTCGACGATGCGCACCAGAACGATGACGCCGAGATAGGCGTCGTACCACGAGTCGACCAGCATCGCCTTGAGCGGGGCGTTGCGGTCGCCCTCCTTCGGGGCCGGCAGCTTGTGGACGATCGCCTCCAGCACCTCGTCGATGCCGAGGCCGGTCTTGGCCGAGATCAGCACGGCGTCCGAGGCGTCGAGGCCGATGACCTCCTCGACCTGTTCCTTGACGCGGTCGGGCTCGGCGGCCGGCAGATCGACCTTGTTGAGGACGACGACGATCTCGTGGTCGTTGTCGATCGCCTGGTAGACATTGGCGAGCGTCTGCGCCTCGACGCCCTGCGAGGCGTCGACGACGAGCAGCGAGCCCTCGCACGCGGCCAGCGAGCGCGAGACCTCGTAGGCGAAGTCGACGTGGCCGGGCGTGTCGATCAGGTTCAGCACATAGTGCTCGCCGTTCTTCGCGTCATATTCGAGGCGGACGGTGTTCGCCTTGATGGTGATGCCGCGCTCGCGCTCGATGTCCATGGCATCGAGCACCTGGTCCTTCATCTCACGCTCCTCCAGCGATCCGGTCATCTGGATCAGCCGGTCGGCCAGCGTGGATTTGCCATGGTCGATATGGGCGACGATGGAGAAATTGCGGATGTGCGAAAGAGGTGTGCTCATGCCCGCGCTTTAGCAGGGGCCGCAAGGGTTAACAAGCGTGAGGCAGACACTGAGGCGAAGCGATAACCCGCACCTCACCAAACTCGAAAGAAGGCAGGCCCCCTCGCCTCGACGGAGAGCGAGCGCGTGCGCAGCAGCGTCCCCCTTAACTCCCCGACCTGATCTTGCGGCGCTTGGGGGCGATGGCGGGCTTGGCGGCCGCGGCCGCAGCCGCGGCGGCGGCTTCCGCCTCGGCCTCCGCGGCTTCGCGCGCAAGGCGAGCCTCGCGAAGGCGTGCCGTCTTTTCCTCCCGACGCCGTGCTTCCTCGCCGATGATCGCGCGCGCGGCGCTGTCGGTCATGTCCGCCTTCGTCTGCGCCTTGTTGCTCGGCTGCGGCTTGAAGAGCGTCTGTTCGGTGAGCGGCTGGGTCATGGAAATCCCCTTTCGGTTCGTAAAAAACAAAAAGGCCGGGACGAACCCGACCTTTCCCATGCATCTCTTTGATCAGTGCCAGTACATCCGTGGTCAAAGATCAGAGCTGCAATCCTTAGGCAGCCTGAAGGTTGTCAGCTGCATTCTTGCCGCTGCGGCGGTCCGCGACGACGTCGAAGCTGATCTTCTGGCCGTCGATGAGCGTGCGCATGCCGGCGCGCTCAACAGCGGTGATGTGAACGAACACATCGGCGTCGCCGTTGTCGGGCTGAATGAAGCCAAAACCCTTGGTGGCATTGAAGAACTTAACGGTACCAGTAGCCATGACGATTTCCTTTTCAAATAGTCAGGTCGTTTGCTTGCCGCGTTATTGCGGGAAGCGGGGAAGATCGATTTGAAAGAGGAAGATCGTAGTCGGCGCAAAAGGCCGTAGACAAAGTTCAACAAGCAAGATCGATGAGTGGAAGATAGGGGTCATTCTTGTTCAAAACAAGACGCAGGGGAAAATAAATCTTTTCGCCCCTGCCGCCGGCATTCCTCGCGCCACCAAAATTCGCTCCGGCGCAGATAGCTGTGCGCTTTGCGGCGCAAACGCCGGCCAAACATTGCCTGAAGCGCCGTCCTGACCGATTCTGCGGCCGATGATTCCTGAAGAACCGAAGAAACCGCGCCGGCGCCGGAAGCCAAAGCCGCTGCCAGGCCCGCTCGAACAGCCGGTGGCGCCAGCGCCCGCCTGGCTGCGCGAGGCTGCCCGCGCGCCCGCGACGCTGGAGGAAGCGAGCTTCGTCGCCGGGACCGCGCTTGCCGCGCTTGACCAGATGGTGCGCAGGCGCCAGATCTGGGCCGGCCTGTGGCGCCAGCGGCTGGCACTTGCCGCCGCCGCCTCGACCGTGCGCCGCATGGGCCGCATCGAAAACGAGGAGGCGCTGCGCGATGCCCTGCACCTGACGCGCGCCGGCGATTCCAGGGGCCCGGCGGGCGAGGTGCTGATTGCCTGGCGCACGATTGTCAGGCAGCCGCCCGGCGACTGCCTCACGTCGGACGCGATCGCCGCGATGTTCGACCGTCTCGGCCGGCGCAGCCGCGGCGCTGCGGAAACCCTTGCCGGAAAGCTCGATGAACAGGCGAGCCGTGCCGCCGCCATTTCCGCCGTGCTCGACAGTTTCGAGCTCGCGCTGGAACATGGCTCCGCTCCGGAAGCAGCGCCGCTTATCAGCGACCTGATGCTTGCGCGTGCCTTCGGCTGGGAGCGGGCGGTGCCGCTGATCGCGCAGGAGGTTGCGCGCGGCGGCTTTTCGCGGCCCGTTGCCGGCGAGCCGGAAGCCGTGCGCACCGAGCGCCGGATAAAACTGCTCGGCGCCTATGCGCGCTCTGCCCTGCGCGCCATCGACCTGTCCGTAGAGCTCGGCCGCAAAGCGGAGCGGTTGCTGGAGGCGGCGCCGCAGCTGCGCGCCAAGGCGTCCGGCGCCGTGGTCGAAAAGCTGCTTACGGAGGACTCGCTCACCGCCTCAACCCACATCACCGGCATCACCCGCTGGGGCATGCACCGCATCTTCGAGCGGCTGATATCGTTCGGCGTGCTGCGCGAGCTCACCGGCCGCAGCACCTTCCGCATCTACGGAGTCTGACGCATGGCGGCGGGCGGCACCAGGGCAAAGGGACGCAACACGCCGCTGTTCGATCCCGAGCTCGAGCACCTGCCGCCGGAGGCGCGCTGGCGCGAATGGATGAACCGCGTGGAGGCGGTTATCTTCGCCGCCAGCCAGCCCGTGTCGCGCACCGACCTTGCCCGCGTCGTCGGCAGGAACTGCAACATCGACCTTCTGATCGAGGACATTCGCGAGGAGCTGCGCGGGCGGCCCTATGATCTCGTCAAGGTCGCGGGCGGCTACCAGCACCGCACGCGCCCGGCCTATGCCGATGCGATCCGCACGGTGAGCGGGGCCGCCGAGCGCGCGGTCGACCTTTCCCAGTCGGAGGCGCTGGTGCTGATGACCATCGCCTATTTCCAGCCGATCACCCGCTCGGAATTGTCGACCTTCTTCGGACGCGAGATTTCGCGTGACCTGATCGCCAGCTTGCGCAATTTCGGCTTCATCGGCTTTGGCCCCCGTTCGCCAAAGCCCGGCGCGCCCTATACCTATGTCACGACGAAGGCGTTCCTCAGCCATTTCGGGCTGGAGACGCTGCGCGACCTGCCGGACTACGAGGCGCTGGAGGATGCGGGGCTCCGGTCGAAGGACCGCGCACTTGCCGGCGACCTGATGCAGCTGAAGGTCGAAGACGAGGGAGGAGAATAGCGTGCGGTATTTCGACTTCAGCTCCTGGCAGGGCGTGCTCTTCACCATACTCGGCATCGCCATGATCACGCTGATCAGCATGGGCATCCGGCTGCTCATGATGATGACGATCCAGCAGAAGCAGCAGCGCGCCAACCGCCAGATCAACGAGCGGCTGAAGACGCTGATCGCCGCCTACAAGACGCTTGGCGGCTCGTTCACCGGCACGCTCAGCGTCGACCCGACCCATCTGCGGGACCTGCGCCGCAAGGCCGAGATCGAGGGCGAGGAGGTGGACGAAGAGGCTCTCGCCGTGCCTGCTACCGGCTCGGACCGCGCGCGCCGCATCCGCGATGCGGTGGAGGCCGCGCTTGCCGACATCATCCTGCTTGGCACCGAGGAGCAGGTGAAGCTCGCGGCGGCCGCGACCCGCGACCTCGTCGCCGGCAAGCCGGTCTACACCGACAAGCTGGTCGTCTCGCTGCGCGACTTCATCCGCGAGGCGCTCGACCTTGCGCCGGTTCCCTCCTCGATCGAGATCCCGTCGCAGGGCCCGACGCGGCCGGCCTCCCCTTCCTCCCGGTCGCGCTCCGGCGGCGAAGGGCGCGAAGGCGGCCGCGGAGGAGGCGGAGGTTCTGGCGGCGGTGGCGGCATGGGCGCTGGCGGAGGCGGTGGAATGGGAATGGGGATGGGCCTTGGCCTCGGCTCCCGTCACGACGAGGGGTAGGTTTGGCGCGGCGATAGTCGTGCCTGGTCCCGCACTTCGTGATCGTTCAGGGATGGATGCCACGGTCAAGCCGGGGCATCCATCCCTGAACGCTGAAGGACCCGCGGCGGGCCAGACCGGATGACGGAAGGCCGCACATCCGCTACCGTTAACGCATGACCGGCTACGTCTACATGACCGCCAGCCAGAAGCGGGGCACCATCTACATTGGTGTCACAAACGACCTCGCCCGCCGCGTGCCCGAGCACAAGGCACGAAGCGGGCCGGGCTTCACAGCGCGTTACGCCGTCACGCGGCTCGTCTGGTACGAAGAGCACTTCGACATGCGCGACGCGATCCGGCGAGAGAAGGCGCTGAAGCGCTGGCCGCGACAGTGGAAGATCAAGCTGATCGAGAAGACGAGCCCCGAGTGGAACGAGTTGCTCGTCGGGATCGGGTGGTAAGCATGGGTGGCGCTACATTCTCCAGCGCTCCGAAGTGGAACCGTTCAGGCATGGATCGTTGGGTCAGGCCCGACGATGACGATGGGAGGGAGGCTGCGGACAATCGTCAATGGGCCGCCTTCCACAACCGCTCCTCATTCTTCCTGTTTCCCGCCCCGACACCCGCATTCCTGTTTTCCCTTCCACCTCTCCGCTTCGTCATGCCACGGCTTGACCGTGGCATCCAGGCCTGAACGCTTCCGCTCGACGCGAGCTATTCCACCCTGCGCCTGGAGCCTCCCCCCATCGCGCGGGAGGGCGGCCGCTGAAGTCGGAGGTGGGGGCTCATAGGGCAGCGCTTGCCGATTGAAGAGAGCGACGTTTCTGCCGGGTGCGGCGCGAAAGACCAGCGAGGCCGCGCCCGTCCCTACGCCGCGAGCGGGAGCCTTGTGCGGCGGAATTCCTGCGGGCTGACGTCGTAGCGGCGGCGGAACATGCGCGACAGGTGCGAGGAATCGCAAAAGCCGGTCTCAGCCGCGATCTCGGCAATCGGCTTGTCGCTGGTCTCAAGGAGATGGTGCACCAGCGCCAGCCGCATCTCCAGGAACGCGGCAAAGGGCGAGCAGTTGAGCGCATCGCGAAAATGCCGTTCGAGACGGCGCTTGCCGACATTGAGCTGCTTTGCGATCTGCTCGATCGACAGCGGCATGTCGAGGCACTGCTGCATCAAAAGCAGCGCGCGGCTGACCAGCGGGTCTGAGGAGCGCAAATTAAGGGTCAGGCCCGGCTGCGGCGTCTCGCCCTTTTCCGCTTCCGGGATCATCATGATGTGCAGGCTTTTCGTCGCCTGCGCGCGGCCGACGTGGCGCTCGACGAGGAAGGCGGCAAGATGCGCGGTACTCGCCCCACCGGCCGAGGTCAGCCGGTCGCGGTCGATAACAAAAATCTGGTCGGAGACTGGGGTAAGCCCGTCGAACTGGTCGAGAAACTCCTTGTGATGGAACCACGAGACGCAGCCGCGGCGGCCCTTCATCAGCCCGGCGCGGAAGAGGATAAAGGTGCCGGTGCAGAGTCCAACGAGCGGCACGCCGGCGGCGGACGCCTGGCGCAGGAAGGCATCGATCTGGTCGGCATTACGGTCGGCCTCGTCGAGCAGGCCACCCACGACGACGATGTAGTCGAAGCGGGTGGGGTCGCCAAAGGTTTCCTGCGGCTGGATCTCGACGCCCGAACTCGAGGGGATCGGCTGCATGTTGGGCGCGATCACCTTCCAGCTGCAGTGGATCGGACGGCTGCGATCGCCCTCGTCAGCGGCAAGGCGCAGCACGTCGAGAAAGTTGGCGAAGGCGCAGAGCGTGAAGCGCCATGACAGCACGAAGCCGACATTGAGGCGCGGCGTTGCCGCGGGCTCCGGCTCGTTCAGGCGCCGCAAGGGAGCGTATCGGGGTGCTGGCATGGGCTCTGTCTCATTTGTACCGGCAAAACGTCGCGAACATTCTTTGCATCTGACAACGCTGCGTCAATACTCGTGAAAAAGTTGCAGAAGCGGCACACCCGCCAAAGAGCTCGAAGGCCGCCAGGGGACAAAGCCATGGACAGGACGGAGAAGACGCGACGGCTGTTCGTTTTCTATCTGGTGCCAGACTTTACCATGCTCGCCTTTACCTCGGCGATCGAGGTGCTGCGCCTCGCCAATGAGACGCTGGGAGAGGAAGTCTACAGCTGGCGCCTTGCTTCCGCAGACGGAAACAAGGTGCGTGCAAGCTGCGGGCTGACCCTCGACGTCGACGGTTCGGTGGCTGAAGAGCGCGCGGCGCTCGCGCGGATGGAGCGGCCGTTCATGGCGGTGGTCTGCGGCGGCAAGCGTGTCGAGGAGCATTGCGACAGGAACCTCGAAGCCTGGCTGCGCGAATGCCGCCAGCGCGGCGTCGCCGTCGCCGGCATCTGCAATGGCGCGCATATCCTGGCCCGCGCGGGCCTTTTGGCCGATCGCCGCTGCACCATCCACTGGGAGAATTTTCCGGGCTTCACCGAGCAGTTCCGCTCCAGCCAGGTGTCGCTCCGGCTTTTCGACGCCGATGGAGGCGTACACACCTGCGCCGGTGGGACGGCTGCCTTCGACATGATGGCGGAGGTCGTGAAAGGCGATCATGGCGACGCGGTCGTTGCCGGCATCTGCGAGCGCGCGCTGGTCGACCGGGTGCGCTCGGCCACCGAGCGCCAGCGCCTGCCCTTCGCCAAGCGGGTGGGTGACATCCACCCCGTGGTGAAGGAACTGGTCGAGAAGATGGAGAACAATCTCAGCGACCCGATCCAGATCGACAAGCTGGCGACCACGTCAAAGCTGTCGCGGCGGCAGATCGAACGGCTGTTCCGGGCCGAAATGGGCTGTTCGCCGGCCCGCTATTATGTGAAGCTTAGGCTCGAGCGCGCGCGGCTTTTGCTGCTGCAAACGTCGATCCCGATCGTCGAGGTGGCGATCGCCAGCGGCTTCCTCTCGGCGTCGCACTTTTCCCGCTGCTATCGCGAGACATTCCACTGCTCGCCGCAGGAAACGCGCAGCATGCGGATCGATACCGCTCCGGCAACATGGAGCGACAAGCCTCGGCGGATGCGCAAGCCGGCCGCCCGCATCGAGGCGCTGATGGAAAACGCGGCCTGAATGGCCGGAGCACGGTGCAGCCTTTGCCATCGTGCCGGGAAGGAGTCATGCTGCTTGCGGGGGCGGTATCGCGGGCAGGATTTCGGGGAACTACCGCATCAGGAGGCTGAAATATGAAGCATTTACTGGCGACCACCTGTCTGGCTCTCGGGCTGGGCGTTATGGGGGTATCGAGCGCGTCCGCCGAGTGCGGCGACGTGACGATTGCCAGCATGAACTGGCAGAGCGCCGAGGTACTTGCCGCGGTCGACCAGTTCATCCTTAACAACGGCTATGGCTGCAACGCGCAGATCATCGTCGGCGACACGGTTCCGACCATCACGTCGATGATCGAGAAGGGCGAGCCGGACATCGCGCCGGAAGGCTGGATCGACTTCATCCCGGAAGTCGTCAACAAGGGCGTCTCTGAAGGCCGCCTCATCAAGGCTGCGCTGGCGCTTTCGGACGGCGGCGTTTCCGGCTGGTGGGTGCCGAAGTTCATCGTCGACGAAAATCCCGACATCAAGACGATCGACGACGCGCTGAAGCATCCGGAACTGTTCCCGGATCCGGAAGATCCGAGCAAGGGCGCGGTTCACAATGGCCCGCAGGGCTGGGGCGGCACGCTCGTGACCACCCAGTTCTACAAGGCCTACGGCGCCGAGGAAGCCGGCTTCAACCTCGTCGACACCGGTTCGTCCGCCGGCCTCGACGGCTCGATCGCCCGCGCCTACGAGCGCAAGCAGGGCTGGATCGGCTACTACTGGGAGCCGACCGCGCTGCTCGGCCGTTACGAGATGGTGAAGCTCGGCCACGGCGTGCCGTTCGACGAGGCTGAGTGGAAGCGCTGCAACACCGTTGCCGACTGCCCTGACCCGAAGAAGAACGAGTGGCCGGCAGACACGGTCCAGACCCTCGTGACGCCGAAGTTCGCCGAGCGCGCCGGCGAGGAGATCATGGGCTACCTCAACAACCGTTCCTGGAAGAACGCCACCGTCAACGCGCTGATGGCGTGGATGACCGACAACCAGGCAACCGGTGAGGACGGCGCCCGCCACTTCCTCGAAAACAATGAGGATGTCTGGACGACGTGGGTGAGCCCGGAGGTTGCCGAGAAGATCAAGGCAGCTCTCTGATCGAACTGACCGACGGCGGATTGTGCCTGGCGCAGTCCGCCGTCTCGCATTCGCATACAAGACTGGCGCACTGGTCCGGCCCGCCATGCGGGCCGGAAGGGCACCGAGGGGATATTCATGGACTGGTTCTGGTCTTTCCCGCATCTCAGCGACAATTTCCTGCGCGATATGCGGCGAACCATCGACGACGGCTTTCGCGTCTTCACACGAAACTACGGCGACCAGCTGGAAGCGGTGTTTGATCCGCTCCGCGTCTTCCTTGTCTGGGCCGAGCGGCTGATGCTCAACACGCCCTGGCCGATCGTCCTCCTCGTGATCGCCGCCATTGCCTGGTTCGCCAGCCGCAGCATCTGGATCGTCCTCGGCAGCATGATCACGCTCCTGCTGATCGGCATGTTCGACATGTGGGACGACACGATGCGGACCATCTCGATGATCCTGGTGTGCACGGTGCTGGCCATAGCCCTCGGCATTCCGATCGGCATCCTGATGGCGCGCTCGGATCGCGTCCGCAACGTCATCAACCCGATCCTCGACGTCATGCAGACGCTGCCGAGCTTCGTCTACCTGATCCCGGTGGTCATGCTGCTCGGCATCGGCCGCGTGCCGGGCCTGATCGCGGTGGTGATCTACGCGATCCCGCCCATGATCCGCCTGACCAATCTCGGCATTCGCCTCGTCGACCGCGACGTGCTGGAAGCCGCCGACGCCTTCGGTTCCTCCAGCTGGCAGAAGCTGAAGAACGTGCAGCTGCCGCTGGCGCTGCCCACCATCATGGCCGGCATCAACCAGACCATCATGATGGCGCTGGCGATGGTGGTCATCGCCTCGATGATCGGCGTCCAGGGCCTCGGCCAGCCGGTGCTACGCGCGATCAACAACCAGTATTTCACGCTCGGCATTTTAAACGGCCTCGCCATCGTCGGCATCGCCATCATTTTCGATCGCGTCAGCCAGGCATTCGGCAAGCGTCTGCAAAAGCATCTGGAAATCGTACATGGCTGACCCGCGCAACGACCACGGCATCGAGATCAGAGGGCTGTCCAAGATCTTCGGGCCAAAAGCGAACGAGCTCGCCCCCCTGCTCGACCAGGGCATCACCAAGACGGAGCTCAACGAGAAGTACGGCCACGTCCTTGGCCTCAAGGACATCAACATTGCGATGCCGGCCGGCTGCATCCAGGTCATCATGGGGCTGTCGGGCTCGGGGAAGTCGACGCTGATCCGCCACATCAACCGGCTGATCGAGCCGACGCGCGGCGAGGTGCTGGTCGGTAACGAGGACGTGGTGAAGATGTCGCCGCGGGAGCTGCGCGAATTCCGCCGCCACAAGACGGCGATGGTGTTCCAGAAGTTCGCGCTGCTGCCGCATCGCAACGTGCTCGAAAACACTGTCTACGGGCTCGAAATCCAGGGCGTACCGCGTGCGAAGCAGGTGGAAGCCGCGATGCACTGGCTCTCGCGCGTCGGTCTCAACGGCTTCGAGAAAAGCTATCCGAACCAGCTGTCGGGCGGCATGCAGCAGCGCGTCGGCCTTGCCCGCGCGCTGACCAACGACGCGCCGATCCTCCTGATGGACGAGGCATTTTCCGCGCTCGACCCGCTGATCCGCGTGGACATGCAGACGATCCTGCTCGACCTGCAGAAGGAGATCCGCAAGACGATCGTCTTCATCACCCACGACCTCGACGAGGCGCTGCGCCTCGGTGACCGCATCGCCATCTTGCGCGACGGCGAGGTGATCCAGCAGGGCACCGGCCAGGAAATCGTGCTGAAGCCGGCGAACGACTACATCATGAGCTTCGTTGAGCATGTGAACCGCGGCCGCGTGGTCGAGGTACAGACGATCATGACGCCGCTGGCAGCGGGCGAGGCGCCGCAGGGCGTGACGGCGACCGAGGGAACGCTGCTTGAGGATGCCGCGCGCATCCTGCTGCAGTCCGATACCGACCGGCTCACCGTCGTCTCTGGCGACGGCCGTCCGCTTGGCGTGCTCACCCAGCAGAAGCTGATGGAGGCAATGGTCACCAAGGTGGCCTAGCGCTCGCTGCGATCCCGGCCATTGCCGGCGGGCGGCGAAGCCGCTACGCCAGAGCAAACCCGGGATCGGCAGAAACCCATGACGGCAAACTATCGCGGCGCGCTCTACATGACGCTCGCCATGTTCCTCTTCGCGCTGGAGGACATGGCGCTCAAGGCCGCCGTGCGCGACGTGCCGGTCGGCCAGGCGATCCTGATCTTCGGCATCGCCGGCACGCTCGTCTTCATGGCGATCGCGCTTGCCAACGCGCAGAAGCCGTTTCATCCCGCCGTTACCTCGCGGCTGATGCTGCTGCGCTCGGCAAGCGAGATCTGCGGCCGGCTGTTCTATTCCGTCGCTATCGCGCTCACCGCGCTGTCGAGCGTCTCGGCAATCCTGCAGGCAACGCCGCTGATCGTAGCGCTTGGCGCGGTCCTCTTCTTCAACGAGCGCGTCGGCCTTGGCCGCTGGATCTGGATCTTCGTCGGCTTCATCGGTGTCCTGCTGATCCTCAAGCCCAGCAGTGAGGGCTTCGATTTCGCCTCTATCTTCGCCGTGCTCGGCACGCTCGGCTTCGCCGGCCGCGACCTGGCCACGCGCGCCAGCCCCGTCTCGATGTCGACGGCGCAGCTTGGTGTGCTTGGCTTCGTGGTACTGACGGTCTCCGGCCTCATCCTCATCGCCTGGACCGGCGGCGAGATGGTGTGGCCGCCGCTGCGCGCCTGGGCCCTGCTTGCGCTGACGACCACCGTCGGCTGCGCCGCCTATGGCGCGCTCACCCGGGCAATGCGCACCGGGGATGTTTCCGTCGTGGCACCCTTCCGCTATTCGCGACTGCTCTTTGCCTTCATCCTCGGCATTGTCGTCTTCAACGAGAGCCCGGATCTTCTCACCTATATTGGCGGCATCATCGTCGTCCTGAGCGGCATCGCCCTGTTGCGCAGCGGAAAATCTTCCCGTAGGGAAGCGGCCGCAACGCACAGCTCTTTAAAATAATTCTTATCGTAATATATGTGTGTTGCTGAAATGGCGGCCTTCGGGCCGAGGGAAGGAAAGGCAACACGTAATGGGCATTGAGCCAAAGGGGCCGGCACCACTCGACGACCAACTCTGCTATGCGATCTACTCCGCCGGCATGGCTATCCAGCGCGTCTACAAGCCGCTGCTGGACCAGTTGGGACTGACCTACCCGCAATATCTCGTCCTCAACGTGCTGTGGCGCCGCGACGAACAGACGGTCGGCGTCATCGCCGAACAGCTGGCGCTGGAATCGAGCACGCTGACGCCGCTCCTGAAGCGCCTCGAGGCCGCGGGACTGGTGCGCCGCACCCGCAATCCGCAAAACGAACGCCAGGTGGTGATCGGCCTTACCGACCAGGGCCGCGCGATGCGCCTGCAGGCCGGCTGCCTCGGCGCCTCGCTGCTCGAAGCCTCCGGCAGATCGGCGGAAGAGCTCGCAAGGCTCAACAAGGAGGTCAAGCAGCTGCGCGATACGCTCTACGAGCATATCGGCGGCTGGTGCCTCGTTCGCCAGAACGGCGACTGACGCCTCAGGCGCCGTGGACGAGCTGACTGTCCTGCGGCGCCTCCTCGCGGCGCTCGTTCAGGCCATAGTCGCGGATGACCGAGGCAATGCGCAGCCGGTAGCCCGCAAAGATGCCGCCGCGCCCGGCCCGCTGCGCCTGCCGATGCTCTTCCGTGTTGCGCCAGGCGGCGACTGCCGCCTCGTCGCGCCAGAATGACAGCGAAAGGATCCGCTTCGGATCGGCAAGGCTCTGGAACCGCTCGATCGAGATGAAGCCGTCGATGCCGTCGAGCATCGGCCTCAAATCCGCGGCGATGCCGAGATAGGCGTCGCCTTGCCCTCGGCGGGCTCCACCTCGAATATCACCGCAATCATCTTCCCCTCCCTGAACGCGTTCCTCGGCGCCATCATGCAGGCAATGCGCCCGCGTGGCGAGGGCATGTTTCGGGTCGCTCCGGGTGCGACCTTGCGCCCCTGCGACAGCGCCCGCTTTGACGCGGTCGTTCTTCCGCCCTATCGTTCCCTTACGGAATGAGGAACACGGAGCACCGTAATGGACGCACTGATGCTTTCCCGACTGCAGTTTGCGGCCAACATCTCGTTCCACATTCTCTTTCCGACCATCACCATCACGCTCGGCTGGGTGCTTCTCTATTTCAAGCTGCGCTACAACGCGACCGGCGACGGCGCCTGGATGCGGGCCTATTTCTTCTGGGTGAAGGTCTTTGCGCTGTCCTTCGCGCTCGGTGTCGTTACCGGCGTGACGATGACCTTCCAGTTCGGCACCAACTGGCCCGGCTTCATGGAGCATGTCGGCAACATCGCCGGCCCGCTGCTCGCCTATGAGATCCTGACCGCGTTCTTCCTCGAGGCGGTGTTCCTCGGCATCATGCTGTTCGGCTTCCGCCGCGTGTCGAACTTCGTGCACACGCTGGCGACGGTGTTGGTTGCCGCCGGCACGACGCTTTCCGCCTTCTGGATTCTCGCTTTGAATTCGTGGATGCAGACGCCCGCCGGCTTCGAAATGATCGACGGCGTTGCCCATCCGACCGACTGGTGGGACGTGATCCTCAACCCGTCCTTCCCCTACCGGCTCGTCCACATGCTGCTGGCCTCGGGCCTCACCGTCTCGTTCCTGATCGCCGGCATGTCGGCGCTGCGCTTCCTCGCCGGCGACCGTTCGGAATCGATGTGGAAGGCACTGCGTACCGGCGTCTTCCTCGGCGCAACGCTCATCCCGATCCAGATCTTCGTCGGCGACATGCACGGCCTCAACACGCTGGAGCACCAGCCGCAGAAGATCGCGGCGATGGAGGCCAACTGGGAAACGCGGGGCAACGTGCCGCTGGTGCTGTTCGCCTGGCCGGACGAGGAAGCGCGCGAAAACCGCTACGAGATCGCAGTGCCCGGCGGCGCGAGCCTCATCCTGCGCCACCATGTCGACGGCGTGGTGCCCGGCCTCAACGACTTCGAGGGCAACCACCCGCCGGTCGCGCCCGTCTTCTTCTCCTTCCGCGTCATGGTCGGCGTCGGCGTGCTGATGCTGCTCCTGTCGTGGACGGCCGCCTTCTTCCTGTGGCGCCGGGACACGCTGCCGCGCGCCGTCGCACTTGCCTATGCGCCGATGGCTTTTTCCGGATGGGTGGCGACACTTGCCGGCTGGTACACGACCGAGATCGGCCGCCAGCCATGGCTGGTGACCGGCGTTCTGCGCACCGCCGATGCGGTCGGGCCGGTGCCGGCGGCGCATGTCGGCTTCACGCTGACCGTCTACGTGCTCCTCTACATCGTGCTGATGGTGGTCTATCTCGGCGTGCTGACCTACCTTGCGGTCAAGGCCGCGCGTGACGGCGACAAAACCCCGCTCCCGGGCGTCGAGGACCACGCCCTGTCACAACCGATGCAGGCGGAGGGGTAAGCCCATGACCTACGACTGGAACTTCCTGCTGCCGCTGATATTCGCCGGGCTGATGGGCGTGGCGATCCTCGTCTACGTCATCCTCGACGGGTTCGACCTCGGCATCGGCATCCTGTTTGCGGTCGCCGAGGACGACGAGAAGGACCGGATGATCGCGGCGATCGGGCCGTTCTGGGATGCCAACGAGACCTGGCTGGTGCTGGCCGCCGGGCTTTTGCTCGCGGCGTTCCCGCTGGCGCACGGGGTGATCCTGACCGCGCTGTACCTTCCGGTCTTCGCGCTGCTGTTCGGGCTAATTCTGCGCGGGATTGCCTTCGACTTCCGGGCCAAGGTGCCGCTGCGCCACAAGCGTCGCTGGAACACGCTGTTCTTCATCGGCTCGCTGATCGCCTCGCTGGCGCAAGGCTACATGCTCGGCGTCTACGTGCTGGGGCTGGAAACGGGCGCGGGTGCGATCGGCTTCGGCCTCCTTGTCGCGCTCTGCCTTGCCGCTTCCTACGCGGCGATGGGCGCGGCATGGCTGATCTACAAGACGGAAGGGGAGCTGCAGCTGAAGGCCGTACGGTTCCTGCGCCAGGCGCTGATCTTCACCGTCGTTGGCATGGTGGCGGTATCGCTGGCCACTCCTTTTGCCAGCGCGCGCATCTACGAAAAATGGTTCAGCTGGCCGCAGATCGCGCTGCTGGCGCCGCTGCCGATCCTGACCGGAATCGTCTTTCTGCTCTTGTGGCGGCTGTCGTTCCGGATGCCGGCGCCCGGCGACCAGCACGCGCTGACGCCTTTCCTGGCGCTGGCGGCAATCTTCGCGTTCGGCTTTGCCGGCCTTGCCTACTCGTTCTACCCGTATGTCGTGCCCGACCGGCTGACGATCTGGGAGGCGGCGGCGGCACCAGGCAGCCTTGCCATCATCCTCGCAGGAACCGCGATCACCCTGCCGATCATGATCGGCGCCTCGTTCTACGTCTACCGCGTCTTCGGCGGCAAGGCGACGGACCTCAGCTACGACTGAGGGCTGGCCGCCCTCGGGCCCGCCTCAGTCCATGTGAGCGGCGGCGGGAGCCCCCGCAGGCGCGGCCTTCGGCTTGCGCAGGAACAGGGCGAGCGGAATCGCGGCGAGCGTGACGATCATCATCAGCTTGAAGTCGTCGATGTAGGAAATCATCAGCGCCTGCTGGTTGACGAGGTTGTCGAGCGTCGACAGGGCAGTGAGATCACCGCGCGCCGCCGCCGGGGAGAGCGCCTGCAGCACCGGATTGTTCGGGTTGATGTTCGCCGACAGTTCCAAATGGTTGATCTGCAGATTGCGGGTGAGCAACGCGGTAACGATTGAAATGCCAATCGACGAGCCCATGTTACGCACCAGGCTGAAGAGGGCGGCCGCGTCGGTGCGGAAGCGCGGCTCGAGCGTCGCGAACGCCACCGTCGACAGCGGCACGAAGACGAGGCCCAGGCCCAGCCCCTGCACCACGCCGGTGGTGAGGATCAGGGTGTCGTCCATCTGCGGCGTGAAGCCGGTCATCTCGTAGAGCGACCACGAGGTGAGCGCGAGGCCCGCCACGACGAGAATGCGCGCGTCGACGAGGCGCACCAGCTTGCCGACCAGCAGCATCGAAATCATCGTGCCGACGCCGCGCGGGGCCATGACCATGCCCGTCAGGATCGTCGGGTGGTTGAACAGCCGCGACAGCATCGGCGGCAGCAGAGCCATCGAGGCAAGCAGCACGATGCCAATGATGAAGATGAAGATCAGGCCGGTGACGAAGTTGCGGTCGGCGAAAATCTTCGGGTCGATGAAGGTGTCCCTGCCGGTAAAGAGATGCACCGTGAACACCCAGAAGCCGGTGATGGCGAGGCCAAGCTCGATCCAGATCTCGGTTGCCTGGAACCAGTCGACCTCCGCGCCGCGGTCGAGCATCATCTGCAGCGCGCCGACGCCGAACGACAGCATCGCAAAGCCGAACAGGTCGAAGCCGCGGGGCCGCGCCGCCGCGCGCGGCAGATAGGCGGCGCAGCCGGCAAGCGCGAGCAGACCAACCGGCAGATTGATGAAGAACACCCAGCGCCAGTTGGCGACCTCGGTCAGCCAGCCGCCGAGCGTCGGGCCGATGATCGGGCCGACCATGATGCCGGCGCCCCAGACGGCCATCGCCTGTCCGTGCCGCTCCTTCGGGTTGATGTCGAGGAGGAACGACTGCGACAGCGGCACGATCGCCGCGCCGAACAGGCCCTGCAGGATGCGGAACACGACCATCGAGGTCAGGCTCCACGACAGGCCGCACAGCATCGAGGTGATGGTGAAGCCGACGATGGAGACGAGGAACAGTTCACGCTTGCCGAAGCGGTCGGACAACCAGCCGGTCACCGGGGTCATGATCGCCGCGGCGACGATGTAGGAGGTCAGCACCCAGTTGATGGTGTCCTGGCTGGCGCCAAGGTCGCCGGTCATGTTGGGCAGGGCGACGTTGGCGATCGTGGTGTCGAGCACCTGCATGATCGTTGCCGCCATGATCGACAGGGTGATCAGGCCGCGATGCGGAAATTCTGCCTGGGATGTTGCGGCGGCGGTTGCCATCGGAAAAACCTTCAGCGCTGCCCGCTATGGGCAGGACGGCCATGCCGGCCGGACGATTGCTGGCGGGCCGCCCGGAAGGCGCGGCCCGGTTGGTGCGTCAGGGTTGGGTCAGTGCTGAGCGGCGGCGGCGCTCGTCGCGCCAAACAGCGAGGCAAACGAGCGGCTGACGCCTGTGTCGACCGAGACCGTCGCGCTCATGCCGGTGCGCATCAGGAGTTCGGCTTCCGCCTCGGTCAGGCGCAGGCGCACCGGGATGCGCTGGGTGACCTTGACCCAGTTGCCGGTAGCGTTCTGCGCCGGCAGCAACGAAAACTCGGCGCCGGTGCCCGCGCCGATCGCCTCGACGACGGCCTTGAGCGGCTTGTCGGGGAAGGTGTCGAGCACGACCTCGGCCTCCTGGCCGACCTTCATGTTGGTGAGCTGCGTTTCCTTGAAGTTCGCCTCGATCCAGGTGTCATCGGTCTCAACGAGCGTGAACAGGCTGGTGCCGGCCGAAACATACTGGCCGAGCTTGACCGAAGCAGCCTGGGTGGTGACGCCGCTGGCCGGGGCCTTCACCGTCGTCTGCGACAGCTGGTAGGCGGCACGATCGCGCGCGGCGAGTGCCGCGAGCACCGACGGATGATCGTCGGTCGCGATCCCGGCATCCCCGCCGAGCGCGGCAAGCGCGCCGGTTACGCTTTCGACAGCGGCCTGATGCTCGTCGCGCGCCTTGTCGAGGTCGCGCTGAGCGGTATCGAGCGACGACTGGCTGCCGACGCCCTTGCCGTTCAGCGCGCGGGCGCGCTTCAATTCGGATTCGAGATAGGCGACTTCGGCCGCCTTGGCGCGCTCCTGCGCCAGCGCCTGGCTGTAGCCGGCGCGCAGCTGCTCGACGCCGATGCGTGCGGCGGCCAGCGCCGCGTCAGCCTGCTCGAGCGCGATGCGGTAGGGCTCGGGATCGACCTCGAACAGCACCTCGCCCGCCTTCACCTCCTGATTGTCATGGACGTTGAGCGAGACGATGCGTCCGGGGATTTCCGAGGTGATGGTGATGCGCGCCTGCTTGAGGTTGGCGTTGTCGGTTTCCTGGTAGCGGCCGCCGGTGAGCCAGACGTAGCCGCCAGCAATGGCAAGCGCCAGCGGCACGGCAATCATTAGCGCGACACGCTTGCCGCCGCCCTTCTTCGGGCTGGCGGCCGGCGACAGCGGCGCGGCATTGGCGGGAGCAGCCTGCTCGGCTTCCACATTCTTTGCGGGGGCGTTCATGCGAGTGTTCTCTTCATCTTTGTATGGGTTCGGCGAGGTTCGCGACCACGACCCTCAGCCCGTGCAGCAGCGTATCGCGCTCAGCAGGGGCGAGCCCCGCCAGCGCTTCCTCATAGACATCGCCGGCGATCGCCTTCAGCCTGCCGAAGGCCTCGCGGGCCTTCTCCGTCGGGTAGATCGTGCGCACCCGCCGGTCGCTGGGGTCGAAGCGGCGCTCGACCCAGCCGCTGTCCTGCATCCGGTCGACCAGCCGGGAGACGCTGATCGGCTCGATCTCGAGCAGCTCGGCAAGCCGGGCCTGGGAAATTCCCTCTTCCTTAGCGACATGCACCATCAGCCGGAACTGCGCCGCAGTAAGGCCCTCGCCTGCCGCCCGCGCCTCAAAACGCTTGGCGAGCAAACGGGATGCATCATGCAGGAGCATGCCCAGCCGGCTGTCATTTTCTGATTTCATAAGCAGCATATATTATAAGCAGGCTTATTAAGCAATGATCACGGCGAAATATTTTGACGTCGGGGAAGCCGCCGGTTGCGAGGTACCCGGCATGAGGTGGCTCAGTCTCCTCTGTTGGACAGATGTTCCAATTCACGGCGCCGTTTGAGCAATCGGTTTGGCCGGTGGACGCCTTGGTCGCCTTTTGGGGGACTCTTGCTCCTCGCATTCATGAGGGATCGCTGATAGACTACCTCTTATGAACCCCGCTGCCGGGACCTACACCCGGCGGACGACGCGGCTACTGGCCTTCCGGCCGAAAGGAGGATTTCGATGTCTTCCCCGCAGCAACATCTCTCCCCCGACGACATGTCCATGATCGTGCGTGTTCACGCAGCGGTCTGTGAGGAACGGGGCCTCGCACCCAAAGGCGAAGAAGGCCTGCGTCTGGCAAGCCAGCTTGTGCACGAGTTTCAGCGCGGCGTAACCACGGAGCAGGATCTGATGGAGGCGTTCACCGGCCGCCGCATCATGATGCCGACGGAGTCACTGGGAACCTGAACTGCCGCGCGCAGTGACAGCCGACACGACCGTCCGGTGACCAGGAAATTCTGCCGGACCTGCCTCCGGCGGAAAGGGGTCGGCTGGCCTGGTCCTGGCCTGCCATAGATGCTGCGTGCTCCCGAACGCACGACGACCCACATCACCGGAGCGCGCTGCGCTTCTCCCTGTGTCAATTGTTGATGACTGGCGGCCTGTCGCCGCTTGCGGCAGACCTTGCGCTGCCGTTCCGTCTCTGGTCACCTATAGAAGGCGGAGATTGCCTTGATTCGGATACTTTCTGCCTCCATTCCGGGCGGGAAAACTGATTTGCTGGAGACTGGCGATGGCTGCCAACCCTAATATCGTTGAGCTGAAGCCCCGTATTACCGTGGTCGGCGTTGGCGGAGGCGGCGGCAACGCCGTCAACAACATGATCGCGCAGGGCCTCGAGGGCGTCGAGTTCATCGCCGCCAATACGGACGCGCAGGCTCTTGGCATGTCCAAGGCGCAGCACCTGATCCAGCTGGGAGCGCTGACCACCGAGGGTCTCGGTGCCGGTTCGCTGCCGGAAATCGGCTATGCGGCGGCGGAGGAATCGATCGGCGAGATCATGGACCGGCTGGCCGGCACGCATATGTGCTTCGTCACCGCCGGCATGGGCGGCGGCACCGGCACGGGTGCGGCCCCGGTCATTGCGCACGCGGCTCGCCAGGCCGGCATCCTCACCGTCGCCGTCGTCACCAAGCCGTTCACCTTCGAGGGCACGCGCCGGATGCGCGCGGCCGAGGAAGGCATCGAGCGGCTGCGCCAGTGCGCCGACACCGTCATCGTCATTCCCAACCAGAACCTCTTCCGCGTCGCCAATGCGCAGACCACCTTTGCCGACGCCTTCGCGATGGCCGACCGGGTGCTCTATTCGGGGGTGCGCTGCATTACCGACCTCATCGTCAAGGAAGGCCTGATCAATCTCGACTTCGCGGACGTCCGCTCCGTGATGCGCGACATGGGCCGGGCGATGATGGGCACGGGCGAGGCGAGCGGCGCGGGCCGCGCCATGGCCGCCGCCGAAGCTGCAATCGCCAACCCGCTGCTTGACGAAGCCTCGATGGGCGGCGCGCGCGGCGTGCTGGTCTCGATCTCGGGTGGTCCGGACATGACGCTGTTCGAAGTCGACGAGGCGGCTACCCGCATCCGTGAGGAAGTCGATGCCGAGGCCGACATCATCGTCGGCGCGATCTTCGACAAATCGCTCGAGGGGACGTTCAAGGTGTCGGTGGTGGCCACGGGCCTGCGCACCGTCAACGAGCGCACCATCGCCCAGCCGCAGCAGCGCACCGCCTGACGGTTTCCGTCGGGCTTTCGCCGCTCACACGCATGCCGACAGGAAGAACACCGCCGCGAAGTTGAAGATGCTCGCGCCAAGGGCCGCCAGTGCGGCCCAATAAGCGGCGCGGGCAAGAAAGCGTTGCCCATGCGCGCGCAGCGCCATCACGAGGAAGATGATGGCGGCGAGGTGGACGGCGAGGATCGCGACGAGCTGCAGCCGCTGCAGCGTGATCGGACCCAGGACCTCCACCTGCTGCCAGCCAAAGGCGCACCCCACCGACAGCATCGAATAGAGCGCAACGAAGGCGGCCGCCCAGATGGTGAAGCCGGCGCCGAGTAGCAGCGGGTTGCGCGCGTGAATGGCCCACACGTTCATGGCCGCGCTCCTTCTGCCGGGGCGGAGGCCAGGAAGGCGAGAAGGAAGGTAGCGGCGAGCGAGACGAGGCCCGTGACGGCGGCATAGTCGTGCCAGATCCGGGCAATGCGCAGGTCAAGGCTGCGCAGGGCGGACAGGTAGCCGCCGTGCCAGCGCCAGAAGCCGTGCATCGCGAAGATCGCGCCGATGCCGGCGTGGATCGCCGCATAAACGAGGATCGCAAGGCTGGTTGCCTGATGGGCGTGCGAGGTTGGAGCCGGGATCTGCGCAGCCATCAGCAGGAAGAGGAAGGCGGCGGCGAGTTGGGTTGCGCCGACGAGGCCGAGCCAGAGCGGCACGGGTCCCCTCTCCTGCAGCGCCCTGACCGCGAGACGACCCGACACGGCCGCAGCACCGATCATCAGCGCGGCGAAGAGGGCAAGGACGACCGAAGGCCGCGCCACTAACGCCGGCGGCCATTGCGGCGCGACCAGCCAGAGGAACAGGCCGCCGAACAGAAGCGAGGCGAACATCGTCGCATCGGCCGCGCAGGCGAGCACCATCGCCCACCAGGAGGGCGGACGTTCCGCTTGCCAGTGCAGCGGCAGGACAAGGCCATTGCCGGCGGCAAGCTCCTCGCAGTCGCGGCGCGCGCCCATGCCGTGGCTCCAGGCAAGCAGCGAGGCGAAGACGAGCGCGAGAACCACCAGCGACAGCCAGTAGAACTTGAACAGCAGGCAGAGCACGAAGAAGAGGGTGAGAACGCCACTGATGAGCGGCTTGAAGGTGCGGTTCGGCAGGATGACGATTTCGCTCGGCGCTCCGGTTGCCATGTCGACGCCAAGCGTTTCCATCCAGCCGTTGCGGGCGTGGCCGAGATAGCCGTCGCCGGAAGAAAGCTCAGCCCCCAGCGTATCGGGATCGAGACGGTCGGCGCGGTCGTCGATGTGCGGCAGCGAGGCAAAGGCGTAAGCGGGTGGCGGGGTCGGCATCGCCCATTCCAGCGTGCGCGCGCCCCAGGGATTTCGGGGGGCAGCGGTGCCGAAGCGCACCTGGAGCACCAGGTCGACGACGAACAGGGCAAAGCCCGCCGCCATGACGAACCCGCCAACGGAGGAAAGAAGGTTCAGCCAATCCCACCCGGCTTCGGCGGGATAGACGTCGACACGGCGGGGCATGCCTCGCAGGCCAGTGAGGTGCATCAGGAAGAACGTCAGGTTGAAGCCGCCAAAGATCAGCCAGAAGGCCGGGACCGACAGCTTGTGGTCGCTGACGCGGCCGGTGAAGTGCGGCAGCCAGTAATAAGTCGCGGCCATCATCGGGAAGACGAAGCCACCGACCAGCACGTAATGCAGATGCGCGACGACGAAGTGGGTGTCGTGCGCCTGCCAGTTGAAGGGCACCATGGCGAGCATGACGCCGGTGAGCCCGCCCAGCACGAAGATGAACAGGAAGCCGCCGAGATAGAGCATCGGCACGTCCCAGCGCGGGCGGCGGCCTTCGGCCAATGTGGCGATCCAGGCGAAGATCTGCACGCCGGTGGGGATGGCGACGAGGCCGCTCGCAGCCGAGAAGAAAGCGAGCGCGAGGTGCGGGATGCCCACCGTGAACATGTGGTGGACCCACAGGCCGAACGAGAGAAAGGCCACCGCCACCACAGCGACGACGACGGCGGTGTAGCCGACGAGCTCGTGGCGGGCGAAGGTCGGGATCATCATAGAGATCGCGCCGGCGGCGGGCAGGAAGATGATGTAGACCTCCGGGTGGCCGAACAGCCAGAACAGGTGCTGCCAGAGCAGCGAATCCCCTCCCCTCACCGGATCGAAGAACGGCAGGCCGAAGGCGCGCTCGAGCTCGAGCAGGATCGAGCCGAGGATCAGCGGCGGAAAGCCGAACAGCATCATCAACGCGGTGATGAGCAGGTACCAGGCCATGATCGGCATGCGCTCGAGGCTCATGCCGGGCGCGCGCAGCCGCAGGATGGTGACAATGATCTCGATGGCGGCAGACACCGCGGAAATCTCGACGAAGGTGATGCCGAGCAGCCAGATGTCGTTGTTGATGCCGGGCGAATAGACCGACGAAGAGAGCGGCGTGTACATGAACCAGCCGCTTTCGGGCGCAACGCCCAGAAGCAGGGCGACGATCAGGATGGAGCCGCCGAAGAGGTAGCACCAGAAGCCGTAGGCCGAGAGGCGCGGAAAGGCGAGATCGCGCGCGCCGAGGATTTTTGGCAGCAGGTACATCGCGAAACCCTCGAACAGCGGGATCGCGAACAGAAACATCATCACCGTGCCGTGCATGGTGAAGAATTGCGAGTAACGCTCAGGGCCGACGAAGGCGGTCGAGGAGGTGGCGAGCTGGACGCGGATCAGCATCGCCAGAAGGCCGCCGATCGCGAAGAAGACGAAGGCGGTCAGGATGAAGCGTTTGCCGACGATGGTGTGGTTGACCGCCGACAGCTGCGCGATGCCGGGAGGCGTCTCCCAGATTGCCGAGAGCTCCTTGTGAAGACGGATCGGCTCAGGCTTCTGGCGGGCCTTCATCGGCGAGCCTCCGCCAGTCCGGAAGACAGGGCGTCGAATTCAGCACGCGGCAGCGCCTCGACCGTGAAGGGCATGACGGCGTGGCCCGAACCGCAATATTCGGCGCAGACGCCGCCATAGGTTCCGGGCCGGTCGGCGCGCAGGCGGATGACGTTTCGGTGGCCCGGGATGGCGTCGAGCTTGCCGCCAAGGCGCGGGATCCAGAAGCCGTGGATCACATCGGCGCTCTCAAGCACGAAGTCGACATCCTCGCCCGCCGGCATGCGGACATGGCCGGAGGTGACCGAGCCGTCGGGATAGCGGAAATCCCAGACCCACTGGCGCGCAGTGACCTCGATGCGCAGCGGCATGTCGGGGCGCGGGGCGGCAAGCAGCCGCTCGCCGAGCGCGAATGCCGCGATGACGAGCATCGTGAGGATCAGGGACGGGACGATGAGCCCGCCCCAGAGGATCGTGCGCTTCGGGCCTAAGCTGGCGATAGCGCGCGGGCGGAGCATGGCGAGCGCGCCGAGCGCCAGGACAACGACGAAGATGAGGGCTGCGCCAAAGAACATTGCCCACCAGAGGGTGGCGGTGCTGCTGGCTGACGGACCTTCGGGTTCGAGTGCTGAGAGCGGACCGCCGCAAGCGGCGAGAAGGGGAAGCGGCGCGAAAAGTGCGGCGCTTCGGAACCATGCGGGGCGCGGCGCGCTTTCAGCTCGCAAGGGAGGATCTTCATGAGCGAGACCGACACGCAAGGGCATAATCCCGTCATCGAGAAGGTTGCCGACAAGCCGGTCGAATCGGCGGTCGCGGTGGCCGGACATCCGCTGCATGCGATGAGCGTTCACTTCCCGATTGCTTTCGTGATCGCGGCGCTTGGCTGCGACGTGTTCTACTGGTGGACGGCCGACCCGTTCTGGTTGCGCGCCGGCATCTGGGCGGCGGGCTTCGCCTTCGCGGCTGGCGTTGCCGCCGGGTCGATCGGAACGGCAGAGCTCCTGATGGTACCCGGCATCCGCGCGCGAGTGGCGAGCTGGACGCATGCCGTTGCCGCGATGATGCTGATCTCGGTTGCCGGTCTCAACTGGGGAATCCGGCTGGCCGATCCGAACGTCGTCCTGCCGCACGGGCTGATGCTCTCGGTGCTGGCGAGCATCTTCACCGGGCTGGCGGGCTGGCATGGCGGCAAGCTGGTGTTCGATCACGGCATCGGCCTCATCATCTCGGAAAAGGATTGAGGCTGGCGGCCAGCCGCTTCAGCCCGCCGGGCTGGTTCAAGACTTCCGGGGTCAGGTTCGGCAGGTCAGGCTTTGCGAGCACCACGACGAGGATTGCGCCGACAACGGCGACCGTGAGCGTGGTCGCGGCGGCAAAGCGCCAGACCGGATAGGTGCGGCCGTCATCGAACAGGCGGATGATGACGAGGCCGGTGAAGATGTGAATCATCACCAGCGCGCCGACGAAGGCGAGCTTCAGCGAAAACCACGCCTCGAACGGCTCGCGCACGAAGATGAGCGCCGTGCCGCTGCCGACCGCAACAAAGGCGGCAGGCGAGATGATCACGACGTAGAAGAAGCGTACCAGCGCCTGCAGGCGATGCTTCGACGGCTCATCCGGCACATGCGCGCGCTGGACGTAGAGGCCAGGCAGGCAGATGAGCCCGGCACTCCAGATCGCGATCGCGGCAAAGTGGAGAAGTTTCAGCCAGATCATCGAAGCGCCGGCGCCGATGGACGTTCAAGCCGGCGCGCGACGAGCAGCGCCGCGACGAGGAGGTAGGGAAGAGCGGCCGGGACCCACATGATAAGGCCGCCAAGCTGCTGGTCGGCAAGCGGCGTCAGCCCGAAGGGAAGCGTCGTCGTGAAGTGCGGTGCGTAGAGGGACTCGCGCGCAAAGGTCAGCAGCGCACCGAGCATGCCCATCTGCACGCCAGTGGCGAGAAGCGCGAGGAGCGCGGAGCCGAGTGACGTTCCGGGCGCCTGGACGCGCTGCCAGAGGAGGAACGCTGTGCCGAGGAGGCTCAGCTGCATCGTCCAGTAAGGCAGCGGGGAAGCGATCGCGACCTCGTAGGCGGGCGGAGCATGCCAGAACCAGAGCACCAGCGCGTGGAGCGCGGCGAGCAGCGAAAGCGGCGGGCGCTCACGGATGCGCTGAATTGGGAAGGCCAACGCCAGGAGCGGCGCGACAACCGCGACCAGAAGGACATGGTGGGCAACGCGCGCCGAAAACAGCGCCACCGTCAGCGCGCAGAGCGGCGACAGGAATAGCGCGAGGAAAAGAAGAAGCGCCAGGCTTAGCGGCAGCGGACGCGAAGGACCGGAACGGCGGACGAAGAGGACGAGGACGGCGGCGGAGGCAGCAATGGCGATGGCGTCCGCGTTCCAGGCAGCCAACAGCTGCTGCGGTTCGGGTGCCGGTCCGCAATAGGCCTGCGCCATGAATGCCTCTCCCTCGATGATGATCCGCAATGCGGGAGACGGCGATATGTTCCGCGCGGTTAGTCGGGGACCATCTGGCCGACCGTGGCGCTGGCTGGCTCCTTCTCGTCTTCGAGCTTCACCTCGTCCGCTTCCTCGCCGGTGATGACGGCAACCACATCTGCTGCGAGGGTCTCGAGAAGCTGGGTTTCCTTTTCCGTCAGCTCGTGCGGCTCGTTGTCGAGGAGGCACAGCGCGCCGAGGACATGGCCGTCCGGAAGCTTGAGCGGCGCGCCGGCGTAGAAGCGGGTGTTCCAGAGCTCGACCGCAGGATGCTCGGCGAACATCGGGTCGCGTTGCGTGTCCTCCACCACCAGCACCTCGCCAGTCGAGACGACGTGGTTGCAGACGGCATCGTCGCGGCGCATGACGATCATGTCGGTGCCGTCCTTCGTGCGCACGCCCGGCAGGTCCTTGCTCTGGCCGACGATGAATTCCTTGTCGCGGTCGATTGCCGAGATGACCGCGAAGCCGACCTTGAACACATCAGCGGCGCGCTTTGCGAGAAGGTCGAGATCCTCGCGGACATGGCCGTCGAGAAGATGCGTCTCGTGGAGAAGGCGAATGCGTTCCTCGTCATTCTCGGGTGCCGCCGCCAGCACCTCGGCCTGCGCCTCGACAGGCTTGAGCAGGCGGCGGATGCGCGCCACAGCCTCGTGGACGGAGGTGACCAGCGCATCGGCGCCGAGCATCTGGTGCGCGTCCTTGACCGTCAGGTGCTCCGGGCAGTTCCAGAGCGCGAGAACGATGCGGACATTCGGCCAGTTCTGACGGATGCGGCGGCAGATCTGGCGGGCCGGCACGTCCGGGGCGTCGCTGAAATAGGAAATGCAGAGGGTGTCGACCTCGGCGAGGTCCAGCTTCGCCACCTTGCGCAGGCCGATGGAGCTCGCGCCACGGAACTCGGCGCGGATGCCCTCGGTGGAGAGCGCATGCGCCAGCATCTCGGACGAGACCGCGTCGATCTCCCACTTGCCGCCAATGCAGACGACGCGGGGGCCGATGGCTGCCTCGGGCGCGGCAGGATAATCCTCGCGCAGTTCGTCGAGAAGGTCGTCCATGCCGTTGGCGATGCGCAGGCGATATTCGGCGGTCGAGTTACGCGAATAGTCGGCGCTTGCCTGGCGCAGTACCTCGAGCCCGACCTCGTCGTAGTAGTCGATGAGCGAGGTTTCCTCGATCGCCTCGTTGGATATCTCGACGGCTTCTTCGGGATCGTCGGCGATCAGGCGCTGGTAGATGCGGGTCGGAAGGTCGAGCGCAGGTGATGAGCCAAGGAGCGTCACCAGGAACTGCATCTGCGGAATGTTGCGACCTAGCACGAGGAGGCACACGGTCAGCGGCGTCGACAGGATCAGGCCGACCGGTCCCCACAGCAGTGTCCAGAAAGTCGCGGCGGCGATGAGGGAAAGTGCGGAGAGGCCGGTGCTGGTGCCATAGAGCAGCGGTTCGACGATGTTGTTGGAGACGAGCTCGAGGAAGACGATCAGCGCGACGGTGAGCAACACCATGTTCCAGCCGGGATCGACCGCAAAGGCGAGCGCGATCGGAAAGACGGCGGAGAGCGCGGGGCCGAGATAGGGAATGAAGCGCATGACCGCTGCGAGCGTACCCCACATGATCGCGCCGGGAACGCCGATGAACCAGAGGCCGATCGCCATCGGGATGCCGTAGGTGACGTTCACCAGCAGCTGCATCAGCAGGTAGCGGCTGATGCGGGCTCCTGCTTCCTCGATCGCCGCAGTAGAGCGATGCAGATTGCCGCCAAGTAGCCGCAGCAGCCGGTCGCGCAGATCACGTCGGTCGAGAAGCGCGAGGAAGACAAAGACGAAGATGATGCCGAGCGTCGTCAGTGGCTCGATCGCCGGCGTCAGCCATTCGATCGCGGTTTTGAACGGCGACTGCGGCGGCACGTAGAGCTCGACCTTCTGCGGCGGCGGGCCGACTTCGGTCGCGTCCTCGACCTTCACCTCTTCCTGCACGGCATCGACCGTGCGCATTGCGCCGTCGAAGATGCCGGGGCCCTGCATCATCTCGCGCAGATCGCCGAGCTTGTCGCGGATGGTGGTCTGGTAGAATGGAAGCTGCGCGCTGAGTGAGCGCGCCTGCTGGGTGATCAGCAGGCCAAGGCCGCCGAGAACAGCGAGTACCAGCGTCATCACAAGGATGACGTTGAGGATACGCGGCAGGCCCCGATTGCCGAGCCAGGAGACGAGCGGGTTGAGGGCAAAGCCGATCAGGAAGGCGACCGCGAGGGGAAGCAGCACGTCGCGACCGAGGTAGAGCGCGGCGACGATGATCGAGGCCGAGATGAGGACCGCCGCCATCTTGACGACGTCAATCGAGGGGCCGAACGCGGCGGCCTCGTGCGTATCGAGGCGCCGGCGCGCGGTCTTGAGTTTGTCGAGCACCGGGGTCCTCCTTGCAGCGACGACCTGACGGGAAGAAGTCAGCCGTCCTTAACGCGCAAGGTAAGGTTAGAGTTGCGGATGTTGTTCTACATCTTCCGGTGCAGCGACCCGCCCAAAAAGAAAGGCGGGCGCTTTCCGCGCCCGCCTCTGAGAAGTTCGATGATCCGAGGGATCAGCCGCGGCGCATCGCCCCGTTTTCCCAGCCCTCGAACTTGCCGGTGAAGAAGTCGACGTTCTTGAAGCCGAGCAGCGACAGGACCGTGTAGGAGTGGGTCAGCTGGACACCGCCGCGGGTGAACAGGATCACCTTCTTGTCCGGGGTAACGCCTGCTTCCTCATACAGCTTCTTCAGCTCGTCGGCGCTCTTGAGGACGCGGTTCTCGTCGAGGGTCGCATCCCAGAAGACGTTGACCGAGCCCGGGATCTGGCCGGCGCTGTAGTCGGACGGCGAACGGACGTCGACGACGACAACGTTCGGATCGGAAGCGAGCTGCTTGACTTCGTCGGCCGAAAGGAACTTCGGGCCTTCCTCGGCGACGTTCTCACCCGAGAATGCGTAGTTATTCAGAGCCAGAGCCTGGCCAGCCTTCGGGTCGCGGCTCCACTCATCCCAGCTCTCGTCGTAGATGCGGACGTTCTTGTAGCCGAGGTTGCGAAGCGCGATGTAGTTGTTGGCTGCCGCCACGCCCGAACCGCAGTAGGACAGGATTTCCTTTTCCTTGTCGATGCCGCGCGAAGCGAGAAGGCCGCTCAGCACGTCTTCCGGCAGCACCTTCTTGTCTTCGGTCAGCAGGCGGGCCGCGGTCAGCGACTTCGCACCCGGAATGTGACCGTCGACATAGGCATCGGCGTTGCGGCCGTCGACGATGACGGAGTCGTTCGACTTCAGCTTGGTCTCGACATAGGCCTTATCGACGCGCATGTCGAACTTGTCGGTGATCTTGAAGTCCGACTTGGCGACTTCGACAGCGCCCTTCTCGAGCTCACCGGCGAAAGCGCCGATGCCGCCGTCGAGGACGTGGATCTTGTCCTTGAAGCCCGCATATTCGAGGGCGATGAAGGCGCGGCCCGGCAGCGAGTTGGTGTCGTAGATGACCAGCGTGTCGCCGTTGGAGATACCGGCGTCGCTGATGATCTTCTCGATCACTTCGTCTGCTTCGAACTCGTTGCGGATGCCGTCACGCTCGGAGACGTTCAGCTTCGCCCACGGCAGGTTCACAGCGCCCGGAATGTGGCCTTCCTCGAAGGCGGCCGGCTGGCGGACGTCAACGACCTTGGCGCCCTTGCCGACGAGCTCGTTGAACTGGTCGACGTTGACGATGATCGGAAGCGCGGCTTCCTGAGCCTGCGCGGCGATGCTGACGATGGAGTTTGAAAGCCCGGTGCCAAGCGTCGGGGCAGCAACCGTCAGCGTCAGGACGGACAGAGCGCCGGCAGCGAGAAGGCGGCGGGTGAAGGTGCGAAGCATGAAGAAAACTCCAGAAAATTGAATGGCTTGAAAATCTCAGAAGCCGGGGAATGAAACAATCAACCGATTGCCAATTGCCGGGTGGGAAGGAGAAAATTTTTCTCTTTCTCAGACCGTCCCGGAAATCACGGAACGACTGACCTTTCCCAGCCGGTCAGGGTGGCTTCCCAGCCCGGGAATGCCTTGAACAGGGCGACCTGAATCGAGCGGTCGACGCCGAACCAGATGCCGAGACCGACGAGCAGGATGAGGATGCCCATTACCTGCTGGATGCGGGCGCTGTTCTTCTTGAGGAAGCCGATCCTGGAATAGAGCCGCTGGCCGAGCAGCACCGCCGTGCCCATCGGCAGGGCCGTGCCAAGGCTGAAGGAGATGGCGGTGAGCGCCGACCACAGCGTCGTCTGCTGGTTGAGCGCGAGCGTTATAACCGCAGCCATGATCGGGCCGACGCATGGCGTCCAGGCAAGGCCGAGGCCGGCGCCGGCAAGCAGGCCGCCGAAGAAGCCTTCGGAACGGCGGCCTGAGCCGCCGCTGAAGCGCGAGGTGACGCCCGATGCGGCGAGCTCGAACCGCGCCTTGAGCGCGGGAATGGCGAGCACCAGCCCCATCAGCACGAAAATGACGGCGGCCGCGGTGCGGTGCGTATCAGGCGAGATCGAGACCTGCCGCACGAGCAGGCTGAGCAGCAGCGTGATGCCAGTGAAGAAGGTGGCAAAGCCGAGGATGAGGCCGAACGGCCGCCAGCGTCCTTCGATCGACGAGGACGCCAGCAGAACGGGCAAGAGCGGCAGCACGCATGGCGACAGGATCGTCACGATGCCTGCGATGAACGCGAAAAAGAGGCTCATTTAGCGGGTGTTGGAATTCAGTCCGGCGATGCCGCCCGCATTCCACAGCTTCACGCCCTTTGCCTCCTTGTCGAGGAGGACGAAGGTGTCCTGATAGGTGACGCCGTACTCGGCCTTCAGCGCGGTCTCGGTGTCGTAGTCGGCGATCACCAGCGTGATGTCGGGCTCGACCTCCGACCATTTCTGCGACAGCTCGGTGAGCGTCAGGATGCAGTTCGGGCACCAGGAGGCGAAGAAGAAGACGACCGTCTTGTCGTTCTCGGCGGCGATCTTCTTCAGGTCCGTTCCGGCCGCGTACTGGATCAGCTGCGCGCGGTTTTCCTCAGCCTGCGCGGGCGCCTGCGTGTCAGACGCGGCAAGGGCGCGCCCGGCCGTCAGCGGAGCAGAACCGGCGAGCAAAGACAGCGCGAGAAGCGCCGGACGGACGAACTGAAATTTCACGATGGAGCCTCGGCTGTTACTTGTCGTCCCGCAAATTAGACGAGAGCGCAGGCGGGAAGAAGAAAATCCATTCCTCGAAACCTCGCCTTTCCGGTGCGGATTTTCGCTATCGTGGAAAATGCGGGTAGGAGTTTCGTTCAACTTGACGCCCGCGCGTGGGATAAGCAGCGCTCTTTTAAAACCGGGCCGATATTCACATGGCATATGCAACTCTCGACACCAAGCCGCAGGGCATAAGGGTCGACATTTCTCCGCTCCTGGTAATCGGAGTCGCGATCGTCGCCGGCTTTGCGGTGCTGTCCTCGATCGTCAGCACGACGCAGGCGCTCCTGTTCCTCGTCGGCGGCATGCTGGGCCTTGCGCTCTACCAGGCCTCGTTCGGCTTCACCGGCGGCTGGAAGCGCTTCGCCACCGAAAAGCGCAGCCGCTCGATGCGCGCGCAGTTCATCATGATCGGCCTGACCTCGATCGTCTTCATTCCGCTGATGAGCGGACTGGTGCCGCTCGACAAGAGCGTGGTCGGTGCATGGGCGCCGGTCGGCGTCTCGGTGATCCTCGGCGCCGCCATGTTCGGCCTCGGCATGCAGCTCGGCGGCGGTTGCGGCTCGGGCACGCTGTTCACCGTCGGCGGCGGCAGCGCGCGCATGCTGGTGACGCTCATCGGCTTCATCGCGGGCGCGACCATCGGCACGCTGCACCTGCCCTACTGGCTGACCCTGCCGTCGCTCCCGGTCATCCGCTTCGGCGAAACCTTTGGGCCGATCGGCGGCGTTGCCGTCACGCTCATCGGCATCGCGCTGATCGTCGGCGTGCTGGCGCTGATCGAAAAGCGCCGCCACGGTAATGTCGAGTCGATCTTCTCCGGCCTCGCCAGCCTGACGCCGTCGACCTTCCTGCACGGCCCGTGGCCGCTGGTGCTTGCGGCGCTGGTGCTCGCGCTCGGCAACATCTTCACGCTGCTGCTTGCCGGCCATCCGTGGTCGGTGACCTACGGCTTTGGCCTGTGGGGCGCAAAGCTCGCGCAGGCCGCCGGCATCGACGTTGCCTCCTGGACGTTCTGGAAGGCTCCGGCGCAAGCGCGGGTGCTGAGCCAGAGCGTGCTGTTCGACGTCACCTCGGTGATGAACTTCGGCGTCATCCTCGGTGCGGCGCTCGCTGCCTCGCTTGCCGGCAAGTTCGCGCCGAAGGTCAAGGTGCCGTTCCGCTCGTGGCTGGCGGCCATCATCGGCGGCCTGCTGATGGGCTATGGCGCGCGCCTTTCGTTCGGCTGCAACATCGGCGCCCTGTTCAGCGGCATCGCCTCCGGCAGCCTGCATGGCTGGGTCTGGTTCGTGATGGCCTATATTGGAAGCCTTGCGGGCATCGCTGCCCGCCCGCTGTTCGGTCTCGACGGGTTCAAGAAGTAAGATGAGCAACACCAAGAACACTGCCCTATTCGCCGGTGCGCTGCTGGTGGCGGTCGGCGCCGTCGCGGCCGACTATGCGACCAGCGAGGCGCCTGCCCCGAAGACCGCGGCGCAGGAGTCGTTCAACCCGTGCGCGGCCGCGGCGCCTGCTCCGGCGCCCGGCCAGCGCAATTATGACGACCTTGCCGACCAGTTCAGCGGCGGTTCGGCGGCTCCGGCCGCGCCTGCCCCCGAGCCGGCACCGGCTTCCGACATCAACCCCTGCTCGGCAGGCGTGCTCTGATGAGCGACGAGGCGAAGCAGCGCGCGGCGCAGGAGATGGCCTATTGCGAGCACGTGCTTGCCAAGTCGGGCACGTCGGTCCTGCTGCGCACGCTGCCCGCCGAAGGGCTCGTCACCTGGAAGCATTATCCGCAACCGGACGTGTTCGATCCGGCAACCGGCGCGCAGTGGTACTACCACTGCCATGACGACAGTGCCCGGCTCGGCGAGCACGGGCACTTTCACTGCTTCGTGCGCCCACAAGGGCGCGACAGCGAGCCGGTGCACCTTGTTGCCGTGGGGGTCACCGGCCAGGGCAAGCTGACGCGTCTGTTTACCGTCAACCACTGGGTGGTGGGCGGTGACTGGCGCGATGCCAATGCCACCAACGCGCTGCTCGACCGCTTCAATGTCGAGATGGCAACGCCCGACTATCTCGTGAACCGCTGGCTGACGGCGGTGCTGACCCGCTACGAGGACGAGATCGTCCACCTCAACCTTGCCCGCGACGAGCGCCTTCGCGCCGACGGCCGCCCGCTCGAGGAAGTCCGCGAGGACCGCTCGATCGAGGTGTTGTCGGAGCTCAGGGTGGGGTGAAGCGGGCAGGTGGTGCAGTGGCGGAAGGAGGCTGCAAGGGGACGGAAGGAACGGGAGCATTGGGCGGCGTTAGCGCCAAGTCCTCCCCCGCCGCGTAAGCGGAGCCGTTCAGGCCTGGATCCTCGGGTCAAGCCCGAGGATGACGAAGCTGAGATGGTGTGCGCGTTCGTCTAGGCTGTGCCGGCGTCTCCCGTACCCCCTCCTTCCCCTCCGTCACCCTCCTGTGCCCCCGACCCCTCCTCCTTCGCCCCCCGGGCCCTTCCTCCTGGCGAAGATGGGATCTCCCAGGCAGATCGCGAGCGACCTGACCGCTCCCCACAAACGCCATCGCCGCCTCGCGGGCGGTCGTCATCGATCCGCTACATCTCCCACTTCGTCATCGCCGGGCCTGCCTCGACGATCCATGCCGGAACGCCACAGCGGCGTAGACGGGCAAGAAGAAAGAGTGTTCGGCGAGAGCGCCGGTGCTCGACGGCGGGGAATTGGGAACGCAGCGCTTCACGACGCCCCCTCCACCATGCTTCGCATGGTCCCCCTCCCCCATAAATGGGGGAGGATCCTCAGGCCGAGTTATTGAGCAGCGCTGTGTTCATCCTGATCTGAGGTACCGGTGATCGGCCAAGCTTCCAGTCAAGGGGCCGTCATTTCCACCTGCACGACCCGGATCCTCCCCCGCAACGCGAGGGAGGTGGCGCGAAGCGCCGGAGGGGGCTCATGGAGCGGTTCCGGAGAACAAGGGGCTCCGGGGAAGGTTCGTGCCACATGTCGTGAACCACCGGAGCCCGAACACGCGGGTAGCAGAGCGTGTGCGCTCGCGCGGGGTACCAACCGAATGAATTGGCCTGATGCCACAAGCCCAAAACAAAAGCGGGCTCCGAGGAGCCCGCTTGCATATCGAGATCTCCGGAAGGCGGAGAAGCGGCAGGAGATGGCAGCGGCAGAGAAGAAGGCCGCCGCAGCCCGCCCCGATCACACGTCGAGATTTGCCACCGACAGCGCGTTTTCCTGGATGAAGTCGCGGCGGGGTTCGACCTCGTCGCCCATGAGGCGGGCGAAGAGGGAGTCGGCGTTGGTCGCGTCGGAAATCTTCACCTGCAGCAGCGAGCGGACGTTCGGGTCGAGCGTCGTCTCCCACAGCTGCTCGGCGTTCATCTCGCCAAGACCCTTGTAGCGCTGCATGGTAAGGCCCTTGCGGCCGACCGCGAAGATAAAGTCGAGCAGGGCCGACGGACCGGAGATCTGGGCCGAAGCGTCGCGGCGGCGAAGCAGCGGGCTGCGCTCGTAGATTTCCTGCAGGCGCGCGGTGTAGCGGTCGAGCGCGCGCGCGTCGGCGGAGCCGAGCAGCGCGGCGTCGAGCGTAACCGTCTCCTTCACGCCCCGCACGGTGCGCTCGAGGATCAGGCCATCGATGTTGCCGGAGGCGCCGACGCTGACACGGCCAGACCAGCCGCGCTCGGTTTCTTCCGAGATCATGTCGAGACGCTCGGCGACATGGGCGACGGCGTCGGCGGCGCGGCTCGGATTGTGGAGGATTTCCGGATTGAGCGCGCCGGCGATCAGCGCCTGCTCGACCACCTGGCGCGAGTAGCGCGTGTGCAGGCCGTTGAGCAAGGTGCGGACGGAGAGTGCGTCGTCGATGACGCTGCGCAGGTCCTGAGCGGCGCGGACTTCGCCGCCGGCGAGCTCAAGCGCCGCGTCTTCAAGGCCGGTGTTGATGAGGAATTCTTCAAACGAACGCTCGTCCTTGATGTACTGCGTGCTCTTGCCCCGCGTCACCTTGTAGAGCGGCGGCTGGGCAATATAGAGGTGCCCGCGCTCGATCAGCTCCGGCATCTGACGGAAGAAGAACGTCAGGAGCAGCGTGCGGATGTGCGCGCCGTCGACGTCCGCGTCGGTCATGATGATGATCTTGTGGTAGCGCAGCTTTTCCGGATTGAACTCGTCCTTGCCGATGCCGGTGCCGAGCGCGGTGATCAGCGTGCCGATCATGTCGGACGACAGCATGCGGTCGAAGCGCGCGCGCTCGACGTTGAGGATCTTGCCGCGCAGCGGCAGGATCGCCTGGTTCTTGCGCGAGCGGCCGGACTTGGCCGAGCCGCCTGCCGAGTCACCCTCGACGATGAAGAGTTCGGACTTGGCCGGATCGCGCTCCTGGCAGTCGGCGAGCTTGCCGGGCAGCGATGCGATGTCGAGCGCGCCCTTGCGGCGGGTAAGTTCGCGGGCGCGGCGGGCGGCCTCGCGCGCGGCGGCAGCCTCGACGACCTTGCCGACGAGCACCTTCGCTTCGGTCGGATGCTCCTCAAGCCAGGTGCTGAGCGCCTCGTTGACGAGGCTTTCAACGACCGGGCGGACTTCCGACGAGACCAGCTTGTCCTTGGTCTGCGACGAGAATTTCGGGTCCGGCACCTTGACCGACAGAACGGCGGTCAGGCCCTCGCGACAGTCGTCGCCCGAAAGCGAGACCTTTTCCTTCTTGGAGATGCCCGAGGAGTCGGCATAGCCGGTGACCTGGCGCGTGAGCGCGCCGCGGAAGCCGGCAAGGTGGGTGCCGCCGTCGCGCTGCGGGATGTTGTTGGTGAAGGCCAGCACGTTCTCGTGGTAGCTGTCGTTCCACCACATCGCGACCTCGACGGTGATGCCGTCGCGCTCGCCGGTGATGTAGATCGGGCGGGCGATCAGCGGCTTCTTGGTGCGGTCGAGATACTTCACGAACTCTTCGAGGCCGCCCTCGTAGTGCAGCTCCTGCTGCTTGACGTCGGCATGGCGCGCGTCGGTGAGGATGATGCGCACGCCCGAGTTCAGGAAGGCGAGCTCGCGCAAGCGGTTTTCCAGCGTCGTATAGTCGAACTCGGTCCTGGTGAAGGTTTCCGGCGACGGCAGGAAGGTGACTTCCGTGCCGGTTTCCTCGCCGGCTTCGCCGATGACGGCGAGCGGCGCGTCAGGGACGCCATGCGAGAACTGGATTGAGTGGATTTTGCCGCCGCGGCGGATGGTCAGCTTAAGCCAGGTCGACAGCGCGTTCACGACCGAAACGCCGACGCCGTGCAGACCGCCGGACACCTTGTAGGAGTTCTGGTCGAACTTACCGCCGGCGTGCAGCTGCGTCATGATGACCTCGGCCGCAGAAACACCCTCGCCGGAGTGAATATCCGTCGGAATGCCGCGACCGTTGTCGGTTACGGTGCACGAACCGTCGGGATTGAGGGTCACGGTGACGCGCGTCGCGTAGCCCGCCAGCGCCTCGTCGATGGCGTTGTCGACCACCTCGTAGACCATGTGGTGGAGACCGGAGCCGTCATCGGTGTCACCAATGTACATGCCCGGCCGCTTGCGGACGGCGTCCAGGCCCTTGAGAACCTTGATGGAATCCGCGCCGTACTCGGCTGCCCCGCCGTTGACGTTCTCGGTCTGGTCGCTCATATAAATCCAATCGTGCCGTTCATAAAAAAGGTGCGCTGTGGACGGTCGAATCGCGCACCTGAACCGCACTGAATATAGGCTTTAACGCCTGCTTTTCCAAGTTTGGGGCAAGACTCGGATGGGGATGAGAAGCATGCGCACGAAAGCTCACGCATCGTAAAAGACCACGTAATCGAAATTGATGGCGGCCCATTCCGCCTGCGGAACACTTGACCCAATCAATCGTTTAAAGGGCGTTCCGTAGTCGTGTGAGCGATGCAGGCTGGTGGCCGCGGTGGGCCACGGGTTTCGAGAGTTATTGTCAATGAACATGCATGCCGGTCCTGTACAAGGGCAGGAAACCGTTCCCTCGTCCACGCGGGGCGAGGTACCAATTCGATCCAGCTTCCAGCACCAGGGCGACCTGCGGGCTCTCGGCCGCGCTGTCGCTGAAGGGGGCTCGGCGCTGGTCGTTGGCGTCAAGAACTTCGATCCACGACAGAGAACCAAGGAAAATGCCGGCCATATCCGCGAGGTCGCGCAGACGCTCGCGCGCGCGCAGCAGGCCGGCGAACAGCTGACGCCGGCAGCCAACTGGCTGCTCGACAACTCGCACGTGGTGGAAGCCGCGATCGCGGGCATTCGCCGCGATCTACCGCCGCGCTTCTATCAGGAGCTGCCGGAACTCGAGGGTGCAGGCATCCCACGCGTGCTGGCGATTGCCTGGGCCTATGTCGCCCATACCGACAGCGCGATCTCGCTCGAAGGTTTTCGCGAGATCGTCGAGGGCTTTCAGGACGTGCAGCCGCTGCGCATCGGCGAACTGTGGGCGCTGCCGTCGATCCTGCGCTTCGTGCTGGTAGAAAACCTGCGCCGGCTGGCGCTGCGCGTCGCGGGCGCGCGCGACATGCGCCTTGCCGCCAATGCGCTTGCCGACCAGATCGCCGTGCTTCCGGCCGAGCACTCGACGCAGGTGCTGAACAACCACAGGCAGTACGCCAAGGACCGGGTTTTCGCCACGCAGCTGCTGTTTCGCCTGCGCGACGGCTCCGTCTCGTCGGGCGCGGCGCTCGGCTGGCTCGAGAACGAGCTGGAGGCTTCCGGCACTGACGCCGAGGAAGCAACGCTTGCCGAGCACGCCAACCTTTCCGCCGGCAATGTCACCACCGGCAACATCATCAAGGGCCTGCGCCTGATCGACGACATCGACTGGACCGACTGGTTCGAGACGGTGTCCAGCGTCGACCGCCTGCTGCGCGAGCACACCGATTTCGACGCGCTCGACTTTCAGTCGCGCGATGCCTACCGCCGCGCGATCGAGGAACTCGCCAAGCGCTCCGGCAAGGACGAGGCGACGATCACCCGCGCCGCGCTCGACTTCGCCGGCGAGAAGAACGTCGACGTTGGCTCGGTGCTTGCCGGGCCGGACCTCGAGGAGTTCGAGCAGCGGGTCGGATACCAGCCCCCTCTTTCACTGAAGTTCTACCGCGCCTACCGACGGATCGGCTGGCTTGGAATGGTCGCTCCGGTGGCCATCATCACGCTGGTGCTGCTCGCCGCGACGGCCTGGGCGCTCACCTCGGCGGGATTTTCGTCCGGCACCACCACCCTCCTTGTCCTGCTCTTTGCCCTGCCCGCTTCCGAAGCGGCGATGGGCCTCTTCAACACCATCGTCTCGACCTTCGTTAAGCCAACGCGACTGATCGGATACGAGTACAAGCAGGGTGTGCCCGCGGAGGCGCGCACGCTGGTTGCCGTGCCGACCATGTTCGGCAGCCGTGACGATGTCGATGAGGCGGTGCGCGACCTCGAGGTGCATTACCTCGCCAACATGACCGGCGAGCTGCACTTCGCGATCCTGTCGGACTGGCCGGACAGCGACGACGAGCAGAGCCCGGCGGACAAGGCGCTGCTGGAACATGCGCAAAACCAGATGGCCGCGCTGAACGCGCGCTACCCGAAGGAGGGCTACGACCGCTTCTACCTCTTGCACCGCAAGCGGCTCTACAACCCGTCGGAAGGCTGTTGGATGGGCTGGGAGCGCAAGCGTGGCAAGCTGCATGAGCTGAACGCCATGCTGCGCGGCGACAAGGACACCACCTTCTTCCCGCCCGCCTCGCCGCTGCCGTCGGACGTCGTCCACGTGATGACGCTCGACTCCGACACGCGCATGACGCGCGACGCGGTCGCCAAGCTCGTCGGCAAGATGATGCACCCGCTGAACAGGCCGGTGATCGACCCCAAGTTGAAGCGCGTGGTGACGGGCTACGGCATCATGCAGCCGCGCGTGACCGCCTCGCTCACCAGCGGCGAGGAGTCTTCCTTCTTCCAGAGGGTGTTTTCGGCCAACCGCGGCATCGACCCCTATGTCTTCGCGGTCTCCGACACCTATCAGGACCTGTTCGGCGAAGGTACGTTTACCGGCAAGGGCCTCTACCACATCGACGCGATGGAAACGGCGCTCGACGGCCGCATCCCGGAAAACGCGATCCTGTCGCACGACCTGATCGAAGGCGCGTTCGCGCGCGCCGCCCTCGTCACCGACGTCGAGGTGATCGAGGATTATCCGACGCGCTACCTGGTCGATGCTGCTCGCCACCATCGCTGGGTGCGTGGCGACTGGCAGCTGCTGCCGTGGATCTTCAACCCGGCATCGGGCATTTCCGGCCTGTCGCGCTGGAAGATGATCGACAATCTGCGCCGCTCGCTGCTGCCAATCCTGTGGGTGGCCGCATCGATTGCCGGCTGGACGGTTCTGCCGTTCACGCAGGCCGCGCAGTGGCAGGCGCTGTTGATCCTCAGCCTGTTCCTGTCGGCGACCTACCACATCGTCGACTCGCTGGTGCCGCGCGACACGGAATCCAGGATCAAGGCGCACTTTGCCTCGCTTGGCCGCGACATCAGCTTCTCGAGCGCGCTGGTCGCCTCGAAGATCATCCTGATGGCGCACCAGGCTTCGTCCTATGCCGACGCGATCGTGCGCACGCTCTACCGCCTGTTCGTCTCGCGCAAGCAGCTGCTCGAATGGCGCACGGCATCGAGCGTAGCGCGCAGCGCCAGCGGCAAGGGACTGATCGGCCACTATTTCCAGATGTCGGGCGCGGTTCCCGTCGCGCTGATCGCGGCGGTCATACCGCTGCTCGGCGGCACCACCGGCGCGTGGATCGCGGCGTTCTTCGCGCTGATGTGGGTGGGCTCGCCCGCCTTCGCCTGGTTCGTCAGCCAGTCGGCCGAGACCGAGGACCGGCTGGTGGTCCAGCCTGACGACAAGGCGTTCCTGCGCGACGCCGCCCGCCGAACCTGGCTCTACTTCGAGACGTTCGTGACGGAGGAGCACAACATGCTGCCTCCGGACAACTTCCAGGAAGTGCCACAGCCGGTGGTGGCGGCGCGTACGTCGCCGACCAATATCGGCATGTACCTGCTCTCGACCGTTGCGGCGCGCGACTTCGGGTGGATCAGCCTCAACGAAACCGCCGACCGGCTCGACCGAACGCTGGCGACCATGGAGAAGATGGAGCGCTACCGGGGCCATCTCTTCAACTGGTACGAGACGCGGACGCTGAAGCCGCTGCATCCGCTCTACATTTCCTCGGTCGACAGCGGCAACCTCGCCGGCCACCTCATCGCGGTGGCGGCGGCGTGCGATGCCTGGACCCATGCGCTGGCGGCACACCTTCAGGGCGACTTCGAGGGCATCATCGACGTCACCCGCATCCTCGAGGAAAAACTCGAGAGGCTGCCGGACGACCGGCGCCTCTTGCGCCCGTTGCGCCACCGCCTTGCCGAGCGCATCGAGGGCATGCGCCGCGCGGTCAACACGATCCGCTCGGAGCCGGAGACGGCTGCCATCCGCACCATCAACCTGACGGTTCTCGCCGCCGACATCGTGCGGCTGGCGCGCGGCCTCGACGAGGAGATCGGCTCGCCGGCATCGCAGGAACTGTCACTATGGGCCGGAAAGCTGGAAAAGGTCTGCGAGGCGCATCTCAACGACTCGCACACGGCCGGCAACGGCACCCCGCGCCTGCGCGAAAAGCTCGCCTCGCTGCGCGACCGCGCGCGCCAGTTCGCGTTCGAGATGGACTTCTCGTTCCTGCTGCGTGAGGACCGCAAGCTGCTCTCGATCGGCTACCGCGTCGAGGAACGCCAGCTCGACGAGGCCTGCTATGACCTGCTCGCCTCGGAAGCGCGCCTCACCAGCCTGTTCGGCATCGCCAAGGGCGACCTGCCGACAGAGCACTGGTTCAGGCTCGGCCGCCCGGTCACCGAGATCGGCTTCTCCGGCGCGCTGCTGTCGTGGTCGGGCTCGATGTTCGAGTACCTGATGCCGCCGCTGGTGATGCAGGAGCCTGCCGGCGGCCTGCTGACCCAGTCCAATCGGCTGATCGTCGCCAAGCAGATGTCCTATGCGCGCTCGCGCGGCGTGCCGTGGGGCATTTCGGAAGCCGCGTACCACGCGCGCGACCGCGAGATGACCTACCAGTACACCAATTTCGGCGTGCCGGGCCTGGGACTCAAGCGCGGCCTCGCGCAGGATCTGGTCATCGCGCCCTATGCAAGCCTGCTTGCGGCGCAGTTCCGGCCTGACGATGCGGTCGCGAACCTGAAGCGGCTGAAGGCGCTGGGCGCGATGGGCCGCTACGGCTACTACGACGCCGTCGACTTCACGCCGGAACGCGTGCCGGAAGGCCATCGCCGCGCCGTCGTGCGCAACTACTTTGCCCACCACCACGGCATGTCGATCGTCGCGGTCGACAACGTGGTGTTCGAGGGGCGGATGCGCGAGCGCTTCCACTCCGACCCGGTCATTAAGGCAGCCGAGCTGCTGTTGCAGGAAAAGGCGCCGCGCGACGTGCCGGAGATGCCAATCCGCGCCGACACGGCCGAGCGCATCAAGCCGGCGCTGGTCGACGAACGGCCGGATTCGCGCACGATCATCGACCCGATCAACGCGCAGCCGGCAGTCGGCCTCCTGTCCAACGGCCATTACCACGTCATGGTCACCTCGACCGGCGCGGGCTACAGCCGCGCCGACGAGGTTGCCGTCACGCGCTGGAACGGCGACGCGCTCGAAGAACAGACCGGCACGTTCCTGTTCATCTCCGATCCCGACACCGGCGAATGGTGGTCGGCGACCCCAGCGCCGAAGCGGATCGACGGCGAGAACTGCGTCACCACCTTCCACGACGACAAGGCGGTGTTCATGAAGTCGGTCGGCACGCTGCGCTCGGAAGTGGAGTGCATCGCGGTGCAGGAGGGCAACGGCGAGGCACGCCGCCTCACCCTGTTCAACGAGAGCGATCGTGACCGTCATGTCGAGATCACTTCGTTTGCCGAACTGGCGCTGAACTTTGACGCCGCCGACAACGCGCATCCGGCGTTCTCGAAGATGTTCGTGCGCACGGAGATCGACCATGCAACGTCGACGATCTTCGCCGAGCGGCAGCGGCGCTCGAATTCCGACCCGACCATCGCGCTGGCGCACTTCGTCACTTCGGTCGAGGGGGTCGCGCGCGAGGTGGAGGCGGAGACCGACCGGCGCAACTTCATCGGCCGCGGCCGCTCGATCGTCAATGCTGCGGCCTTCGATCCGGGCGCAAGGCTGACCGGCGCTGCCGGCTACACGCTCGACCCGATCGTTGCGCTGCGCGCCAAGGTGCGCGTTCCCGCGCGGCGCAAGGTGGCGCTGACCTTCTGGACGATCACGGCAGCGAACCGCACCGACATCGGCCGCGAAATCCTGCGCTTCCGCCAGCCGGACAGCTACCAGCGCCAGGCGATGCTGGCCTGGACGCGCTCGCAGGTGCAGACGCGCCATGTCGGCCTGAGCCTCGCCGAAGCCGCGGGCGTGCAGAAGCTGGCACGTCACCTGCTGTTCGCCGACCCGACGCTGCGCGCAACAGCCGACAACATCGCCTCCGGCCTCGGCTCGCAGTCGAACCTGTGGCCGATGGCGATTTCGGGCGACTTCCCGATCTTCGCGCTGCGCATCAGCGAGCTCGCGGACCTCAACATCGTCGCCTCGGCGCTGCGGATGCAGGAATACCTGCGCGCGCACGGCGTCGTCGTCGACCTCGTCATCGTCAACGAGCAGGCCTCGTCCTACGTGCAGGACCTGCAGCAGGCGATCGAGCAGCTGTGCGAGAACGCAAGGCTGCGCGGCCGCGAGCTTGGCCCGCGCCAGCACATCTTCGCCGTGCGCCGCGACCTGATGGACGACTGGTCGTACAAGACTCTGATCGCGGCGGCGCGCGTCGTCATGCACACGCGCAACGGCCAGATCCTCGACCAGATCGAGCGCGCCGGCCAGAATGCGCGGCTGATGGCACCGGCACGCGTGCCGGCAATCGTCCGCGCCGCCAAGCTGCCGCAGCGGGCGAGCGGCGATGACCTTGCCTTCTGGAACGGCTTCGGCGGTTTTGCCGATGACGGCCGCGAATATGTCGTGCGCCTGTCCGGCAACCAGACGACGCCGCAGCCCTGGATCAACGTCATCGCCAACCGCGAGTTCGGCTTCCACACCTCGGCGGACGGTTCGTCGTTCACCTGGAGCCGCAACAGCCGCGACTTCCAGCTGACACCGTGGTCGAATGACCCGGTGACCGACCGCCCCGGCGAGGCGATCTATATCCACGACCTGAAAAGCGGCGAAGCGTTCTCGCCGCTGGCCTGCGTGCTGCGCGACCCGGCCCTCGTCTGCGAGGCACGGCACGCGCGCGGCATGTCGCGCTTCAGCGTCCACCGCGGCGGGCTGGCGACGGAACTGACGCAGCTCGTCGACCCCACCGATCCGGTGAAGGTGCAGCGGCTGACGATCCGCAATACGGGTTCGTCGCCGGCGAAGCTGCGCGTCTATGCCTATGCCGAGTGGGTGATGGGCACCAACCGGGCGAAGTCCGCGCCGCTGATCGTGCCGGGCCATGACAGCGGGACGGGCACAGTGATTGCGCGCAACCCCTATCACCTCGACTTCGGCGACCGGGTGGCGTTTCTCGCCACCAACGGCAAGGACCAACGCTTTACCTGCGACCGGGCCGAGTTCATCGGCGCGGGCGGCTCTAGCCGCATGCCGGCGGCACCGCTTGCGGGCGCCGAGCTTTCCGGCGCGGTCGAGGCGGGTTCCGACAGCTGTGCGGCACTTTCGTGCGACGTCGAGGTGCCGGCGGGCGGCACCGCTTCGGTGATGTTCGTGCTCGGCGATGCCGGTTCGCAGGAGGAAGCGGTCGCGCTGGCACAGCGCCACCTTGGCGTCGACTTCGACGAACGGGTGAGCGCCAACCGTGACGCCTGGGAGCAGTTCTCGAGCGCGCTGCAGGTCGAAACACCCGACCCGGCGTTCAACGCCATGGTCAATGTCTGGCTGCCCTATCAGGCGCTGGCCTGCCGCCTGCGGGCGCGTTCGGCCTTCTACCAGGCAAGCGGCGCGTTCGGCTTCCGCGACCAGCTGCAGGACACGCTGGGGCTGCTGCTTTACGACCCATCGCTGGCCAGGGAGCAGATCCTCAACGCGGCCTCGCGGCAGTTCCCGGAAGGCGACGTGCAGCACTGGTGGCTGCCGCGCACGGGCGCGGGCGTGCGCACCATGATCTCGGACGACGTGGTGTGGCTGGCGCACGCGACCCAGCACTACATCAAGACGACCGGCGACCGGGCGATCCTCGACGAGGACATTCGCTTCATCGAGGGCCAGCAACTCAAGGAAGGCCAGCACGACGCCTTTTTCACGCCGGAGCCTTCGGCCGAGAGCGCGAGCCTCTACGAGCATTGCGCGCGGGCGCTGGACCTTGCCGTGAAACGCACCGGCGAGAACGGGCTGCCGCTGATTCTCGGCGGCGACTGGAACGACGGCATGGACCGTGTCGGCGAGGCCGGCAAGGGAACCAGCGTCTGGCTCGGCTGGTTCCTGCTGAAGACGCTGCGCGACTTCGCGCCAATCGCGGCCGAGCGCGGCGACAAGGCGCGCGCCGACGCCTGGGAGGCGCATGCCGGGCGGCTGAAGCAGGCACTGGAAGACGCCGGCTGGGACGGCGAATGGTACCGCCGCGGCTATTTCGACGACGGCTCTCCGCTCGGCTCGAAAGAAGCCGACGAGTGCATGATCGACTCGATCGCGCAGTCCTGGGCGGTGATTTCCGGGGAGGCTGATCCCGAGCGCGCGGAAAAGGCGGTCGGTAAGGCAGTGGAACTGCTGGTCGACGGCGAGCTGCGGATCGCGAAGTTGTTCACGCCGCCGTTCGAGAACACCGACAAGGAACCCGGCTACATCAAGCGCTACCCGCCGGGTGTGCGCGAGAATGGCGGCCAGTACACGCACGCCGCCACCTGGCTGGTGATCGCGCTTGCCCGCCTTGGACGGGCCGACGAGGCCTGGCGGGTGTTCGAGATGCTGAACCCGGTCAGCCACGCGCTGACGCCGGAAGAAGCCGAGCGCTATCGCGTCGAGCCCTATGTCGTTGCCGCCGACGTCTACTCGGTGGGCGACAAGGCAGGGCGCGGCGGCTGGACCTGGTACACCGGTTCCGCCGGCTGGCTGCACCGCGCGGCGGTGGAAGGCATCCTCGGCATCGAGCGGCGCGGCGACGAGCTCACGATCAATCCGTCGATGCCGGCGAGCTGGGAGGGATTCAGCGTCCGTCTTCGCATTGCCGATGCCGTCTACCGCATCACGGTAAGAAAAGGTGAAGAGCCTCATATCGAGGTCAACAAGCACGCCGTGGAGACTATCCGGCTCGAAAAGAGCGGCGTGCATGAGGCAATTGTGACCTCGGCGGGCTGATGCCCGCCGCAATCTTGCCATTTTCATAACGATTTCAGTTTGTTACCAGATCACGAAACGTAAAGACGTGTCGCCGTTGTTGTTGGAGATGACGCAACGGAATCGCGCTTTTCGCATTGTGGCCGAATGTGCCAAGGCGTAGCGTCCGCCGCCGATGCTGCGATGCAGCAAGACACGAGGTTCTTTGCGTGACACTCCTGCAAATCTATAGCCGAGCCCTGAGTTATCTCGCCGCCGACAAGCGGCAGGTCACGGCCATTTGCATCGCCAATGTCGTACTGGCAGCGATCATGATCGCTGAGCCGATCCTGTTCGGCCGTGTGATCGAGTCCATTGCCCAGGAGCGGAGCGTTATGTCCGAGATCAGCCTGTGGGCGGGTCTCGGCGTATTCAACGTCGTTGCCTTCGTTCTGGTTGCGCGTGCCGCCGACCGGCTGGCTCACCGCCGCCGCACCGAGGTCATGGCCGCGTCCTTCGAGAAGGTGATCAACATGCCGCTGGCGTGGCATCACAAGCACGGCACCTCGAATTCGCTCCACACCCTGTTGCGCGCGCTCGAAACGCTGTTCTCGCTGTGGCTGGAATTCATGCGCCAGCATCTGTCGACGGCAGTCGCGCTGCTGTTCCTCATCCCCACCGCGCTCACGCTCGACTGGCGGATGGCGCTGGTGCTGGTTGCGCTGGGCGTCACCTATGTGATGATCGGCCGGCTGGTGATGGAGAAGACCCGTGACGGGCAGGCGCAGGTCGAGCGCCACTACCACCGCGTGTTCGAGCATGTCAGCGACTCGATCAGCAATGTCTCGGTGCTGCAGAGCTACGGCCGTCTTGCGCAGGAGACGCAGTCGCTGCGCGCCTACACGGCCGAGCTCATCAACGCGCAGTTCCCGGTGCTCAACTGGTGGGCCCTGGCCAGCGCCCTGCACCGCCTGTCGGCCACCATCTCGATGATGGTGGTGCTGATCATCGGCGCGCTGCTGGTCGAAAAGGGCCAGCTCAACATCGGCGACATCGTCGCCTTTGCGGGCTTTGCGACGCTGCTGATCGGCCGCCTCGACCAGATCACCGCGTTTGTCACGCAGGTGTTCGAGGCCCGCGCAAAGCTCGAGCCCTTCTATGCGATGGAAGATGCAAGCGGGGAGCGCCGCGAGCCGCTGGGTACCCGCCCGATCGGCCGCGTTGCCGGCGACGTTACCTTCGAGAACGTTTCGTTCCAGTTCCCTGACTCGCGCTCGGGCGTGGAGAACATCTCGTTCCACGTTCCGGCCGGCAAGACCGTCGCCATCGTCGGCCCAACCGGCGCCGGCAAGTCGACGCTCATCAACCTCCTGCAGAGGGTCTACGATCCCAAGTCCGGCACGATCCGTGTCGACGGCATGGACACGCGCACGATCACGCGCGCTTCGCTGCGTGCCCAGATCGCGACCGTGTTTCAGGACGCGGGCCTGCTCAACCGCACGATCGAGGAGAACATCCGGCTCGGCCGCGAGGATGCCGGCTATGGCGAGGTCCATGCCGCTGCCGTCGCGGCCGCAGCACAAGACTTCATCCTCGCCAAGAGCGAGGGCTACGACACGATGGTCGGCGAGCGCGGATCGCAGTTGTCGGGCGGCGAACGCCAGCGCATCGCAATCGCCCGCGCGATCCTGAAGGACGCACCGATCCTCGTCCTCGACGAGGCGACGTCCGCGCTCGACGTCGAGACGGAAATGAAGGTGAAGGAGGCAATCGACCGCCTGCGTGCAAACCGCACGACCTTCGTCATCGCCCACCGCCTTTCGACCGTGTGCGACGCCGACCTGGTGATCTTCATGGACAAGGGCCGCATCGTCGAGATGGGCGCGTTCCGCGAGCTTGCCGAGCGGGATGGCGGGCGCTTTGCATCGCTGCTACGTGCGGGCGGCCTCGGCGCCCTGACTGAGCCACAGGGCGCGCCTGTGGTTCTTGACGCCGCCCCGGAACTTGCGCCCGAGGCGGCGTAAGCCGGTCTCTTATTCCGCTTCGTCCGCGGAGGATGCGTTGAGCAGGCCGTACTTCTTTTCACCAAGCTCTTCCAGGAGCTGCAGCTGCGTCTCGAGGAAGTCGATATGACCCTCCTCGTCGGCAAGCAGTTCCTCGAACAGCTTCATGGTGACGTAGTCGCCAAGCTCGTTGCAGATTTCGCGCGAGCGCTTGTAGGAGGTGCGGGCGTCGTATTCGCCGGCAAGATCCGCCTCAAGAACTTCCTTGACGTTCTGGCCGATGCGGAGCGGTCCAACCTTCTGCAGGTTCGGGTGGCCTTCGAGGAAGATGATGCGCGCGATGATCTTATCCGCGTGGTGCATCTCTTCGATCGATTCCTCGCGCTCCTTCTTAGCAAGCTTGAGGTAACCCCAGTCTTCCAGAAGGCGGTAATGCAGCCAGTACTGGTTAACTGCGCCGAGCTCGAGGAAAAGCGCCTCGTTAAGCCGCTCGATGATCTGACTTTCGCCCTTCATGGCTCATGCCTCCAAATTGGCCGCGCAATCCACGTACACGGTCCAGGAATGGTACGATCTCACTTTCACCCGCGCCATGGCGCAGATGATACTCTTCGGTGACCCGAATGATCGTTTCCACCACATTTGGGAAGCAGCCGCAACAGCGTCCACGCTGTTTCAGGCGATGGTACACCTTTGCAGGCACGATGAGCTGCCATGGGTCCTCGTCGAGGAGGGCGACGATCGTCTCCTCGATTTCCTTGGCGGTAATGAGATTGCAGTGGCAGACCAGCATTTGCCTACTCATGGCTGAGCCGCGCAATGGCGCGGCCGGGCTCAATACACTCAGTGCTGTCCGGCAGGAACCGGAGCGGCGTCGGCCGGGATATAAGTTGCCGCAAGCCGAATTGCATCAGCTGCGACATTTGCTGACTTCCCGTCGTCAGCGGGAGGAAGGAGGAAGGCCGCGGCTGTCAAAGCCAGCGTTGCAAGGAAGGGCGAAAGCCGAGCTGCGATGCGGCGCTGCCGCACCATTACGCGATCCATCACTGCTACCTCCAATCAACCGGGTTCAAGGCCCGGACATCAAAGGGTTGCGTCGTCTGACGCGCCGCCATAAAAGCCCCGCGGCACGCCGCTGTCAATCAAAAGCTGATGAAAACACTCATAGATCAATAACTTAGAACGATTCTAAGTTCGCCCCGACTGCGACAAAGTTGTTCAGCCGGAACCATATCAATGCCCGCCAATTTACGGGCATGAACAACTGGAAGAGAAGCGTGCGAGATACCCGGATTGACGTCATCAGGGCGGTGGCCCTGATCACCATCTTCATAAATCACGTTCCCGGCAACCCACTGGAATCGTTGACGACGAAGAACTTCGGTTTCTCGGACGCCGCCGAAGCCTTCGTGCTGATCTCCGGCATCTCCGCCGCCTTCGCCTATGGGCTGAAGTTCAACTGGCAGAGCGCATTGCCGCTGACCTTGAAGATGTGGCGCCGGGCGGGCGTCCTCTACATGGCGCAGCTCGGCACGACGATGGCGACGCTCGGCATCTTCTCCTACTTCGCGCTACAATTTGCCGCGCCGGAGCTGCTCGAAAAGATCAACATCGGTCCGGTGATGGACGACACCGCCGCGGCGCTGTTCGGTATCGTCACGCTCGGTCACCAGCTGGGCTACAACAACATCCTGTCGATGTACGCGGCAGTGCTGGTGCTCCTGCCGGTCTTCCTGATCATCGGCCGCTTCAGCCAGCTGGCGATGGTGGCCGCCTCGGGCCTCGTCTGGCTGCTCGCCGGCATCTACAAGGTCGGCCCACTCAACTACCCGAACGACGGCGTGTGGTTCCTCAACCCGCTGTCGTGGCAGTTCCTGTTCGTGATCGGCCTTGCCGGCATGACCTACGTCAAGCGCGGCGGCAAGCTGCCACGCAACCCGTTGCTGATCGGCATCGCCGCTGCCTATGCCGTGCTGGCGCTCGTCTGGGTGAAGCTGCCGCTGTGGGGCGTCGACATCTCTATGGGCCTGCCTGCTGTGCTCACCGGCTTCGACAAGACCTACCTGTCGCTGCCGCGCCTGCTGCACGTCCTGTCGATCGCTTATCTCGTCGTCAGCCTGCCGTGGGTGAACGGCCTTGCCCGCCTGCCGGAAAACAATCCGCTGTCGATCATGGGCCGCCACGCGCTTCCCGTATTCGTCACCGGCACCATCCTGTCGATGGCGGCACAGGCCTGGCGCATGGTGTTCGTGACCAACCTCGAGGTCGACATCGCGATCGTTGCTGCCGGCATCGTGCTGCAGTTCGCCGTTGCCTGGTACATCGAGTGGTACCGCGGCGTCCAGAATGGCTGGAAGGCGGCTTCGACTTCGGGCATACCGGCGCGTCATGGCGAAGCAACTACCGTCCCTGCCCGTATCGCAAGTTCTGCCCCGGCTGCTCGACGCTCTGTCTGAGCGCGAATCCGCAGTCCTCGTCGCGCCGCCTGGCGCCGGCAAGACCACCCTCGTCCCGCTCGCCCTGCTCGATGCAGCATGGCGGGGGGACGGCAGGATCCTTCTCCTCGAACCAAGGCGGCTCGCCGCACGCGCCGCCGCGCGCCGCATGGCGGCAATGCTCGGCGAGGAACCCGGCGAAACAATCGGGTATGCCATGCGCATGGACAGCCGCGTCTCGGCCAAGACGCGCATCCTCGTCGTCACCGAGGGCATCCTCTCGCGCATGATCCTCGACGACGCGGAACTCACCGGCGTCTCGGCCATCCTCTTCGACGAATTCCATGAGCGCTCGCTCGACGGCGACTTCGGCCTGGCGCTCGCCCTCGACGTGCAGGCGGCGCTGCGGCCGGAACTCAAGATCCTCGTGATGTCGGCCACCATCGACGGCGCGCGGGTCGCAAACCTACTCGGCGAGGCTCCCGTGATCGAAAGCGCGGGGCGCAGCTTCCCGATCGAGATCCGCTACCGCGAGCGCCCGGCCGACCAGCGCATCGAAGATGCAATGGCGGAGGCCTGCCGCATGGTCTTTGCCGAGGAGGAAGGCAGCGTGCTCGCCTTCCTGCCGGGCCAGCGCGAGATCGAGCGCACGGCGGAGCTGCTGGAAGGCAGGCTTCCCGCCAATGTCGACATCACGCCGCTCTTTGGCGGGCTCGACGGCAAGGCGCAGGACGCGGCGATCCGCAAGGCGCCGGCGGGGCGCCGCAAGCTGGTGCTCGCCACCTCGATTGCCGAGACTTCGATCACGATCGACGGCGTGCGGGTGGTAATCGACTCCGGCCTTGCGCGGCTGCCGAAATACGAGCCCGCCACAGGACTGACGCGGCTTGAGACCGTGCGCGTCTCGCGCGCTTCAGCCGACCAGCGCGCCGGACGTGCGGGACGAACCGAGCCGGGCGTGGCGCTCAGGCTCTGGCGTGCGGAGCAGACGGCCGCACTGCCTGCCTTCAGCCCGCCGGAGATTCTCGAGGCTGATCTGTCGGGGCTGGTGCTGGACGCGGCAGCGTTCGGCGTCAGCGATCCGGCGACGCTTTCCTTCCTCGACAAGCCGCCGGCGCCGGCTCTTGCCGAAGCGCGCAGCCTGCTTGGCGAACTCGGCGCGCTCGACGAAAACGGGCGCATCACGCCGACCGGCGAAGCAATGCGCAAGCTCGCCCTGCCCGCCCGTCTCGCGCACATGGTGACGGAAGCGCCCGACGGGAGGCTTGCGGCGCAGCTCGCGGTGTTGCTGACCGAGCGTGGCCTTGGCGGCAATTCGGTTGATCTCGAACGGCGGATTTCCTCGTTCCGCAACGACCGCAGTCCGCGCGCACAGGCCGCGAAGGGCATGGCGGAGAAGCTGGCGCGAGGCGCGGAGGCGTCGGCGCGGGGAAATACCCCCACCCCGAACCCCTCCCCACAAGGGGGAGGGGAACGTTGGCAATCGTCACCGCAAGGTGCGGACGGAGAGAACTTATCAGGTGGGCCCGCCGAAACGGGTAACGTAACGGGTTCAGGTGGTACCTCAAAATCCCCCTCCCCCTTGTGGGGAGGGGCTAGGGGTGGGGGTACCAGGGACGCTGCTGCCCGCAACAGCGCCAGCCAGGAAACCTCTGCCGGCGCGGTCCTGCTCCTCGCCTATCCCGATCGCGTCGCGAAGGCGCGGGGCGAATATGGCCGCTTCGTGCTGGCGAACGGGCGCGGGGCGATGCTCGACCCGACGGAGCCGCTGGCGCGCGAGGAGTTTCTCGTCGTCGCCGACCTGCAGGGCAAGGCGCAGAATGCACGCATCGCCGCCGCCTGCGCCGTGACCGAAGACGAGGTGCGGCGGGTGCTGGCCGACCGATTGGAAACCGTGACCGAAAGCGTGTTCGACCCGGAGCGCCGCTCGGTGCGCGTACGCGAGACGACGCGTCTTGGCGCGATCCGGCTCGCCGAAAGGCAGCTGCCCCCGCCAAAGGGCCCGGAGGCGGACAAGGCGGTGGTGGAGGCGGTGCGAACCCACGGGCTCGCCATCCTCGAATGGGGCAAGGGCGCGGAGACGCTGCGCCGGCGCCTCGCCTGGCTGCACAAGGGCCTGGGCGACCCATGGCCTGACATGAGCGACGCGGCGCTGATCGAAAAGCTCGACGACTGGCTGCTGCCGTTCCTGTCCGGCGAAGCGTCGCTTGCCCGGATCGACCAGCAGGTGCTGACCAACGGGCTGATGTCGCTGGTGCCCTACGAGCTGCAGCGCAAGGTCGGCGAGCTCGCACCGACGCACTTCACCGCACCCACCGGCAACTCGCTGCCGATCCGCTACGACGAGGAGCGGCCGGTGCTGGCGATCCGCGTGCAGGAGCTGTTCGGCCTCGACAAGCATCCTTCGATCGCCAACGGGACCGTGCCGCTGACGCTGGAGCTGCTGTCGCCGGCGCACCGGCCGATCCAGACGACCCAGGACCTGCCTGGCTTCTGGCGCGGCTCGTGGGCCGACGTGCGCGCGGACATGCGCGGGCGCTATCCGAAGCATGTGTGGCCGGAAAATCCGCTGGAGGCAGCCCCGACAGCGCGGGCAAAACCGCGCGGCCAGTAACGTTTCCGCACTTGGCGTGGCCGAGGCGCACGCGTATACCCTTGGACATGCTGACGAATATGGGCAAGCCAGACCCCCAGCAGATACACCATCTGCGCCTCAACACGCTGATCCGGCTGCGGTGGCTTGCGATCGTCGGCCAGAGCGCCGCGGTCCTCCTCGTCGCCTACCTGCTCGAATTCCCGCTGCCGGTGAGTCTTTGCTTCGCGCTGATCGCGCTGTCGGCGTGGCTCAACCTGTTCCTCGCCTTCCGCTATCCGGCGACGCATCGCCTGCCTCCGGAAGCTGCGCTCGCGATCATGCTATTCGACGCGCTGCAGCTGGCGGGCCTCCTCTACATGACCGGCGGCCTCACCAACCCGTTCTCGCTGCTGATGACGGTGCCGGTGGTGATTTCGGCGACGTCGCTGCCGGCGCGCTGGACGATGCTGCTGGGCCTCCTCGTCGTCGGCATGGCGACGATCCTGATGTTCTTCCACCTGCCGCTGCCGTGGACGCCGGGCGAAACGCTCAAGATGCCGTTCATCTACATCTTCGGCATGTGGGTGGCGGTGGTGTCGTCGATCGCGTTCACCGCCGTCTATGCCTACCGGGTGGCGGAGGAAGCGCGCCTGCTGGCAAACGCGCTCGCCGCGACCGAACTCATCCTGCAACGCGAGCAGCACCTGTCGGCGCTCGACGGCCTTGCCGCCGCCGCCGCGCACGAGCTCGGCACGCCGCTCGCCACCATCGCGCTGGTCGCCAAGGAAATGGAGCGCGCGCTCGGCGACGATAACCGTTTCCGCGAGGACGTGACCTTGCTGCGCAGCCAATCGGAACGCTGCCGCGACATCCTCAAGCGCCTCACCAGCCTGTCGAGCGAGGGCGAGGTGCACATGGCGCGCCTGCCGCTGACCTCGCTGATCGAGGAGGTGATTGCGCCGCACCGCGAATTCGGCATCGAGATCGTGCTGCAGCCGGGCAACTGCCAGGGTTCCGAGCCGGTCGGACGGCGCAATCCCGGCGTGATCTACGGCCTCGGCAACCTCGTCGAGAACGCGGTCGACTTTGCCCGCGAGAAGGTGGAACTCAGCTGGCAGTGGAACGAGCGGCGCGTCGAGCTCAAGCTGGTCGACGACGGGCCGGGCTACCCAGCCGAGATTGTCGACCGCATCGGCGAACCCTACATGTCAAGACGGTCGCCCGCCGAGGGCGGACGCGGGCTCGGCCTCGGCCTGTTCATCGCCAAGACGCTGCTGGAGCGCTCGGGCGCGAGCGTCAGCTTCGGCAATTCGAGCGAACCCGGAAAAGGCGCGGTGGTCAGGGTTACCTGGCCGCGCGAAGCGTTCCTGTCGCGCACCCCCGCGGCCGAAGCGAGCTATTGAGTTGGACGAAAGCATGAAGAGGCGCTAGATCGCCTAAAGAACAGGAAGATCGGAGCGGCAGGCATGACTGAGGAAGTATCCCCCGACGTGACGCAGATCCTGGGCGAGGACCGGACCTTGCTCATCGTCGAAGATGACAGGCCGTTCCTGACGCGACTGGCACGGGCCATGGAAGGCCGCGGCTTCATCGTCGACACCGCAGAGTCGGTCGAAGACGCGATCGCCAAGGTTAAGGCCGCCCCGCCGGCCTATGCCGTGGTCGACATGCGGCTTGGCGACGGCAACGGCCTCGACGTGGTGGCGGCACTTCGCGAAAAGCGTGAGGATGCCCGCGCGATCATCCTGACCGGCTATGGCAACATCGCCACGGCCGTCACCGCCGTAAAGCTCGGCGCCATCGACTACCTGTCGAAGCCGGCCGACGCCGACGACGTCTACGCGGCGCTCACCCGCACCGGAGCGGAAAAGGTTGCTCCGCCGGAAAACCCGATGTCAGCCGACCGCGTGCGCTGGGAGCACATCCAGCGCGTCTACGAGATGTGCGACCGCAATGTCTCGGAAACGGCGCGCCGGCTCAACATGCACCGCCGCACGCTGCAGCGCATCCTTGCCAAGCGCGCGCCGCGCTAGAGCTCAATCCTCATCGTCCAGGGCCGGGATCGACACCCCGGCCATTTCGGCTGCCGTGAGCCGCGCCGCACCGGCGCGGGCTATGCGCAGCATCAGTGACTTGCGCGTTGCCGGCGGCAGGCGATGTTCCGGCGCCTCGCGAAGCATCTCGGCGCCATAGCCGTCGGAGAGGATGAAGCCGCACTCTTCCGGAAAAATCTCCGCCGGAACCTGCGGGTGCGTGGCAAAGAAGAAGCGGTCGCAATAGTCGCGGTATTCCGGCCACTTCCGGTCGACGCGAAAATCTTCGACCGACGATTTAATTTCGATGATCCAGATCTCGCCCTTTCTCGTCATGGCGAGGAGGTCGGAGCGGCGGCCGTTAGGCAGACAAAGCTCCGGCAGCGAGGTGATGCTCATCTCGAGCAGCAGGCGCTGCACGCCCCGGCGCACCAGCATCGCGCGCTCGGACTGGCGTCCGTCGAGAAGCGGATTGACGGGAACAGGTGAAATGATCGGCATGGCCCGAACATGCCACTGGCGGGCCTTCGTTGCAAAGCCGGGCTGAGGTGAAAAACTGCCACTTCCCGTCAGGGGCGAACAATGACGCAGCGTCAGGAAATACTTTCCGCGAGAGCCCCTTACCGCACGCAATAGTTGCTATTTTGCAATAGCGCGAAAGAAACAATGCGTCACGGAGCGTGACCGACGCAGCTGTCACTTGGCAATTTCTGGCGCCCGCAATATGGAAACCATGACAGGAATGTGGCTCGAATCGGGCCGCAAATTGGCCCTACGCATTCAGGCGACACATGCAGTCGAGACGGACATTTCTTTTGGGAGCGCTGAGCGCGACTGCTGCACTGGCAGGTTGCACCGCTGGCGAACTCAGCATCTTTACCGCAGAATACGGTGCAAAGCGCGATGCCGGCTACCAGCTGCCGTCGATCCCGATTCACCAGGTGCCGCGCCAGTACCATCGCCAGGTGGTCCGCTACAGGACGGACGAGAAGCCGGGCACGGTGATCGTCGACACCAAGGACAAGTTCCTCTACCTCGTCATGGCCGACGGCAAGGCGATGCGCTACGGCATCGGCGTCGGCCGCGAAGGTTTCGAGTGGAGCGGCACCACGCGCGTCGCGATGAAGCGCGAGTGGCCGACCTGGACGCCGCCCGCCGAGATGATCAAGCGCCAGCCGGAACTCGCCAAGTGGCGCAACGGCCAGCCGGGCGGCCTCAGCAACCCGCTTGGCGCCCGCGCGCTCTACCTCTTCAACAAGCGCGGCGACACCGGCTACCGCCTGCACGGCACGCCGGAATGGAACTCGATCGGCCGCAACGTCTCCTCCGGCTGCGTGCGCCTGATGAACCAGGACATCATCGACCTCTACAACCGCGTCGAGATCGGCGCGAAGGTGGTCGTCATCTGACAGGAATCTACCGCGAACCGTCTAGGCAACACATTGACGTCGCAACAAGAAGCCGGGCAGCAATGCCCGGTTTCTTGGTTTTGGGCGGTGTTTAGGAGGCGACGAGACGAGGTTTCGTTGAGTGCGTAGTCCTGCGCCGCCGGTTCCGTTTCACCGTTCAGGCATGGATCCCCTGCTCGCGCCCGCTCCGCGGGCCTGGCGGGGATGACGAAGCTGAAGCGTTAAGCAAAGCAGCAGCCGCGCGGGCGGGACGTCAATGTCCGTTCGAGACCTCTCAAGGTCGTCATGCCACGGCTCGACCGTGGCATCCACTCCTGAACACCTCCGTAACACGGCGGTGCAAGCAGTGCCCGCCGCACCAGGCTTCAACGTTCAGGCATGGATCCCCTGCTCGCGCCCGCTTCGCGGGCTTAGCGGAGATGACGAAGTTGAAGCGTGAGAGCGAAGCGGTGGCGCGGGCGGGACGCCAATGTCCGTTCGAGACCTCTCAAGGTCGTCATGCCACGGCTCGACCGTGGCATCCATGCGTGAACGTTGCAGCCGCAGGGCGATGCAAAAGCGGATATCGACCACGCGATCCCCGGCGGGATCGTTGGTGACAAAGCCCGCGCTCGTATTGAAACGAACAGCAATCCGAGGGCGGTGCTCGCGCGGCAGCGGATCGTCGGAGATTTGCTCGGCCGGGCGGTGCTCGGCGATGCCCTCGTCGTGGATGCGGCGTGCCCATCAGCCCCCTCCACCATGATTCGCATGGTCCCCCTCCCCCATAAATGGGGGAGGATCCCGGGGCTGCGGCCGTCTTCGGCGGAAGTGCTTGCTGGGAAAACAGGAGGTACCTTCTCGCCCTAAAAGCCCCTAAGCCCCTACTCCACTACGCCCCTATCCACCTAATAACCCACCCCGCGCGCCATCATCGCCGCGAAGACGAGGATTGCCAGCAGGGCGGCGCCTTCGGCGCGAAGCCAGGGACGGACAAGGGCGATTTGGGAAGAAGAAACAGGCTGATTTGCCTTTCGCCACTTCTGGAAACGCAGGGTCGGCTTGATCGAAAACAGCCCGACGAGGACGAACGAGGCGACCTTGGCCCAGAAAACCCAATAGCCGCCGTAATAGTCCCAGCCCTTGAGGCCGAGGAAGACGCGGGCAAAGCCGACGACGAGCGCGAGCATCGCGAGCCCGCCATAGGCGGCATCGAACTTCGCCAGCCGCGCAGTGCCCTCGCCGTCGAGGCCGGGACGAACGAAGGCCACGCGGACTGCGTAAACCGCGAAGATCGAAAAGACGACGACATGATGCAGGATTGCAAGGCCAAGGTCCGTCAGCACGGCCATTCCTCCCGTCCGTTGCGCGGACGGGAGGTTCCCGCAGTTCTTCCCCTGCGTCAACTCAGGCGGGCAGATGCGCCCTAGACGCCAAAGGTGACGAACCCTTCCGGGCTGATCCGCCATGCCGGGTTGTAGGCAACCTCCCAGGCGTGGCCGTCGGGGTCGGCGACATAGCCGCGAAAGCCGCCGTGCGGCGGCGCGTCGGCCGCGCGCAGCAGCGTCCCGCCGGCGTCCAGCAGGCGCCGCATCACCGCCTCCACCTCGTTGCGGGTGGCGACATTGTGAGCGAGCGCAAAGGCGCCACGGGTGGAGAGCCGGTCCCGGTTCATGTCCTCTTCGAGCGAGGCGATCAGGAAGGTGCCGAGGACAAAGCCGTTCATCTGGTAGAAGATGATGTCCTCGTTTTCGAACACCGGCTGCCAGCCAAAACCTTCGGTGTAGAAGCGGCGCGAGCGCGCGAGTTCGGCAATGCCGAGGGTGATGACAGAAATTTGCTGCTGCATGGCCATAACCTCCATTCGCCGCCGCGGAATTGCGGCTGCGTCCAGGGTCATGGGGCTCGCCCGATCAGGCTGCCAGGACCCACAGGTTCCGCCTGTGGGGGCTGGGCCAACCGCACCAGCCTCTCCTTTTCTGACTCCATGAGGCTAGCAACGAAAGCCCAGCCGTTCAACCGCCGGGCCTGACCTCGCGCGCCTCACGCGCCGAAACGGCCTTGTGGAGATGCACCATCATCGCCGCCGCAAACAGCGGGCCGATCAGGTTGACGACCGGCACCGACAGAACGCCAGCAATGATGAGACCGGCGAGGAACACGGTGCCTGCGTTGCGGCGGCGCAGTGCCTTTGCCTCCGCCTCGCTGCGGAAGCGCATGGCGGCGAACTCGAAGAATTCGCGGCCGATCAGGTAGCCGTTGACGACGAAGAAGGCGATGAAGTTGATGCCGGGAATGAGGAGAAGCAGCAGCGCAAACAGGTTGCCGGCGACGACCAGCAACAGGAACTTCGTCGAGACCAGGATCGAGGTTGCGAGGGGGAGCGCGCGGCCTGGTCCGTCCTGCGGATAATCCTCCTTCTCGATGATCTCGGCGACATCATCGAGGAAGAGGCCCGCGACCAGGGCCGTTACCGGCGCAATCAACAGGCCGAGCCCGAGCGCCAGCGCAATGCCGGCGAGGATCGCCGCGATCCAGCCGAACCAGCTCGTCCAGTCGGGCAGATCCGGCAGCAGGCTCTGCAGCGAAGGCAGCGCGAAGGCCTCGAACACGCCGGTGATGACGAACCACAGGCCAATCAGCGCCAGGATCGTCAGGCCGAGCGACTTCCAGAGGACGGCGCGGAACTCGCGGGTGAAGAGTCGGGCGGCGGCGGCGCTCGCGGCTTCAACGATCATGGGCTCTCCTTTGTCGGAAAGGAGATAGGCGGCCCGCCCCCTCCCGGCAAGGTTGCAGTGCCTGTCTAGAACCCCGCGAGATCGCGCATGCGCTGCTCGTAGGGTTTCACCGCCTCGGCATAGGCCGCGCCTTCCGCCCGGACGCCAGCGAGCCGTTCGGCAGCCTGCTTCATCTCGGCAACGATCTCCGCGCGCTGGCTGTCGCTAAGGCCGCCAATGCGCCCGATCTTTTCGGTGAGGCCCCTGCTGATTTCCTCGAACTCGTCCTCGGGGACGAGCGCGATCAGGCCCTTCAGCGTCCGCTCATACGCCTCGCGCCAGCTTGGCCGAGAAAAGCCGGCCGCCGGGATGAGCCCGCTTTCCTCGCTGTCGAACTCGTACCAGTCGTCGGCGGCTTCCTCATCGTAATAGACGCTTTCGCCGCGCGCTCTCGCGAGTTCTTCGAGCACCTCGACAACGAGGCCGGCCTCGCGGCTCGAAAAGGCGAGTGCTGGCGAAGAGTGCAGTAGAGCCAGCGCCACCATGGCGGCGATCGGGATCAGCCAGCGCATGCTAGTAGCCCTGATAGGAGAGGTTGCAGTCGCGCATGACGGCAGCTTCCGCCTGCCGCGCCTGCGCATTGGCGATCATGCCGCCGGCGCTGGAGGCAACGCTTGCGGCTACCGCGCCGCCACGCCCACCCCATCCGCCGAAGCCGCCCACCATGCCCAGCGCGCCGCCGATCATCTGGGCACTGCTCTGGCGCTTGATGGCTTCATCGCAGGCGGCTGCCTTTGCGGCAACGGGTGAAGGCTTGGGCTTTTCCGCAGCGGCGGTGCGGGCAGGCTTTGCCGGCTCGCTGGTGTAGGCGGCCGACTCGGTGGCGGTCTGGCTGCACGCGGCAAGCGACGCGCACAGGACAAGAATGGCGGCGGCTCTCATTGCGGCCTCCGCTGTTTCAGGCGCAGCAGGCGAAGCGGCCGGACAAGGCTGATGATTAAGGCTTTCATCTTGATCCCTTGAGATGGGGTGGATCGGGACTGGTCGCACTTGGCCGGCAGGCTTGCGGGATCCCGGTGCCGGCCGGCCCGCGCTCAGGCTCGTTGCGGGCCGGCCAAGCGGGCGCCGCAGAGGTTCACAGCGCCCTTGGGGAGATCGCGGCTGCGGCTTGACCTTGGGAGGATGCGTGCCGGCCGTCGTGCTTGGGTGCCCGGATAAGGGCAGCAAGCCTCCTTCCTCAACGGAAGAGCCGCGCCGCATAGTCTTTGCGCGTTGCGCATAACCATGCGGAATGACGCGCCCCGGAACCTTTCAGGTGCAGGAACCTTGCAATTGCGGGATCACGGTTTAAACCCGCTCAGGTAATTCATGCCCTCAAACGGCCGTTTGCGGGAATTCCCGGAGAGCTACATGAGCCAGTACGACGTGCTTTGCATCGGCAACGCCATTGTCGACATCATCGCCCGCTGCGATGAAGCCTTTCTCGCAGACAACGGCATCATCAAGGGTGCCATGAACCTGATCGATGCCGAGCGCGCCGAACTGCTTTATAGCCGCATGGGCCCGGCGATCGAGACGTCCGGCGGCAGCGCCGGCAACACGGCGGCGGGCGTTGCCAGCTTCGGCGGCCGCGCCGCCTATTTCGGGAAGGTCAGCAGCGACCATCTCGGCACCATCTTCACCCACGACATTCGCGCGCAAGGCGTTGCCTTCGACACGAAGCCGCTGACGGCCGAGCCGCCCACGGCGCGCTCGATGATCTTCGTCACGCCCGACGGCGAGCGCTCGATGAACACCTATCTTGGCGCCTGCGTCGAGCTTGGTCCGGACGATGTTGAGGAAGAAAAGGCCAAGGGCGCGCTCGTCACCTATTTCGAAGGCTATCTGTGGGATCCGCCGCGCGCCAAGGATGCCATTCGCCTCACCGCCACCCACGCGCATGCCGCCGGCCGCGAGGTGGCGATGACGCTGTCCGACCCGTTCTGCGTCGACCGCTACCGCGACGAGTTTCTGGACCTGATGCGCGCAGGCATCGTCGACATCGTCTTTGCCAATGAGAGCGAGCTGAAGTCGCTCTACCAGACCGAATCCTTCGAAGCCGCGCTCGATGCGATCCGCAAGGATTGCAAGCTTGCCGCTGTCACGCGCTCCGAAAAGGGCTCGGTCGTCGTGCGCGGCGACGAGACGGTCGAGGTCAGGGCGCTCGAGATCGACGAGCTGGTCGACACCACCGGCGCCGGCGACCTTTACGCGGCAGGCTTCCTGTTCGGCTACACCACGGGCCGCAGCCTCGCCGACTGCGGCGCGCTGGGCTCGCTGGCCGCCGGCCTCGTCATCCAGCAGGTCGGCCCGCGCCCGATGCAGAATTTGCGCGAGGAAGCACAACAGCGCGGGCTGCTGTAGAAGGGGCCAGACGCTGTGGCGCTTGGCGCTCAACTTGGGTTGCGCTGGTTGCTGCAAGAAGATCCGCAGACCGAATTCGCGATCTTGTACAGGGTGACAATCCCTTCGTCTGGGCACCGGTAATCCCACTGGCACGCCCTGGATCCTCCCCCATTTATGGGAGAGGGGGACCATGCGCAGCATGGTGGAGGGGGCTCACGGAGCGCCAGCTGCTCCCATACGCCTTCCCGACGCAACATGCGCCGCAATGGCACTGACAACATAACCACCTTTGCGCCCCGTCGTGCCCGCCAAGCCTCTGACGCTCCGCCAGCAGCCCCCCCCACCACCTCCGGTGGTTCCCCTCCCCCGCGAGCGGGGGAGGATCCGGGCGTGCAGGTGGTGACGGCTCGTTTCTACGGGAAATGTTCAGGCATGGATCCTCGGGTCAGGCCCGAGGATGACGAAGCTTGGATGGTTTCGCGAAATTGCGGACGTCCCGCGAACTGAAACGCTGCGGGCATCGTGACAGCGGTACGGCGCTGTTCCAAAACGCTTATCCCATCGTCACCCTCGGGCTTGACCCGAGGGTCCATGCCGGAACGATTCCACAGGCAGCGCCTCGAAAAAAAGAAGCGGACCAAGGGAGCAAGACGTCACGCCGCGCTCACCCTCACGGAATATCCTCTGGCCTTCTGCCCGGGCGGCTGCGATAGGGCGGGAACGACCAGCCGTACCAGAGTGCGCCGCCGCGGATGGCGAGCGCGACCAAAAATGCCGGCGTCGTCGAGGCCGCGATCGGCAGTCCGACAAGCTCGAGGAAGGTGAACACCACCGAGCCCGCCAGTGCGGCCGTGATGTAGATCTCCGGCCGCATCAGCACGGACGGTTCGCCCGCGATCTGGTCGCGCAGGATACCGCCGAAAGCCGCGGTCAGCATGCCCATGACGATGGCGATCGGCGCCGAGCCGGTGACGACCAGGCCCTTCCAGGCGCCGAACACGCAATAGGCGGCAACGCCGACGGCATCCAGCCACAACAGCAGCTTGTAGCGCGACTCGATCAGGTGGGCGGTGAAGTAGACGATGATGGCGACGACGCCGCAGACGAGCAGATAGTCGGGGTTCTGCACCCAGAATACCGGCACGTCGAGGACAAGATCGCGGATGGTGCCGCCGCCGATGCCGGTCAGCCCGGCAAAGAAAAGGAACCCGATGATGTCGAGTTCCTTGCGCGATGCTGCGAGTGCGCCGGTGGCCGCAAAGACGGCAATGCCGGCGTAATCGAGCAGGGTGATCCAGTCCATCGCGGCCTCCTGCTGTTCTGGTTACCGGAAGCCGCGCGGAAAGGAAAGTTAGGCGTCCTTTTCGGCGTTGCCGTTGACCGGACCCGGCTCGACGCCTGCGGACTGATCGGCTGCCGGAGCCGGCTGCTTCGGGCCGCCCTTGGAGACCCCGACCATGGCCGGGCGCAGAACGCGGTCGCCGATGACGTAGCCCGTCTGGACCACCTGGACGACGGTGTTTGCCGGGATCTCCGGGTTCGGCACCTCGAACATCGCCTGGTGGAAGTTCGGGTCGAAGCGCTCGCCTTCGGGGTTGATGCGCTTGACGCCGTGGCGCTCGAGCGCCGACAGCATGGCGCGGCCGGTCAGCTCCACGCCCTCGATCAGCGCCTTGAAGCCGGCATCGCCGCTTTCCTTCGCCTCGGCGGGAATGGCCGCCAGCGCGCGCTCGAGATTGTCCGACACCTGCAGCATGTCGCGGGCGAAGTTCGAGATCGCGTAGGACTTGGCATCCTGCACGTCGCGCTGGGTGCGGCGGCGCAGGTTTTCCATCTCGGCGGCAATACGCAGCGCGCGGTCCTTGAGCTCCTCGTTCTCCTTCACCAGGCGCACGACCACCTCGTAGTCGGCAGCCTCGCCCTGCCCGGCCTCGCCGGCCTGAAAAGCCTCACCGGTCGCTGCCGTCTCTGCGTACTCGTTCTTCGCCGCAGTGTTTTCCTCGGGCGCGCGTTCGTCTTTTGGCTGTTCGCTCATCGCCTGATCCTGTTCTGGAATGATTTAACAGAGTTGCGCCCGATATCGAGGTTCACAGGTGGAAAATCAAGGGGCGCGGGGAGTTATCGCCTGCCGCACCGGTTGCGCGGAATTTTCATCCTCCGGATAAGCTTTGGGCAACCTCGTGCTGGTACCGCTCTCGTCTCAGGGAGCGATCCATGCGCGCAGGCAAGCAAAATCGCCGGGCGTCCCGGCTGGGCTCGTATCGTTCGCGCCGCCGGTCACGGCTGTGGTCGCGGCTCGTCGGGCTGGCGCTCGGCATCGCGGTGCTGGCGGGCCCCGCGCTGTGGGACCGCTACGCCGGGACGGTGACGGATCTGTCGCTGCAGCCGACGGGCGGCAAGGGTGATGGCGAGCAACAGGTGACGCTGGTCGGTCTGATGCGGCCAATGCCGATCTGCGGCGGCGGCAGGCGCGTGACCTGTGTCGTCGACGGCGACACGTTCTGGATCGATGGCGAGAAGGTGCGCATCGAGAGCATCGACGCGCCGGAGATCAACGGCTCATGCCAGCGCGAGCGCGAGCTCGCCCGCCGCGCGACCGAGCGGCTTTCCGAAATCCTCGGTAGCCGGAATTTCCGGCTCGAGCGCCACGGCAAGGACAAGTACGGCCGCACGCTGGCGCTGGTGAAGACGTCTGCCGGCGAGGCGGGCGAGATCCTCGTGCGCGAGGGCCTTGCCCAGCGCTGGGCCGGCCGCAAGGCGCAATGGTGCGGGCAGGACTTGTCTCACTGACATTGCCAGTGCTGCAGTAACAGGTCTCCTTCGGGATTTTTGAGGGCTTCCGCCCCACCCCGCCAGTTGTCAACTACCGCGCTGTTGATGGAAGGGTCTGCCGGACATCTTCAACGCCGCGCTCCACGAGCCCCCTCCACCACCTTCGGTGGTTCCCCTCCCCGCGGTGCGGGGGAGGATCCGAGCGGCAGCGCTTCTGAAAGTCTCGGCCCCGTCAGGCAGCCGCGTCGACGTCCTTGGCAAACGGAATCGCCGGTTGCGCGCCGGGCTTGAGGCATGCAAGCGAGCCAGCGACCGCCGCGCGGCGCAGCGCATCGGCAAGGTTGAGTCCGCTGGCAAGGCCTGCGGCAAGGTAGCCGCAAAAGGTGTCGCCCGCGCCCACGGTGTCGACCGGATCGATCGTGAGTCCTTCGGCTCGCAGGAAGTCGGTTGGCGTCGCGGCCACCACGCCCTCGGCGCCGAGTGTGACCACCACCGTGCGCCCGGTCGTTTCAGCGAAGTCGCGCATTCGAGCTTCGCGGTCGGCGCCGCCAAGGCAGAGCGCCTCTGCATAGAGATCAAACTCCGTCTCGTTGGCGATCACATAGTCGGCCTTGCCGAGAAGGCCTGCCGCCTCCTTCCGGAACGGTGCCGTGTTAAGGAGCGAGATCGCGCTCGTCTGCCGCGCGGCTGTGAGTGCCGCCTCGACGGTCCCAAGCGGAATTTCGTGCTGCAGCAGCAGATAGTCTCCAGCCGCAAGGCCGGCGGCGGCAACGTCATCCTCGTTCACCTCGCCATTGCCGCCCGGCACCACGGCGATGATGTTTTCGCCGTCGGCCCCAACAAGGATCGAGGCGATGCCGGTTGCCGTCTCCGTCGTGCGCACTTTCGAAAGATCAACGCCGCCATCGCGCAGCAGCGCCAGCGCTTCGCCCGCAAACGCGTCGTTGCCGACGGCGCCGACCATCTTCACCTCCGCGCCCGCCCGCCGTGCGGCAAGCGCCTGGTTGGCGCCCTTGCCGCCGGGTGCGGTGGCGAAGGTCTCGCCGGGCACGGTCTCGCCCGGACGCGGCAGGCGCTCGACGGTGGCGATCAGGTCGAGATTGATGGAACCGATGACGACGATCACGAAGTAGTCTCCCTTGCTGTCCGTGATCGCTTAGCCGATTTCTGCCGCTGCGTCAGGAGGAAGCGCCAAGCAGCCGCCCGGCTTCCCAGCCAAGAATGGCGCGCTTGCGCGTCAGGCCCCAGTGATAGCCGGTAAGCGCGCCGGATTTTCCGAGCGCCCGGTGGCAGGGCACGACGAACGACACCGGGTTTGCGCCGACCGCCGCACCCACCGCGCGGCTCGCCGCCGGATTGCCGATCTCGGCCGCGAGGTCCGAATAGGTTTTTGCCCGATTCATCGGAATGCGCAGCAGCGCCTCCCACACCCGGATCTGAAAATCCGAGCCGATCAGCACCACGCGCAGCGGCTGATCCGGCCGCCAGCGGCGCGGGTCGAAGATGCGGGTCGCATAGGGCAAGGTGGCCGCCATGTCCTCGACATAGGTCGCGTTCACCCAGCGCCGCGTCATGTCCTCATAAGCCGCGCGCTCGCCGCCGGCATCGCAGAAGGCAAGGCCGCACAGGCCCCGGTCCGTCGTCATTACCAGCGCGATGCCGAAGGGCGAGAGGTGGTAGCCGTAGCGGATGGTGAGCCCCTTGCCGCGGCTCTTGTAGTCGCCGGGCGACATCGCCTCATGCGCAACGAAGAGGTCGTGCAGCCGGCCGGGCCCCGACATACCGAGCTCAAAGGCGGCGTCGAGCAGCGGCGCGCCCTGGTCGAGCAGCCTTCTTGCATGGTCGAGGGTAACGGCCTGCAAAAAGCCTTTCGGCGTCAGCCCGGCCCAGCGGGTGAACAGCTTTTGCAGCCCCGATGGGGTTTCGCCGACCGCCTCGGCCAGCATGTCCAGCGTCGGCTGCTGGCGGTAGTCGAGGCTGATCAGCTCGATGGCGCGGCGGACGATCTCATAGTCGCTGCCGACCGGCGTGATGTCGCGTTCGAGTGTTGCGGTCTGGACGTTCATGGAACTATCTCCCTGAACGCCAATATCGGACGGCCGGGAGTCATTCGCCACCCGATTCTCGCCAAAGCGGTCTAGCGCTTCGCGGTTGCCAGGGCGCTGCCGAAGGCGGCGGCAAAGCTTTCGCGGTCGTCGGGGTTCAGGAACGAGCCGATCGGCACGCGCCGGCCTTCGCCTTCCACCGCCATGTCGGTGATGCCGATCTCCTCGTGGCGCTGCACGCGGAACTTTGCCCAGAACGGATTGAACGAGAACTGCTGGCGCTTGCCGGAGGGCGCGACCTTCAGGATCTCCAGCGCCGTTCGCGATACGGTCACCTCCTCGCGCGCCCGCGCGGCGCGGTAGTTCACCTTGAAAGCGATGTAGAGAAGAAGCAGATCGAGCCCGAAGAAGCCGAACACCGGCCAGGCGCCGAGCGACATGAAAAACGCCCCGGTGCCGAGCCAGGTGACCGCAAAGATGCTCATGACGATGAGAAAGCCCTTTCGCCCCAGCGAGCGATGGGGCGTCAACAGGGCGCGGAAGATCGGCTCGTCCAAGGCTTTCGTTTCCTGCATGGCGCGCAGTATAGAGGCGGCATGGAAAAGCCCAAGAGCAAAACCGCGTTACCGGCCGCCACCCGTTCCCGCGCTTCTGCGAAGCGTGCGCGCACCCGCTATTCGCAGGCGGAGATTCGCGAGATCTTCCGCCGCTTCTCGATCCAGCGCCCGGAGCCGAAGGGCGAGCTCGAGCACGTCAACGCCTTCACGCTGCTGGTCGCCGTGGTGCTGTCGGCGCAGGCGACCGACGCCGGCGTCAACAAGGCAACGCGCGGCCTGTTTGCCGTCGCCGACACGCCGGAAAAGATGCTGGCGCTGGGCGAGGAAAAGGTCGGCGAATACATCCGCACCATCGGCCTGTGGCGCAACAAGGCCAAGAACGTGATCGCGCTCAGCGAGGCGCTGATCCGCGACTATGGCGGCGAGGTGCCGGCCGACCGCGACGAGCTGGTGAAGCTGCCGGGCGTCGGGCGCAAGACGGCAAACGTGGTGCTCAACATGTCGTTCGGCCAGCCGACCATGGCGGTCGACACGCACATTCTTCGCATCGGCAACCGCATCGGCCTTGCGCCCGGAAAGACGCCGGAGCAGGTCGAGGACATTCTGGTGCGCATCATTCCCGATGAATTCATGCGCCACGCGCACCACTGGCTGATCCTGCACGGCCGCTATGTCTGCAAGGCGAGGAAGCCGGACTGCCCGAAATGCGTCATCGCCGACATCTGCAAGTCGGCCGAGAAGACGACCGACATCCCCGCACCGCTGGTACCGCTCGAAGAGCTGCCCGAGACGGTGTCGGGGGAGGGCCTCCCCTCTCTGACCCGCTTCGGCTCGGTTTAGCGTTCGGGCATGGATCCCCTGCTCGCGCCCGCTTCGCGGGCTTGGCGGGGATGACGAAGTGGAAGCGTGGCAGCAAACTGGCGGGACGGGCACGAGTGGACCGCTGCCCTAAGCATATCCACCTCGTCATGCCACGGCTTGACCGTGGCATCCAGGCCTGAACGCCTCCGACGCACGGCGGTGCAAGCACTGCCCGCCGCAAAACAAAAGCGCCGGAAAATCCGGCGCCTCTGAAGATTAATCAGTTATCCGCGCGTCAGCGCAGAAAGGTCACGCCACCTGTTCGACCTGCTGCACTTCCGGAACGAAGTGGCGAAGCAGGTTCTGGATGCCGTGCTTCAGCGTCGCCGTCGAGGACGGGCAGCCGGCGCAGGCGCCCTTCATGTGCAGGAAGACGGTGCCGTTCTCGTAGCCGCGGAAGGTGATGTCGCCGCCGTCCTGGGCAACGGCCGGGCGCACGCGCGTGTCGAGCAGCTCCTTGATGGTCAGGACGATTTCCTCGTCCTCCTTGTCATAGAACTCCTCGCCGGCGGCGTGGGCATCGTTCTCGGCAATGCGGGTCGCGGACGCCATGACCGGCTGGCCGGACATGAAGTGCTCCATGATCGCGCCGAGGATGGCCGGCTTCAGGTGCTGCCAGTCGTACTCGTCGTTCTTGGTGACGGTGACGAAGTCATAGCCGTAGAAGACGCCGACGACGCCCGGAACATCGAACAGGCGGCCGGCAAGCGGCGACGAATTGCTGGCGGTCTCGGCATCACGGAAATCGGCGGTTCCCTCCGGGAGCACGACCTTGCCAGGCAGGAACTTCAGCGTCGCGGGATTGGGCGTGGATTCGGTCTGGATGAACATGGGCGCTCTCCGCGTCGGAACTTTGGAATTATTCTAAATAATGGTCAACCGGCCGCGCGGCAAGCTGCAATTGGCAGGTCGAGCAATCGTGATCGACCCGAATATGGGGATCAGGGTGCAAATTAGCAATCGCGGAAGGCCGAGCTCAGGTGAAGCTCTCGATTTCCTCGTCGGAGAGGCCCATCGGCACGACCGTGACGGGGATCGGGAAGGCGGCACCCTTGCCGGCGACCGAGGTGACCAAGGGACCCGGGCCTTCCTTGTTGTTGCCGGCGGCGAGCACCAGGATGGCGATGTCCTGGTCTTCCTCGATCAGCTTGTGGATCTCTTCCTTGGTGGTGCCCTCGCGGATGACGAGCTCGGGTTCGATGCCGACCGTCTCGCGCACCTTCACCGCATGCGCATGCAGCGCGTTGCTTGCGGCGGCGTTCGCCTCCTCACGCATGATCTGCTCGACGCCCAGCCAGTGCTGAAAGTCGCCGGGCTCGATGACATGCAAGAGGACGAGCGCGCCGTTGGTCGCCTTGGCACGATAGGCCGCGTAGGCAATCGCGCGCTCCGATTCCGGGGTTCCGTCCGCGATGGCGAGGAACTTTCGCCGGTGACCAGCCTCACGGCTGAGACGTCTTGAAACCATGAATTTTCCCGCTTGGCCGCGCCAATCCGGTGCAATCTGCCATTCGGCAGGTTCCGGGGCAAGCGCGTTGCAACACCCGCCTGCCCCGAAATTTCATCAGTTGTCGAGCAGGCCGACGATCTGCTTGACCGTCTTCATCGTCGCCTCCGCGATCGCGCCGGCGCGCTCGCCGCCGTCACGCAGGACGGAGTCGATGTAAGCGGGATCAGCCTCGAGCTTGCGCATTTCGGTTGCGATCGGCGCGAGCTTGTCGACGGCCAGATCCGCGAGTGCCGGCTTGAAGACCGAGAACTGCTGGCCGCCGAAATCGGCGATCACCTGCTCGCGCGTGGTGCCGGCAAGGGCAGCATAGATGCCGACGAGATTTTCGGCTTCCGGGCGGCCCTTCAGGCCCTCGATGTCGGACGGCAGCGGCTCCGGGTCGGTCTTGGCCTTCTTGATCTTCTTGGAGATCGTGTCGGCATCGTCGGTGAGATTGATGCGCGACAGGTCCGACGGGTCGGACTTCGACATCTTCTTGGTGCCGTCGCGCAGGCTCATGACGCGGGTGATCGGGCCGTCGATCAGCGGCTCGGTCATCGGGAAGAAGCCGTTGACCGTCTCGTCGCCGACCTGCATTTCGACGCCGACGCCCAGCTCGCCGATCTTCTCGGAGAAGTCGTTGTTGAACTTGGCCGCGATGTCGCGGGTAAGTTCCAGGTGCTGCTTCTGGTCGTCGCCGACCGGAACGTGGGTGGCGCGGTAGACGAGAATGTCGGCCGCCATCAGGCTCGGATAGGCGAGCAGGCCAAGCGAAGCGTTCTCGCGGTCCTTGCCGGCCTTGTCCTTGAACTGCGTCATGCGGTTCATCCAGCCGATGCGGGCCACGCAGTTGAAGATCCAGGCAAGCTCGGCGTGCTGCGGCACGCGAGCCTGGTTGAAGACGATGTGCTTCTTCGGGTCGATGCCGGATGCGAGGAATGCCGCGGTGATCGAGCGCGTCTGGGCGCCGAGGTCGCCGTGGACGAGCTGCGCGGTGATCGCGTGCAGGTCAACGACGCAGTAGATGCAGTCGTTGCTTTCCTGCAGGTCGACGAACTTGCGGATCGCGCCTAGATAGTTGCCGAGGTGGAGATTGCCGGTCGGCTGGACGCCGGAGAAGACGAGAGGCTTGAAGCTTGTCATGAACGTGGTCCGGGGCTGGTGGAGGGCCTCGTTGAGCGAGGAGTTGAACGGGTTTGGCTTATGGCGGATGCGATGTCACTGTTCAAGTGGCGCCACCTCCGCCTTCCTGGCTGCCTTTGCGTTGCGCCGGCGCCGCAGCGCGCCCATCAGCTCGTCGCGGTCGATGGCGCCGGTCAGGATGACGATGATGAAGTAGACGATGGCGGCGACGCCGATGATGCCAAACACCGTCAGCGCACGCACGCCAAGCGACGGGTTGCGCAGGAGGGAGCTGAGGGCGGCATCGAGACCAAGCACGACCGCGCCCATGACAACGCTGGCAAGAACGATCATGGCCACGCGGCGTAGCGTCGTCGGCGACGGGCGGAAGTCGCCGCGATGCCACAGGACGACGGCGAGCAGACCGAAATTGACCCAGGAGGCAATGGAAGTGGCGGCGGCGATGCCGACATGGCCGAAGAACGGGAACAGGATGATGCTGGCGACGATGTTGACGACGACGGCGATCATCGAGAACCACATCGGGCTCTTCATGTCGAGGCGGGCGAAATAGGCCGGCGAGAACACTTTGATGAGCACGTAGGCCGGTAGACCCGTCGCGAAGGCTGCGAGCGCCGACGCAGTCAGGGCAGTCGTTTCCGGCGTGAAGGCGCCGCGTTCGTAGACGATGTTGACGAGGGGGCCGGCAAACAGGATGAAGCCAACGGCGGCGGGCAGCGTCAGGCCGAGTGCGAATTCGAGCGAGCGGTTCTGCAGGTGCTGCGCGTCGTCATGGTCGCCGGCCTTCAGCGCGCGCGACAGCTCCGGCAACAGCACGACGCCGACGGCAATGCCGATGATGCCGAGCGGCAGCTGGTTGATGCGGTCGGCGTAGTTCAGGAGCGCGATCGCGCCTTCCTGCGACGAGGCGATGATCTGGCCGACGAGCACGTTGATCTGCATCGCGCCGCCGGTGAGCATCGCCGGGCCCATCAGGATCAGCAGCTTCTTGACGTCCGGCGTCAGGCTCGGCCGGCGAATCCGCATCGGAAAACCTTCGCGGCGTACCGCCCAGTAGAGCCAGCCAAGCTGGGCAAAGCCCGACAGGATCACGCCCCACGACAGCAGCAGGCCGGTCTGGCGCTCGTCCATGCCCATGGTGAGGCTGATGGCGAGGGCGCCGATCATGCCCGCGTTGAGCAGGATCGGCACGAAGGCGGCAAGGAAGTAGCGCCGCATGGAATTCAGCATGCCCGACAGCATCGCCACCAGCGACATGCACAGCAGATACGGGAACATGATCTGCGTCATCAGCACGGTCATGTTCAGCTTGTCGGGATCGTCGGCAAAGCCGGGCGCGATGATCCAGCGCGTGAGCAGCGGCATCAGGATGATGGCAACGCCCGAGAGCAAGAGCAGCCAGGCGGTCAGCACCGACAGCACCTGCTCGGAGAACTTCTTCGCCGCCTCGTGGCCGCCGCCTTCCAGCTCCTTGGCGAAGAGCGGGATGAAGGCCGAGTTGAACGCGCCTTCCGCAAACAGGCGACGGAAGAGGTTCGGGAAGCGGAACGCCGCGTAGAAGGCGTCCGCCATCGGCCCCGCGCCAAGGGCTGCGCCGATCAGCGCCTCGCGCACGAAGCCGACGATCCGGCTGATGGTCGTTGCGCCGCCGACAGTGGCGAATTTCTGGACGAGGCTCATCGAGTCGCTCTGGATCGAGGGTTCAACACGGGCTTATGCCGCCACGGTCGGGGAAGCCGAGGCGCGCCGGCTCTCGCCCGCCAGGACCGCGATCAGGCTCTGCCTGATCTTGTCCTGCCGGGTCGGATTGTCGATTTTCTGGCCGGTGAGGTCGGTGACGTAGAATGTGTCGATCACCTTCTCGCCGAAGGTGGTGATGTGGGCCGACGCAATGTCGAGCGACAGGTCGGAGATCGCGCGGGTGATCTCGGACAAGAGGCCCGGACGGTCGAGACCCTCCACCTCGATCACCGAAAAGCGGTTGGACAGCGTGTTACCGATGTCGACGCGCGGCTCGATCTGGAACGCCTTCGAGCCCCGCTTCGGCTTGGTGCGCTTCTCGATCATCTCCGGCAGCCAGGTCTTGCCTGACAAAACGTCCTCGATCAGCTTGCCGACGCGCTGGCCGCGGCGCGTCTCGTCCTCATCCATGTCGAACTCGCGGCTGATGAGGATGGTGTCGAGCGCGCGGCCGTCTGAAGTCGTGAAGATCTGCGCGTCGACGATGTTGCCGCCCGCTGCCGCGCAGGCACCCGCGATGATCGACAGAAGGCGCGGATGGTCGGGCGCGAGCACCGTGATCTCGGTGACGCCCTCGAACTGCAGCGTGCGCACGGCGGTCGCGAGCCTGCGGCCGGCCTTGTCCGCGTCGCGGATGAACTCGACGTGGCGGATCTGGTCGGGCAGGTCCACCGTCAGCATGTAGTTGTCATAGAACAGGCGGGTGTAGCGCTTGCGCTCTTCCTCGTCCCAGTTGGCGAGGGCCGCATCGAGCTCCTCGCGGGCGATCTGCGCGCGCTTGGAACGCGACATTTCGGAGAAGCCGCCGGTGAGCTGCAGCTCGGTCTCGAAATAGAGGGTGCGCAGCAGCTGGCCCTTCCAGCCGTTCCAGACGCCGGGGCCGACGCCGCGGATGTCGCAGACGGTGAGCACCAGCAGCAGCTTCAGCCGCTCGACCGACTGCACGACGTCGGCAAAATCCTGGATCGTCTTGCGGTCGTTGAGGTCGCGGGTCTGCGCCGTCATCGACATGACGAGGTGGTTCTCGATCAGCCAGGCGATCGTCTCGGTGTCGGCGGCGGAGAAGCCCATGTGCGGGCAGAGCCGGCGCGCGATCTTCGCGCCTGCTTCGGAGTGGTCCTCCGGGCGGCCCTTGGCGATGTCGTGGAACAGGACCGCGACGTAGAGCAGCTTGCGGTGGGCCTTGAGGCTCGGGACCAGGCCATGTGTCAGCGGATGAATGTCCTCCGCCTCGCCCTTCTCGATCTGCGACAGAACCCCGACGCAACGCAACAGATGCTCGTCCACCGTGTAGTGGTGGTACATATTGAACTGCATCATCGCGACGATCTTGTTGAAGTCGGGGATGAGCTTGCCGAGCAATCCCGCCTCGTTCATCCGGCGCATGTTGAGCTCCGGGTCGCGATCGGACGTGAGCACGTCCATGAACAGCTGGTTGGCTTCCTTGTTGCGGCGCAGGTTACGGTCGACGAGCTTGAGCGAGCGGGTAAGCAGCTTGAGCGCGTCGGGGTGGAACTCGAGGCCGTGCTTGTCGGCAAACCAGAACAGCCGCAGCATGTTGACCGGGTCGCGCTTGAACACCTCCTCGTCGGCCACGTTGATGCGGTGGTTGTCGACGATGAAGTCGGAGGTGCCGGCGAGCTTGCGCTTGCGGCGCGAGAAGTTGAGGAAGATGCGGTCGAAGCCCGGCACGTGCTTGGCCTGCTCTTCCTCGAGCGCGGCGCAGAAGATGCGGGTGAGGTCGCCCACCGTTTTCGCGATCAGGAAGTAGTGCTTCATGAAGCGCTCGACGGCGGAAAGGCCGGGATGGCGGGTGTAGCCGAGGCGCTGGGCGATCTCGCGCTGGATGTCGAAGTGCAGGCGCTCTTCTGCGCGGCCGGTGAGGAAGTGCATGTGGCAGCGCACCGCCCAGAGGAAATCCTCGCACTTGCGGAATTGGTTGAACTCGGCGCGGGTGAACACCCCCTTGCCAACCAGCTCCTCGGCGGTGGGGACGCGGTAAAAGTATTTGCCGATCCAGAACAGCGTCTGCAGGTCGCGCAGGCCGCCCTTGCCTTCCTTGACGTTCGGCTCGACGAGATAGCGGCTCTCGCCGCCGCGCGCGTGGCGCTCGTCGCGCTCGGCGAGCTTGGCCTGGACGAAGGCCGGGCCGGTATCCTTGACCACTTCCTCATCGAAGCGGGTGATCAGCTCGTTGAACAGCTTATCGTCGCCGACGATGAAGCGGGCCTCGAGGATCGAGGTGCGGATGGTGACGTCCGTTAGCGACAGGCGCACGCAGTCGTCGAGGTTGCGCGTCGCATGGCCGACCTTCAGGCCGAGATCCCAGAGGAGATAAAGGATGTATTCGGCGACCTGCTCCCCCCACGGCGTCTGCTTGTAGGGCAGCACGAACAGGAGGTCGATGTCTGAGCCCGGCGCCAGCGTGCCGCGGCCATAGCCGCCCACGGCAACGACGCTCATGCGCTCGGCGGTCGAATGATTGTTCGAGCAGTACACGTGCTCGCTGGCGAAGTGATAGAGCGAGGTGATGACCTCGTCCATCAGATGCGAGAGGCGCTCGGCGCAGGCGGTACCGCTGCCGTCCTTCGTCAGCATCGCTTCGGCTGCGGCGCGGCCGCGCGCGAGGTGCTCCTTCAGGAGCGCGAGGGCGGCCTTGCGGACCTCAAGCGAGGCGCCGCTGCCGCCATGCGCGGCCGTGAGTTCGGAGAGTTCTCGCCGCAGTGCCTGACCATCGACGATCTGTTCAAGATTAAGGGGGATCTTTGCCATGCGTTCCCGCGTCCGGGTGGATGCGGCTCTATACCGCGATTTGTGCGCCTGGAACAGAGCCCCGCACCCGGGCACGATCACAAAGGGGCGCGGCCCGAAACGAACCGCGCCCCTTGGTTTAACACGCCTCAGTAGAAGGCGAATACGCGCGCCGGGCCACCGGTGGCCTGGCGTATTTTCGGCGCGCCGATAACGATGGTCGCGCCCGCAGCCGGCAGCTGGTCTAGGTTGGCGACGCACTCGATGCCGAAGCGGCCGGCCGGCAGCCACGAGTAGTGGACCGCGAAGTCCGGCGACGGGCCGAAGTCGAGCGACAGCGTGTCGACCGCGATTGCAGCGGCGCGGTTTTCCTCGAGCAGCTTGTTGGTCGCCTCGACGTGGAAGGCCGGGAAATGCATCACGCCCTTGTCGTCGGCGTTGCGGAATTCCTTGCTGTTGACCTTCTCGGACCAGCCCGACAGCATCGCGACGCACGCGCCCTGCGGGATGTCGCCATTCTTCGACACCCATACGTCGATGTCTTCCGGGGTCACCTGGGCATCCGGATTCTGGGAGGCTTTCTCGCGGATGTCGATGATGACCAGCGGGGCCACGAGCTCGCCGACTTCGAGTTCGGCGACCGAACGCCCGTCCTTCGAGAAGTGCAGCGGCGCATCCATGTGGGTGCCGCAGTGCTCCTCGAGCTTCCAGTAGTTCAGGTTGTAGCCGTCTCCGTCGATCTTGTACTTCGGCTCGAGCCAGATGTTCGGCTCCCCGCTGAAGGTCGGGAAGTCCTGGTGCAGTTCGTGGGTGAGATCCACCCACTTGGAGGCGGTCGCAGGCTGGGCTTCAGCCCGCGGCGGCGCGGATACGGAGGCAAGGGCGGCAGCCCCTGCAGCGGCGGCACTGCCGCGGAAAAGGTCCCGGCGGCTGAGCATCCGCGACTTGACCGTCTCCATAACGCAATGGTGGCACATTTCTTATGAACCCTCCGGTTTGTCTAACGACAAACAGGAGAATGTCGCGAGGAACTGAGCCGCGCAAGAAAATGCTTTCCGTTGCGGAAGGTTAGTTGCCGTAAAATACATTCTCGACATGCACCGGCCAGCGCCAGGGCAGCACGGCCACCATGTCGAAGCGCAAAGACAGGCGCGCATGATCCGGCTGGCGGGAGAGCCAGAGGTCGGCAGCGGCCTCGATCCGGCGCTCGCTTGCGCGGCCGATCGCTTCCATCGCCTCGATGAGCGTTGGCCGCACCTTGACCTCAACAATGGCGACGAGGTCACCGCGCCGCGCAATAATGTCGATCTCGCCGAGCTTCGTGCGGTAGCGGCGCTCGAGGATGCGAAAGCCCTTCAGCATCAGAGCAAGACAGGCGATCCATTCGCCGCGATGGCCGCGACGCTCGTGCAGCTGCCGGCTGGTGCGCCCGTCAGCCGGCATCGCCTTTCAGTTCCATGAGGCGGCGGTAGAGATCGGATTTTCTCGCGCCCGTCATCTTCGCGGCTTCCGCAGCCGCCTTCGACGCGCCCATCTCTTCGGCGAGCGAAAGGAGCAGTGAGTCGATGTCCTCGACCTCGTCCTGCGCCTCTCCGGGCGGAGCGACGCAGACGACGATCTCGCCCTTCGGCGTGTCTTCGTCCGCATAGGCCGCGGCGAGCGAGGCAAGCGAGCCGCGGCGGAATTCCTCGAAGGCCTTGGTCAGCTCGCGGCAGACGGCTGCTGGCCGGTCGCCCAGCACCTCGGCCATGGCGGCGAGGCTTTCGGCGACGCGGCGCGGCGATTCATAGAAGACCAGCGTGCCCGGCACGTTCTTCAGCTCTTCCAGCCGCGTGCGGCGCTGGCCGGCCTTCGACGGCAAGAAGCCCGCAAAGAAAAAGGCGTCGGACGGCAGCCCCGCAGCGGAAATCGCCGGCAGCAGCGCCGACGGGCCCGGGATCGGGATGACGCGGCCGCCAGCAGCGATGACTTCAGAAGCCAGGCGGTAGCCCGGATCAGAGACGAGCGGCGTGCCGGCGTCGGAAACCAGTGCCACGCTCTGGCCCGAAATGACGGCCCCGACCAGGCGCGGGCCGGCTTCTGCCGCGTTGTGCTCGTGATAGGGCGTCGAGCGGCGGCGGATGCCATAGCGGTCGAGCAGCTTGCGCGTGACGCGCGTGTCCTCGCACGCCAGCACGTCGGCAGCCGCCAGCGTCTCCAGCGCGCGGATGGTGATGTCGGCCATGTTGCCGATCGGCGTTGCAACCAGATACAGCGCCGGCTCCAACGGGCGGGCGGTGAAGTTGCTCTGGCCGATGACGTAGCTGCGGGGCTTCTCTTCGTCGCTCATGGCCTATCGTGCCAGATCGGCGACCACCGCGTCGAGCACGATCATGCCCGCAGGGGTTGCACGCAAACGCGAATTGCCGACCGGGGCGACGACGCCTTCGTCCTGCAGGGTGGAGATGCGCCGCGAAGACAGCGGGCGTCCCGCCAGCGCCTCGTAGCGAGCAAGGTCGATGCCTTCGGTGAGGCGCAGGCCCATCAAAAGATACTCGTCGGCTTCTTCCGAGCGGGTCAGCACCTCGCCGCCGATGACACCGTGGCCCTTGAGTTCGACGAGGTCGAGCCAGCGCTCCGGCAGGCGCTCGGTGAAGGTGACGGTGCGGCGGCCATGCTCGATGAAGCGGCCATGCGCGCCGGGGCCGATGCCGACATATTCGCCATAGCGCCAGTAGACGAGGTTGTGGCGGCTTTCCGCGCCGGGCTTCGCATGATTGGAAATTTCATAGGCCGGAAGGCCGTGCGCGGCCGTCACCTCCTGCGTCAGGCGATAGAGGTCCGCCGAGAGCTCCGGCTCCGGCATCACGAATTTTCCCGCCTGATGCAGGGTGAAGAAGCGCGTGCCTTCCTCAATGGTGAGCTGGTAGAGCGACAGGTGGTCGACGGCGTAGCTGATCGCCTGCTCAAGCTCCGCCTGCCACGCGTCGAGCGTCTGGCCGGGCCGCGCATAGATCAGGTCGAAGGAAAGCCGCGGAAACGTTTCTCGCGCAAGGCGGATTGCGCCCAGTGCCTGCTCGACGTCGTGCAGGCGGCCAAGGAAGCGCAGGTCCGCGTCATTCAGCGCCTGCACGCCCAGCGAGACGCGGTTGACGCCGGCGGCCCGGTAGCCGCGGAAACGCTCAGCCTCGACGGAGGACGGATTGGCTTCCAGCGTGACTTCGATGCCGTCCGGCACGTCCCAGTATTTCGCCACGCTGTCGAGGACAGCGGCCACGGTTTCCGGCTTCATCAGCGACGGTGTGCCGCCGCCAAGGAAGATCGACGTCACGGTGCGCGGGCCGCTGCGCTCGCGCATCGTTGCCATCTCGCGGTCGAACGCGGCCGCAAAGCGCTCCTGATCGACCGGCCGGTGCCGGACGTGGCTGTTGAAGTCGCAATACGGGCACTTGGCCGCACAAAACGGCCAGTGGATGTAGACGCCGAAACCGGGATCGCTCATCGCGGCTCCCCTGAGGAAAAGAGTGCTGATGGCCGGAAAGAAACGCCGGCCCTTAGTCTCAAGGCCGCAGCCGCCGGCGCGAGGTTACCCCCACCCCTTACCCCTCCCCACAAGGGGGAGGGGAATTGGGAAGGGTTCCGCAACTCGAGCCCGACATTCGTCGTGAACCTCACCGTTTTCGCAGTCAGCGTCACCGCCGATGCAAAGCCGCTGGCGGGGCGAAGAGGCTCCAGAAAATGGTCCCTGTTCAGAAAGCGCCTCCCGTTCAGGAGGCGGCTCTTCCAAGCGACGGAAGGACGTGTGCGCGAAAAAGACGGGATCGACCCTGCCGGCATGACAGGCACACCAGAATTCCCCTCCCCCTTGTGGGGAGGGGTCAGGGGTGGGGGTGCCAACATTTCTGCGCCATCCAACGCCACACGTCCTGGCACTGCGGTTTTGCTCACCTATTCCGCTCCAAGCATCGCCTTGGCGAATTTCGCGAAGGCGCGGGCACGGTGGGAAAGGCCAAGGTCGCCGCGACCTGCTTCCCACGAATGTTTCTTCGAGGCCGGCATCTCGCCAAAGGTTTCGTCATAGCCATCGGGCATGAACACCGGATCGTAGCCAAATCCGCGCTCGCCGCGCGGCGGCCAGACCAGCGTGCCCTCGACCTCGCCACGAAAATACTCGGCATGGCCGTCCGGCCAGGCGAGGCACAACACGGCAACGAAACGGCCGGTGCGCTTGTCGGGCGTCGTGGCGCCTTCCTGCTGCAGAAGGTGCTCGACCTTGCGCATCGCCATGTCGAAGTCGCGGCCGTTGCCGGTCTCCGCCCAGTCGGCGGTGTAGACGCCCGGCGCGCCGCCGAGCGCATCGACCACCAGACCGCTGTCGTCCGACAGCGCCGGCAGGCCGGTCGCCGAGGCGGCCGCGAAGGCCTTGATGTAAGCATTCTGCTCGAAGGTGGTGCCGGTTTCCTCAGGCTCGGGCAGGTTGAAGTCGGCGGCCGACTTGGCCTCGATGCCGAAGGGGCCAATCAGCTCGGCGATTTCCGCGATCTTGCCCTTGTTGTGGCTCGCGACCACCAGCTTGCCACCTTCGAATTTGCGCATCAAAATCCCCATATCCTTGGTTCGGCCATCTCCAGCGAATTGCCCGCCGGATCGCGGAAGTAGATGGAGCGCCCGCCATTGGGCCATTCGAGCTCCGCTTCGACTTCGACGCCCTGCGATTCCAGATGCGCCTTCATCTTCACCAGGTCTTCCGCGGTGCCACGGAAGCACATGTGGCCGGGACCGCGCGCCCCGTGCGGCGGAACCGGAAGCCGGGCATCCACCGCAAACGGCTTTTCGGTCTCTGCCGGATTGAAAAGCAGCAGCACGCCGTCCCCGCAGCGGAAGAAGGCGTGGCGATTTTCCAGGCGGCCCAGCAACTGCAGGCCAAGGACGCCACCGTAAAATTCGACGGCCTTGTCGAGGTCGTCGACGTAGAGAGCAGTTTCGAGGATGCCTGTTGGAATCATGTCTATGCTATCGCCATCTTCTGCAGGTTGACCAGACGCGCGATGCCGTTCTTTGCCAGAGCCAGCAGCGCGGCGAATTCTTCTTCCGAGAACGGCTCGCCTTCGGCCGTGCCCTGAACCTCAACGATACCGCCCTTTCCGGTCATCACGAAGTTGGCGTCGGTCTGGGCCGACGAATCCTCGGCGTAGTCGAGATCGATCACCGGTACGCCGTCATAGATGCCGCAGGAGATCGCGGCGACGTGATCCTTGAGCACGCGCTGGACGCTGATCATCTGCCGTGCCTCCATCCACTTGAGGCAGTCGTGCAGGGCAATGAAGCCGCCGGTGATCGCCGCGGTGCGGGTGCCGCCATCGGCCTGGATCACGTCGCAGTCGACGGTGATCTGCACCTCGCCCAGCGCCTGCAGGTCGACGACGGCGCGCAGCGAGCGGCCGATCAGGCGCTGGATTTCCAGCGTGCGGCCGCCTTGCTTGCCGGACGATGCCTCGCGGCGCATGCGCTCGCCCGTCGAGCGCGGCAGCATGCCGTATTCGGCGGTCACCCAGCCCTTGCCGGAATTGCGCAGCCAGGACGGAACGCGCTCCTCGAGGCTCGCCGTGCACAGCACGTGGGTGTCGCCGAAGCGCACGAGGCAGGAGCCTTCGGCATGCTTGGAGACATTGCATTCGAAGGAGATCGCCCGCATCTCGTCGGGCTGGCGCTTGGATGGCCGCATGGTAAAGATCCTGTTTGATGTGTCCCGGCTTGTAACCGCGCCTCGCTCCGGGCGCAATGCGCGAGCATCGACGTTGCTTTGCGTTGCGCCGCCGCGCCATTATATCAACGGTTTGAAGGAACCAGAGAAACGCGATGACAAAACCGTTGGTCGATCAGCAATTGCAGTCGCTCGACGCACGCTCGCGCGAGATCTTCCGGATGATCGTCGAGTCCTATCTGCGTGACGGCGAACCGATGGGCTCGCGCCACCTGTCGCGTCTCCTGCCGCAGTCGCTGTCGCCGGCGACGATCCGCAACGTGATGAGTGACCTCGAGCATCTCGGACTGGTCTACGCGCCGCACGTGTCGGCTGGCCGCCTGCCGACCCAGGCTGGTCTGCGCTTCTTCGTCGATGCCTTCCTCGAAATCGGCGACCTTGCCGACCAGGAGCGGCGCATGATCGAGGCGCAGGTGCGCGCCTCCGGCAAAGGGTCTTCGCTCGAGCACATGCTCACCGAGGCGACCCAGATGCTGTCCGGCATGTCGCGCGGCGCGGGCCTCGTCGTCACCGCCAAGGCGGAAGTGCCGCTCAAGCACATCGAGTTCATCCAGCTGGAAAGCACCAAGGCGCTGGCGGTGCTGGTGTCGCAGAACGGCGACGTGGAAAACCGCGTCATCGAGCTGCCGGCCGGCATCACCGCCTCGCAGCTCAACGAGGCGTCGAATTTCCTCAACGCGCATCTGCGCGGCCGCACGCTCGCCGAGGTGAAAACCGAGATCGCAAGGCTTAAGGAAGAGACGAAGGCCGCGCTCGACGCGCTGTCGCAGGATCTCGTCGAGCGCGGGCTGGCCGTCTGGGCCGGCACCGAGGGCGAGCTTCCGGCACGCCTCATCGTGCGCGGGCATGCGAACCTCCTTGAAAATATCTCGGCGCAGGCCGAGCTTGACCTCGTGCGCCACCTGTTCGACGACCTCGAAACCAAGGAAGGGCTGCTGCAGCTGCTCGGGCTCGCCGAGGAGGGCGAGGGCGTTCGCATCTTTATCGGCTCGGAGAACAAGCTGTTCTCGCTGTCCGGCTCCTCGCTCATCGTCGCGCCTTACCGCGACAAGGACTCGCGCGTCATCGGCGCCCTCGGCGTCATCGGCCCGACCCGGCTCAACTACGCCCGCATCGTGCCGATGGTGGATTATACCGCGCAGATGATCAGCCGGATGCTGCGGTAGCGGGCGGCGCGTGGGAGGGGCGGGCACTCGGCACGGCCTATTGACAGTTGCTGGTCCGACCGCCGCCGCCTTCGGGCTTGGACCGCTTCCCGACGACGTCTATGGACGATATTTCTCGGCCATGGACAGGTTCGGCGCCGGATAAGCGAGGTTGGCCCGTCCGAGGGCGGGCGTTGACCTCCGTGGTTAGCGCCGAACCCGGTAGCCCCCTCCACCATGCTTCGCATGGTCCCCCTCCCCATAAATGGGGGGAGGATCCGTGGCGTGCAGGTGGCTGCCGCGTGCTCTACCAGAGACGTTCAGGCATGGATCCTCGGCTCAAGCCGAGGATGACGATGGAGAGCGATTTTGAAGAAATTCGAGATGTCATTGAGTGCCAGTACCGTTGCCGCACCAAGGCACAGGCATGCGTTTGTCGATGTGCGCCACCCTCTCCGCCTCGTCATGCCACGTCTCGACCGCGGTATCCATTCCGGAACGTCTCATCCTCCGGAGCAGGCAAATCTGGCTTCTTGAGCTGCGAGGCGGCGGGGTGAGCCGCCCGGTGTCAGAGCTGCGCCAGCCACCCAGAAGTTGGTCGGTGGCGGAGGCCCTACAGCCGCGCCAACCTCTCCGTCAGCAGCGTGAAGAAGCCATCGGCGTCGATGTCGCGCATGACGAGTGCGTTCTTCGGGCGGTCGGTGACGCCCCACCAGTCGACGACGGTGGCGCCCATGGTAAGTTCCGACGACGTCTCGATCTCGACGTTGCAGTGGCGGCCGGAGAAGAGTTCCGGCTTCAGCAGGTAAGCGATCACGCACGGGTCGTGCAGCGGGCCGCCATCGGTGCCGTATTTCTGTTCGTCATAGCGGTCGAAGAAGTCGAGGAGCTGCGCGGTCGCAAGGCCGACCGGCGTGCCAAGGTCGCGGATGGCGGCAACGCGCGCATTGGTGGTCAGCGCCTTGTGAGTGACATCGAGCGGCATCATCACGATCGGCACGCCGGACTTGAACACGACCTCGGCTGCCTGCGGGTCGACATAGATGTTGAACTCGGCAGACGGCGTGACGTTGCCCTGCTCGAAATAGCCGCCGCCCATCAGCACGATCTCGCGGATGCGCGAAACGATCGCCGGCTCGCGGATCATCGCGAGCGCGATGTTGGTGAGGGGGCCGAGAACGCAGAGGGTGACGGCGCCGTCGGGCTCGCCCATCAGCGTCTCGACGATGAAGTCGACGGCGTACTTGTCCTGCAGCTTCATGGCGGGTTCCGGCAGGTCCGGACCGTCGAGGCCGGTGCGGCCGTGGACATGCTCGGCGGTGACCAGCCGGCGGGTGAGCGGGCGCACGGCACCGGCGAAGACCGGCACATCCGTGCGACCGGCGAGCTCGCAGATCTTGCGCGCGTTCTTCTCGGTCAGTGCCAGCGGAACGTTGCCGGCAACCGCAGTAATTCCAAGCACTTCGAGTTCGGGACTTGCCAGCGCCAACAGGATTGCCACGGCGTCGTCCTGCCCCGGATCGGTGTCGATGATGATCTTGCGCGGCTCGCTCATGTTGCCCCCATACCTGTCTTGAACTCGAATTGGAGTCAGACCATATCAGTGGCACGGGTGGAAATGCCATCTGGGTTTTCACCCTCCAACGTCGCTCACTGAGGACACGTAAATGACCCGTATGACGCCATTCTCGAGCCCGCTTCTGCTCGGGTTCGATACGATCGAGAAGACGCTGGAACGCGTCGCCAAGAGTGGCGACGGATATCCGCCCTACAACATCGAGCGGCTGCGCGGCACAAACGGCTCCGGCGACCGTCTGCGTATCACCCTTGCGGTTGCAGGATTTTCCGAATCCGACCTGGAAGTGACTGTCGAGGATAATGAGCTCGTGGTCCGCGGCCGCCAGAACGACGATACCGAGCGGGAATTCCTGCATCGCGGCATCGCGGCGCGCCAGTTCCAGCGGATTTTCGTCCTGGCGGACGGCATGAAGGTGGCGGGCGCGGAGCTCAGGAACGGCCTGCTCGCGATCGATCTCGACCGGCCGGAACCAGAAAGGCTCGTACGGAAAATAAACATTTCAGTGGCAGACTGACTCCGGTCTCTACCGGAACCAACGGCTCTTATGCGGGTTGGTCATGATGACACTCCGCAGGATCAGGAGGCTGACATGAATGAAATTGACAAGAACGTCCTGTCAGACGCGGAACTGGCTGGTCTGGGCGAGGGCTCGGTCGCCTATCTGCGTGAGATGAACAGCGAGGACCTGGTCGGCAAGTTCCCTGGCATGCCAAAAATGGCACCCGGCATCCGCCTCTGGGCCGTCTTTGCCGCCAATGGCACGCCTATCATGCTCACCGACGCACGTGATGCAGCCATTGCCGGGGCAAGGCAGAACGACCTCATCCCCGTGAGCATCCACTAAGCTCAAATGACAGCGACGGCCCCGGCGTTAGCCCGGGCCGCCGTCATATCTTTCTGTAAATCTCTCAGGCTGCGTGCGAAGCCGGAGCCTGCGACAGGAACGTGTGGATCGCCTGCGCGTCCTTGGTTCCCCTGATCTTCGTGACCGTGTCCTGATCACGCAGCACGCGCGCGATGCGCGACAGCGCCTTCAGGTGATCCGCGCCGGCACCCTCCGGCGCGAGCAGCAGGAACACCAGGTCGACCGGCTGGTCATCCAGCGCCTCGAAGTCCACCGGCGTTTCCAGCCGGGCGAAGATGCCGGTGATCCGGTCGATCCCCGGCAGCTTGCCGTGCGGAATGGCGATGCCGTTGCCGACACCGGTCGAGCCAAGGCGCTCGCGCTGCAGGATCGTGTCGAACACTTCCCGCTCCGGCAGGCCGGTCACCGCCGCTGCTTTTTCAGCCAGCAATTGCAGAAGCTGCTTCTTGGAATTGGCCTTCAAGGCCGGCATCACTGCCGAAACCCCGATCAGGTCGCTGAGATCCATTGTGCTGTCCTTTGCTCTGCCATTGTGCCGCGGTGCAAGCCCCCGCCTGCGGTCGGGCCGAGTCGTAATGCTATCAGATTTCTATGCCTTTGCTGATGCGGCCGAAGTATCGATCCACCCGATATTGCCGTCTGCCCTGCGGTAAACGACATTCACGTGATCATTGCCTGCATTGCGGAACACGAAGACCGGGCTGTCCTTCGTGTCAAGCTCGATGACTGCCGAAGCGACCGACATCGTCTTCAGCGCCATCGTCGATTCAGCCACGATGGCCGGTGCATAGTCTTCCGGGACTTCCTCGTCCTCGTCCGCAACGGGGGCAAACACCCGGTAGTCTACGTCGATTACGTCGGCGCCACCGGCCCCATTGGGAGCGTAGGACTTCAGGCGGCGCTTGTAGCGCCGCAAACGCTTCTCAATACGCTCGGCCGCAGCATCGAATGCCACTTGCGGATCCTGAGCCTGACCCGTCGCCTGAAGGGAGATTCCCGTATCAAGCCGCACCATGCAGTCTGCGGTGAAACGCGAACCCGACTTTTCCACCGTCACGTGGCCGGAGAAGCCGCCATCGAAGTACTTGTCGACGGCATCACCGATACGGCCCTCGATCTTCGTGCGGAACGAGTCGCCGATTTCCATGTGCTTACCCGAGATACGCAGGTTCATGAGAAAGTCACCTTCTTGCGGGTTATCGATACTGAAGAGTTTATACCGGAAGGAGACGCAAACAAGGTTCTTGCGCCCGACATTCCGGTTTTGAGGCTACTACCCGACCTCTCAATCCCGCTCGTTTCAGGTGGCTTGCTACCGTCGTGTCGCTGGCCGCCTTAGTGCGGCGGGCTTCTAGTCACTTCCCGTGACGTTGTCAATTAACCCCTTGTTAGGAGTTTTCTCAGGCAGCCGAGGCTCTGGCTCTCTTCTCGCGCCGGCGCTGGACAGAAGAAGGGATGTTCATCGCTTCGCGATACTTGGCGACGGTGCGGCGGGCGATGTCGATACCTTCCTTCTTCAGGACGTCGACGATGGCGTCATCGGACAGCACGTCCGTCGGGGACTCCGCCTCGATCAGGGCGCGGATGCGGTCGCGCACGGCCTCCGACGAATAGGCATCGCCGCCCTCGGCGGAGGCGATCGCGACCGAGAAGAAGTAGCGCAGTTCGAACAGGCCGCGCGGCGTCATCATGTACTTGTTGGCGGTGACGCGGCTCACGGTCGACTCGTGCATGCCGATCGCGTCGGCAACCATGCGCAGGTTCAGCGGGCGCAAATGGCGGATGCCGTGAAGGAGGAAGGCGTCCTGCTGGCGGACGATCTCCGAAGCAACCTTGAGGATGGTCTTAGCCCGCTGGTCGAGGCTGCGGGTCAGCCAGTTGGCCGTCTGCATGCATTCGGCCAGGAATTCCTTCTCCGCAGGGCTCGCCGCCTGCTTCGAAACGCTGGCGAAGTAGGTCTGATTGACGAGGACGCGCGGCAGCGTGTCCGCATTGAGCTCGACTGACCAGCTGCCGTCGGCGGCCGGCTTGACGATGACGTCCGGAACGATGGTGTCGGCCGTGCCGTAGGTAAAGGCAAGGCCGGGGCGTGGGTCGAGACCGCGGATCTCGGCCAGCATGTCGATGAGGTCGTCGTCGTCGACCTTGCAGATGCGGCGCAGCTGCGCGAAGTCGCGGCGGGCCAGCAGTTCGAGGTTGGCGACCATTGCCTGCATGGCCGGATCAAACCGGTCGCGAGCGCGTAGCTGCAGCGCGAGGCATTCAGCAAGGTCGCGGGCAAACAGGCCGGGCGGGTCGAAGGTCTGGCAGACTTCGAGCACTGCGAGTACGTCCTCGACCTCGGTGCCGAGCCGTTCGGCGATTTCCTCGACGGATCCGCGCATGTAGCCCGCCTCGTCGAGCGCGTCGGCGAGCTCGCGGGCGATCATGCGGTCGCCGGGATGGCGGAAGGCAAAGGCGATCTGCTCGGCGACATGGTCGGCCAGCGACACCTCGGCGCTGGCCATCTCCTCGATGGCGAAGGCTTCGCCGCTGCCACCAGCCATGCCGACGGCGTTGAGCGGACCCTCATAAGCGCCAGTCTCGGAGACGGGATCGTCCGGAAAGACGTTCTCCATCGACGTATCGAGGTGCTCAGCGAGCGTGTCGACGCTGGTCTCGGCCGCCTCGAACATCTGGTCGATGGTGGCGTCCGCCGCCTCCGCCACGTCCAGCGAACTGCGAACGTCCGTCTCCGGCTCCTCGGACTGCGCCTCGGGCCGCTCAAGCAGCGGATTTTTCTCGATTTCCTCGTCGATGAAGCGTTCAAGTTCGAGATGCGTGAACTGCAGCAGCCGGATCGACTGCATGAGCTGGGGCGTCATCACCAGCGACTGCGACTGGCGCAATTGCAGTTTGGCGCTTAGACCCATTTACCCCACTATCCCGGTTGGACGCTCCTGTGCCTGAAGCGTTCTCGACGAAGGCCGTACCAAACTGGCCCGGCTTTTGCTTGTCAAGGGAAAGTGCCAGAGAAGGCTTATCTTGTGATTAACGTTTAGGCATGCGGGTGCCTAAAGCGTGAACCCTTCACCAAGGTAGAGGCGGCGAACGTCCGGGTTGCGGACGATCTCGTCCGGCACGCCATGGGTCAGCACCTGGCCGGCGTGGATGATATAGGCGCGCTCGACGAGGCCGAGCGTTTCGCGGACATTGTGATCGGTGATGAGCACGCCGATGCCGCGCGCGGTCAGATGCCGCACGAGCTGCTGAATGTCGGACACCGCAATCGGGTCGACGCCGGCAAACGGCTCGTCGAGCAGCATGAAGTTCGGGTTGCTGGCGAGTGCGCGTGCGATCTCGAGGCGGCGGCGCTCACCGCCCGACAGCGCCATCGACGGCGACTTGCGCAGGTGCGAGATGTGGAACTCCTCGAGGAGTTCGTCGAGGCGCTTTTCGCGCTGCTTGCGGCTCTTCTCCACCACTTCGAGGATGGCGCGGATGTTGGCCTCGACCGAGAGGCCGCGGAAGATCGACGCTTCCTGCGGCAGATAGCCGATGCCAAGGCGCGCGCGGCGATACATCGGCAGCGCGGTGACGTCGTAGCCGTCGATCTCGATGGTGCCCTGATCGACCGGGACGAGGCCCGTGACCATGTAGAAGCAGGTGGTCTTGCCGGCGCCGTTGGGGCCCAGCAGCCCGACCGCCTCGCCGGCACGCACGCCGAAGGAGACGCCGCTGACGACCTGCCGGCCCTTGTAGCTCTTGGTCAGCCCGCGGGCGATCATCGTGCCGCGGAAGCGGTCGCGGTCAGCAGCGCTTGGCGCGGCCGCCGGGGCGGCTGCCCCGGATCGACGAAGAAAGGCGGGAAACTTCAAGGATCAGCGCCTTTGCGAACCCGGGTTCAGGAGCATCTTGACCCGGCCGCCCGTCTGCTTGCCGCCGCAGCCGTCGAGCTGTGCCTGGCCGGTCGCCATCTGCACGGTGAGCTTGCAGCCGACGATGACGTTATCGCCCTCGGTCAGCACGACTTCCTTGCCGGTCAGCACCAGCACCTCGGTGCGCATGTCGAAGCTGCCCTCGTCGCCGGTGGCGACCTGGTTCTCCGACTTCACATAGACCTTGCCCGAAACCTCGAGGCGGTCGATGTCGGCCTGGCCGGTCGTCGCCGAGCCGCCGCCCTTGTTGTTGTAGTAGACCGTCATCTGGCCGGCGCGCAGCTGGGTCGGGCCCTGCACGACCGAGACGTTGCCGGTAAACAGCGCCAGGCCGTCGGCCTCGCGCACCTCGAGCCTGTCGCTCTCGATCTGGATCGGTTTGCCGCCATCGAGCTTGATGCCCGTCATCCGGCCTTCCTGCGCAAACGAAATGCCACCAAGTGGCAGGAGCATCGCAGCAGCCAGCAAGACCCCGCGGGTATCAATTCTCATTGGCTCCTCCCTCTCCGGATTTCGCCGTCTGCAGCCGTTGCGGCTCGATTTCCATACGCACCCGCTTGTCGAAGATCATGACCGCGCCGCGGTCACGCACCTGGAAGGAATCCGCTTCGATGCGAGCGCCAGACAGAGTTATGTCGACCGGGGTATCCGAGTCCAGATTGCCGCCGCGAAAATCTACCTTTGCCGACTGCAGGACGGCGGTGATACCGGTGTCAGTGGACAGCTCGATCTTGTCGTTGAGGTTGAGCGTATTCGCCGTGCGGTCGAGCGTGCCGCTCTTTGCGGCAATGTTCACCCAGTTGGCATCGTCGAAGGGAAGCTTCGCCTCGATGCCCTCAAGGTCGATGATGTTGGTGTTGCCGAGGTCCTGCATGGCGCGCGATGCCGCCATCGAATACGGGCGGTCATTGCCGGTAAAGCCATCGAGCCGCGGATCGGACATGACGATGCGGCCGTCCTCGATCGCCGTGGCGCCAAGGTCAAACGACACGCCCAGCGGCGTCGCCAGCCACGACGTCGCAAAGAAGCCGACCGTCGCCATGACCGCCAGCGTCGGCAGGACGATCTTGAGGACGCGCACGCGGCGCGAATGGCGCTGCGCGTGGCTGAAGGCGGCTTCAACGCGGCTGGCCTGGGTGTGCGCGCGGGCGCCATGAGTGGGCGTCGTCTGCAGTCGCGCGTCGGGCGACCGTGCCGTAGCCGTATGGGTCATGTTGTATCCGTTCTCCGAGCCTGCGCTCGCTGCGACAGCACAATAGCCGCCCTGCTCAGCGTCCCCTGGCGCGATCACACTCCAATATGGTGTTTTTTGGATGAGTTTGCGAGATGGCAATAGAGATACAGACCCGGTTTGGAAAGCGTTAACTTCCCAAACGGCACCCGCAAACACTTCCCGCGTCTATCAGCATCGACTAAAAGCTCCTCTCTGAAAGATGGGGCCGAACCAAAGAGGCGCATCATGGCTAACCGCGCAGACGACATCATCGACCGCAGGAGATTGCGGCGAAAGCTTACTTTCTGGCGGCTTTTCGGCCTGCTGGCACTGATTGTTGCTGTGGGTGCCTTTGCCTCCTGGGCAATGCGAGACCGCATGGGCACCGGCATCGCCCATATCGCCAAGGTCAGGATCGAAGGCACGATCACCGAAGATGACGAATTGTTGAAGCGTCTCGACCGAATCCGGCAGGACGAGCAGGTCAAGGGCGTTATCGTCTGGATCAATTCGCCGGGGGGCACCACCGCCGGTGGCGAGGCGCTCTACGAGGCGATCCGCAAGCTCGCGGCGGAGAAGCCGGTGGTGGCGCAGGTGGGAACGCTGGCAGCTTCCGCCGGCTACATGATCGCCAGCGCCGCGGACCAGATCGTCGCGCGCCAGTCGTCGATCGTGGGCTCCATTGGCGTGCTGGTGCAGTATCCGGACGTCACCGGCCTGATGGAGAACGTCGGCGTCAAGCTGGAGGGTGTCAAATCGTCGCCGCTCAAGGCAGAACCGTCACCGTTCAGCCCGACCACGGAAGAAGAGCGTGCGATGGTCCGCGCGCTGGTGATGGACAGCTATGAATGGTTCATCGGCCTCGTCGGCGAGCGTCGCGGCATGTCGCGCGCAGAAGTGCTGCAGGTCGCGGACGGTTCTATCTTCACCGGCAGGCAGGCGCTGGAGCGCCGGCTGGTCGATGCGCTCGGCGGAGAGGAAAAGGCGATCGAGTGGCTTGCCGGCAAGGGCGTCGATGCGGAGCTCGCCGTGGTCGAGTGGAAGTCGACCGAGCGCCAAAGCCTGTTCTCGCCGCTTTCGCTGGCCGGGACCCTGGGCGCATTGCTCGGCCTCGATAAGCTGGGAGCCGATCTTGCCGCACGCACCGGCGCCGACCGCATGTTCCTTGACGGGCTGTTGTCCGTCTGGCAACCTGCCCCGGGGCTGGGCGACTAAAAGGCAAGTAAAATCACTTGGATAGTTGGACCATGGCATTTGGCGGGAGCTGCCTACGATGATCAAGTCTGAACTGGTACAAACCATCGCCAATCGCAATCCGCACCTGTTCCTTCGCGACGTCGAGAACATCGTCAATGCGATTTTCGAGGAGATCACCGAGGCGCTGGCCAAGGGCAACCGCGTAGAGCTGCGCGGATTCGGGGCATTTTCGGTGAAGAATCGCCCCGCGCGCGTCGGCCGCAATCCGCGCACCGGCGAATCCGTCGACGTCGAGGAGAAGTGGGTTCCGTTCTTCAAGACCGGCAAGGAGCTGCGCGAGCGGCTGAACGCCACCGACGAAGACGAATAGGAAGACGGGCGACGACGCCAGGAAATGCACATGCTCAACCGCTTCATCACCGTCGTCGTCCTGATTCCGCTCGCGGTCATCCTGATCGCCCTTGCCGTGGCCAACCGGGCGCCGACAAGCTTTACGATCGATCCGTTCAACCCCGGCAATCCGGGGCTGACGATCACGCTTCCGCTGTTCGTGCTTCTTTTCATCGCGCTGGCGATCGGCCTGATCATCGGCTCGCTCGCGACCTGGCTGCGCCAGGGCCGCTACCGCAAGCTCGCGCGCAAGCGCGACGCAGAGCTCGCCGCTGTGCAGAAGGCAACGCCGGCGCCGGCTGCACCCGTCGATGCGCGGGCACTTCCTCGTCCCAACGCCTGAGAAGGCTTCATGCTGAACATTTCCGCTTCTGACGTCGATCGCAGCCTGACCTATTCGGGGCTCGTCGAAACCCTCCGCAATGCGTTCCGCGAAGGCGCGATCCAGCCGGTGCGGCATCACCACACGGTCGAGCATCCGCAGGGAGCCGACTCCACGCTGCTGCTGATGCCGGCCTGGACCGACTTTGCCAACAGCGCCTCGGGCGACGGGCATATCGGCGTCAAGATCGTTACCGTCTCGCCGGACAACAACGCGATCGGCAAGCCGGCCGTGATGGGCGTCTATCTCCTCCTCGACGGCAAGACCGGCGAGCCGCTCGCGCTGATCGACGGGCAGCGGCTGACCACCTGGCGCACCGCCTGCGCCTCCGCGCTCGCCGCCACCTATCTCGCGCGCGAAGACGCCTCGAAGCTGCTGGTGATCGGCGCCGGCGCGCTGTCGCCGTTCCTGGCCCGTGCCCATTCGGCCGTGCGTCCCATCAGAGAAATCCGCATCTGGAACCGCACCAGAAGCCGCGCCGAAGCGGTAGCCGAGAGCCTGAAGGCCGAGGGGCTGAACGTGTCGGTTGCCGATGATCTCGATGAGTCAGTCGGCTGGGCCGACATCGTCTCATCGGCGACGATTTCCGATGCGCCGCTGGTGAAGGGCGAATTTTTGAAGCCCGGCACCCACGTCGACCTCGTCGGCGCCTTCACGCCGACGCTGCGCGAAAGCGATGACGCGGCCGTCGCCAGGGCGCGGGTCTATGTCGACACCCGCGCGGGCGCCACCAAGGAGGCCGGCGACATCGTCCGGGCAATTGCTTCCGGCGTGCTCACTTCGGAAGGAATCGTCGGCGACCTGTTCGAGCTGACGCGCGGGAAGGCGCAGGGCCGCCAGAGTGCTGACGAAATTACCCTGTTCAAGTCGGTTGGTGCGGCGCTGGAAGATCTCGCCGCCGGAATCGCGGTCTACCGGGCGATGAAGGGCTGACGCGTTGCGGCCCGGCTGGCGCTGTGGCAGAAGCGCGAACAGCCAGACATCCGGAGCAGACGCTTGAAAGCCCCGCGCGACAAACGCAATGACAGTCAGAACGCCGCCCCGCGCCGCGAAATCGTGCGGCGCCCGGGCGCGCTGCCGGCCGAAACGCTGCCGCTGATCCTGACCGTCGAACCCAATGCAGACTATGCGCTGCTCGACTCGGGCGACGGCCGCAAGCTCGAGCAGTACGGCCCCTACCGCATCGACCGGCCCGAGGGCCAGGCGATCTGGAAGCGCGCGCTGCCCGAAAGGGAATGGGCCAAGGCCGACGCGATCTTCACCGGCGACACCGACGAGGAAGGCATGGGCCGCTGGCGCTTCCCCAAGGCGCCGCTCGGCGAAACCTGGCCGATGCGCTTTGACGACACCGACTATCTCGGGCGCTTCACCTCGTTCCGCCATGTCGGCGTCTTCCCCGAGCAGGCGACGCACTGGCACTTCATGGAAGAGCTGATCCGCAAGGCGAAGCGCCCGGTCAGGGTGCTGAACCTCTTCGGCTATACCGGCCTTGCCTCGCTGGTCGCGGCCCGGGCGGGCGCAGAGGTCACCCATGTCGACGCGTCGAAGAAGGCGATCGGCTGGGCGCGCGAAAACCAGGAGCTCGCCCGTCTCACCGACAAGCCGATCCGCTGGATCTGCGACGACGCGATGAAGTTCGTCGAGCGCGAGGAGCGCCGCGGCAGCCGCTACGACATCATCCTGTTCGACCCGCCTGCCTATGGCCGCGGACCGAAGGGCGAGGTCTGGCAGCTGTTCGACCACCTGCCGGCGATGGCGGATGTGTGCCGCGAGATTTTGACGCCGAAGCCGCTCGCCGTCGTGCTGACCGCCTATTCGATCCGCGCCTCGTTCTTTGCGATCCACACGCTGATGCGCGACACTTTCGCCGGTATGGGCGGGCGCGTGGAATCGGGCGAGCTGGTCATCCGCGAAAAATCCGCCGGCCGCGTGCTGTCGACCTCGTTGTTCTCGCGCTGGGTCGCGGAATGAGGTTCGGTGCGGCGGGACGGGAGCCGACCGGACGGTCGCCGCGCAGAGCGCTGGCAACCGGTGCCAGTTGTACCCCCACCCCTAACCCCTCCCCACAAGGGGGAGGGGAACGTTGGCAGGTTTCCCCGGTCTCGCGGTGGCGAGGTTTCTGGGTGGGGCGGTGGGCTTTGGTCGTGAGGGCCCACTATCCGTCCAACCCACGGGTTGATGAGCGACATCTCCGATCCCCCTCCCCCTCGTGGGGAGGGGTTAGGGGTGGGGGTAGGGGTGGGGGTATCGTTCCCACACCCCGTCAGCAAATGTTGATGAGGAAGCCTGTCTGCCCGGGGACACGACTGGCCATAAGTGACGTGACAAGATCCCCGAAGGCGTTGTGGCGCATTGACGACCCAGCTCGTTCGGCGCAGCAAGGTCCCGTGCAGCGGGCGCAGCAGAGTTTGAAAGACGAGGACAGACCTCTCCGATCCCCCTCCCCCTTGTGGGGAGGGGCTAGGGGTGGGGGTCCATTCGAGGAAATCCATCCATGAGCGGTGAAGAGCAAAGACGCGTCGGGCAGGTGAAGGAGGTCACGAGCCTCTCCAACCCTATCGTCAAGGACATCCGCGCGCTGGCGATGAAGAAGTTTCGCGATGTCCAGGACGCCTTTATGGCCGAAGGGCTGAAGCTGGTCATCGACGCGATGGAGCTCGGCTGGACGATCCGCACGCTGGTGTTCGCCAAGAACCAGCGTGGAAACGCCGCCGTCGAGAAGATAGCGGCCAAGACATTTGCCGCCGGCGGGCTGGTGCTGGAAGTGTCGGAAAAGGTGCTCGGCGCCATCACCCGCAAGGACAACCCGCAGATGGTGCTGGGTGTCTTCAAGCAGCGCTGGATGCCGCTAAAGGACATTCGCCCCGAGGGCAACGACGTCTATGTCGCGCTCGACCGGGTGCGCGATCCCGGCAATCTCGGCACCATCATCCGCACCGCCGACGCGGTCGGAGCCAAGGGCGTCATCCTGATCGGCGACACGACCGACCCGTTTTCGCTCGAGACCGTGCGCGCGACGATGGGCTCGATCTTCGCGGTGCCGGTGACCAAGACCAATGTCGACAACTTCCTTGCCTGGCGCAAGGCGAGCGGCGCGCGCCTGTTCGGCACGCATCTGAAAGGCTCCGTCGACTACCGCCAGCCGAAATATGATGGCGGGCCGGTGATCCTGATGATGGGCAACGAGCAGCAGGGCCTGCCTGACCAGCTCGCCGCGGCCTGCGACCAGCTGATCCGCATTCCGCAGACCGGCCGCGCCGATTCGTTGAACCTGGCGGTTGCCACCGGCGTTGCTCTCTACGAAATCCGGCGGCATGCGCTGCCATCAGGCGGCGTATAGGCTCTTCATGAAGGCACTCCTTTTCCCCTACGGGCTCATCGCGATCCTCTCTGTGATCGTCGACCAGGCGATCAAGTTCGCCGTCGAGGCGTATCTGCCGATGCATGAAGGAGTGCCGGTGCTGCCGTTCCTCGCGCTCTATCGCACGCACAATACTGGCATCGCCTTCTCGATGATGTCGGACTTCGGTTCGCTCGGCCTCGTCGTCATCACGCTGGCGGTGACCGCCTTCGTCATCTGGATCGCGGCGCGCACCGACGAGAAGCAGGTGCTGGCGCGGCTGGGCTTTGCGCTGATCGTCGGCGGCGCGATCGGCAATTTGATCGACCGCGTCTGGCTCGGCTACGTGGTCGACTACGTGCTTTTCCACCTGCCGACCTGGTCGTTTGCGGTGTTCAACCTCGCCGACGCCTTCATTTCGGTCGGCGCTGCACTGGTGGTGCTGGATGAGTTCATCGTCTGGCGCAGAAGCAAGAGCGCACAGCGAAACGGTTGACCCTGCGACAGGCGGCGGCCAAACTCGCGGGCAAATGCCTCACGAGGAAGCCTCATGTCCGAACGTTTCACCGCGTTGCTCGTTTCGCAGGACGAAGCAAAGAACCAGACCAACGCCATTGTCGAACTGACCGACGCGGATCTGATGGAAGGCGACGTCACCGTCGCCGTCGAAGCCACCACGGTCAACTACAAGGACGGGCTTGCGATCACCGGCAAGGCGCCGGTGATCCGGCGCTGGCCGCTGATCCCCGGCATTGACTTTGCCGGCACGGTCATCTCCTCCGAAAATCCGAACTGGAAGCCCGGCGACAAGGTCGTCCTCAACGGCTGGGGCGTCGGCGAGACGCATCACGGCGCCTATGCAAAGCGCGCCCGCGTCAAAGGCGAGTGGCTGGTGCCGCTGCCGGCCAGCATGTCACCGATCGACGCGATGATCGTGGGCACCGCCGGCTACACCGCCATGCTGTGCGTGATGGCGCTGGAGCGGCACGGCATCGTGCCGGAGCGCGGGCCGGTGATCGTCACCGGTGCCGCCGGCGGCGTCGGCTCGGTCGCGATCTCGATCCTGTCAAAGCTCGGCTATCACGTCATCGCCTCGACGGGCCGCCCGTCCGAGCACGAATACCTGAAGCAGCTGGGTGCGGTTGAGGTGATCGAGCGCGCGGAACTGACCAACCCGGCGCGGCCGCTCGGCAAGGAGCGCTGGGCAGGCGGCGTCGACACGGTTGGCAGCCATACGCTCGCCAACGTCCTGTCGATGACCAAATATGGCGGCGCGGTCGCGGCCTGCGGCCTTGCCGGCGGCATGGACCTGCCATCAAGCGTTGCCCCGTTCATCCTGCGCGGCGTTTCGCTGCTTGGCGTCGATTCGGTGATGGCGCCGCGCGAGCTGCGGCTGGAAGCCTGGCAGCGGATCGAGAAGGATCTCGACCGCGAGCACCTGCGCGCGATCTCCACGCTAATGCCGTTCGACGCGATCGAAAACGCGGCGCATGACATCATCGAAGGCAAGGTTCGCGGCCGTCTCGTCATCGACATGACGGCGTAAAGGCGAAATCGCTAAAATTGTAGCGGCGGGCCACAACCTTCCCTAAGCGTTATGCCGTAGGGTCATGGCATGTTGGATAAGCGTGCCACGAACCGACCCGAACGCGACACCCAAAACTCCGACGCGCAGGGGCGCGTGCGGATGCGCATCACCCCGCCGCCGCTGGCCCACGAGCCCGAGGCGAGCCCGGCGCGCTCGTTGCTGCGGCCGGCGCTGGTGCTGGCGCTGCTGACGCTTGCAGCCGTCACCTATTTCACCCACTCCTCGCTGACCGTCGCGGCTGGGCTCGTCTTCATCAGCCTCGTCACGATCTACCTGATGGTCGCGGAGCTGCGCGACAAGGGACGGCTTGCCTCGCTGATCGACGAGACTGCGAACCGCAACCGCTTCGAGATCGAGCACCTCGCCGACCGCATGTGGGAGATGCAGGAGAGCGAGGAGCGCTTCCACGAGCTGATCGATGCACTGGGCGACATCATCGTCCACCGCGACCGGGACGGGCGCATCGTCTATGCCAACCGGGTGCTTTCGGACCTGCTCGGCTGCCGGCCGGAGCAGCTGGTCGGCAAGAAACTGCGCGACGTCGGCGTCGAGATCGGCGTCGTGCCCGACAGCGCCTTCTCGAACGGCGAGTATCTGTCCTCAACCGACGTCGTCATCCGCGCAAAGGACGGCGAGCGCTGGTTCTCATGGATCGAGCTGTCGGCGCGCGACAAGGTGAACAACGCCGTCTCGCACCGGGCGATCGCCCGCGACATCACCGCGCTGAAGCGCGCCGAAGAGGCGGCGAACATTGCCCGCGAGCGGGCGGAATCGGCCAACCAGGCGAAGTCGCGCTTCCTTGCCACCGTCAGCCACGAGATCCGCACACCGATGAACGGCATCATGGGCATGGCGAAGCTGCTTGCCGACACGCGCCTGTCGCCGGAGCAGAAGACCTACGTCAATGCCGTTTCAACCTCGGCCTCGGCGCTCCTTGCGCTGATCGAGGATTTGCTCGACTACTCCAAGATCGAGTTCGGCCGCTTTGAACTCGAAGCGCAGGAAGTCTCGCCGCGCGAGCTGGCCGAGAACGTCGTCGAGCTGCTTGCCCCGCGCGCCTACGCGAAATCGATTGGCCTTGGCTGCCACATCGACCCGCAGGTGCCGGACACGATCAGAGCCGATCCCGGCCGGCTGCGGCAAGTGATGCTCAACGTGATCGGCAATGCGGTGAAGTTCACCGAAGCCGGCGGCGTGCTGGTGGAGCTGAAGCTCGAGGGCGACATGCTGCGCATCGATGTGACCGACACCGGTCCCGGCCTCGACGAGGCGGACATCGGCCGGCTGTTCGAGGAGTTCGAGCAGGGCGACGGCACCTCGACCCGCAAGCATGGCGGCGCAGGCCTCGGGCTCGCCATCTCGCGGCGCATCGTCGAGGCGATGGGCGGCGAAATCACCGCCACCGGGGAGCGCGGCAAGGGCTCGCGCTTCACCATCTCGCTTCCCGCGCAGAAGGGGCGCCGCAAGCCGCAGATCGTGCGCACGCTGAACGGCCGCTCCTGCCTGATCGTGTCGAAGAACGGCATGGAAGCAGAGGCAATCGCACGGACGATTACCGCCCATGGCGGAAAACCCGAGATCGTGCCGTGCATCGAGCATCTCGTCGCTGCACCGGGCCGCGCCGCCTATGACGTCGTCTTCATGGACGCGGAGATGGAAAATGTCGACGCGCGGCTGCTCAAGCGGCTGCGCGGCGCCGGCATTCGCCCGTCGCAAGCGATCATCCTGATTTCGCCGACCGATCGCGGCAAGCTGCCGCGCTACCGCGCGGCAGGCTACGATGCGTTCCTGGCACGGCCCGTGCGCGGCGAAACGCTGATGCGGGTGCTGACCGCGGCACCTGTGGCGGCAAACGCGGCGCCCGCCGGCGACGGCGAGCGCCGTATCGAAACCACCGCCAGCGGCGCGACGTCTTTCTCCGTGCTGATCGCCGAGGACAATGACATCAACGCGCTGCTGGCGCGCTCTGCGCTTACCAAAAGCGGTCATCAGGTGAAGGTCGTCGGCAACGGCCGCGCGGCGGTCGACGCGGTGCAGGAGCGCGACTTCGATGTCGTGCTGATGGACCTGCACATGCCGGTGATGGACGGGCTCGACGCGATTGCCCACATCCGCAAGTTCGAGGAAGCCAAGGGCAAGCCGCCCGTGCCGATCCTTGTCTTGTCCGCCGACGGGCAGGAGGCGACACGCAAGGGCGTGATTTCCCACGGTGCCACCGGGTTCCTCACCAAGCCGCTCGACCCGCAGGCGCTGGTCGCCGCGGTGGAGCGCCATGGCAAGCGGCTGGAAACGGAACAACACGCCGCACGGTCATAGTTCCGTTGCAGAAAACGCCTATATCGTTGGTCGACCGGCGTTGCGGCGGTGGTCAGGGGCGGGTCCGGCAAGCATAATTGGCCTTGCCGTCCGCAAAGGCCTTCGCCCTTCCCGACAGATGGCTTAGGACTGCTGACGGCAGCCGAGGAGAATCGACCATGCAAGACCTGCTGGACCCATCGCGCGGGCTTTCCGGTTTCGTCACCTCGCGTGGCAACGAATTGCAGCCCGGAACCGTGCTTGGACGGATCGCGACACTGGAAGTGCGGCTGGCCGGCGGCACGCATGACATTTCGGTCGCGCAGAAGCTGCGCTATCGGGTCTTTCACGAGGAGCTGGGCGCAAAGGGAGCAACCCTTGCGAGCGCTGCCGACCAGGTCGATGCCGACCGCTTCGACGACGTCTGCGACCACCTGCTCGTCATCGACCGCGGAACAGATGGCACGAAGAATGAGGTCGTCGGTACCTACCGGCTGCTGCGCCAGGACGTGGCGATGGCGACCGGCGGCTTCTATTCGAGCGCCGAATTCGAGATCGACCGGCTGGTTGCGCGCCACCCCGACATCCGCTTCCTGGAACTCGGGCGTTCCTGCGTCCTGCCCGAATACCGCTCGCGCCGTACCATCGAACTCTTGTGGCAGGGCATCTGGGCCTATGTGCGCCACTACGGCATCGGCGCAATGACGGGATGCGCCTCGTTTCACGGCACGGTGCCGGCTGCACACGCGCAGGCGCTATCGTTCCTGGCGCAGAACTGCCGCGCCGGCGGCGACTGGCGCGTCTCGGCAGTGCCGTCGCGCTACCACGAGATGGACCTGATGCCGGCCGAGGCGATCGACGCGCGCGCGGCCCTCAACGAGATGCCGCCGCTGATCAAGGGTTATCTGAGGCTGGGCGCGAAGATTGGGGACGGTTGCGTCGTCGACCACGAATTCGGCACGACCGACGTCTTCATCGTGCTGCCGGTCGAGAGCATCTCGTCGCGCTACATCAACTATTACGGCGCGGACGCCGACCGCTTCGCCCCGCGCGTTTCGTAAGAACCAACTTACGCAGAGTCACCCGGCGCCGCAGGGGCGCCGGGTGCAGCATTTGCATCAGCCGTTGGAGGTGTAGGCAGCGATTGCGGCCATGTTGACGATGTCGCTGTCCTTGGCGTTCAGCGGCACGATCTGCACCGGCTTGTTAAGGCCGACGAGCAGCGGGCCGATCACCGTCGAGCCGCCGAGCTGCTGCAGCATCTTGGTCGCAATCGAAGCCGAGTGATAAGCCGGCATCACAAGCACATTGGCCGGGCCCGACAGGCGGCAGAACGGATACTGGCGCATCAGCTCGGGGTTGAGCGCGACATCCGCCGCCATCTCGCCGTCATACTCGAAGTCGACGCGGCGCTTGTCGAGGATGCGCACCGCTTCCGCGACGCGGGCCGAGCGTTCGCCCTGCGGGTGGCCGAAGGTCGAGTAGGCCAGCAGCGCCACGCGCGGCTCATGGCCCATGCGGCGGGCAAAGCCCGCTGCCTCCTCGGCAATGTCGGCGATCTCGGTCTCATTCGGCATGTCGTGGACGGCCGTGTCGGCGACGATCACGGTGCGGCCGCGGGAAATGACGATCGAGACGCCAATGACGCGGTGGCCGGGGCGGGCGTCAATGACGTGGCGAACATCGTCAAGCGCGATCGAGTAGTTGCGGGTCACGCCCGTCACCATCGCGTCCGCATCACCGAGCGCCACCATGCAGGCGGCAAAATGGTTGCGGTCGTTGTTGATCAGGCGCTGGCAGTCGCGGACCAGGTAGCCCTTGCGCTGCAGGCGCTCGTACAGGAACTCGGTATAGATCGAGTTCTTGCGCGACAGGCGCGCGTTGATGATCTCGATGCCTGGACGGTCGAGGTCGATGCCGGCCTGGCGGGCATTTTCCTTGATGACGTCGTCACGGCCGATCAGGATCGCGCTGCCGAGCTGCTGGTTCACGTAGGAAACCGCGGCGCGCATGACCTGCTCCTCCTCGCCCTCGGCGAAGACGACGCGCTTGGGCTGACGGCGCACGCGCTCGTAGATGCGCTGCAGGGTCGACGCCATCGGGTCGCGGCGGGCAAGCAGCTCCTGCCGGTACTTTTCAAGGTCGAGGATCGGCCGGCTGGCAACGCCCGAATCCATCGCGGCCTTGGCGACCGCAAGCGGGATCGCCGAGATCAGACGCGGATCGAACGGAACCGGGATGATGTAGTTCGGGCCGAACTTCGGGCGGTTGCCGCGATAGGCGGCAGCAACGTCGTCCGGCACGTCCTCGCGGGCAAGCTCGGCGAGCGCTCGGGCAGCCGCGATCTTCATCTCGTCGTTGATGGTGGTCGCGCGAACGTCGAGTGCGCCGCGGAAGATGTAGGGGAAGCCGAGGACGTTGTTGACCTGGTTCGGGTAGTCGGAGCGGCCGGTCGCGACGATCGCGTCGGTGCGGATCTCGGCGACCTCTTCCGGCAGGATCTCCGGATCCGGGTTCGCCATCGCGAAGATGATCGGGTTCTTCGCCATCGAGGCGATCATCTTGTCGGTGAAGGCGCCCTTGGCGGAGAGACCGAACACGACGTCCGCGCCTTCCATGGCGTCGGCCAGTGTGCGCTTGTCGGTCTCGACCGCATGCGCCGACTTCCACTGGTTCATGCCCTCGGTGCGGCCCTTGTAGACCACGCCCTTGGTGTCGCAGAGGATCACGTTCTCCGGGGCAAAGCCCATCGCCTTGACGAGCTCGATGCACGCGATGCCAGCAGAGCCCGCGCCATTGCAGACGAGCTTGGTCGTCTTCATGTCGCGGCCGGTGATTTCCAGCGCGTTGATGAGGCCGGCAGCGGCAATGATCGCGGTGCCGTGCTGGTCGTCATGGAACACCGGAATGTCCATGATCTCGCGCAGGCGCTGCTCGATGATGAAGCAGTCGGGCGCCTTGATGTCCTCGAGGTTGATGCCGCCGAAGGACGGGCCGAGATAGCGCACGCAGTTGATGAACTCATCGACGTCCTGAGTGTCGACCTCGAGGTCGATCGCGTCGACGTCGGCGAAGCGCTTGAACAGAACCGCCTTGCCTTCCATCACCGGCTTAGAAGCCAGCGCGCCGAGATTGCCGAGGCCAAGGATCGCCGTGCCGTTGGAAATCACGGCCACCATGTTGCCGCGCGACGTGTAATCGAAGGCGCGGGTCGGATCCTCCGCGATCGCCTTCACCGGGACCGCGACGCCGGGCGAATAGGCCAGCGACAGGTCACGCTGGGTGGCCATCGGCTTGGTCGGCGTGACCTCGAGCTTGCCCGGGCGGCCGATCGCATGAAAATCGAGGGCTTCTTGCGGAGTGACCGACGGTCCCCCTTCGGCGGTCGTGTCGTTCAGTGGCATCTGGCGCTTGTTTCCTTCCTGGGCAGGCTCGTTTCTGTGGAGTTTTGCCGACCTATATCGATTGAGGCTACACTTGCCAGCGTTAAATCGCCAAGCAGGACATCGGCTTTCAGCGAAGGCAAGTTCCCTTGAATCAGCAGACGCCAATCAACCCCGCTTCCACGCTCCAGCTGTCCGCCGAAGGCGCGACGCCGATGATGGAGCAGTACATCGAGATCAAGCTCGCGAATCCTGATTCGCTCTTGTTCTACCGGATGGGCGATTTCTACGAGCTGTTCTTCCAGGACGCGGAAATCGCCAGCCGGGCACTGGGCATCGCGCTCACCAAGCGCGGCAAGCATCAGGGCGAGGACATCGCCATGTGCGGCGTGCCGGTGCACTCGGCAGACGACTATCTCGAAAAGCTGATCGCGCAGGGCTACCGCGTCGCCGTCTGCGAGCAGATGGAAGATCCGGCGGAAGCGAAAAAGCGCGGCTACAAAGCGGTGGTGAAGCGCGACGTGGTGCGCCTCGTCACGCCCGGCACTATCACCGAGGAAAAGCTGCTTGCGCCCGGCGAGGCAAACTACCTGATGGCGATTGGCCGCGTGCGCGGCACGACCGAACACGCTTACGCGCTCGCCTGGATCGACATCTCGACCGGCGCCTTCAAGGTGGCGGAATCGGCCGCCGACCGGCTGCTCGCCGATATTTTGCGCGTCGACCCGCGCGAGGTGGTCGTCGCCGAGCCCGTGTTCCATGATCCGGAGCTGAAGCCGGTGTTCGACGTGCTCGGGCGGGTCGCCAGCCCGCACCCGGCGGTGCTGTTCGATTCGGCGGCGGCCACCAGCCGCATCGCCCGTTTCTACAATGTCGCGACGCCGGAGAGTTTCGGCCAGTTCAGCCGCGCCGAGCTATCGGCGATTTCGGCGGCGATCGCCTATGTCGAGAAGACGCAGATCTCCGAGCGTCCGCCGCTGGCGCGGCCCGAACGTGAGGAGAACGCCGCGACCTTGTTCATCGACGCGGCGACGCGCGCGAACCTGGAACTCGTACGCACACTGTCGGGCAACCGCGACGGCTCGCTTCTGAAGGCGATCGACCGCACGGTCACCGGCGGCGGCGCGCGGCTCTTAGCCGAGCGGCTCACCGCCCCGCTCACCAACCCGGCCGAGATCGAGGCGCGGCTCGACTGCGTCTCATTCCTGCAGTCGGAGACGCGGCTGTGCGAGGGTCTGCGCGCACTGCTAAAGGGCGCGCCGGACATGCCGCGCGCGCTGTCGCGCCTTGCGCTCAACCGCGGCGGGCCGCGCGACCTCGGCGCGCTGCGCACCGGCATCGACGCGGCGCGGCAGGTGGCAGAGCTGCTCTCCTCGGCCATGCTGCCGGAGCGGCTGACGAAATGCTGCGAGGAGCTGCGGGCGCTGCCGGAAAGCCTGCGCGACCACCTCAACCGCGCCCTTGCCGAGGAAATGCCGCTCCTGAAGCGCGACGGCGGCTTCGTGCGCGAGGGCTATCATGACGAGCTCGACGAGATGCGGGCGCTGCGTGACCAGTCGCGCCGCGTCATCGCTGAGATGGAGCGCGAGCTGATCGAGGAGACCGGCATCCGGTCGCTGAAGATCCGCCACAACAACGTGCTCGGCTACTATATCGAGGTGACGGCCAACAATGCCGAAGCCCTGACGGGCACGGATGCCGCCAAGGCGCGCTTCATCCATCGCCAGACCATGGCGAATGCGATGCGCTTCACCACGACGGAGCTGGCGGGTCTTGAGACGAAGATCGCCAACGCCGCCGACCGGGCGCTGCAGATCGAGCTTTCAGTGTTCGACACGCTGCTCGCCGAAGTCGTCTCGCATGCCGAGGCGATCCGCGCGGGCGCGGCGGCGCTGGCGGAACTGGACGTCTCGGCCGCGCTCGCTGTGCTGGCGACCAGCGAGAACTATTGCCGACCGCGCGTCGATGACAGCCTTGCCTTCCGCATCGAGGGCGGTCGCCATCCGGTGGTCGAGCAGGCGCTGCGGCGCCAGCTGGGCGACCCGTTCGTGGCCAATGACAGCAATCTTTCGCCCGAGGACGGCGGCAAATACGGTGCCATCTGGCTGCTGACCGGCCCGAACATGGGCGGTAAGTCGACCTTCCTGCGCCAGAACGCACTGATCGCGATTCTCGCGCAGATGGGCTCGTTCGTGCCGGCGACCAGCGCCCATATCGGCGTTGTCGACCGGCTGTTCTCGCGCGTCGGCGCCTCGGACGACCTTGCACGCGGCCGCTCGACCTTCATGGTCGAGATGGTCGAGACGGCGGCGATCCTCAACCAGGCGGGCGAGCGCTCGCTGGTGATCCTCGACGAGATCGGCCGCGGAACCTCGACCTTCGACGGCCTGTCGATCGCCTGGGCGGCGGTGGAATACCTTCACGAAAAGAACCGCTGCCGCGCGATCTTCGCCACCCACTTCCATGAGATCACCGCGCTCGCCGGCAAGCTGCCGCGCCTGCACAATGTGACGATGCGGGTGAAGGAGTGGGAAGGCGACGTCGTCTTCCTGCACGAGGTCGGCATGGGCGCGGCCGACCGATCCTATGGCGTGCAGGTGGCACGGCTGGCGGGCCTGCCCGAGGCGGTGGTCGAACGCGCGCGCGAGGTGCTGCACCAGCTTGAGGAAGGTGAGACGTCCGGCAAAGCCGACCGGCTGGTTGACGACCTGCCGCTGTTCTCGGTTGCCGCCAAACGCGAAGCCGCCGCGCCAAAAGCGAACGATGCGCTGACGGAAGCCGTCGCCGGGCTGCAGCCGGACGACATGACGCCGCGCGAGGCGCTGGAAGCGCTGTACCGGCTGAAGGAACTGGCGGCGAAGAAGTGAGGTTTTGGGCGCCGGAGCGGGTTCTGAAACCTCGCGCTGCCCCTCACCTGCCTGCCGGCATCCTCTCCCCGTGAACGGGGAGAGGAGCGAGGTGAGACCATTCTGCATCACCATCCCCACCCTTGTTCATAACTAAAGATGGACGCGGACTGAGGCGCTCGTTCCCCAGCCGTGGAAGCACTCTGCAAAAGCGCCTTCCTCCCTTCTCCCCGCTTGCGGGGAGAAGGTGCCCGGAGGGCGGATGAGGGGCAGCACGCCCCCTTCCGGAAGCCGGCGCTGCCCTCACCTGCCTGCCGGCGAAGTCGCGCTGAACTTGAACCGACGGCCTTGCCCCTCACCTGCCTGCCGGCATCCTCTCCCCGCAACGGGGAGAGGAGCGATAGCCATCTAGGCCATTGGTTGCTCATAACTTTCTGCTTCCTGATCCCCGCATCAACGATTGGCGAAAGCCGTGGAACAGCGGCCTTTTCCCCCTTTACGCTGAGAAGTGCCCGGGTGGGCGATGAGGGGCAAATCTGCCTAACTACTAGCTATCTAGCTACCTACCTCCCCTAAGTCCCTACTCCCCTAAGCCCCTACCCCCTCACCTCCGCGTCACCCGCATTGGCAGGCCGCCTTGCGGCTGGGTGGTGAGTTTTTGCACCGGCCAGGGCTTCGTCTGCGGCGTGGTGTCGAAGCGGAAGCGGGACATGAGGACGCCAAGCGCAATGATGGCCTCCTGCATCGCGAACGCCGCTCCGATGCAGATGCGCGGGCCGGCGCCGAACGGGAGATACTGGTATCGGTCGATCTTCTCGCGGTTGCCGGGATGGAAGCGCTCGGGCAGGAACGCCTCGGGATTATCCCAGAGCTTGCGGTGGCGGTGGATCGTCCACGGCATGATCTGGATCTGCGCGCCGGCGATGATGTCGAGGTCGCGCCAGCGCTCGGGCTGAATGACCTCGCGGCTGATGGAAGCCGCCGGTGGGTAGAGCCGCATCGCTTCCTCAAAGGCAGCGCGAGTATAGGGCATCTTGCCGAGCCACTCATACGGGTCCGGCGTCGAGGCGATGACCTCGTCGATCTCGGCCTCGACACGGTCACGCTCCCACGGCGCCTCGGCAAGGCAATAGAGCGTCCAGCCGAGCGCACGCGCGGTGGTCTCGTGGCCGGCGCCGATGAAGGTGATGATGTTGTCCTCGATCTCGCTGGCCTTCAAGCCGTCCGGACCCTCGGCCTTGAGGAGCAGGGTCAGGAAGTCGTTCGGCGAGCCATCGGGGTCGCGGGCAAGCTTGTCCTTGCGCATCTGCATGGTGTCGGCGACCAGCTTGCGGAAGAACGCCATGGTCTTGCGGCCGCGAATACGGGTGATGCGAGGGATCCAGTCCGGCGCGCCGATGAGGTCGAGCGGGTCGACGCGGCCCATCGTCTCGAAGAGATGGTCGACCTGGTGGGCAAAATCGTCGGGGTTGCCGGAAACCTCGCCGGAAAACAGCGTCTCGGCGAGGATGTCATAGGTCAGCATGGTCATGTCGCGGGCGACATCGGTGACCATGCCGTCGTGGTAGCGCCCGGCGAATTTTTCGGCGATGCGCAGCATCGGCCCGGCGAAGCCCTCGATGTGGCGCGGGGTGAAAACCGGCGCCATCGCCTTGCGCGAGCGGCGCCAGACCTCGCCTTCGGCGGTGAGCAGGCCGTCATGCAGGATCGGGCGCAGGATCTTCTGGCGCACGCGCGCCATGCGGTAGTTCTTCGCGTTGTCGACGAGGATGTGGCGGATCAGCGCCGGATCGTTGGCGATCAGCAGCGGGCCGCCGACGCCGGTTCCGATCGAGATCCACGGTTCGTTGTAAGAAGGCTCGCCCCACAGCTCGAGCGGGTTGCGGTAGACGATCCGCATCAGCTCCAGCGTCGTCGGCGGACGGGTTCGCGGCTTGGGCGCGGGCGGGACGAACGGTGTCGGCTTGATGTCCATCTTTCCTACCTAGGCAAGGGCTCGAGCGGGTTCAATCGGACAGCGGGAAACGGCTACGGAGTCCGTGTCAAATAACTCGCGAGAACTCTCGAAGTTCGGTCAGAAGTGCTGACATAAATTCCGAATTTAATTAACGCGTGTATTTTTGCGAAGCTCCTGATTTTCGCTTCCGGCGCGGAAGAAACGATTTTGAGTAACTGTTTTCTTGCTTTGCGTTTTCCTTTGTGCATTTTCAAAGATGGAACGCGTGACAGCAGATCGCGCGGCCAGGGGGAATGACCAAAAGCCTCTGGGAGGAGGCACACGGCAACAATTGCGACGCGCTGCGCGCGATCGCCCGGGTGTGAGGTACGCATGCAGGACGGCGTCATTCTGGCCGCGGAAGACCTGACCAAGGAATTCAAGGGTTTCTACGCCGTCGAGGGCGTCAGCCTGAACGTAAGAAAGGGGCAGATCCACGCCCTGATCGGCCCGAACGGGGCTGGCAAAACCACCTGCTTCAACCTGCTCACCAAGTTCCTGTCGCCGACGCGCGGGCGCATCACCTACAAGGGCCAGGACATCACCGCGATGTCGCCGGCAGACATCGCCCGGCTCGGCCTCGTCCGCTCGTTCCAGATCTCCGCCGTCTTCCCGCACCTCACCGCGCTCGAGAACGTGCGCATCGCGCTGCAGCGCCAGCGCGGCGACTCCTTCGACTTCTGGCGCTCGCAAAAGGTGCTGTCGCAGTTCGACGACCGGGCGCGGGAGCTGCTCGCCGACGTCGGCCTCGCCCAGTTCGAGACGACGCTTGCCGGCGACCTGCCCTATGGACGCAAGCGCGCGCTGGAAATTGCAACCACGCTGGCGCTCGACCCGGAAATGCTTCTGCTGGACGAGCCGATGGCCGGCATGGGCCATGAAGATGTCGACCGCATCGCCGCGCTCATCAAGCGCATCTCCGCCGACCGCACCATCCTGATGGTCGAGCACAATCTTTCGGTCGTCGCCTCGCTTTCCGACACCATCACGGTGCTGGCGCGCGGCAAGGTGCTCGCCGAGGGCGACTACGCAACTGTCTCGAAGGATCCACGCGTCGTCGAGGCCTACATTGGAGCTGGCCATGGCTGAGGCTGCCACCGCACCCCGCGCGCAAACCAGTCCCGCGCGCGATCCGCTGCTGTCCGTCCGCAACCTCGAAGCCTGGTACGGCGAAAGCCACGTGCTGCATGGCGTCAGTTTTGACGTCTATCCGGGCGAGGTGGTGACGCTGCTTGGTCGCAACGGCGCGGGCAAGACGACGACGCTGAAGTCCGTCATGGGCATCCTGCCCAAACGCAAGGGCTCGGTCGTCTTCCAGGGCAAGGAGCTGATGCATGTGCCGGCGCGCTATGTGGCGCGCGAGGGTATCGCCTTCTGCCCGGAGGAACGCGGCATCTTCTCCTCGCTCTCGGTCGAGGAGAACCTGATGCTGCCGCCGCAGGTGAAGCCAGGCGGCATGACGGTTGAGCAAATCTTCGAGCTGTTCCCGAACCTCAAGGAACGCCTGTCGAGCCAGGGAACCAAGCTTTCGGGCGGCGAGCAGCAGATGCTGGCGATCGGGCGCATCCTGCGCACCGGCGCCAAGATGCTGCTGCTCGACGAGCCTACCGAAGGGCTCGCGCCCGTCATCATCCAGCAGATCGGCCGCACCATCGCGCGGCTGAAGAACGAGGGCTTCACCATCGTCCTCGTCGAACAGAATTTCCGCTTCGCCTCGACGGTTGCCGACCGTCACTACGTGGTGGAGCAGGGTCGCGTCATCGACGAAATCGCCAATAACGAGCTCGAGGCCAATCTCGAAAAACTGCACGCCTATCTCGGCGTGTAGGGGGAGCAATGGCGCAAAATGCGCCGCAATCGGAGGAGACTGACATGAGGAAGACTGGAATTCTGCTGGCATCCCTCGCTGCCTCGCTTATGGCGTCGAGCGCGCTGGCGCAGGACATCTCCGTCAAGATCGGCGTGCTGAACGACCGCTCGGGCGTCTATGCCGACCTCGCCGGCGAAGGATCCGTGATCGCCGCGCAGATGGCGGTCGACGATTTCGGCGCCGCGGACAAGGGCATCAAGGTTGAGATCGTCTCGGCAGACCACCAGAACAAGCCGGACGTTGCCTCCACCATCTCGCGCCAGTGGGTCGACCAGGAAGGCGTGACGGCGATCGTCGACGTACCGACTTCCTCGGCAGCGCTCGCGGTCAACGAAGTGCTGCGTGAAGCCAACGCCGTCTTCATCAATTCGGGTGCGGCGGCATCCGACCTCACCGGCCCTGCCTGCTCGCCGCACACCGTCCACTGGACCTACGACACCTGGGCTCTCGCCCACGGCACCGGCTCGGCGATGGTGGAGAACGGCGGTGACAGCTGGTTCTTCCTGACGGCCGACTACGCCTTCGGCCATGCGCTCGAACGCGACACCACCGCGGTGGTGGAAGCCTCCGGCGGCTCAGTGGTCGGCTCGGTGCGCCACCCGTTCCCCGGCACGGACTTCTCCTCGTTCCTGCTGCAGGCGCAGTCGTCCGGCGCCAAGGTGATCGGCCTCGCGAACGCCGGCGGCGACACCATCAACTCGATCAAGCAGGCGGCCGAGTTCGGGATCACCCAGGGCGGCCAGGCGCTGGCCGGCCTGCTGATCTTCCTCACCGACGTGCACGCGCTCGGCCTTGAGACGGCGCAGGGCCTGGTGCTGACCGAGAGCTTCTACTGGGATCTCAACGACAGCACCCGCGAATGGTCCGCACGCTTCCAGGAGAAGGACGGCGACAAGCCGACAATGGTGCAGGCCGGCGTCTATGCCGGCGTGCTGCACTACCTGAAGGCGGTCGAGGCGGCAAAGTCGGCTGATGCGGACACCGTCATCGCCAAGATGAAGGAATTGCCGACGGACGATCCGCTGTTCGGCAAGGGCGAGATCCGCGCAGACGGCCGCAAGGTGCACGACATGTACCTGTTCAAGGTCAAGGCGCCGGGCGACTCCAAGGGAGAGTGGGACTATTACGAGAAGCTCGCCACCATCCCGGCCGACAAGGCATTCCGCCCGCTCGCTGACGGCGGCTGCCCGCTCGTCCAGTAAGAGCCTGAGACCGCGCGCGCCGCGCCATCGTGGTGCGCGCCCTCTCCCGCATCAACCGGCAGGACGAATCTATGTTCGAACTACTTGGTATCCCGCCACAGGCGCTCTTCGGGCAGCTGCTGCTCGGTCTGATCAACGGGTCTTTCTATGCGATCCTGTCGCTGGGGCTGGCAGTGATCTTCGGCCTGCTCAACATCATCAACTTCACGCACGGCGCGCAGTATATGCTGGGTGCCTTCGTTGCCTGGATGCTGCTGACCTATCTTGGCATCGGCTACTGGTGGGCGCTCCTCATCGTGCCGGTCGTCGTTGGCATCACCGGCATCATCATCGAGCGGCTGCTGATCTCGCGGCTCTACCACCTCGACCATCTCTACGGGCTGCTGCTCACCTTCGGCCTGGCGCTGATCATCCAGGGCGTGCTGCGCAACCAGTACGGCATCTCCGGCCTGCCCTATGCGATCCCGCCCCAGCTTGCCGGCGGACAGAACCTCGGCTTCATGTTCCTGCCGAACTATCGCGGCTGGGTCGTGGTCGCCTCGCTCGTCGTCTGCCTTGGGACATGGTTCGTGATCGAGAAGACGCGGCTCGGCGCCTATCTGCGCGCCGCCACCGAGAACCCGACGCTGGTTGGCGCCTTCGGCATCAACGTGCCGCGCATGATCACGCTGACCTACGGCTTCGGCGTCGCGCTCGCTGCCTTCGCCGGCGTCCTCGCCGCACCGATCTACTCGGTGAACCCCAATATGGGCGCCGACCTCATCATCGTCGTGTTCGCCGTCGTCGTGATCGGCGGCATGGGCTCCATCCTCGGCGCGATCGTGACGGGCTTCGGCCTCGGTCTGATCGAGGGCCTGACGAAGGTCTTCTATCCGGAGGCATCGTCAGTGGCGATCTTCGTCATCATGGCGGTGGTCCTGCTCGTCAAACCCGCCGGCCTGTTCGGGAGGACTGCCTGATGACCGCGGCTATCGAAACGCAATCCGGCATTGCCGGGCAGCAGGCGCGCGCCGGCATGCCAGCCCACCATGCGGCGATCTTCATCGGTCTGCTCGCAGCCGGCCTCGTCGCGCCGTTCCTGCTCTACCCCGTCTTCGTGATGAAGGTGCTGTGCTTCGCCTTGTTTGCCTGCGCCTTCAACCTGCTGCTCGGCTATGGCGGCCTGCTCTCTTTCGGCCACGCGGCCTATTTCGGCGGCGCGGCCTACGTTTCGGCCCACGCGGCCAAGGTCTGGGGTTTTCCGCCGGAGCTGGCAATCCTCTCCGGCGTCGTGGCGTCGGCGATCCTCGGCACGGTGTTCGGCGCGTTGGCGATCCGCCGGCAGGGCATCTACTTCGCCATGGTGACGCTCGCCTTCGCGCAGATGGTGTTCTTCTTCTCGCTGCAGGCACCATTCACCGGCGGCGAAGACGGCATCCAGGCTGTGCCGCGCGGCAACCTGTTCGGCGTCCTCAGCCTGCGATCCGACTTCAGCCTTTACTTCGTGGTGCTGGCGATCTTCCTCGGCGGGCTGCTGCTCATCTACCGCATCATCCACTCTCCATTCGGACAGGTGCTGAAGGCGATTCGCGAGAACGAGCCGCGCGCGATCTCACTCGGCTACCGCACCAACCGCTACAAGCTCGCCGTCTTCGTGCTGTCGGCGACGCTGGCGGGGCTCGCGGGCGCCACCAAGGCGATCGTGTTCCAGCTGGCGTCGCTCACCGACGTGCACTGGTCGATGTCGGGCGAGGTGGTGCTAATGACGCTCATCGGCGGCATGGGCACCGTGTTCGGGCCGATCGTCGGCGCCGCGGTGATCGTGACGATGCAGAACTACCTCGCCACCATGGGTGCATGGGTGACGGTGATCCAGGGCTGCATCTTCGTCATCTGCGTGCTGCTGTTCCGCGAGGGCGTTGTCGGCGTGCTGGCAAGGTGGCTGAAGAAGCCGCTGTGATGGGCGCCTGTGGGCTTCAGGCGCGAGGGGACGTTGCGTCTGGCGTGTCGCTCGCTGGTGTAACGGAGGAGTTCCGGCATGGATCGTCGGCTCAAGGCCGACGATGACGAAGTTGGAAAGTAAGCGCGAGATTGCCGCCGTTGCGCAGCCGAGGCGTCACCAGGTTTTCCCGGCATTTCCTCCTCGTCATCCGCGGGCCTCACCCGCGGATTCATGCCTGAATGTGTCCCGTGTGCCCGCGGCGCCGAACCGGACGCGCCGGGAATGAACATCAATCAGTGGCTATCTATTTCTCCCGTACCCCTTCCCCCCCTCAGCGGCGCGCAGGGGAGCATCACATCAAGCCCCGAGCAGCCGCTCCCGCCTCACCCACCGTCCGATCAGCAGGGCGCCGACGACGGCAAGGCCGGTGGCGAGGCCGATCCAGATACCGACACCGGCAAAGCCGCCCCAGAAGGCAAGGCCCGCGCCGAGCGGCAGGCCGACCGCCCAGTAGCCGATGGCGGCGTAGAGCATCGGCACGCGCGTGTCGCGCAGGCCGCGCAGCATGCCGCTGCCGACCGCCTGCGCGCCGTCGGCCAGCTGGAACACCGCCGCAACCGACAGGAAGGTTATCGCCTTGGCGACCACGGGGGCATTGGCCGGATCGGAAATGTCGATGAAGCCCATGATGAGGAGCCGCGGCACGGTGATCATGGCAATCGCCGTCATCGCCATGAAGGCAAGGCCCATGGCAAGAGCGGTCCAGCCGGCGCGGCCAAGGCTTTCGCGGTCGCCGGCGCCATGGAAACGGCCGACACGCACGGTTGCCGCCTGCCCAAGCCCCATCGGCACCATGAAGGTGATGGCGCCGATCTGCAGCGCGATGGCATGGGCGGCTAGCGAGGTTGTGTCGATCAGGCCCATCAACAGGCCGGAAGCACCGAACACCGCGACCTCGAAAACGAGGATACCGGCGATTGGCAGGCCGATCCTGAGCATTTCCCAGAAACGCGGCCAGTCGGGGCGCCAGAAGCGGCCGAACAGGCGGTAGCGGCGAAAGACGCGATGGCGCGTGACCACGATTGCCATGCCGGCAAACATCAGCGTGGCGGACAGCGTCGTGCTGATGCCGGCGCCGAACAGGCCGAGCGCCGGGAAGCCGAACTTGCCGAACATCAGGCAGTAGTTGGACAGCGCATTGAAGCCCACGGCGGCAAAGACGATGACGAGCGCCCAGCCGGGCCGCTCGAGCGCCGAGATGAAGGAGCGCAGCACGATGAAGCCGTAGAAGGGCAGGATCGACCACTGCATCGAACGCATGTAGACGCCGGCGCCTGCCGCAAGCTCCGGCTCCTGCCCCATCGCGAGCAGGATTTCCTCCGTGTGCCAGAGGAACAGCCACAGCGGCACGACGACCATGCAGGCGATCCAGAACCCCTGACGCACCGTGCGGCGCACGTCGCGCACGGAATGGCGGTTGCGGCCGATCTCGAAGGCGACCATCGGCGAGACCGCGAGGATCAGGCCAAGCCCGAACATCATCGGCGCGAAATAGAGGTTCGAGCCGAGCGTGCCGGAGGCAAGCGCTTCGGGCCCGAGGCGGCCCATCATCATCACGTCGGTGGTGTTCATCGCCGTCTGGCCGAGATTGGTCAGCACCATCGGCCAGGCGAGCGCGAGCATCGCCCTTGCCTCGGCGAGCCATGAGGAGCCGGTGCGCACCGGCGCGGAATCAGCGGGAAGACTGGTCATCCGTGGTCATTACCGTTTTGCCACGGCGAATCCAGCACCACGGCGGCATGCTTCCTTGGCGCAAGCAATTGCGGGGGGATTTATTTGGGGCTAAGACCCCAGTCCAGCAATTGCCCGCCAAACGCCCGAGGTTCTGATGACGACCGATCAGCTTGCCACCGCCGAAGAGCAGGCCCGCCTTCTTTCGGCGGCGCTGCCCTACATGCAGCGTTACGAGAACAAGACTGTCGTGGTGAAATATGGCGGTCATGCGATGGGCAATGTTGAGCTCGGCCGCGCCTTTGCGCGCGACATCGCCTTACTAAAGCAGTCCGGCGTCAACCCGATCGTCGTGCATGGCGGCGGCCCGCAGATCGGCGCCATGCTGAACAAGATGGGCATCGAATCGAAGTTCGAGGGCGGGCTGCGCGTCACCGACCAGAAGACGGTCGAGATCGTCGAGATGGTGCTGGCCGGCTCGATCAACAAGGAGATCGTCGCGCTCATCAACGCCGAGGGCGAATGGGCGATCGGCCTGTGCGGCAAGGACGGCAACATGGTCTTCGCCGAGAAGGCGCAGAAGACCGTGAAGGATCCCGACAGCAACATCGAGCGGGTGCTTGATCTCGGCTTCGTCGGCGAGCCGGTCGAGGTCGACCGCACGCTGCTCGACCTGCTGGCCCGCTCCGAGATGATCCCGGTGATCGCGCCGGTGGCACCGGGCCGCGACGGCCACACCTACAACATCAATGCCGACACCTTTGCCGGCGCCATCGCAGGCGCGCTCAACGCCTCGCGTCTCCTCTTCCTCACCGACGTTCCGGGCGTCCTCGACAAGGACAAGAAGCTGATCGACGAGCTGACGGTGGCGGAAGCGCGCGCGCTGATCGCCGACGGCACGATTTCGGGCGGCATGATCCCGAAGGTCGAGACCTGCATCGAGGCCATCGAGCGCGGGGTCGAAGGCGTCGTCATCCTCAACGGCAAGACGCCGCACTCCGTCCTGCTCGAGCTGTTCACGGAGCACGGCGCCGGAACGCTGATCGTTCCGTAAGCAAGGACAACATTCCAAGGAGCATGGCATGATCGATCTGACTGGGCGGGTGGCAATCGTCACGGGCGCTGGCTCGGGCCTCGGACGCGAACATGCCCTGCTCCTGGGACGACGCGGCGCGAAGGTCGTCGTCAACGACATGAACGCCGAACCGGCGCAGAAGGTGGTCGACGAGATCATTGCGGCAGGGGGCGAGGCGTTTCCCTTCGCCGCATCGGTGACCGACTTCGACGCCGTGCAGGCGATGGTCGCCGAGACGCTGCAGCGCTGGTGCCAGATCGACATCCTCGTCAACAATGCCGGAATCATCCGCGACAAGAGCTTCGCCAAGATGGATCTCGCCGACTTCCGGCTGGTCCTCGACGTGCACGTGATGGGCGCCGCCAACTGCTGCAAGGCGGTGTGGGACCACATGCGCGAGCGCAAGTATGGCCGCATCGTCATGACGACGTCGTCCTCAGGCCTCTACGGTAATTTCGGCCAGGCGAACTACGCCGCCGCCAAGATGGGGCTGGTGGGCCTGATGCTTACGCTGGCGCTCGAAGGCGCCAAGTACAACATCCGCGTCAACTGCCTTGCGCCCACCGCCGCGACGCGGATGGTCGGCGACCTGTTCCCGCCGGAGCAGCTGGCAATGCTCGAGCCGCACCGGGTGAGCCCCGCGGTACTGGCGCTGGTGCGCGAGGACGCGCCGACGCGCGTGGTGCTTGCTGCCGGCGGCGGCAGCTTCGAGACCGCCCATGTGACGCTCACCGAAGGCGTTTTCCTCGAGGACGGCCCGGACGTCGCCGAACGGCTGGTCGAGCGCTGGGAAGAGGTCATGGACCGCGACAACGAGTTCGAGCCGGACACCGGCTTCCGACAGCTCGAGCACGAACTCGCCAAGGCCGAGGCGGCAAGGCTGGCGAAGAATTGATCCTCGCCAAGCGCCGCCCTAGCGGGTGAGCACCAGCACGACGATTCCGAGCACGATCAGGATGCAGCCGACCGTCTCGTAGCGGTTGATCTTCTCCTTGAAGAAAAACACCGAGGCCGCGAAGGTGAACAGCATCTCGATCTGCGCCAGCGCCTTGACGATCGAGGACTGCTGCAGCGTCATCGCCATGAACCAGCCGAACGAGGCCGTCGAGCCGACAAAGCCGGTGAACAGCGACACCTTCCAGGCGCGCGCGATGCGGCCGATCTCGGCACGGTCCTTCCACATCATCCAGCCGGCCATGACGATCGTCTGCAGGCAGATCGTCCACACCAGCGTGACGGCCGCCTGCATCGCGAAGTTCGGGCCGCCAAGTGCCAGAGAGGCGGCGCGGTAGGCAACGGCCGAAATGCCGAACAGGGTGCCGGAAGCAAGGCCGATCAGCGAATTGCGAGCGAACACCGAGGCGACGAGATTGCGCCAGCTCATTTCCATGTGCGCGACCGAGATCAGCATCACGCCGAAGACGCTGATGGCGATGGCGGACAAAACGCCCGCCGTGATCGTCTCGCCGAAGAAGATCAGCCCGAACAGCGCTGCCTGCGCGGGCTCGGTGCGCGAATAGGCAGTGCCGACCGCAAAGTTGCGGTAGGAGAACAGGTGAATGAGCAGGAAGGTCGCCGCGATCTGGCCGAATGCGCCGACGCCCACCCAGAACAGGAAGGTGCCGTTGGCCGATGGAACATCATAGCCGCCGACCGTCGCGAGCAGCCAGAGATAGAGGCAGGCAAACGGAACACCGAAGCCGAAGCGCACAAAGGTCGCCCCGGTCGTGCCCATGACGGCCTTGAGGTGCTTCTGCGCGGCCGAACGCAGGTTCTGCAGGAAGGCCGCGGCGATGGTGATGGGTATCCAGAGTTCCATGTCGCCCCCAGTCGGTGAAGCGACTTAGGCGCTTTAAGGCTCTCCTGACAAGCCTCGTCGCTCAGGCAGCCTCGCGGACGATATCGAAGACGACACGATTGCGGCCCCGACGCTTGGCCTCGTAGAGGCGAATGTCCGCCTCGCGCATCATCTCTGCCAGCGCCACGTTCGGGCGGAACCGCGTCGCGCCGATGCTGACCGACAGCGGCAGGTATTTGCCCTCGCCCGGATGGAACCGCAGTTCCTCGACGGCAATGCGCATGCGCTCGGCAACCAGCATCGCATCCTCGACGCTCGCGCCCGGCAGGAAGGCGGCGAATTCCTCGCCGCCAATGCGGCCGACAATATCGTTTTCGCGCACCGAGCGGCGGATCGCGTCGGCGATCAGGAGGAGTGCGACGTCGCCCTGCTGATGGCCGTGGGTGTCGTTGATGTACTTGAAATTGTCGGCGTCGACGATGAGCAGCGCGCCGGTATCGCTGCGGCGGCGGGTGTTGCCGAATGCCTTGAAGAAGGTCTCGCGGTTGAGGAGGCCCGTCATTTCGTCGTGGCGCGCCTTTTCCGCCAGCTGCGCGTAGGCGGCGGCGAGCTCCGCATGCGTCTCGGCAAGCTGCGCATGCACAAAGGTGAGGTCCGAGATCGCCTGGCGAAGCTTGCGCTTCTGCAGCAGGAAATAGACGCTGCCGGCGAAGATCACCACGAACGGGCAAAAGATCTTGACTGGAACCGCGCTGAAATCGACCTCGCCGCCCGCGAGCGGAATCAGCCGCACGATCATGAACAGAGCGAGCATCGTCGCGATGATCGAAAAGATGGCTGCGCGGGCGAGCAGGGAAAACATCGGCGGCACTCTCGGGAACTTCCCCAGCGGAATGCCAGATTCTTGTTGCGCGCCGATTTCGCTAATAGATCAAATTTGAACGATCGGCCGCATTTCCTTGTCGCCGCCCGGCAGCGGCCTTCATTCCGGGCCACAGATGGGCTAGGCAGTGGCCATGACAAACGCACCCGATCCCGCCCGCTTCGCCCATGTCACCGACTGGGTGTTCGACCTCGACAACACGCTCTACCCGCATCACACGAACCTGTTCGCGCAGATCGACGTGAAGATGACGGCCTATGTGGCCGAGCTGTTGCAGCTGCCGCGGGACGAGGCGCGCAAGGTGCAGAAAGAGCTTTACCGCGAATACGGCACGACGATGAACGGGCTGATCACGCGCCACGGCATCGATCCGGACGATTTTCTCAACAAGGTGCACGACATCGACTATTCCTGGGTGCAGCCGGACCCGGCGCTGGGCGCGGCGATCCGCCAGCTGCCCGGGCGAAAGTTCATCTTCACCAATGGCGACCGGCGGCACGCGGAAAACACCGCGCGCCAGCTCGGCATCCTCGACGATTTCGACGACATTTTCGACATCGTCGCGGCCGGCCTCGTGCCGAAACCCGCGCGCGAGCCCTACGACAAGTTCCTCGGCATCCACCGGGTGGACGCGCCGAACGCGGTCATGTTCGAGGATCTCGCGCGCAACCTCTCGGTCCCCAAGGCGCTCGGCATGACGACGGTGCTGATCGTGCCGAACAATTTCGAGCCGACCTTCTCGGAGATCTGGGAGCAGGATCCCGAGCACGAGGACGATGTCGACTACGTGACCGACAACCTCTCCGGCTTCCTCAACACGATCCTTGCGGGGCTGTAGCGGCGGCCGGTGGCGGATCCGGCGCATGGTACTGTTATGGGGGCGCACGAGCACGCCCCCTCCTCCATGCTTCGCATGGTCCCCCTCCCCCATAAATGGGGGAGGATCCGCGGGGCAATGTCATCACGTCGTTCCGTAACGCCGGTGCGGCTTCAGCGTTCAGGCACGGATGGCCGGGTCAAGCCCGGCCATGACGAAGTGGAAATGCATCATCCATAACTTCGCCCCGCCGTTGGCATCGAGAGTCGTGTGTTCCGCAATGGGAGACGATGAGGAGGGCTCTCCTCTTCCTGTCGCCTCTCCCGTTCGTCATGGCCAGGCTTGACCCGGCCATCCATGCCGGAGACGTTGCAGGGCAGGAGCAGAGGGTTCCGCTTGCGGTCGCGCGGAACCTTTCCAGACGCGGGAGGCGCACCCAGAAGCGGAGGAGGCTGGAGCGGGCGAAGGGGCGCAGCCCCAAATCCTTACGACGGTTGGCTCTGCAGAGGAAGTGCACGTTCCGGCAAGAAATCTAAGGCCGACCCGCCGGGAAGACAAAAGGCGCGTTCGAGTCCACAGACGGGGCGTGATCGGGCGCCAGAAGGAAACCCCGCCCGAAAACAAAAATGGCGGGTCGAGGACCCGCCATTTCATTTGTGCCTTTAGGCGAGAAGCTTACTCGGAAGCGCCTTCGGCGGCAGCTGCAGCAGCCTCGGCAGCCTTGGCGGCAGCCTCTTCCTCGGCCTGCTTTGCAGCAGCGATGCGCTCCTGGGCCTTCTTGCCCGGGATAGCCTTGGTCGGGTTGTTACGGGCTTCGCGAGCAACGAGGCCGGCGTCAGCCAGGAAGCGGGCGACGCGGTCGGTCGGCTGGGCGCCGGTCGACAGCCAGTGCTTGATGCGGTCTTCGTTCAGCACGACGCGCTGGCCGTCCTTCGGCAGCATCGGGTTCCACGAGCCGAGCTGCTCGAGGAAGCGGCCGTCGCGCGGGGCGCGCTGGTCGGCAACGACGATGTGGTAGTAGGGGCGCTTCTTGGAGCCAGCGCGGGCAAGACGGATTTTCAGTGCCATGTTCGTTTCTCCTAGATGTTCTGGCCTAAAGGCATTCCGTTGAATTCAGGAAAGGGATTCCTTCTCCGAGGCAATTGCCTCGTGATGGCGGATGACTTCGCGAATGATGAAGTTCAGGAACTTCTCAGCGAAATCCGGGTCGAGACGCGCGTCCTGAGCCAGCTGGCGCAGGCGCGCGATCTGCTGCGTTTCACGGGCCGGATCTGCGGGCGGCAGATCGTACTTGGCCTTGAGCACGCCCACTGCCTTGGTGCAGCGGAAACGCTCGGCGAGCATGTGGACGAGCGCCGCATCGATGTTGTCGATCGAGATGCGGTACTCGGCGAGCTGCTCGTAAGGCGACCTGGCCGTGTCTTCTGTCATTGCCCCCTCACTTCTTTTTCACGCCGCCCGGCAGGCCGGGAAGCTTCAATCCACCAGGCAGACCCGGAAGGCCGCCGCCGGGAAGTCCACCCGGAAGACCGCCGGGCAGGCTCTTCGGCAGACCTGCGCCAAGGCCAGCTGCCTCGGCCTGCTTCTGCAGGGCCTCGAGCTGCTTGGGGTCCATCTTCGAAAGGTCGGGCATGCCGCCGCCCATCAGGCCGCCAAGGCCCATCTTGGAGGCAAGGCCACCCATGGCGGCGCGCATCATGCCACCGCCCTTGCCCTTGCCGCCCATCGCCTTCATCATGTCCGCCATCTGGCGGTGCATCTTCAGAAGCTTGTTGATCTGCGCGGCATCGGTGCCGGAACCGGCGGCGATGCGCTTCTTGCGCGAGTGCTTCAGAAGGTCCGGATTGGCGCGCTCTTCCTTCGTCATCGACTGAATGATGGCGATCTGGCGCGCAAACATCTTGTCGTCGAGGCCAGCGGCGGCAATCTGGTCCTTCATCTTAGCCATGCCGGGCATCAGGCCCATGATGCCGCCCATGCCGCCCATTTTCTGCATCTGGCGCAGCTGATCGAGAAGATCGTCGAGGTCGAACTTGCCCGACTGCATCTTCTTGGCCATCGCCGCGGCCTTTTCCGCGTCGAGGGTGGCGGCCGCCTTCTCGACCAGCGAGACGATGTCGCCCATGCCGAGGATGCGGTCGGCGATACGCCGGGGATGGAATTCCTCCAGCGCGTCCATCTTCTCGCCGACGCCGATGAGCTTGACCGGCTTGCCGGTGACGGCGCGCATCGACAGGGCCGCACCGCCGCGGCCATCGCCGTCCATGCGGGTGAGCACCAGGCCGGTGACGCCGACGCGTTCGTCGAAATTGCGGGCGAGGTTGACGGCGTCCTGACCGGTCAGCGAGTCGGCGACCAGCAGGATCTCGTGCGGGTTCGAGGCGGCCTTGATCTCCGCCATCTCGATCATCAGTGGCTCGTCAATGTGGGTACGGCCGGCGGTGTCGAGGATGACGACGTCGTAGCCGCCGAGCTTCGCGGCCTGCACCGAGCGGTGCGCGATCTCGACCGGCGATTGGCCGGCGACGATCGGCAGCGTCGAAACGCCGGTCTGCTCGCCGAGCTGGCGCAGCTGCTCCTGGGCGGCCGGACGGCGGGTGTCGAGCGAGGCCATCAGGACCTTCTTGCCCTGGCGCTCGGTCAGCCGCTTGGCGATCTTGGCGGAGGTGGTGGTCTTACCCGAACCCTGCAGGCCGACCATCATGATAACGACGGGAGCCGGCGCATTAAGGTCGATCGTCTCGCCCTCGGAGCCCAGCATCTCGACCAGCTCGTCATGGACGATCTTGACGACCATCTGGCCGGGCTTGATCGACTTCAGGACCTCGGCACCGACCGCCTTGGCGCGGACGCGATCGGTGAAGGAACGCACGACCTCGAGCGCGACGTCAGCCTCGATCAGCGCGCGGCGAACCTCGCGCAGCGCCGCCGAGACGTCGGCTTCCGAGAGCGCACCACGGCCGGTAAGGCCGTTCAGAATGGATCCGAGGCGTTCCTGAAGTGATTCAAACATCCGCTTTTCCCGTTCCCTGCCGAATGATCTCGCCAGAGAGGTAATACCTCAGCGGCAGGATGCCAAACTCCAAAGCCAGTGGGCACCCGGGGGCGCATCGCGCTGCCGGGTGTTGACCTCCGGGATCACTGTCTTCTCACTGCGAAGACCGTCCTGGTCGGTGGCTCGGAGTTGTCACTCGTCGCTGAATTTCGAGGCTGTAGACAGGAAAAGCTGACCGGAGTCAAGAAAAATGGAAAACGCCGGCTGCAAACAGCCGACGGCTCCAACATCGCCCGTCAGTTTGAGGGGCCTACCGGACGATGTAGACGATGCGCCTCGTGTCCGGCTCGACCAGCACCGGCCGGTCGTTCACGTACACGTAGCGATACTCGTAGTCGGGGATCGCGTGCAGCTCGACGTCGCCCGGAAGAACTTCGCCGACGCGGATCTCGGTTTCGACCTGCACCGGATCGTAGCGGTTGGACTCGATGTAGCTGATGACCGACGCGCCAGGCTCGATGTTCTGGATGCTGCCGACCGGACCTTCGTTGATGTAGATGTCCGGACCAAGGTCATCGAGATATTCGGAGTTGACCCAGCCGGCGACCTGGCCGGATTCGACCTCGCACCAGCCGCTCACGCGGTCGCAGCCGAGGACGGTTGCTTCGGATTCCGCCGCAATGATGCCGACGACCTGATGCTCTGATCCGGGCCCTGCCCTGACGTCGAGGTCCGAGGCAGCGACGACGGCCTGCTGCGCAAACGCGGAACCCGCCATCGCAAACAGAGCAACTGCCGCAGCCGAGGTGAAAAGCTTGGCTTTCATCTTCTTCTCCTTTGGGCCTCCCTCGGCGCACCAAACGGACAGGAAGAGATGATGATGTTCCAAGCCTTTGCAGGGGCCGCGATCACATTTTCACGCCAGCCGGCAGGACAAATTCATTGAGGCGGAAGGGGGGCGCTGCGACCTAGCTCGAGGCGCCGGCGGCAAGCGCCTTCTCGATCTGCGGCATCAGCTCGCGCGTCACGACCTCGGGGGAAAACGGGCCGACATGCTTGTAGGCGATGCGCCCATCCTTGCCGACGAGGAAGGTCTCCGGCACGCCGTAGACGCCCCATTCGATCGCGGCGCGGCCGGAATCGTCGGTGCCGATCAGCGTGTAGGGATTGCCCAGCTCATTGAGGAACCGGCGGGCGTTCTCCGGCTGGTCCTTGTAGTTGAGGCCGGCAATATCAAAGCGGCCGTCGGCGGCGAGCTGCATCAGCAGCGGATGCTCCTGACGGCAGGGCGCGCACCATGAGGCCCAGACATTGACCAGCGTCACCTTGCCGGCGAACTGCGCCGGGTCGAAGCCCGGCAGGTTGATGCCGTCGAGCGCGGGCAGCGACGTCACCGGCGCCTCGCGGCCGATCAGCGCGGACGGAATGACCGAGCTGTCGCGGCCGGACAGCAGCTGGACGAGGAACACGCCGGAAAGCGCCAGGAACAGCGCCAGCGGCAGAAGGAGCAGCCAGCGGCGGCGGCCCGGATTTTCGACCTGCTCGCTCATGATGCTGCCTTCGTTGAGCGGCGGCGCACGCCCGCGGCCTCGAGCTCGGCGAGCTCACGTTTGCGAGCCCTCTGGTCAATCAGGATCCAGGCGGCGAGGAAGGCAAGGCCGATCGCCGAAACACCATAGGCCGACAGAACATAAAGAGCGTGCGCGCTCATCGGCCGGCCTCCCGAGCAGCGATCTTGCGCATCGACGAGACGCGGCGGCGCCAGATCTCGGTGCGCATGGCCATCAGATGCAGAGTGAAGAACAGCAGCGTGAAGCCGAGCGCGCAGATCAACAGCGGCCACAGCATCGACGGATGGATGGTCGGGCCGTCGAGGCGGATGACCGACGCCGGCTGGTGCAGCGTGTTCCACCACTCGACGGAAAACTTGATGATCGGAATGTTGACGAAGCCGACCAGCGTGACGATCGCGGCGGCACGGGCGCTGCGGCCCGGATCATCCAGCGCGCGGGTGAGCGCGATGATGCCGAGATACATAAGAAAGAGCACGAAGACGGAGGTCAGGCGGGCGTCCCACACCCACCAGGTGCCCCACATCGGCTTGCCCCAGATCGAGCCGGTAGCAAGCGCAAGCAGCGTGAAGACGGCGCCGATCGGCGCTGCTGACTTCACCGAAACGTCGGCGAGCGGATGGCGCCACACCAGCGTGCCCAGCGACGACAGCGCCATGATCGAGTAGCACATCATCGACAGCCACGCGAACGGCACGTGGATGTACATGATGCGCACGGTGATGCCCTGCTGGTAGTCCTCGGGCGCGGCAAAGGCGAGCCAGATGCCGACGGCCAGCACCACGGCAGACAGCACCGCCAGCCACGGCACGAGCCGGTCGGCCAGCGTGACGAACCGCGTCGGGTTGGCCAGATCCATCCACCGGCCGGAACTTGCTGCTGTCTCGGTCATGCGCGCTAGATAAACCGCGGCCGACGCTGGCGCAATTGGCGCAGATCAAACCCGCGTGAGACGTTTTCGCGCGTCAAGGCTCAGTCGACGTTGGACTTGAGCGCAAAAGCGGCGGCGACCGGCCCCAGAACGGCAAAGAACATCGTCAATGCCGAGAGGATCAGGAAGGGCGGCAGGAACGGCTCGGGGTCGTTCACCGCGCCATAGGCGGCCGAGACGCCGAAGATGAGAACCGGGATAGCGAGCGGCAGCACCAGCACGGATACGAGCAGGCCGCCGCGCGGCAGCGCCACCGCGACCGCCGCACCCACCGCGCCGATAAAGGCGATGGCGGGCGTTCCGGCAAGGAGCGTCACGGTTGTCGCACCGATGCCGAGCGGCTCCATGTTCATGAAGAGGCCGAGAAGCGGCGAGGCGACTACCAGCGGCAGCACGGCCGAGACCCAGTGGGCGAGGCATTTGACCAGCACGGTCAGCGCCAGCATGTGCCGGCTTTCGCCAAGGATCAGAAGGTCGAGCGAGCCGTCCTCGCGGTCGGCCTGGAACAGCCGGTCGAGGCCGAGCAGCGAGGCGAGCAGCGCCCCGATCCACAGGATCGCCGGGCCGATGCGCGCCAGCAGGTTAAGGTCAGGGCCGACGCCGAACGGCACCACCGCCACAACGGCAAGGAAGAACAGGACGCCGACCAGCGCCCCGCCACCGGCGCGAACGCCAAGGCGAAGATCGCGAATGAAAAGCGCTAGCATGGTCGGGCCGCAGTGACGTGAATGGAGTGACGGGCGTGCGGCAGGGCTTCTAGCACGGAACGCGGGGCGGGTGTCACGTGGGATCGGGACCCGAGTTGGGAAGCCACACCAACACCGACTGTTTCGGGTTCATGGGAGATGTGGAGCGAGCCCCCACGCGGCGAGTACTTGTTACGGAAGGGCGCGGAAGTCGCGAGAGAGGTTACCCCCACCCCTAACCCCTCCCCACAAGGGGGAGGGGGATTTTGGAGTTTGTCGTGAGACGTCAGGCGTGTCCGTGAGGAAATTTGTCCCTGCGAGATAACAGCACGCGTCGGGGAGCGACTGTCGCGCGACGCTGAAACCACGCCATACGCCGGCGATTGCCAACATTCCCCTCCCCCTTGTGGGGAGGGGTTAGGGGTGGGGGTGGAATTCGACGGTCCCAATTCGGCAGAAGTCGGCTTGCCCTTCGGTTTCAGCTCAGTGAGGGACAGGGGCGGACAATCCCTATTTCTACCCCTTCGGCCGAAGCGGGGAAGCGGTTCGGCAATGGAAGGGAAACGTACCCCCACCCCTAACCCCTCCCCACAAGGGGGACGGGGATTTTGGAGCTTATCCTGAGACGTCAGGCGTGTCCGCGAGGAAATTTGTCCCTGCGAAGGAACCGTGCGCGTCGGGGAGCGACTAACGCACGACCCTGAAACCAAGCCAGACGCCGGCGATTGCCAACGTTCCCCTCCCCCTTGTGGGGAGGGGTTAGGGGTGGGGGTCAGCCTCGCATCCCTCACTTCGGCGCGTTGGAGGATGTGGCTCGTCCCTCTCGCCTCGCCGCGCAGGTTGGCGTCACCATTGAACTCCCCAACCACCGCTCGAAGACGGACTTCCGAACCCGCACCGCCCCTGTCAGCCAGAACATTCTGTCCGGCCCGCGCCGCCATCAGTGGCGCTCCGTCATCGGCAGGGTCATCACCCCTTCGAGGCCAAGAGGAATGTGGGTGGCGGCGACGATGATGCCGCCGTCCTCGAGATGGGCCCGCATCAGCGCCGCAAACTGGTGTTCGGACGCCTTGTCGAGGCCGGCGGTCGGCTCGTCGAGCAGCCAGACCGGCCGGTAGCTGACCAGAAGCTTGGCAATCGAGATGCGGCGCTTCTGCCCAGTCGAAAGATAGCCGTAAGGAAGGCTCGCCACCTGGGGCAGGCCGACCATGTCGAGCGCTTCGTCGATGGCAAGGTGCGGCGAACCGTTGAACTCGCGCCAGAAGCGCAAATTCTCCTCGACCGTGAGCGCCGTCTTCATCGCGTTGCCATGGCCGAGATAGTGGGTGGCGGAAGCGACGGAGGGAAATTCTTCCGGATCGCAGCCGTCGAGGCGAATCGACCCTGTCGCGGCAGGCAGCAGACCAGCGACGATTCGCAGCAAAGTCGACTTGCCGGAGCCGTTCGCGCCGGTGACGATGAGGGCCTCGCCGCTGCCCAGCTGGAAGTCGATCCCTGAAAAAACCGGCTCGCCGCCGCGCTCCCCGCAAAGGTTTTCGGCGATCAGCCGCATTGTCACCCGCTTTCGTTCCGGCACGCAGCAAAACCGCTGCGGATCAGCAAATCCACTAGAATCATTTTAAGAACTTCTCTATATGCGGGGCAACCGTGCCAGCGGTCGGCACGGAAACTAATTTGCGCCGAACCAGCGCGCGCGCCGCCTTGAACGGCCGGGTCGCATGGGAGCGGACAGCGGAAATGACCGTACCCGCACCTTTGCGCGTGTTAGCATGCCACAGGCGTCCGTTACCCGATCGGCAAACGACGTTTTTGAGGATCGCACGTGTCCAACTCACTCGACAGCTTCAATTGCCGCCGCACCCTTTCCGTGGGCGACAAGGAGTACACCTATTTCAGCCTGATCGAAGCCGAGAAGAACGGCCTGGAAGGCGTCAGCCGCCTGCCCTTCTCGATGAAGGTTCTGCTGGAGAACCTGCTTCGCAACGAAGACGGCCGCTCCGTCACCAAGGAATCGATCTCGGCCGTTGCCGCCTGGCTGGTGGACAAGGGTACCGCCGGGGTCGAGATTGCCTACCGTCCGGCTCGCGTCCTGATGCAGGACTTCACCGGCGTTCCGGCAGTGGTGGACCTGGCCGCCATGCGCGACGGCATCGCCGCTCTCGGTGGCGATCCGCAGAAGATCAACCCGCTGGTTCCGGTCGACCTCGTCATCGACCACTCGGTCATCGTCGATGACTTCGGCAACCCGCTGTCGTTCGCCCGCAACGTGGAACTCGAGTACCAGCGCAACGAAGAGCGCTACAAGTTCCTCAAGTGGGGCCAGCAGGCGTTCCGCAACTTCCGCGTCGTGCCGCCCGGCACCGGCATCTGCCACCAGGTCAACCTCGAATACCTCGCCCAGACCGTCTGGACGAAGGAAGAGGACGGCGTCACCGTCGCCTATCCGGACACCTGCGTCGGCACCGACTCGCACACCACCATGGTCAACGGCCTTGGCGTCCTTGGCTGGGGCGTCGGCGGCATCGAGGCCGAGGCTGCCATGCTCGGCCAGCCGGTCTCCATGCTCCTGCCTGAGGTCATCGGCTTCCGCCTGACCGGCAGCCTGAAGGAAGGCGTCACCGCGACCGACCTCGTACTCACCGTCACCCAGATGCTGCGCAAGAAGGGCGTCGTCGGCAAGTTCGTCGAGTTCTTCGGCCCGGGCCTGTCCAACATGACGCTCGCCGACCGCGCGACCATCGCCAACATGGGTCCGGAATACGGCGCGACCTGCGGCTTCTTCCCGGTCGACAAGGAAACCATCCGCTACCTGACCACTTCGAGCCGCGCCGCCGACCGCATCGCGCTCGTCGAAGCTTACTCGAAGGCTCAGGGCATGTGGCGCGATGCCGACACGCCGGATCCGGTCTTCACCGACACGCTCGAGCTCGACATGGGCACCGTCGTTCCGTCGATGGCCGGCCCGAAGCGTCCGGAAGGCCGCGCTCCGCTGCAGGACATTGCCAAGAACTTCGCGGTCGCGCTCGAGAACGAGTACAAGAAGACGGTCGACACGGCCAAGCGCTATGCCGTTGAGGGCGAGAACTTCGATCTCGGCCATGGCGACGTCGTGATCGCCGCGATCACCTCGTGCACCAACACCTCGAACCCGTCGGTGCTGATCGCCGCTGGCCTCCTCGCCCGCAACGCGAACCGCGTGGGCCTGAAGCAGAAGCCGTGGGTCAAGACCTCGCTTGCTCCTGGCTCGCAGGTCGTTGCCGAGTACCTGGAGAAGGCTGGCCTGCAGAAGGAGCTCGACCAGATCGGCTTCAACCTCGTCGGCTTCGGCTGCACCACCTGCATCGGCAACTCCGGTCCGCTCCCAGCCCCGATCTCGAAGACCATCAACGAGAAGGGCCTGATCGCCGGCGCCGTGCTCTCGGGCAACCGCAACTTCGAGGGTCGCGTCTCTCCGGACGTCCAGGCGAACTACCTCGCTTCGCCGCCGCTCGTCGTCGCCTACGCGCTCGCAGGCACCGTCACCAAGGACCTGACCACCGAGCCGCTCGGCGAGGGTGCTGACGGCCAGCCGGTGTACCTGAAGGACATCTGGCCGACCTCGCAGGAGATCAACGAGTTCATCGAGCAGTACGTGACCCGCGACATCTTCGCGAAGAAGTACGCCGACGTCTTCAAGGGCGACGAGAACTGGCAGAAGGTCCAGGCTCCGTCGGGCGAGACCTATGCGTGGGATCCAAAGTCGACCTACGTGCAGAACCCGCCGTACTTCGTCGGCATGCCGAAGCAGGCCGGCGCGGTTGCCCCGATCAATGGCGCACGCATCCTCGGCCTGTTCGGCGACAAGATCACGACCGACCACATTTCGCCGGCCGGTTCGATCAAGGCTGCTTCGCCGGCTGGCAAGTACCTCACCGATAACGGCGTTGCCGTTGCCGACTTCAACCAGTACGGCACGCGTCGCGGCAATCATGAGGTGATGATGCGCGGCACCTTCGCCAACATCCGCATCCGCAACCACATGCTCGGCGAAAACGGCAAGGAAGGTGGCTACACGATCCACTATCCGTCGAAGGAAGAGCTGTCGATCTACGACGCCGCCATGCGCTACAAGGCCGAGGGCGTGCCGCTCGTCATCTTCGCCGGCGTCGAGTACGGCAACGGCTCGTCGCGTGACTGGGCTGCGAAGGGCACCAACCTGCTCGGCGTCCGCGCCGTGATCGCGCAGTCCTTCGAGCGCATCCACCGCTCGAACCTCGTCGGCATGGGCGTTATCCCGTTCACCCTCGAAGAGGGCACGAGCTGGGCTTCGCTTGGCCTGAAGGGCGACGAGACTGTCGACATCGAAGGCATCGAGGACATCAAGCCGCGCCAGAAGATGGTGGCCAAGGTGACCTATGCCGACGGTACCGTCCGCGAGGTTCCGGTGCTCTGCCGCATCGATACACTCGACGAGCTCGACTACTACAAGAACGGCGGCATCCTGCAGTACGTTCTGCGCGACCTGGCTGCCTAAGCCACTCGCGGATAGCGAAAATGAAGATCCCTCCCCGGCAACGGGGAGGGATTTTTCGTTTGGGGGATGGTTGTGGTCTCAGCGGCGGTCAGCGCTCAGAGACGGCCCAGCAGCTATGTTTGCACCGCCCCGCGCGGCCGATGCGTTCAGGCCTGGATCCCCGGCTCAAGGCCGGGGATGACGAGGAGGAGGTGTCCGAAAAACCTTTGCGGCGGCGCGGCTCTGCGGCAGTCGTGTTTGAACGAGTACGTACCAGGTTCATCATCGTCGGCCTTGAGCAGAGGATGACGAGGAGGAAATGTCCGGGCGGCGCCGCCGGCGGCGCGGCTCGGCGACGGTCGTGTTTGCCCGAATACGTACCAGCTTCGTCATCGTCGGCCTCGAGCCGACGATCCATGCCGGAACTTCCCCGGCAAACCAGCGGAGCAAACAGATTACGGCCGGCGAAAGCCCGTCGGCTTGCCATAAATGTAGGCGATGCGGTCGACTGCCTGGCGGAGCGGTTCGCGGGCGACCGACATGGTGTGGCCGTTGGCGTGGATGATGTTTTCCTCGTCGACCAAGATGGCGACGTGGCCCTTCCAGAAGACGAGGTCGCCGCGGCGAAGGCCGCTGAGGTCGTCGCAGATCTCGATGGGCTCGCCGATCGAGCTAGCCTGCATGTCGGTGTCGCGCAGGACGGTGCGGCCCACCATGCGCATCGACAGCTGGACGAGGCCGGAGCAGTCAATGCCGAAGGCGCTGGTGCCGCCCCAGAGATAGGGTGTGCGTTCGAGCATCGCGGCGACCGCGACGAAGTCGCTGGATACGTGGTCGATCGGGCGCAGATGCGAGGCAACCAGGGCCTCGCCGGAGGCAAGCACGCAGTATCCGAGGCCGCGGGTCTCGGCGGTGCCGGCGACGTGAAAGCGGCTGCCGAGCGAATAGCAGCCGGTCGCGGGCTTCTTCATGTCCGGCTCGCGGTAGGAGAAGGTTCGCGGGACGGCGACGACATGGGTCGGCTCGGCGGAAATCTCGGCAAGGCCGGCGCTGGAGGCATAGCCGACATAACCGTCGCGCTCCGACTGCAGCCAGGCGAAGCCTTCGGTCTCCTCGAAGACGCGGACGCGATCGCCGAGGAGGAGCTGGGTGTCCTGGCCGGCATCCGGCCGCGGCGCGTTGCGGATGTCGAGGACGGGTATCGCCACCTGCATCGGGCGGCCCTCCACGAAGCGGCTGGCCTCGACCTGCCCCTTCAGGCGCGCGTCGGCAAGGTCGGGCCGGAAAGCGTTCAGTCGTCGGTCGAGAGAGGTCAAAGTGGAAGCTCCGCAGCCTTGTCGATGATGACATCGCCGATGCGCTCGACATAGAGCGCACCTTCCACCGTACGTCGAATCAGCACGTTGCGCCTGTCCTTTTCATCGCGATGACGCGAGACAAGCTTCATTGCACCCATCGTGTCCAGAGCCCGGGTGATGACCGGCTTCGATACGTTGAGCTTTTCGGCGAGCGAGCGCACCGTGTGCGGCGGCGGATCGAGATAGATGGTGAGCAGGATCGCCATCTGGCGCATCGTCAGGTCGTGAAAATCTCCCCTCACCTCCGCCAGCATCACCTGCTGCCAGAGCCGCAGCGACTGGCTGGGGCGCATCACGATAGCCATGACCATTACGTAGCGGCAATTCGTTTCGCTTCCGTTTCCGAGGGAGCAGCTATGGGGACATGTCCCTTTACATGTGAAGCGCGCATACTTATGTATGAAACATCATAAATGAGTTGCAGGACATTTGTTTTGATCACTTCCACCCAGATGCGCGCCGCGAGGGCCCTTGCCCAGATCGACCAGAAGACCCTGGCCGAGATGGCAGGCGTGTCCCTGCCGACGATCCAGCGGATGGAAGCGAGCGACGGGGTGGTCCGGGCAAATGTCGACACGCTGATGAAGGTGATCGAGGCGCTCGACCGCGCCGGCATCCAGCTCATCGGCGAGAACCAGACGAGCGACGCCGGAGGACGCGGCGTCCGGTTGAAGGAGCCTTCGATAAAATGACGCAAGACAGTCGCGCAGGACAAATGACGCCAGCCGCGAGTTTCCGCGATTTGTTTACTCCCAAGCTGGTCACGGTGCTGCGCGAGGGCTACGGCCTTTCCGCCCTCCGCGACGACGCGCTGGCGGGTCTGACCGTCGCCATCGTCGCCCTGCCCCTGTCGATGGCGATCGCCATCGCCTCCGGCGTCTCGCCCGACCGGGGCCTTTACACCGCCATCGTCGGCGGCTTCCTCGTCTCGCTGCTGGGCGGCAGCCGCTTCCAGATTGGCGGCCCTGCCGGCGCCTTCATCGTGCTGGTGGCCTCGTGCGTGCATCGCCAGGGTCTCGACGGCATGCTGCTCGCGACTTTCATGGCCGGCTTCTTCCTGCTGGCGATCGGGTATCTCAGGCTCGGCACCTACATCAAGTTCATCCCCTATCCGGTGACGATCGGCTTTACCGCCGGCATTGGCATCATCATTCTGTCGAGCCAGCTGCGCGACCTGTTCGGCCTGACGCTGGACGGCCCGGAGCCCGCGGAATTCCTGCCGAAGCTCGAAGCGCTGGTGGGCGCGGCCAATACGGTGACGCCCGCCGCGGTCGGCATCGCGATCGCGACGATCGGCATCATCCTTGGCCTGAAGAAGTGGAAGCCGACCTGGCCGGGCCTGCTGATCGCCGTTGCGGTCACGGCGGCGGCAGTGCCGCTCCTCGGCCTTGGCGTCGAGACGATCGGCACGCGCTTCGGCGGCATTCCTCGCACCCTGCCGGCGCCGCATATCCCGGCGATCTCGCTCGAAAAGATCCAGGCCGTGCTGCCCGACGCGATCGCCTTTGCCCTGCTCGGCGCGATCGAGTCGCTGCTGTCGGCGGTCGTGGCCGACGGCATGAGCGGGCGGCGCCATCGCTCGAACTGCGAACTGGTGGCGCAGGGCGTCGCCAATATCGGCTCGGCGCTGTTCGGCGGCGTGCCGGTCACCGGCACCATCGCCCGCACGGCAACCAATGTGCGTGCCGGCGCGCGCGGCCCTATCTCGGGCATGCTGCACTCGGCGTTCCTGCTCTGCTTCATGCTGGTGGCGGCACCGCTTGCCGCGCACATTCCGCTGGCGGCCCTTGCCGGCGTGCTGGTCGTCGTCTCGCTCAACATGATCGAGCGCGAGGCGATCAAGGCGCTGGTGCAGTCCTCCTGGGGCGATGCGGTGGTGCTCGCCGTGACCTTCCTGCTGGTGGTCTTCCGCGACCTCACCGAAGGCATCGTCGTCGGCTTCGTGCTCGGCGCGCTGCTCTTCATCCACCGCATGTCGACCGCCGTCTCGGTCGAGGAGGACAAGCCGGACAGCACCAACGGCCGCAGGAAGCCTTACGACCCGCATGAAGCGGACGACCCGAACACGGTCATCTACCGCATCTCGGGCGCGTTCTTCTTCGGCACCGCGTCGATGGTGAGCTCCGTGCTCGACCGCATCGCCGACCAGCGCAGGAACTTCATCCTCGACTTCAGCGGCGCGCCGCTGATCGACTCGACGGCGGCGAACGTGGTCGAGGGCGCGGTGCGCAAGGCGCATAAGAAGGACGTGCGCGTCATCATCACCGGCGCGTCGGCGAACGTCCGCCGGCTGCTGATCGCCAATGGCGTGCGCCAGCCGCTGGTCGAGTTCTACCCGTCGATCGACGAGGCGCTCGAGGAGATCGGGGGCAAGGCTGAAGTCGAGGCCGCCTGAGGGACGAACGTCCTGGCGGACACAAATTTGTGAGCGCCGGATCGATAGCACGCTTCCTTCCTTTCGCTACTATCCAACAAGGGAAGGAAGCGGGATGGTTCGATCAATCCTCAAGGCAAGCGTGGCCGCAGTCGCGGCGCTGGTTGGAGCCGGCGGCGCGGCATTCGCACAGGAAAACCAGTTTGACACGGAAAAGGGCGCGATCCTCGTCACGGTGGTGACGGAAGGGCTCGACCATCCGTGGGCGATCGCGTTCCTCCCCGATGGCGACATGCTGGTCACCGAGCGGCCGGGTAATCTGCGGGTCGTGAAGGCGGACGGGTCGAAGTCCGAGCCGATCAGCGGCACGCCGCAAGTTGACGCGCGCGGCCAGGGCGGCCTGCTGGACGTTGCGCTCGATCCCGATTTCGGCAGCAACCGGCTGGTCTATCTGAGCTTTGCGGAAGCAGGCGAAGGCGGCAACAGCACCGCGGTCGCGCGCGGGCGGCTCAGCGAAGACCGCACCGCGCTCGAGAACGTCGAGGTGATTTTCTCGCAGCAGCCGAAGGTGGAGAGCACCGCGCATTTCGGCTCGCGGCTGGTGTTCGACAATGAAGGACACCTGTACGTGACGATGGGCGAGCGCAGCGACCGGCAGTTTCGCGACCACGCGCAAGACCTGACGACGCACCTAGGCACCATCGCGCGCATCAATCCCGACGGCAGCGTGCCTGACGACAACCCGTTCGTCGGACGCAGCGACGCGCTGCCGGAGATCTACGCCTACGGCATCCGCAATTCGCAGGCGGCAGCGCTGCATCCGGAAACCGGCGTGCTGTGGGAGATCGAGCACGGGCCGCGCGGCGGCGACGAGCTCAACATCATCCGACCGGGCGCGAACTATGGCTGGCCGGTCGTCACCTTCGGCCGCGAATATTACGGGCCGCGGATTGGCGAGGGCACCTCGGCGCCCGGCATGGAAGATCCAATCTACCAATGGACGCCGGTGATCGCGCCATCGGGCATGATCTTCTACGGCGGCGACGCCTTCCCGAAATGGCAGGGCAATCTGTTCGTCGGCGGCCTCGCCTCGACAGCGCTGGTGCGGCTCGAACTCGACGGCGAGAAGGTCACGCACGAGGAGCGGCTGCTGGAGGATCTCGATTTCCGCATCCGCGACGTGGCGGAGGGACCGGATGGAGCGATCTACGTGGCGACGGACGAGGACAACGGGATGATCCTGCGGATTGCCCCGGCGGAATGACAGCCGCCCAAACGCAATGAACCCCGCCTTACCCAAGGGATCGGCGAGGTTCGTTGCCTGAGAACTACCTTCTACATCATCTTCATTTTTTCAGTCAACAGTCTGTCAACAAATATCGAACAATGTATGCAAGGACAGGCTTAACTGCCCATTAAAATGCCCGGATTAGGTTCCAGTGCGACCGACTCTAGGGTCGTTTTGGATACCGGGGCGGATGGCCAACCGTAAGAAACCTGCACGAATCGAACCGAGCTTCGACGCTTTCGGGGCGGATGAACCGAAAAGCGGCTTCTTCGTGAGCGAGGAAGACCGGGTCGTGCCAACGCAGCCCAGGTCAAAATCCGGCAGTTCAAAGGCTTCTTCCCGCCGCGAACCGGCGGGAACGGCGCGCAAGGGCGGACGCGGCCGCAAGAAACGGCGCGGCTTCTTCGGTTTCCTGAAGACCGCCGCCTACTGGTCGATGGTGCTGTGCCTTTGGGCCGGCATCGCGGGCGTCGGCCTCGTCGCCTATATCGGCGCGAAGATGCCGGCCGCGACCACCTGGTCGATCCCGGACCGACCGCCGAACGTACGAATCATCGATATGAACGGCCAGCTGGTCGCCAATCGCGGCATGACCGGCGGCGAGGAAATCGGCCTGCACGAAATGTCGCCGTTCATCCCGCAAGCGGTGATCGCCATCGAGGATCGCCGGTTCTACTCGCATTTCGGCGTCGACCCCATCGGCCTTGCCCGCGCGTTCGTGTCCAACATCGTTGACCGCAGGCTTGGCCAGGGCGGATCGACGCTGACCCAACAGCTGGCGAAGAACCTGTTCCTGAAACCTGAGCGCACCATCGAGCGCAAGGTGCAGGAAGTGCTGATGGCCTTCTGGCTGGAGCGCACCTACACCAAGGACCAGATCCTCGAAATGTATCTCAACCGGGTCTATTTCGGCTCGGGTTCCTATGGCGTCGAGGCTGCCTCGCGGCGCTATTTCAGCAAATCCGCGCGTGACGTCTCGCTCTCCGAAGCCGCTCTCCTTGCTGGCCTGCTCAAGGCGCCGTCGCGCCTGTCGCCCGCGCGCGACCCGCAAGCGGCGGAAAAGCGCGCCAAGCTGGTGCTCGCCGCAATGCGCGAGGAAAACATGATCGGCGATGCCGAGCTGCAGCTGGCGATGAACGCGCCAGCCGTGCGCGCGCCCGCCTTCTGGACAGGTTCCGAAAACTACGTCGCCGACCGGATCATGGAGGAGCTGCCGGAGCTGATCGGCGAAGTGCGCACCGACATCGTCGTCGAGACAACGGTTGACCTGGTGCTGCAGACCTTTGCCGAAGGCGCGATCCGCAACGTGATCGATGCGGAGGGCAAGAAGCACAATGTGAGCCAGGGCGCGCTGGTCTCGATCGACGCGAGCGGTGCCGTGCGCGCCATGGTCGGCGGCTACGACTACGCGACCAGCCAATTCGACCGCGCCTCGGAAGCCAAGCGCCAGCCGGGCTCGGCCTTCAAGCCGTTCGTCTACATGGCGGCGCTCGAAAATGGTTACTTCCCGGACACGATCGTCAACGACGCGCCGATCAAGATCGGCAAATGGGCGCCGAAGAACTTCAACGACAAGTACTACGGCCAGATCCCGCTCTCGACAGCGCTGGCGCGGTCGGTGAACTCGGTTGCGGCGCAGCTCGCGCAGCAGGTCGGCCCGGCGGCGATCGTTGAGACGGCCTGGCGCATGGGCATCCAGTCCAACCTCGAGCCGAATCTTTCCATCGCGCTCGGCACCTCGGAAGTGACGCCGCTCGAACTTACGTCCGCCTATGTGCCGTTTTCGAATGGCGGCTTCCGCCCTGAAATCCACTTCGTGCGCCGCATCAAGACGGCGAAGGGCGAGGTGCTCTACGAGCACAAGGCGTCGATGGGCCCGCGCGTTGCCCGCGCCGAGATCATTGGCATGATGAACTCAATGATGGCCGGCGCCGTGAAGGAAGGCACGGCCAAGCGCGCCGCCTTCGGCTGGCCGGCGGCTGGCAAGACTGGCACGTCGCAGAATTCGCGTGACGCATGGTTCGTCGGCTTCACGGCGAACCTGACGACCGGCGTGTGGCTCGGCAATGACGACGGCAGCCCGACCAAGGGACTGACCGGCGGCCAGCTGCCGGCGCAAGCCTGGCACGACTTCATGACCGCCGCGCATGAGGGCGTGCCGGTGGCACAGCTGCCGGGCGGCTGGAACGGCCGGGTGCTGTCCGACATCGAGAGTGTGCTGAGCCAGTCGTCGGATGGCGGAAACGTTGCCACCGCACCCACCGGTTCGGTCCAGCCAGCGGCGCAGGGCGGCGGGCGGATCGGCTCGATCATGGACATCATCCTCGGAAACTGACGTTTTGCCGCTCTCGCCTAAATGGTCCGCCTCGGCTACATAGCTCGCGGGAGATCCGAACATGGCTGAAGAGACTCGCAGGAAAACGATCGTACTGACCGGCGCGAGCCGGGGCATCGGACACGCAACCGTCAAGCGCTTCTCGCGCGAGGGCTGGCGCGTCATCACCTGCTCGCGCCAGCCGTTTGCCGAAAACTGCCCTTGGCCGTCCGGTCCCGAGGACCACATCAAGGTGGACCTCTCGGACCCGGAGGACGTCGGCGCGGCGGTTGCGGAAATCCGCCACCGGCTGATGAAGGACGGCAGCGCGCTCGACGCGCTCGTCAACAATGCGGCGATCTCGCCAAAGCTCGAGGGCGGCAAGCGCATGAACTCGATCGAGACGCCGATGCATGTCTGGCGCGACGTCTTCCAGGTCAATTTCTTCGCGCCGATCATGCTGGCGCGCGGCCTGTTCAAGGAACTGGCCAACGCCAAGGGCTCCGTGGTGAACGTCTCGTCCATTGCCGGCGGGCGCGTGCACCCCTTCGCCGGCACGGCCTATGCGACGTCGAAGGCGGCGCTGTCGTCGCTGACGCGCGAGATGGCCGCCGACTTCGGCCCGCACGGCATCCGCGTCAACGCGATCGCGCCAGGCGAGATCGACACTTCGATCCTGTCGCCCGGCACGGAAAAGATTGTTGAGACGATTCCGATGCGGCGGCTGGGTTCGACCAGCGAAGTCGCCGACATCATCTACTTCCTCTGCTCGCAGCAGGCGTCCTACGTGACCGGCGCCGAGATCCACATCAACGGCGGCCAGCACGTCTGACGGCGAAGATCACCAGTCTTCCGACAAGAGCTTCTCGATACCCTCGATGGTGTGGTTGGTAAGGGTCTTCGGCACCTCGCCGATGAGCCTTTCCGCCACCACCTTGTGCATCTCCTTGCGAATTTCGCCGAGAACGAGCGGAGGCGCGACGATCACCAGCTTGTCATAGTCGCCGCGATGCGCGGACTTGTAGAGGCGCTCGGAAATCTGCTTGGCAAAACGCTCCTTGCCGATGCGCTGCCAGTCGGTTTCCTCCAGCGCGCTGCGGTGGGCGCTCGCGCCGCCGCTGAAGCGGCCGGGCTGAGCCGCACCCTGCTCGCGGGTCGGCGGATTGACCTCGACCAGCTCGCGGAACACCTGAAGGTCGGGCTTCCTGACATCACCTTCGTTGCGCAGGAAAAGTGCCTTCTCCCCATCGGCCACCACCACCCAGGCGTCGCGTTCAAGACGAATAGCAGGCATGTTCCGCTCCTCTCGTTGCTGAAGGTCTTTCGAAGTTGAACTCCGGCCTCCACCGGATGTTCCGGCTTAACTTAGGCGAAGTCGTGCACTCATTTTTCGGCATTTAGCGGAATCTAAGAAAAGCGATTTCCCCTTTCATGAAGTGGCGCGAGAAGGTTCCTTCAGATTTTCTTCCGCAACGGCGAGTATTCGGGCATGTCCCTTCGTGCCCTCAATTCCTTGCCGCAAGTTCAACGGCTCAACACCTTCCCGATCTTCATGCGGGTTGAAGGTGAAGCCGTGGTCATCGTCGGCGAAGGCGACGAGGCGCTGGCGAAGGCACGCCTGATCGCCCAGAGCTCAGCGGAGCTCAAGATCGTTGCTAAAAATCCGGAACCGGCGCTGGAAGCATGGGCGGGCGAGAACGGTGTCGAGATTATCCGCGAAAGCTACCGCACCTCGCACCTGTTCGGCGTCGCGCTGGTGTTTGCTGCCAGCGGCGGGGCGCAACTCGACGCGCGCGTGGCCGCCGACGCCCGCGCAGCGAACATTCCGGTCAATGCTGTCGACCGGCCGGAACTTTGCGACTTCTTCACCCCGGCCCTCATCAACCGCGCGCCGGTGGCAATCGCCATCGGCACCGAGGGTGCGGGTCCCGTGCTTGCCCAGATCATCCGCTCGCGCATCGATCGCATCCTCCCACCGGCACTCGGCAGGCTGGCTCAGCTTGCCGCGTCCTGGCGCGATGCCGTCGAGCGGATCGTGCCGCGCGGGGCCGCGCGCCGCGACTTCTGGAAGTCGTTCTTCGAAGGTGAGCCGGCACGTGCCGTCACCGCCGGGGACGACGAGGCAGCCAGTCGCGCCGCCGAGCGGCTGCTTTCTGGCGCGCCGGAAAAGGGCCATGTTGTGCTGGTTGGCGCCGGTCCGGGCTCCGAAGACCTGATTACCCTGCGTGCGCACCGCCTGCTGATGGAAGCGGACGTCATCGTGCATGACGCGCTGGTGCCGGAAGCGGTCGTTGCACTCGGGCGCCGGGATGCCGAGCGCATTTATGCCGGCAAGCGCAAGGGCTGCCACTCGAAGAGCCAGAACGAGATCAACGAGCTGCTGGTCGAGCTCGGCCGCAAGGGCAAGCGCGTGGTGCGGCTGAAGTCCGGCGATCCGCTGGTGTTCGGCCGTGCGGGCGAAGAAATGGCGGCGCTGCGCGAGGCAGGCATCTCCTACGAGGTGGTGCCGGGCGTGACCGCTGCCTTTGCCGCCGCCGCCGATTTCGACCTGCCGCTGACGCTGCGCGGCGTTGCCTCGTCGATGGTGTTCACCACCGGTCATGACCTCAAGGGCGGCGCGCTGCCGGACTGGGCAAAACTTGCGATCGATGGCGCGACTGTCGTCGTCTATATGGGGCGCTCCAACGCGGCCGAAGTGGCCCAGTACCTTGCCGACGCAGGGCTTTCGCCTGACACGGCGGTTGCCGTCGTCGAGAATGCGAGCCTGCCCCACCGCCGCCTGTTCCACGGCACGCTTGCCGACCTTCCCGGCCTCGAGAGCCGCGAGGACCTGACCGGCCCGGTGATGACGATCATCGGCGATGCCGTCGCCGGCGCCAACTTCCGCAACTCGGAACCGATTGCCCGGCGCGACAGCGCCCACAGCAACCTTGAAAGGACGATGCGATGAAAGTTCTGACTGCGAACCGCCTTACCAATGGCGAAGCCGTCTGGCTTGCCGCAGACCATTCATGGACCCCGACGATCCAGGGCGCGGAGATCGCGCTCGACGAGGCAACCGAGGAAAAGCTGATCCGCGCGGGCAAGGCTGCGCTCTGTAAGAACGAGGTCGTCGACGTCAACCTGATCGATGTCGAACTCGTCGACGGCGTGGTGCGCCCGGTGCGCCTGCGCGAGCGCATCCGCGCCGCCGGTCCGACCAACCGCCGCGACCTAGGCAAGCAGGCCGAGCGCTTCATCGCCGTCGCAGCCTGAGTGCAAGCTGAGTTCAGGGAACCGCCCGCATGTACCGGTATGATGAGTTCGACCACGATTTCGTAAGGGCGCGCGTCGCCGAGTTCCGCGACCAGGTCGAGCGCCGGCTGGCGGGCGAGATTACGGAAGACCAGTTCAAGCCGCTGCGGCTGATGAACGGCGTCTATCTCCAGCTCCACGCCTATATGCTGCGCGTCGCGATCCCCTACGGGACGCTGAACAGCCGGCAGCTGCGGATGCTGGCGCACATTGCGCGCACCTACGACAAGGGCTACGGCCATTTTACCACGCGCCAGAACATCCAGTTCAACTGGCCGGCGCTGTCGGACATACCAGCGATCCTGGATGAGCTGGCGACGGTCGAGATGCACGCGCTGCAGACGTCCGGCAACTGCATCCGCAACGTGACGGCCGATCACTTCGCCGGCGCGGCGGCCGATGAGGTCGCCGACCCGCGCCCCTATGCCGAGATCCTGCGGCAGTGGTCTTCGGTGCATCCCGAATTTTCCTACCTGCCGCGCAAGTTCAAGATCGCGGTGACGGGCGCTGCGCGCGACCGCGCAGCGATCCAGACGCACGACATCGGCCTGCACCTGAAGCGCAACGACGCGGGTGAACTCGGCTTTGCGGTCTATGTCGGCGGCGGTCAGGGCCGCACACCGATGATCGCCAAGAAGATCCGCGACTTCCTGCCGGAGAAGGACCTGCTTGCCTATGTGACGGCGATCCTGCGCGTCTACAACCTGCACGGCCGCCGCGACAACAAGTACAAGGCGCGCATCAAGATCCTCGTCCACGAGACCGGCACAGAGCAGCTGACCGGCTGGATCGAACAGGAGTTCGAGGCGCTGAAGGATGGCGAACTGACACTGCCGGAAGACGACATCCGCGCCATCCAGGCCTACTTTGCTCCCCCTGCCCTGCCAGCGCGGCCGGAAGGCGATGCGGCGCTGCGCGAGGCGCAGGCCGACAGCCGCAGCTTGGCGGCCTGGCTGAAGCGCAACGTCACCACCCATCGCAACCCGGATTATGCCGCCGTCACCATCTCGCTCAAGGGCACCGGGGAGGCGCCGGGCGACGCCACCGCCGAGCAGATGGACGCGGTTGCGGAACTGGCGGAGCGCTACGCCTTCGACGAGATCCGCGTCAGTCACGAGCAGAACCTGATCCTGCCCCATGTGGCGCGCGCCGACCTCAAGGCCGTATATGACCGGCTGGTCGAGTTCGGGCTGGAGACGCCGAATGCCGGTCTCATCACCGACATCATTTCCTGCCCCGGCCTCGACTACTGCGCGCTTGCCACCGCGCGTTCGATTTCGGTCGCGCAGGATCTTTCCCAACGCTTCGCCTCGCTGGAGCGGCAGGAGAACATTGGTGAGCTGAGGGTGAAGATCTCGGGCTGCATCAACGCCTGCGGCCATCACCATGTCGGCCACATCGGCATCCTTGGCGTCGAGAAGAAGGGCTCCGAGCTCTATCAGGTGACGCTCGGGGGCTCGGCGGACGAAAACACCTCGATCGGCGAGATCGTCGGCCGCGGCTTCAGCGCCGAGGAGATCGGGCCGGCGATCGAAACGATCGTCGAGACCTATCTTGCCTGGCGGCAGGACCCGTCCGAGACCTTCCTGCAGGCCTATCGCCGGCTCGGGCCCCAGCCGTTCAAGGAGGCCCTCTATGGCGCCGAAGCCAGGGCAGCCTGACGCGGCGACCCGCGCTGCTGCCCTGAACGAACGGTTTGGCACTGCCGAACCGCAGACAATCATTGCGGCGACGCTCGAAGAATTCGGCGCGGACGAGGTGGCGGTTGTGTCCTCGTTCGGCGCGGATTCGGCCGTCCTGCTGCACATGATTTCCGCAATTGACCGCAACCTGCCGGTCGTCTTTCTCGATACCGGAAAGCATTTCGAGGAAACGCTGCGCTACCGCGACGATCTGATCGCCGATCTCGGGCTTACCAACCTCGTAATCGTCTCTCCGGAAGAAGCGGCGCTCGCCAGCGCTGACCGAACGGGCGACCTGCATAAAAACGACGTCGAGGGCTGCTGCGCGATCCGCAAGGTCGAGCCGATGGCGCGGGGCGTCGCGCCCTATCGTGCCTGGTTCACAGGCCGCAAGCGCTTCCAGGCGGGAACGCGCGCGGCGATGCCCGTGTTCGAGACGGTCGAGCCGCGGGTGCGCGTCAACCCGCTGGCCGGGTGGAACGCAGACATGCTGGTCGCCTACATGGAACAGCATGAACTGCGCCCGAATCCGCTGGTTGCATTCGGCTATTTCTCGATCGGCTGCTTTCCCTGCACCCAGCCGACCAGAGCGGGGGAAGACCCGCGCTCAGGCCGCTGGGCCGGGCAGGCCAAAACCGAATGCGGCATCCATCTTGGCGGGCTGAACCGCTCGCTCGCCACAAAAGACCTTCAGGAAACGACCCGATGAGCGAAACAGACGCGCCCGCAATCCGCCTCTGGACCGAGGAAGGATTTCGCGACGACCAGTGGATCCGCGCGGAGGATGCGCAGGCGCTTGCCGGCAATCTCGGCGTGATCCTGCCGCTCGCAGCGTTCCTTGCGCTCGACGAGACGACACGGACGGAAAATGCAGCGCGGCTCGGCGTTCATCTCGAGCCTGGCGAGCAGATCGCGGCGATTGTGCCGTTCCTTGCCACCCTGCCGCTCGTTTCGCTCGGCTTCCCGGCCTTCAACGACGGGCGCAGCTATTCGAAGGCACAGCTCCTGCGCACGCGGCACGGCTACAAGGGCGCGATCCGCGCCTCAGGCGAGGTCCTCATCGACCAGATCCCGCTGATGCTGCGCACCGGCTTTTCCGAGTTCGAGGTCAGCAACGAGACGGCGTTGAAGCGGCTGGAGGAAGGCCGGGTTGGCGGGATTGCCCAGCGTTACCAACCGGCAGCGCGCGCCGAGGCTGCCGCAACGGGATTTTCCTGGCGACGGAAGGCGCTTGCCTGAGGCTTTTCGCCGTCCAAGGGTTGCATCCGCGGCCAGCGGGTTTATATCCATCTCATCCAAGACGCTGTCGGGTCCGGACCACTTTCCGATCCCTTCCCTGAATTCGTGACGAGCGTCATACCGCCGGATCGCCGATTGCGATCCAATCCATGTCCTCCATGTCAGATGTACATGCCGGGCGAACCCGTAACTGTAGGATTTGATTTTGCAGGTCATCGTACGTGACAACAATGTCGACCAGGCGCTGCGCGCTCTGAAGAAGAAGCTGCAGCGCGAAGGCGTCTTCCGCGAGATGAAGGCGCGCCGCTCCTATGAAAAGCCGTCGGAAAAGCGCGTTCGCGAAAAGGCGGAAGCCGTGCGCCGTGCGCGTAAGCTCGCCCGCAAGCAGGCACAGCGCGAAGGCCTCCTGCCGGCTCCCAAGCGCAAGGGCCCTGCCCGTCCGGCTCGCCCGTCGGCTGCCAGCGCGGCATAATGTTTCAAACGTGGCGACCGGACGCGTTCACCCGCACCCGGTCAGCCATCGCCTGTCGATGTCAATCGCGGGATTTGCGCGTAGCGGTCTCGGCGAGATCAAGCCGCTTGAGAAGATTGCAGAACTTCTCTGACGTCTCGGTGATTGGCCTGAAATCCTGATACTTTGCAAGAAAGCGGCGGTTCGTATCCGCGCCAAGCTCCTTACGGATCATCTCAGGCAACCCCCCTTTGCCGCTGGTCATTGCCTTCGTATGGTTCATGTTTTCCATTCCGTAGTTGCAATGCGAAAAGTCCCAGCCGGTTGAATTGTTCCGGTTACCTTGCGTTCAGCTTCATGAGACAGCAGATAAGGTAAAATTTTACTTAAGTGCCCGAGACCGGCTTTGGGGCTGCCCTCTGGTGTGTGCATCAGAGGCGTGAAAAAGCCGGGCCCGTTGCCAGACCCGGCTGCATCACCAACGCCGGAACGCGGCTAAAGTTCCAGCACCAGATACTCGTCTTCGACCGAAATCTTGTAGACCTCGGTCTGATACGGCCCCTCAACCAGTGCCGCACCGCGCTCCACCTTCACGTCATAACTTTTCACGCGCGTGCGCGACGGATCGCACCAGGATTTTCCGGTGCGAAGGTCGAACTCCCAGCCGTGCCACGGGCAGCGCACCAGCTCGCCGTGGCGCGATAGGCGCACCACGCCCGGCGTATCGGATTCGATCAGCGGAACGACGCTGCCGCGGCACAGATCCGCGCCCTCATGCGGGCAACGGTTGGCGATCGCCAGATACTCGCCCTTGACGTTGAAGATCGCGATGGCGCGACCCTCGACGTTGACGAGTTTCGACTTGCCCTCGGCAATTTCATCGACGCGGGCGACCACATGGCGCGATGCTTCGCGCTTCGGACGCGCCTTTACTTCTGCCTGTGCGCTCGTCATTGCAGTCGGAACAGCTTCATCGCGTTGTCACGGAAGATCGCGTTCTTCTCGGCCGGCGTCAGCGGGACCTTGAAGGCATAGCGCGGATCGTCAAAGTCCCAGTGCGGGTAGTCGGTCGAGAACATCAGCCGGTCCGGGCCGATCCAGCGCAGGATGTCAAGAAGGTGCGTGTTCTTCTCCGGCTCCTCGATCGGCTGGGTCGTGTACCAGAAGTTCTCGGCCGCATATTCCGACGGCTTGCGCTTCACATGCGGGACTTCGCTGCGCATGCGCTTCCACTCGCGGTCCATGCGCCAGAACAGCGACGGCAGCCACGAGAAGCCGCCCTCGACGAGAACGATCTTCAGCTTCGGGAACTGCTCGAACACCCCTTCCAGAATCATGCTGGACATGACCGTCTGCAGGCTGTTCGAGGCAGCGAAGTGCTCCTCGAGATAAAACGAAGTCCAGCCAGACGGCGTGTTCGGGCGATAGCCGAACGCGCTGGTGTGCAGGCCGATCGGCAGGCCGTAGTGCTCGGCAGCCTCGTAGATCGGCCAGTAGCGCTTGCGCCCGGCCGGCTCGATGGTGCGCGGCGGCATCGCGATCTGCACGAAACGGCGGTCGGTGACGCGCTTGTCGATCTCGGCGACGGCTTCCTTCGCATCCTCCTGCGGGATGCAGATCGATGCACGCAGCCGCGGCTCGGGACCGGCGAACTTGTCGATCTGCCAGTCGTTCAGGGCGCTGCAGAGGGCTGCACCCAGCTCCATGTTGAAGGCGACACTGCCCGCAGCGAGCGGCTGCAGGATGCCGATCTCGATATTGCACTGCTCGAGCAGCTGCTCGCGCAGGAAATCGAGGTCGGAAGCCGGAGGACCGCCCGCCGGCGGCCAGGAGTCACGGCGCATGCCGTTGCCCGGCGTCAGGCGCGGATAGGGCAGCGTGCCCAGCAGCGGATTGGCGCTGCGGATCGCGTAGTCTCGCACATGCTGCTTCCAGCGCTCCGGCAGGTAGTCGCTGAGCTGGTCGGGACGGCTGAAGGCCGGGTGGACGTCACAGTCCACGACGCCCAGCGTTTCCGCCTTGTCTTCGGTGCGCTCAAGTACGGACGATTCCATGGTCAGCCTCCAAGTCTCGGATAGGCGGCGAGGATGTTGTCGCGCAGCAGCTTTGCCAGCGTCGCATCCGGAATGCCTTCCGGCAATACATCCAGGCCCTCGAAGTTCCAGTGCGGGTAGTCCGACGAGAACAGCAGCATCTCGTCGCTCAGCAGGTGATCGAGCGCCTTCGGCACCTCGGCCGGGTCATCCGGCAGGTCGAACGGCTGCGTGGTCATGCGCACATGGCGGCGGATGATGTCGGCCGGGGCGTCCTTGACCCATGGCACCTCGATGCGCGCGCCGCGCCAGTCCTTGGACATGCGCCACATTAGCGGCGGCACCCAGGTCACGCCGGACTCGATCGCAACCGCCTTGAGCTGCGGATATTTGGTGAAGACACCTTCCGAGATCAGGCTGGCGATCTGCGTCGCAAAGCCCTGCGTGTGCGCGAGGTGGTCCTCGATCAGGAAAGAGTGGAAGCCGCTGTGGCTCGGCGCGTTGCGGTAGTTGGATCCGGCGTGGATGCCGAGCTGCAGCCCGTGCTTCTCCGCCGCCTCATAGATCGGCCAGTAGATGCGCCGGCCTAGCGGCAGTTCGGTCGCCGACAGGGTCAGGATCTGCACGAAGCGCTTGTCGTCGGCGAGGCGCTCGATTTCCTCGACCGCAGCCTCGACGTTCTGGAACGGAACCAGCATCGAAGCGCGCAGGCGCGAGTCGCGGTTCAGCCACTTGTCGATCAGCCAGTCATTGGTCGCGCGGCAGATGGCGGCGGAAAGATACGGATCGAACAGCGCATGCGCGCCCGACACCACGTTGAGGATAGCAAGATCCAGCTTGAGCGGATCCAGCAGGTTCTTCTGCATCGCCTCGAGCGGGTCGCCGCCGTTCACCTTCCAGTCCGGGCGCATGTAGGGCAGCGTGCGCTCGGGGAACGAGTTCATCTCGAGGACGTCCACCTCACGGGTCGTGACGATCTCCTTCCAGTAATCGTCCAGGTACGGCAGCAGGTCGGCCCGGCGCGGTGACGGAGGATGGACGTCGCAGTCGATCGCCCCGGTGGTGTCAAACTTGGCCATCTTTGTATGCATCTCACCTATGCTTAACAACTAAAACACTTGCGCAGGCTGGGGGCTTCGCGTCACGCGGCCTGCACCTCAATCGCATCCTCACGGACGAATTCGGACGCCTTCTCGGCGATCATGACGGTTGCCGCCTGGGTGTTGCCGGAGACGATCGTCGGCATCACCGATGCGTCGGCAATGCGCAGGCCCGAGAGCCCGTGGACCCGCAGGCGGTCATCAACGACGGCCATGCGGTCGCGGCCCATCTTGCAGGTGCCGACCGGGTGGAAGGTCGTGTAGACGCTCTCGCGGGCATAGGCGATTAGCTCGTCACGCGACTGCACGGCTGCCGTCGGCTGGATTTCCTGCGGCTCGAAGCGCGCCATCGCCGCGCCGTTTGCGATCTTGCGCACCAGCTCGACCGAGCGGACCGCGATGTCGAGCTCAGACTCCTCGCGCAGATAATTGTGCAGGATGCGCGGCTGCTCCGCCGGGTTGGTGCTGCCGATGTGGCAGTAGCCGCGGCTCTCTGGCCGCAGGATGCAGACCGACGAGGTGATGCCCGGGAAATCGTGCGGCGTGCCACCGAAGCTGGGCGAGGTCGCGCCCGAGACGTGGATCTGGATGTCGGGCGCCGGCGCATGCGGATCGGTCTTGGCAAACACGCCGAGCAGGGTGGGCGAGCCGCTGAGCGGGCCGGTGCGGGTCGCAAGGTAGCGCGCGCCGAGCATCATCTTGCCGAAGCGCGAGCTGACGTGGCTGTTGAGCGTCCTGGTGTTCTTCAGCCGGTGCTGGACGCGGATGTGCCAGTGGTCCTGAAGGTTTTCGCCAACGCCCGGCAGCTCGTGCCGGGTCTCGATGCCGGCAGAGGAGAGCACCCTCGGATCGCCAACGCCCGAGCGCTCGAGGATCGCCGGCGTGCCGTAGGCGCCAGCGGCGAGGATAATCTCGACCGAGGCCGAGACTTCCACCTGCCTGTCGCCAAGCCGGAAGACGACGCCCTTTGCTCGGCTGCCGTCGAAGCTGATCCGGTCCACAAGCGCGCCGGTGACCACTTCGAGATTGCGGCGGTTGCGCACCGGATCGAGAAAGGCGCGCGCCGTCGAATGGCGGCGGCCGTTGCGGATGGTGGCCACGAACCAGGCAACACCCTCGTTGTCGCCGTCATTGTAGTCGTCATTGGCCGGGATGCCGAGGTCGATCGCCGCCTGGCGATAGGCCTGCAGCGCCTCCCAACGCACATTGGGGTCGGACACCGCCCATTCGCCATCGCTGCCATGCGCCTCCGCCGGCCGGTGGAAGGCTTCGGAGCGCCGGAAGTATGGCAGCACGCTTTCCCATGACCAGCCGCGGTTCCCCAGCTGCGCCCACTGGTCGTAGTCGTAGGCGTGTCCGCGCACGTAGATCAGCCCATTGATGGCGGAGCTGCCGCCAAGCATCCTGCCGCGCGGGAGAGCGAAGGAGCGGCCGTTGCAGTAGGGCTCCGGTTCGCTCTTGTAGCACCAGTCGTAGCGCGGGCGGCCGATCATGTAGGCCAGGCCCATCGGCATGTCGACGTAGAAGCCGCGGCCCTCGCCGCCGCCTTCGATCAGCAGCACGTCGTTGGATGGATCAGCCGACAGCCGATTGGCCAGTACACAACCAGCCGTGCCACCGCCGACGATGATGTAGGTAAAGGGTCGGGAGCGATCGAACACGCTCATGCAATTTCCTCCTCCGCCAGCCTGACCGCACAGCCTGCTCCTCCAAGCAGGACCGCCGGTTCCGCCTCCCTGGCCAGCGCGAAGATCATCGCACAGCAGGCCCCTCGGCGGAAAGCTCGCGCAAACAACTTAACGTAATAATGTATACATTGGAACGTCCTTGTTATACGTTCAGGGATGGCAGGATGCCGCGCCCGGGGGGGGACTGGGCGAGCGTCCCGCTGAGCCAAAAGCTTATCTGGGAGGTTCAATAGATGAGCGACACACGGGACGCATCGGCGTCCTCTTCTCATTTCACGATTAATCGCCGCGCACTGCTTGGGGCAGGTGCAGCGCTCGGTGCATCGATGATGCTGCCGACAAGCGGCTTCGCGCAGGGCACGCCAACTTCGGGCGGCACCCTGCGCATTGCGATGCCCTACAATCCGGCTGCGCTCGACCCGATTACCGGCCGCAACATTCCCGACTTCAACGCGCTCTACGCGCTGTTCGACGCGCTGATCGGCTATGACCCCGACACGCTCGAACTCGAGCCGATGCTGGCGAAGGACTGGAACTTCACCGACAGCAAGACGCTGGTGCTGAACCTCGTCGAGGGCGTGGAGTTCCACGACGGCACGCCGTTCGACGCGGAGGCCGTGAAGTTCAACCTCGAACGCTCGATGAGCGACCCGCGCTCCAACGTGCAGTCCGACCTTGCCTCGGTCGAGAGCATCGAGGCGACCGGCACGCACCAGGTGACGATCCGCCTGAAGCAGGAGAACTATTCGCTGCCGACGATCCTGACTGGTCGGGCGGGCTGCATCGTTTCGCCCGCGTCGATCAAGGCGGCGGCAGACGGCAATGTCGACCGCAATCCGGTCGGCACCGGTCCGTTCAAGTTCGTCGAGTGGCGCGACAACGACCTGATCCGCGTCGAGAAGAACCCGAAATACTGGCAGGCGGGCCTGCCCTATCTCGACGGCATCGACTTCCGCATCATCAACGAGCTCAACACGGGCGCGCGCACGGTGAGCGCGGGCGAAACCGACCTTGCCCTCAATCTGGCGGCTCAGCAGATCGCGACCGCGCGGCGCAACGAGGAGCTGGTCGCCGAGGCGAAGCCCTCGATGATCTTCTTCACGCTGATGCTCAACTTCGCCAAGCCGCCGCTCGACGACGTGCGCGTGCGCCAGGCGATGAACTATGCGATCAACCGCGAGGAACTGAACACGGTGCTGATGCTCGGCCTCGGCGAGCCCACATCGACCATGTTCCCGTCGGACTTCTGGGCCGTCGACAAGGACACCGCGCACTACTACCAGCACGACCCGGAGAAGGCGAAGGCGCTGCTCGCTGAAGCCGGCCATCCGAACGGCGTCGAGATCGAGGCCTGGAGCTGGCCGGACCAGACGTCGATCCAGCGCATCGAGCTCATCGGCAACCAGCTCGAGCAGGCGGGCATCCGCCTCAAGATCACCCCGTCGCCGCCGCAGGTGGTGAACCAGCACTTCTACATGGAAGGCAAGGGCTCGCTGATCCTCAACCCGCAGGGCGGCTGGCTTGATCCGAGCCAGACCTACGACCGCCTGTTCGGTGCCAAGGGCCAGTTCAACGCGGGCAAGACGGAAGACCCGAAGTTCCGCGAGCTGCTGGACGCGACTGCGAAGTCGGCCGACCCGGATGAACGTGCGGAGGCCTTCGCGGCGCTGCAGAAGTTCGTCGTCGAGCAGGCGCTGCACGTGCCGCTCTACACGTCCTCGGCTATGTCGGTGCGCAACAAGAAGGTGCAGGACTTCCGCTACGACCGCCTGCATTCGCCGCGCTTCCACCGCGTGTGGCTGAAGCAGGACGCGTGAGGGCACTGCCCTGATGAGACGGGCGGACGTGGCAGGTTTCTGAGACGTCCGCCGCGTTCTGCACGAAGCTTGATTGGCAGAAGAGAGGAGCCCGGCGATGAAGCCGGGCTTTTTCGTGTCGGACCGGGGTTTGTTTCGGCGCTGGCGAAGCTCGGGTCGGTCGGTGGGCGGGCGACACAGAGCGGAAGATCGCAGGCGCGCCTCTGGTCCTTGCCCGTGGACGGTTCTTGCCGGAGCGAAGATCGCGAGCGTTGCCGCTCCATGAGCCCCCTCCACCATGCTCCGCATGGTTCCCCTCCCCCGCGTTGCGGGGGAGGATCCGGGGGCAGTGCCCGCGGTTATGCCCATTCACCTTTTCGGTTCAGGCATCGATCCTCGGGTCAGGCCCGAGGATGACGAAGTTGAGATGGACGCGCGACGCTGCGGGCCCCGTAGGCTGAAATGCTGCCAGGCTCGACGTGACGTTTCTGCCGCTGCGGAGCTGAGACGTCATTCAGGTCATTTCGACATTTCCGTCTCGTCATCGTCGGCCTTGAGCCGACGATCCATGCCTGAACGTCTGCGCCCGCGCGGCGATGGTGTCTGCCCGACGCCTCAGTTCTTCTTGACCGTCGGATCAAGCAGCACGCGGATCGACTCGCCGAGCGTGTTGAAGGCAAGCGCCGTGAAGAGGATCGCGAAGCCCGGGGCATACATCTGCTCGGGCGCGACCTCGACATAATGGTAGGCGCGGGCAAGCATGCCGCCCCAGCTCGATTCCGGCGGCTGGACGCCGAGCGAGAGGAAGCTCAGGCCCGCCTCGGCGAGGAGCGCCACCGCCAGCATCAGCGTGATCTCGACGATGACCGGCTGGATCGCGTTCGGGATGATGTGACGGACGATGAGGTGGAGACGGGAGGCGCCAAAGCCGACCGCGGCCTCGACATAGAGTGCGTTCTTCACCACCAAGGTCTGCGCGCGCATGGTGCGGGCAAGCACCGGCGCAAAGGCGAAACCCACCGCGATCATCGCATTCGTCAGGCCGATGCCCAGCGCGCCGGTGACGGCAACGGCCAGCACGATCGGCGGGAAGGCGAGCACGCCGTCGATGATGCGGCTGCCGACCTCGTCGACCCAGCCACCAACGAAACCAATGAAGACACCCATTGGCACGCCAATCAGGACGCCGATGCCGACGGCCAGCCCGGCGGCATAAAGCGCGTTGTAGGAGCCGTGCATCAGGCGGCTCAGCGTATCGCGGCCAAGGTCATCGGTGCCGAGCCAATGCTCGGCGCTCGGCGGCGCCAGCATGTCCATCAGGTTCTGCTGGTTGGGCTCGTAAGGCGCGATGACCGGCGCCAGCACCGCCGCCGCGACCAGCAGGACGATATAGGCGAGGCTGACGAGCGCGCGCTTGTCCGACCAGAGCCAGCGCCACAGGCTGAAGCGCGTGGGCGGCGGGATGCCGGATGCGGCAGCGGTGGCAGGGTTCGGCGTGGTCACGGTGTTCATGGAGATATCGGTCATGTCGAAGCCGCCACTCGGGGGTCAAAGATCGCGTTGAGGACGTCCACGATGAGGTTGGTGAAGATCACGACCAGCACCAGAACCAGCGCGACGCCCTGGACGACAGGGAAATCCTTGTTGAGCGCGGAATAGCTGATCAGGTTGCCGACGCCGGGAATCGCGAACACAGCTTCGACGATGACGGCGCTGGAGAACAGGCGGTTCACCTGCAGGCCGGCGATGGTGAGCATGGTGGCGGCGACGTTGCGCAGGCCGTGCTTCCAGAGGATCGAGCCGGAGCTCAGGCCCTTGGCGCGCAGGGTGCGGATATATTGCGAGCCCAGCACTTCGAGAAGGGCGCTGCGCACCTGGCGGGCAAGCACGGCGACAACGCCGGTGGACAGCGCAATTGCCGGGAGGGTCGCGAAGTAGAGCGCCTTGGCGGGCTCCTCGAAGAAGGAAGTCGCGCCGGTTGCCGGGAACCAGCGGTAGTTCAGCGAGAACAGGGTGACGAGCAGAATGCCGAGCCAGAAGTTCGGAACGGCGACGCCCAGCGAGGCGACGCTGGTGATGATCTTGTCGAGGGTCGTGCCCTGGCGGGTGGCGGCAAGAATGCCAAGCGGAATGCCGATGACGGCACCGACGATGAGCGCGTAGACGACGAGCAGGATCGTGTGCGGCAGGCGCGCGAGGATGAGGGTGAGAACCGACTCGTTGGAGAACAGCGAGCGGCCGAGATCACCGATCACGACATTGCCCAGCCAGGCGAAGTACTGCACCAGCATCGGCCGGTCGAAGCCGTAGATGCGGCGGATTTCCTCTACGCGTTCTTCGGTGGCGTAGTCGCCGGCGATCGTCACCGCCGGGTCGCCGGGCATCAGGTAGACAAGGGAAAAGACCACGAATGTGGCCACGATCATGACGGGCACGAGCTGAACCAGCCTTCGTGCGACCATCCCGGGAATGCCGTACATCATCCTGCTCCGTCGATCGGCAGTTTCGCGCCGGTTCACCCGGCGGCTCTGGCACCGGGATGTCCCCGGTGGAGACGGGACGGGCAGAACTGCCCGCCCCGAATCGTGATGGCTGGTCGGCTTATGCCTCGAGCCAGACCTTGTGGAAGCGTGGACGCTGCAGAAGGCTGAAGTCGAAGTTGTGCACCTTCGGCGAACGCACGATGATGCCGGCCGAGGTGAACTGCGGCAGGTGCAGCGCGTTTTCGAGGACGAAACGCTGCATCTTGTAGAGAACCTGCTGGCGCGCGGCGAAGTCGAACGTGTTCAGCGAGGCATCCGCGAGTTCACGGTAGCCGGGCAGTTCGAGCTTGGCCGCGTTGCGGTAGGCCGTTGCCGCGAAGTGGCGGTCGTAGGCGGTTGCCGGATCCGGGTTGCCACCGGTCGGCGACAGCAGCATGTGCCCCTTCTTCTCGTTGAGGAAGAACTGCATCGCCTGCGCCGGCTGGGACGGCGTCACCTTGAGGCGGATTCCAGCCTCGGCGAGCTGTGCGCTAACCACCTCCTGGCGCTGGACGGCAGCCTGGTCGGCCCAGGTGTGGGTCTCGATCTCGATGCCGTTCGCAAATCCGGCTTCCTTGAGCAGCGACTTCGCACGGTCGACGTCGAGCGTGTAGTAGTTCTCGGTCTCGGGATCGTTGGCCCAGAAGCCCGACGGGAACATCGAGCAGTTGCCGCCGCCGAGGCCGCCCCACAGCACCTGGTTAAGCACCGGCCGGTCGAGCGCCCAGTTCATCGCCTGGCGCACGCGCACGTCTGCCAGCGGGCTGCCTTTGCCGTAGTTGAGGAAGGCCGAGTAGTAGATCATCGAGGGGGTGGCTTCGGCGACGACGTTCGGGTCGCGCTTCGCCACGGCCATCTGCTGCGCGCTCATGTTGAGGGCGATGTCGGCCTCGCCCGCGGTCACGGCACGGACGGCGGTGTTGTGCTCGTTGATGATGCGCGCTTCGATCGCATCGAGGTACGGCGCATCACCCCAGTAGTTGGTGTTGCGAACGAGCTTGATGAGAGTGTTGTCCTGCCACTCGACGAACTTGAACGGGCCGGTGCCGACCGGGTTGCGGTCGACATTGCCACCCTCAGCAGCCTTGACGGATGCCGGCGAGACGATGCAGCCAGCGCGGTCGGCAAGCGTTGCCGGGAGCGATGCATCCGGGAACTTGAGCTTGAAGGTGACTTCGTACGGGCCGGTTGCCTCGCACTTCTCGACGACGGTCAGGTCCGACTTGACGTTGGACTTTTCATAGTTGCGGCAACGGTCGATGTGGAACACCACAGCGTCCGCGTTGAACGGCTCGCCGTCGTGGAACTCGACACCCTCGCGCAGCTTGACGACGAGCGTGGTCGGGTCGGCAAACTCCCACGACGTCGCCAGCATCGGTTGAAGCTCAAGCGTCTTCGGATCGAAGGAAATCAGCGCGTCGTAGAGCATCAACAGGGCGTTGAAGTCCGGGTTGTTGCGGCCCGCGATCGGATCCAGCGACGCCGGATTGTAGGGCATCACCACGCGGAGCGTGCCGCCGGTGCGCGGCTGCGGCGCCTGTGCGCGGGCCATTGCCGGCACAAGAAGCGTACCGCCGAGAGCGGCGGTGCCAGCCATCAGGCTGCGTCGGGTTAGATTCGGCAGTCTGCCGTAGAAATTGGTCGTCACGTCTTTCTTCTCCTCCATCAGAAATACCGGCCATCTCCCCGTGGCCGTCAGGTCAGCACCCCCGGCGCGGTGGTAGTCGCGACAACCGACCGATCCGTAAGACCAACATGCTCCGCCGCGCTCTCGCGCAGCATCTCCTCTGCAAAGTGGCAGGCCACATGCCGACCAGGCAGCAGTTCGCGCTGTTCGGGTTCCTGCGCGCGGCAGATGTCGCGCATGCGCGGGCAGCGCGTGTGGAAACGGCAGCCGCTCGGCGGATTGATCGCGCTCGGGATTTCGCCCTGCAGGATGATGCGCTTGCGCGCCTCGCCCAGCGCAGTGATCTCCGGCTCGGCGGAACGCAGCGCCTCGGTGTAGGGATGAAGCGGCGTCTCGATCACTTCGCGGGCGGGGCCGAACTCGACGATCTTGCCGAAATACATCACCGCGACGCGGTCGCTGATGTGCGAGACGACGCGCAGGTCGTGGCTGATGAAGACGTAGGTCAGGCCAAGTTCTTTCTGCAGCCTGTCGAACAGGTTGAGCATGTCGGCCTGGATCGACACGTCGAGCGCGGCGACCACCTCGTCGCAGACGATGACGTTCGGCTCGAGCATCAGGGCGCGGGCGATGTTGGCGCGCTGCTTCTGGCCGCCCGACAGCTCGTGCGGGTAGCGGTTGGCAAGCTCCGGCGACAGCGCGACGCGATCGAGCATCGCAAAGGCGCGGGCACGGCGCTCGGCCCGGGTGCCCTCACCCGCGATGTTGAGCGGTTCCATCACGCTCTGCAGGATGGTCATGCGCGGATCAAACGCCGCGTTCGGGTCCTGCGAGACGATTTGGTACTTGCGGCGATGTCGGTTGAGCTCGCGGCGCGTCAGGGTGAACGGGTTGACGTCGTCATGCAGGATGGTGCCGCCGCTCGGGGTGAGCAGGCAGACCATCGCGCGGCCGAGGGTCGACTTGCCCGAACCGGACTCGCCGATGACGCCAAAGATCTCGCCCTTCTCGACATTGAAGCTGACGCCATCGACGGCGCGGACCGCAGTGCCGCGCTTCGCATTTCCGAAGGTGACGCTCACGCCATCGACAGTGACGGCAGGACGGGTGCTGGTCAGGGCAGAAGTCATGCGCCGACCCTCTCAAGTTGCAGTTCTTCCCAACGATGGCACCGCACCTCGCGGTGGCCGGCGAGTTCGATGCGCTGCGGCTGCTCGCAGGCCGGAACTGCATGGCTGCAGCGCGGGCCGAAGCGGCAGCCCTGTGGCATCGCCCGCAGGGACGGCACACGGCCCGGGATCGACGGCAGCGTCCCGCGCGCGCGGCGGCTGTCGGGAATCGAGGACAGAAGGCCCGCCGTATAGGGATGGCGCGGATTGGCGATCACCTCGCGGACATTGCCGCTTTCGACGACCTGGCCCGCATACATCGTGATCATGCGGTGGCAGCTCTGGGCAACGAGGCCAAGATTGTGGGTGATGAACATGATCGCGGTGCCGGTGCGGTCGGCGAGATCGAGCAGCAGGTCCATGATCTGCGCCTGAATGGTGACGTCCAGCGCTGTGGTCGGCTCATCGGCGATGAGAAGCTGCGGCTCGCAAACCAGCGCCATCGCGATCATCACGCGCTGGCGCATGCCGCCCGACAGGCTCATCGGATAGCGGTCAGCGACGTGCCGCGGCGAGGCAATGCCCACCGAATCCAGCGCAGCCACCGCACGCTCGCGCGCCTCCTTCTTGCTGATGCGGAAGTGGCGCATCAGCGTTTCCTCGATCTGGTGGCCGACGGTGAACACCGGATCGAGCGCGCTCATCGGCTCCTGAAAGATCATCGAGATGTGCCGGCCGCGCACGCGGGACATCTGCGACTCGGTGTTGTCGACGAGGTTCTGACCGTTGAACATGATCCGCCCGCCGAGACGCGAATCGCGCGGCGGCAACAGGCGCAGGATCGACAGCGCGGTCATGGACTTGCCGCAGCCACTCTCACCGACGACGCCGAGGATCTCCCTCGGCTTCACCGAAAAACTTACATTGTTAAGAACTTCTACCCAGCCGTTCTGGTCGCGCAGGGACAAAGTGAGATTCTGGATGTCCAGAAGCGATTCCTGGCCATTCGTCGTGGCCCCGGCGAGCTGATTCATCCGGCGTCCGTTCCTCCATGCTGCCTGCAACTCACGCCGTGATGCAGGTGGCTATCCTGTTTCGGGGTACTGAAGCCCGGCTGCAGCATGGCTGCGCCGAGGCATCAGTCTCCGCTCCTCCCGATAACTAGTTCATGTATACAATACCCATGCGTGAGGGGGAAGGGCATTCTTGGCCTTCCAGCAAAAACCTCACGGTTCCGCCCATTGGAATGGCCGCACAGGCTGCCGCGACCGGAGAGAATGCAGCCGGAACCGAATTTCGTATACAGGACGGGCATTTATGCCGTGTTCGCCACCGTCCTTAAAGCGTCGACGAACGGCCATCTGCAAACCTTCCGCGTGATCGGCTAAGGTTCGGGAAGCGAGAAAAAGCTGAGGGGAGGAGAAGATGATGAACATATTTAGATGGGGCATCCTGTCGACGGCCAAGATCGCGCGCGAGTTCGTCATCCCGGCGATCCAGACCTCCGCGAATGGCAACGTGCATGCGATCGCCAGCCGCGATGAAGCGCGGGCGCGGGAGCTCGCCGACAGTGTCGGCGCGCCGCTCTCCTTCGGCAGCTATGAGGAGATGCTGGAGAGCGCGGAGATCGACGGCGTCTACATTCCGCTTCCCACGTCCCACCACGTCGAGTGGGCCGTGAAGGCAGCCAATGCCGGCAAGCATGTGCTGGTGGAAAAGCCATTGGCGCTGAAGGCAGACGAGATCGCCCGCGTGATCGAGGCACGCGACCGCAGCGGCGTCATCGTCAGCGAAGCCTACATGGTGGTACACCACCCGCAGTGGCACAAAGTGCGCGAGCTGGTCGCTGCCGGTGAAATCGGGCGGCTACGGCATGTGCAAGGCGCGTTCAGCTATCACAATGTCGACCCCAACAACATGCGCAACCGGCCGGAGCTCGGCGGCGGGGCACTGCCGGACATCGGCGTATATCCGGTCGTCACGACGCGCTTCGTGACAGAGAAGGAGCCGCTGCGGGTCACCGCCAAGGTCGAGCGCGACCCGACCTTCGGCACCGACATCTATTCGACCGTCAGCGCCGAGTTCGAGGGCTTCGACCTCAGCTTCTATGTCGCGACGCAGATGGCGGCACGGCAGTCGATGGTGTTCCACGGCGACAAGGGATTCATCGAGGTGGAGTCGCCGTTCAACGCCGGCGTCTACGGCGACCAGAAGGTCGTGCTCTACAACCAGAACCACAGCGGCGGCGCGACTTTCCGCTTCCCCAACATCAATCAGTATCGGCTTGAGGCGGAAGCATTCGTCGAGGCGGTGCGCGGACGTGGCGGCAGGATCTTCCCGCTGGAGGAGTCGGTGCGTAACCAGAAGGTCATCGACGCGATCTTCCGCTCAGGCGAGAGCGGCAAGCCCGAGGCAATCTAGGGCAAGCGGCGGACTGGACTCCGCCGCCCTTCCCTCTGCTACTTCGTCGGCATGCCCTTCGGGCGCAGATGACGCTTCTGCGCGGCGATGCGGAACGGTGCGTTCGGCGCGCCGTAGCCGGCATAGCCGTCGCGGCGTTCGATGATCTCGAAGATCAGTCCCTCACCCCAAGTCGGCGCGTAGAGCTGGAAATACTCGCCGTGCTCGTCACGGTCATAGAGGATGTTTTCGGCGCGGATGCGGTCGGCAAGCTCGGGGTCGAGGCCGAAGCGGGCTTCAACGTCATCATAGTAATTGCGCGACAGGGTCAGCGGGGCAAAGCCTGCCTTGCGGAGTGCGGCGGCGGTGGCGAAGATGTCGTCGGTCGCGAAAGCGAGATGCTGAACGCTGGAACCGAAGCTCTCGGAGATGAAGCGGCCGGCGAGCGTGCGGCGATTCTCGGCACCGTTGAGGGTGAGACGGAAGGCGCCATCCTCGCTCTCGATCACCTGGCTGCGCACGACGCCTGCCGGATCGATGACGTCGACCATCGGCGTCTTCCGGGTACGGAAGATCGAGGTGTAGAACAGCAGCCACGACAGCATGTCGCCCTGCTCCATCGTCTGACCGACATGGTCGACGCGGGTGAGGCCGGCGCCGGGATTTGCCGGCGTGCCCTCGACCGGGCGGAAGTCGACGTCCCAGATGCGGGACGGCTGCTCGCTATCATCGAGGAAATAGATGACGCTGCCGCCGACGCCGCGGATTGCCGGAATGCGCAGCTCGCCGGGCGGCACTTCCTGCTCGAAGCGCTCTGCACCCAGCGCGCAGGCGCGCTCGGCGGCGGCATGTGCGTCCTCGACCTTGAGGCAAAGGGCATAAACCGAGGTGCCGTGGACGAGGAACGAGGAGTGGGCAAAGCCCTTTTGCTCGGTGTTGACGAGGATGTTGATGTCGCCCTGGCGCCAGTGGTCGACCGCCTTGGAGACATGGCGGCCGACATGGGCGAAGCCCAGCGACGTCAGCAGCTGCGCGATCGACTTCGCGCCCGCCTCGTCGGCGGCGAACTCGATGAAGGCAACGCCTTCGACGCCGACCGGCGCCGGCATCGGCGGCAGGTCGACCTTCAGAGCAGGTTCCTCACGGCGCACCTGGTCCATCAGCCAGACCAGCGAGCGATGCCCGTCATCGGCGACCGCGCGCGGCGAGCCGCCGCGGAACTGGTCATTGAAGATTTCGAGCGAGATGTAGCCGTCATAGCCCGTGGCAGTGACGGCGCGCATGAACTCGGCCACCGCCAGATCGCCCTCCCCCGGCATGTTGCGGTAGTGGCGGCTCCAGTAGAGCAGGTCCATGTCGATCGCCGGTGCATCGGCAAGCTGGACGAAGAAGATCTTGTCCTTTGGGATCGAGCGGATCGTGTTCGGGTCGATCTTGCGCGCGAGCGTGTGGAAGGAGTCGAGGATCAGGCCGATGTTCGGATGGTCGGCGCGGCGCACGATCTCCCATGCGTCACGGTGGTCGCTGACATGGCGGCCCCAGGCCAGCGCCTCGTAGCCAATGCGGATGCCGCGCTTTGCCGCCCGCTCGCCGAGCTCACGAAAATCGTCTGCGGCGCGGTCGATGCCGCCGAGCGAGATCGGCGACACGGACGAACAGACCAGCATCAGGTCGGTGCCCAGCTCGCCCATCACGTCGAACTTGCGCTCGGCGCGGTCGAAGGCGCGCGAGCGCTGCGGCTCTGGCAAGCCCTCGAAGTCGCGGAATGGCTGGTAGAGCGTAATGGCAAGCCCCTCGTCGGCCGCCATCTGCGCCACCTCGCGTGGCGAGCCATCAAAGGCCAGAAAATCATTTTCGAAAATCTCAATACCGTCGAAGCCGGCAGCGGCAATGGCGGCCAGCTTCTCGCGGAAATCTCCGCTGATAGAAACGGTGGCGATCGACGTCTTCATCGCTTCCCCCGAAAATCCCTTGCAGCCGATATTGCCCGGCGCGTTGCGTAACGGCAAATATCGTTCTGACGTTCCGCGTAACAAGATGTTAAGGGCGGAGCCGGTTCATCTTTCGGGAACGGGCAATGAGCGAGCTTACGCTTCGACAGGTCGAAGTCATCCGCGCAGTGATGCTGGCGGGAACGATCCAGGGGGCGGCACGGTTGCTGAACGTCTCCGCGCCCGGCATCTCGCGCCTCGTGCGCCACACCGAAGACCTGCTCGGCATTCGCCTGTTCGAGCGCAAGGCGGGGCTGTTCGTGCCCTCGCCCGAGGCAACCCCGATCTTCGAAATGGTGCACCAGGTGCACCGGCAGATGGACAACCTCAACACGGCGGTCGCTTCGCTGCGCAAGGGCGGCGACGTGCGGCTGACCTTCGCCTGCGCGCCGTCGATCGCCCAGTTCATCGCCGCGCGAGCGGCGCGCCACATCCGCAAGCGCTTCCCCGACCTCTACATCGACATGAACATCCTCAAGATCGAGGAGACGACCGACTATCTGCTGCTCGAGCGCGGCGAGTTCGTCATCATGAGCTCGGCGCTGGAGAACCCTGCGCTTGAGAACGTCAAGCTGGCCGACGGCCGGCTGGTCGCCATCGTGCCGGACAGCCACCCGCTCGCTAAAAAGAAGGTGATCTCGGTGCATGACCTCGTGAAGGAGGATCTGGTCGGCGTCGACGCCGGCGACCCATATGGCGCAACGTTGGCACGGCCTTTCGCGCAGGAGGGGCTGAAGCCGACCTATGCCATGCGCGGCCGCTTCGCGCAGACGGTGGTGAGCTTCGTGCGCCATGGGCTCGGCGTTGCCGTCATCGACGAGTTTTCCGTCGCTGAGGTCTACATGCCGGGCATCACCCGCCGCCCGCTCGCGGAAGCAGCAAACATCTCGGCCTATGTCGTCTCGCGCAAGGGGCGGCAGCTTTCCTCCTTCGCCGAATTCGCGATCGCCCGCTTCCGGCAGGAACTGCTGAAAACCACCGCGCGGCAGGATCTCGAAGCGCCGGCCTGACGACTGACCAGAGCGCCGCTTCGCTCCATGATGCAGCGAAGGCCTCGTCAGGCTGTGATCCGGCGCTTTTGCGCCTTCGGATTCTTCCGCGCGGAATCCGCGAGAAGATAGTCGAGCAGCGCGGCGTAGCGCGCGGTGCGCGGCGCGCCCGCCGGACGCGCAAGGCCGATCACCGTGCCCGGCACATCGTCCTCGATCTCCAGAATGACGACGCGGTGGCCGTCATAGGTGATTGCCCCGGCCGGGCGCTGGAACAACAGGCCGTAGCCGAGGCCGCGGCCGACGAGGCAACGCGTCAGCTCGAAATTTGTCGTCGTGTGCCCGACGCGCGGCTTCAGCCCGAGCGCGGCGAAGATGTTCTCGGTGTTGCGCCGGGTCGGATGGCGGTCGAACAGGATCAGCGGCTCGTCCACGAGCTCGCTCAGACTTACGCCGCCCCTTTGCGCAAGCGGATGGTGTTCGGCGACCATCACGTAGGGCCGGAACTCGTGCAGTGGATCGAAGGCAAGCTGGGTCGAGACGTCGACGCTGTAGAGCAGCGCGACGTCGATGCGGCCCTGCAGCAGCATGTCGTCGAGCCGCGGCGCATCCGCCTCCTCGATTTCCAGAACGAGGTCCGGATGCATCTTCTGGAAATCCTCCATGATGCCCGGCAGGAAGAAGGGCGCGAGCGAGGAAAAGCAGCCGATCGCGAAGCGTCCCGACAGGCTCTGTGCGCTCTGACCCGCATCTGCCGCGAGCGCATCCACACCCGACAACACCAGCCGCGCATGGGAGAGCAGCCGCGAGCCGGCCTGCGTCAGGATCACGCCCTTGCCCTTGCGCCGTACGAACAGCTGGACACCCAGATGGTGCTCAAGCTCGTCGAGGGCGAGGGCAAGCGCCGAGGCGCTGACATGGCAGCGCGCTGCCGCGGCAGCCAGCGATCCCTCGCTCGCCACGGCGTCGAAATATTCCAGCTGGCGGATCGTGAACGGGATCATTTGCCTCCCCGGTTTTTCTTAGGTGTGTCGTCTTCAAAACATGTTTTACATAATAACTATCGTGATGGAAACTGCCGCCCGTGTTTGGAGACATTCCGGGAGGAAGATCATGGTCAAGAATCTGGAGGAGGCGATTGCCAAGGCCGGCAATCCGGTGAAGCTGCTTTGGGAATCGCAGCAGCCGCCGTCAGTCGTTCCTCGCGTGGCGCAGGAATACCGCAACTGGCGCGACGAGCAGCTGGCCTGGCGCCGCACCGCTGTTCTCTACGATCAGTGCCACCACATGGCCGACCTCAACATCAAGGGGCCGGACGCGATGAAGCTGATCAGCGATCTCGCGGTCAACACCGTCGCCCATTTCCCTGTCGACATGGCCAAGCAGTTTGTGGCCGTGAACCATGACGGCTACGTCATCGGCGACAACATCCTGTTCCACCTCGAGGAGGACGAGTTCCAGGCCGTCGGCATTCCGACGTCGATCAACTGGATGCACTTCCACGCCGAAACCGGCGGCTACAACGTGCGCGTCTGGCGCGACGACAGCTCGGCCGTTCGCCAGGGCGACCCGGTCAACTATCGCTACCAGATCCAGGGTCCGGGCGCGATGGACATCATCCGCGAGGTGACCGGTGAGGAGCCGCCGAAGCTGAAGTTCTTCTACATGACCCGCTTCAACATTGCCGGCAAGGTTGTGCGCGCGCTGCGCCACGGCATGGCGGGCGAGCCGGGCTTCGAGATCTGGGGCCCGTGGGAAGACCGCGAGGCGGTGCACTCTGCCATCCTCGAGGCCGGCGAGAAGCACGGCATGGTCCAGGTTGGCGCGCGCGCCTACCACACCAACGCGCTCGAATCCGGCTGGCTGCCGCGTCCGCTGCCGGCGATCTACACCGGCGAGAAAATGAAGGCCTATCGCGAATGGCTCGACGAGAAGGCTTACGAGACGACCGCTCCGCTCGGCGGCAGCTTCTACTCGGAAAACATCGAGGACTACTACTTCACCCCGTACGACCTCGACTACGGCCGCATCGTGGCCTTCGACCATGACTTCATCGGCCGCGAGGCGCTGGAGAAGATGGTTGCCGAGGGCCGCGACAAGGCGCGTGAAAAGGTCACCTTCGTCTGGAACGGCGACGACGTCGGCGCGGCCTACGCCTCGATGTTCAAGCCGGGCATTGGCGCCAAGTTCATCAACCTGCCGATGTCGCTCTACGACACCTTCCACTTCGACCGTATCGAAGTTGACGGCAAGGTCGTCGGCCTGTCGACGTGGACCGGCTACTCGGCCAACGAGCGCGCCATGCTCTCGCTCGGCGTCATCGACAAGGCTTTTGCAACGCCGGGTACGGAAGTCACGCTCGTCTGGGGCGAGGACAAGCCGTCGTCGAAGCTGCAGGTCGAGGACCACGTGCAGGTGAAGATCCGCGCGACCGTCCAGCCGGCTCCGCTGGTCTCCAAGGCCCGCACGGAATACCGCTCGAACGCGGGCATCTGACGTTCCGGCAAGCCGAACGAAGAAGGGCCACGGAGAAATCCGTGGCCCTCAGACCACTGACAAACCCGCCGATTTTTTGGCGGGTTTTTCGTTGGGGCGGGATGACCGAGCGCAGGGGCGCTGCCGGTGCCTGACGAAGTGAAGATAATGAAGGGGCGAGAGGGCCTCATGCCCCCGCCAGGCGGGGCTGGCGGGTGAGCGCCAGCGCGATCTTCTTCATGTTCTGGCTGGCCGCCGCCAGCAGACATTGCCAGCTCACCTTCATCAGCCCGCGCAAGCGCGCATAACGGTGCCCGTGCAGCTGTTTGGCGTCGGCAAACGAGCGCTCCACCGTCTCCTTGCGTCGCTTGTAGATCGCCTTGCCCCACGCCGTCTTGCGGTAACTGTCCGTCCGTTCGCGGGCGTCCGCCCACACATGCCGGGTGATGGTGCGAACCGCCTTGGCATTCGACGTGCAGGAGGCAAGCAGCGGACAGTCGCGGCACACTGCCGGGTCGGACCGGTAGTGCCGGTAGCCGTTGCGGTCGGTGGTGGCATAGC
>NZ_JAGL01000002.1 GCF_000526635.1 Aminobacter sp. J41
CTCTACATGGCAGCGCTTGGAGCCATCCGGGCAAACCAGCGCTTCAAGGACTTCTACAGTGCCATTGCCCGGCGCTCCGGCTCGAAGAAGGTCGCAATCATCGCCGTCGCCCGAAAGCTCGTCACCGTGCTCAACGCCATGCTCCGGGACGACAAAGCTTTCGCCTGACAAACACAGTTGCCATTCCTGAACGGCGACGCCCCACGTCAGCGCCGAAAGAGCGCACAACCCCATCGCAGGATTAATAGAAATGTTCAGGCATGGCCCCCCTGCTCGCGCCCGCTTCGCGGGCTTGGCGGGGATGACGAAGTGGGAAACGATGGCGCTCCAATGAGACCGCAGCTCACGCCACGGTCCGCGCCAGCCACAAGCCGAGAAACACGCCGGCGAGAGACAGCACCACGCTGCCGGCAAGATAGGCAAACGCCTCCAGCATTGCGCCGCGCTGGTAGAGGGTCGCGAAGTCGAGCGAGAAGGCGGAAAAGGTTGTGAAGCCGCCGAGGAGGCCGGTGGCGAGCAGCAGCCGCAGCTCGGGCGCACCGCCAAAACGCCGCGCAAGCACCTCGACGATCACCCCCATCAGGAAGCAGCCGACGAGATTGACGGTGAGCGTGCCCCAGGGAAAGCCTGGGCCGAACAGCCGAACCGTCCAGACATTGGTGAGGTGCCGCAGCACCGAACCCACCGCGCCGCCGACTGCCACCAGCAGGATCTGGTTCATCCCCGCCTCGCCTTACCGTTGGTGCCGCTCGCGGCGCAGCTTTGCCCACCAGTCGAGCCGCTTGCGGATCTCGCGCTCGAAGCCGCGATCCGGCGGATCGTAGAATTTCTGGCGGCCCAGCGCCTCGGGGAAATAATCCTGGCCGGAGAAGGCATCGGGCTCATCGTGATCGTAACGATAGCCGGAACCGTAGCCCTCTTCCTTCATCAGCTTGGTCGGCGCGTTGAGGATGTGCGCCGGCGGGCGCAGCGACCCGTGTTCCTTGGCCTTGCGCATCGCCGCCTTGAAGGCGACGTAGACGCCGTTCGACTTGGGAGCGGTGGCGAGATAGACGCAGGCATGCGCCAGCGCGAGCTCGCCTTCCGGCGAGCCGAGAAAGTCGTATGCATCCTTGGCGGCATTGGCGATCACGACCGCCTGCGGGTCGGCGAGGCCGATGTCCTCGACCGCCATCCGTACCAGCCGCCGGCCGATGAAGAGCGGGTCCTCGCCGGCGTCGAACATGCGCGCGAGGTAGTAGAGCGCTGCATCCGGATCAGAGCCGCGCACCGATTTGTGCAGCGCCGAGATCAGGTTGTAGTGGCCATCCTGGCCCTTGTCGTAGATCGGCGCGCGGCGCTGGACGACGCGCTGCAGCCCCTCCGCATCGAAGATTTCGCCGGGCCGCGCCGCTCGCCACACTTCTTCAGCCAAGGTCAGGGACGCGCGGCCATCGCCGTCGGCCATGCGCACGAGCACCGCACGCGCCTCATCGTTGAGCGGCAGATCCTTGCCTTCCAGCTTTTCCGCACGCTCCAGCAGCCGCTCGATGCTCTCAGGCTCCAGCGATCGGAAGGTCAGCACCCGCGCACGCGACAAGAGTGCCGCGTTCAGCTCGAACGACGGGTTTTCGGTCGTGGCACCGACGAGAATGACCGTACCGTCCTCCATGACCGGCAGGAAGGAATCCTGCTGCGCCCGATTGAAGCGATGGATCTCGTCGACGAACAGGAGCGTCTGGCGCCCGTTGGAGCGGCGCATGCGGGCCGTGTCAAAAACCTTCTTGAGGTCGGCAACGCCAGAAAAGATCGCGGAGATCTGCTCGAAGGCAAGCCCTGTCTCGCCGGCCAGGAGCCGGGCTACCGTCGTCTTGCCGGTCCCCGGAGGACCCCAAAAAATCATCGAACCGAGGGAGCCCGACCGGATCATGCGCGTGAGCGCGCCGTCCTCGCCGGTCAGGTGCTCCTGGCCGACGACCTCGGCGAGGGCCGAAGGGCGAAGCCGGTCAGCCAGCGGCCTGCCCGGCTGGGCAGCCGGCTGCGGATCGGACGAGAAAAGGTCTGCCATGGTCAATAGCGCAGGATCTGGTTCAACAAGCGCCCGTCGCGCTCGATGGTGAATCGCCACCAGCGCGAGTTGGACATAGCGATCTCGCGCAGCTTCTCGGGCGTTGCAACCTTCTCGCCGTTGACCTCGCGGACAATATCTCGCGGTTGCAGGCCGAAACTGGCGGCAGGAGAGTTGCGCGTCACCTCGACGACGGCAACGCCATCGCCGCTCACCTGCCCGCGAATGCCGAGCCGCTGCGCCAGGCGTGGCGACAGCGCCGCCACCTTGGTGCCGGCAAACGGGCTGCGGCCCTCGATGATGATTTCCGCGCTCGATGCGCCTTCCGGCGCCCGCGCCAGCTCGATCTCGACCTTCCTTTCGCTGCCCTGGCTAAGCACCGTCAGTTCCGAGACACTGCCTATCGGCTGAGTGGCAAGGCGATAGCCCAGCGCATCCGGATGCTCGATCGCTGCACCGTTCATGGCAAGCACCACGTCGCCAGGACGCAAGCCTGCTTTCGCCGCTGGGCCGTCGGGTGCCACCAGTTGTACCAGCGCGCCGGTCGGCCGCGCCATGCCGAGCGCATCGGCGATCTGCGCCGTCACGTTCTCGAAGGTAGCGCCGACGAACGGTCGCTCGAAGAAGTCATTGCCCGCACGCGCTGCTTCAACAACCGCGCGTACGATGTTGGAAGGAATCGCGAATCCGATGCCGATAGACCCGCCGGTCTGGCTGTAGATCGCGGTATTGATCCCGATTACCTCTCCGCGCATCGAGACCAGCGCGCCGCCCGAATTTCCCGGATTGATTGCCGCATCGGTCTGGATAAAGAAGCCAAAATCGTTCACGCCGACATGGGTACGCGCGAGCGCCGAGACGATGCCACTGGTGGTGGTCTGGCCGACGCCGAACGGATTACCGATAGCGAGCACAAGGTCGCCGACCTCCAGCGCGTCGGAATCGCCAAGCGGCGCTACCGGAAAGGGCTCGGAGCCTTCGATCTTGAGCACGGCAAGATCGAGGGATTCGTCGCGCAGCAGGATCTCGCTGTTAAACTCGCGCCCGTCCGGCATCGCCACCTTCACCTCGTCCGCGTCTCGGATGACGTGATAGTTGGTGACGATGAAGCCGCTAGGATCAACGATGACGCCCGAGCCGAGTGACGACTTAACCCGCGGCGGCATCTGCCGGCGGCCAAAGAACTGCTCAAAGAATGGATCGTCCAGGAACGGCGAGCGCACCGCGACCTGCTGCGAGGCATAGACGTTCACCACCGCCGGCGACACCGCCCGCACCAGCGGCGCATAGGACAGCTGCACCTCCTCCTGGCCGAACGGCACCTTGCGGAGCGGCTTGTCGCCGGCTTCGCCGCTGCGAAGCAACTCGCTCAGTGCGTCGGCGAGGCCGCGGCTCTCCTGGGCGGCGAGGCTCGACGCCGTCCCGAGGGCAAGGGCCAGAGACAAAAAGGCAGGGACCAGAATGTTGCGGCGCATGGAGAATCCTCAGTTCGCTGAAGCGATCGCATTTTCGCAATCAATGTGTAAAATGAAAGGCCGCCGCGAGGCGCGCCGCATCCCTTCTGACAATTGGTCCCATAGGAACTCCTGTGCATTGCGCCAGCTGAGATGCAAAGCCGATTTACTCTACGGCAGTTTCGCGCTTTGATCCCCCAGAACATTGAAAATGCTAGGTGAGGGTTCAATGACGCTTGTGAAATCAGTCCTGGCCGCAACTGCACTCGCGCTGGTAACGACGACTTCCGTCTTTGCGCAACGAACGGACCTCGTGCTGGGCGTCGTCCTCGAGCCCCCTCACCTCGACCCGACCGCGGGCGCGGCCGCCGCGATCGACGAAATCGTCTATGCCAACGTCTTCGAGGGCCTGACCCGTATCGGCCCCTCGGGCGAGGTCCTGCCAGCCCTCGCGGAACGCTGGGACATTTCAGAGGACGGCAAGGTCTACACCTTCCACCTGCGACAGAACGTGAAATTCCATGACGGTACAACCTTCGACGCCGAGGACGCCAAGTTCTCGCTCGACCGCGCCCGCGCCGCCGACTCCACGAACGCCCAGAAGGGCCTGTTTGCGGCGATCGACACCGTCGAGGTTGTCGAGCCGCTGGTGCTGAAGGTCACGCTCAAGAACCCGCAGGGCTCGTTCCTCTACAACATGGGCTGGGGCGACGCCGTGATGGTTGCGCCCGAAAGCGCCGCGACGAACGCCGAAAAGCCGGTCGGCACCGGCCCGTTCAAATTCGAGAACTGGGCGCGCGGCGCTTCTATCACCATCGTCAAGAACCCGGATTACTGGGGTGAGCCGGTCGCGCTCGAAAAGGCCGAATTCCGCGTCATTCCTGACGCTGCAGCCGCTGTTCCGGCGCTGCTCTCCGGCGACGTGCAGGCGTTCCCGATGGCTCCCGTCGGCGAGGTGCTCGACCAGTTCAAGTCCGATCCGCGCTTCGAAGTCGTCGTCGGTGTCACTGAGGGCGAGACGATCCTGACCATGAACAACGGCAAGGAGCCGTTCAACAACCTCAAGGTCCGCCAGGCGATCTCGCACGCGATCAACCGTGACGAGGTCATCGTCGGCAACGGCATGGGTGGTCTCGGCACGCCGATCGGCTCGCACTTCTCGCCGGCCAACGCGGCTTATGTCGATCACACCGGCACCTATCCCTACGATCCGGAGAAGGCGAAGGCACTGCTGGCCGAGGCCGGCTACCCGGACGGCTTCACCGCGACGCTCAAGCTGCCGCCGCCGCCCTATGCGCGCGAGGGCGGCCAAGTTGTTGCCTCGCAACTGCGCCAGGTCGGCATCGACCTCGAGATCGTCCCGGTCGAGTGGGCGGACTGGCTGAGCACGGTGTTCAAGGAAAAGGACTACGACCTCACCATCATCTCGCACACCGAGCCGAACGACATCGATATCTATTCGCGCCCGGACTACTACATCGGTTACCAGAACCCCGAGTTCAACAAGGTGATCGAGGAGCTCGGGCTCACCGCCGACGAGGCCAAGCGTAACGAGCTCTACGCCAAGGCGCAGGAAATCCTCGCCAAGGATGCACCGGTCGGCTTCCTGTTCGAGCTGCCGAAGATCGGCGTCTGGGATGCGAACCTCGAAGGCATGTGGCACAACATGCCGGTGCAGGCGAACGACCTGACCAAGGTGAAGTGGAAACAGTAACGGTTCGCATTTGGGACGCTGCCGCTTCTTCCTGGCTCGCAACCTGACCTCTGCCCGCTCTCCGGGCAGATCGGGGCTTGCGGCACTCCGGAAAAAGCGGCACCCGGTACTGATGCGCGGACTCAGCAGCGAACACCGGTTCTTCCACGTAATGGGGCGGCCTGAAGCACGGAGGGGGATGCTTTCAGGCATGCCCGCTGGGCGTTCGTGAGCGCGTTTCTCGCCAGGCGCCTGCTGATCGGCCTCGTCACCGTCATCGTGGCGTCCATTGTCGTCTTCGCCGTGCTGGAAATCGTGCCGGGCGACCCCGCCCTGCTGATGCTCGGCATGAACGCGACGCCGGAGGCGCTTGCCACCCTGCGCAGCCAGATGGGCCTCGACCAGCCGATCCCGGTTCGCTACCTCAGCTGGATCGGCGGCATGCTGATGGGCGACTTCGGCCGCTCCTGGACCTATTCCTCACCGGTAATCGACCTCATCGTCGAGCGCGGCATCGTCTCTCTGCCGCTTGCGGTCATCTCGCTCATCCTCTCGACAGCCATTGCCATTCCGGTCGGCATCTTCGCCGCCTCGCGCCGCGGCCGCGCTGCTGACGCGATCTCGATGGGCGCGACGCAGGTCGGCGTCGCCATCCCGAACTTCTGGTTCGCGCTGCTTCTGGTGTACGTCTTCGCGGTCTGGCTGCGCCTCCTGCCCGCCGGCGGCTTTCCCGGCTGGGGCGCCGGCATCTGGCCGGCGTTCAAGGCGCTGATCATGCCGGCGATCGCGCTCGCCCTGCCGCAGGCGGCGATCCTCGCCCGTGTCACGCGCTCGGCCATGCTCGAGGTGCTGGGCGAAGACTACATCCGCACGGCACGCGCCAAGGGCATTCCGCGCCGAAAGGTGCTGTGGCGCCATGCCCTGCGCAACGCGATGATCCCGGTGCTCACGATACTAGGCCTGCAGTTTGCCTTCCTGCTGGCGGGCACAATCATCATCGAGAACGTGTTCTACCTGCCGGGCCTTGGCCGGCTCGTCTTCCAGGCAATCACCCAGCGCGACCTGATCGTCGTCGAGGGCGTGGTGATGCTGCTGGTCGCCAGCGTCGTGATCGTCAACCTTGTGGTCGACATCCTCTACGCGGTGGTGGACCCGAGACTGCGGGTGAAGGCATGAGCATCGGCGAGCCCGTCTTCCCGCGCACCCAGAGCGTTGTGCTGCAGGCCCTGAGCAACCGCTCCTTCGTGGTGGGATGCGTCATTACCGCCATCATCGCCCTGATGGCGCTCGTCTCGTTCTACTGGACGCCCTACGACATCACCAATCTCGTCGTTGCTGACAAGATGAAGCCGCCGTCATGGCAGCACTGGTTCGGCACCGACCATTTCGGCCGCGACATCCTGACGATGATCATGATCGGCTCGCGCAACTCGATCGCCGTTGCCCTGGTCGCCGTCGGCATCGGCATGTGCCTCGGCGTGCCGCTCGGCTGCTGGGCGGCGGCGCGCGGCGGCTGGATCGACGAGGCGGTGATGCGCTTCAACGACATCGTCTTCGCCTTCCCGGCCCTACTTTCCGCCGTGATGATCACCGCCATCTTCGGCCCCGGCGCCATCAACGCCATCATCGCCATCGGCATCTTCAACGTGCCGGTCTTCGCGCGTGTCGCCCGCGCCGGCGCGATGTCGATCTGGCCGCGCGAGTATGTGCTCGCGGCGCGTGCCTCCGGCAAGGGCAAGGCACAGATCACCATCGAGCACATCCTGCCGAACATCGCCGCCATCCTCCTGGTGCAGGGAACGATCCAGTTCGCGCTCGGCATTCTGGCCGAATCCGGCCTCTCCTATGTCGGCCTGGGCGCACAGCCGCCGATGCCTTCATGGGGCCGCATGCTGTTCGACTCGCAGACCCGCATGATGGTCGCGCCTTACCAGGCGTTGTTCCCAGGCCTTGCCATCGTCATCACGGTTCTTGGCCTCAACCTCCTCGGTGACGGCCTTCGCGACCTTCTCGATCCGCGACTGAGGCGCGAGCGATGAGCCTGCTCGAGATCGAGAACCTGCGCCTCGACATCGGCTCCTTGCCTATCCTCAAGGGAGTCAGCCTTTCGCTCGAACAGGGCGAGGTCATGGGCCTCGTTGGCGAGAGCGGTTCGGGCAAGTCGATGACGGCGCTGGCGGTGATGCAGCTCCTGCCGATCGCGATGCGAGCTTCCGGCCGCATCACCTTCGACGGCATCGATATTTTGGGAGCGCCGGAAGCAGCGATGAACCGCCTGCGCGGCAACGAGATCGGCATGGTTTTCCAGGAGCCGATGACCGCGCTCAACCCGGTCAAGACGATCGGCGAGCAGGTGGCCGAGGGCATTCGCTGGCACACCCGCGCCTCGCGCGCTGAGGCGGAAGAGCGCGCACGAAAAATGCTCGACCGTGTCGGGCTGCCGGAGTCGAAGTTCCCGTTGACCCGTTATCCGCACGAACTGTCGGGCGGCCAGCGTCAGCGCGTGGTCATCGCCATTGCCTGTGCGCTGGCGCCAAAGCTGCTGATCGCCGACGAACCCACGACTGCGCTCGACGTCGTGCTGCAGAAGCAGATCCTCGAACTGCTGCGCGACCTCGTCGACGAGCGGAAGATGGGCCTGCTGCTCATCTCGCACGACCTTGCCGTCGTCGCCGACATGTCCGACCGTGTCACCATCATGCGGCATGGCGAGGTGATGGAAGCCGGCGAAACCGCCCGCACCCTCACGCAGCAGGCACATCCCTATACGCGGCAGCTCGCGCTTGCCTCGATGCATGTGCCGGACCGGGGAAGAAAGGATGCGGCCATTGGCGGAGCAGCAACCACTGGCGCCGGATTGGTACCCCCACCCCTAACCCCTCCCCACAAGGGGGAGGGGAACGTTGGGGAAACGGCGAGCACGCACTCTTCAACGAAGTCTCCGTTGCGCGACGAAGAGCCGGCAAGCGCAGCAGAGGACGCACATGCGCGCCTTGAAGAGAAAGGAGACATCTCTTCAACGAATTCATCTGAACACACTGCTTCCTCCGCGACAGGCACGATAAGGGAAGGAGTTTCTTCCAAGTCCCCCTCCCCCTTGTGGGGAGGGGTTAGGGGTGGGGGTAACAACACTTCCTCCAGCGAAGGCGTTTCCGGCCAGGCCGTTTCTGCCGGCCAAGGCGTCTCCACCGCATCCCGCCCCCTCCTTTCAGTCCGCAATGTCGTCCGCGACTATCCGAACCGCCGCACATCGCTGTTCAGGGTTCCCGACGTCTTCCGCGCGGTCGATGACGTGTCGTTCCAGATCGCTGGGGGGCAGTCGGTGGCGCTGGTAGGCAGGTCGGGCTGCGGGAAGTCGACGCTGGCGCGCATGATCCTCGCCCTCGACCGCCCGACGTCCGGCTCGATCAACGTCGACGGGCACGAGGTCAGCGCCTTGCCCGAGGCCCAGCTGAAGCCCGCGCGGCGCAGCATGCAGGTCGTCTTCCAGGACCCGTACGGCTCGTTCAACCCGCGCCACAAGGTCGAGCGGCTGGTGGCTGAGCCGTTGCATCTGCTCGATGAGGCGCCCTCGCCCGCCGAACGCCGCGAGCTGGTCGCTGATGCGCTCGACAAGGTCGGCCTGAAGCCGTCCGACATGGGAAAATACCCGCACGAGTTTTCCGGCGGCCAGCGCCAGCGCATCTCGATCGCCCGCGCCATCATCACCCGTCCGAAGCTGATCGTTGCAGACGAGCCGGTCTCGGCACTGGACGTGTCGATCCGCGCGCAGGTACTGGACCTTTTCGCCGACCTCAACGCGCGGCTCGGCGTCGCCTACCTCTTCATCACCCACGACCTCACGGTCGCCCGCGCAATCACCGACGAGGTGATGGTGATGCAGGAAGGCCGCATCGTCGAGACCGGCAGGACCGACGAAGTCCTTGACCACCCTCAGTCGGATGCCGCAAAGGCTCTGGTGGAAGCAGCGCCCGATCTCCAGCGAGCGCTTGAACGGCGTCTCGCCAGACTGGGCTGAACCTGAATGCTCGTTGACCTTGCACCTCACATCGTCGCGCTCCTCATCGGCGTGGCGTTCCTTGCCGGTTTCATCGACTCGATCGCCGGTGGCGGCGGGCTGATTACGGTGCCGGCCATGTTGCTCGCCGGTTTCCCGCCGGTTGATGCGCTCGGAACCAACAAGCTGCAGGGCCTGTTCGGCTCCGGCTCGGCAACCATCGCCTACGCCTCCAAGGGACACGTCGACCTGCGCAAGCAGCTACCGGCTGCGCTGATCTCGTTCGTCGGCGCGGTGCTGGGCGCGGGCCTTGCGACCATCCTGCCGGGCGAGTGGCTGCGGATGATCCTGCCGCCGCTGCTCATCGCGATCGCGCTCTACTTCGCCTTCAAGCCGAACATGGACGATGTGGATCGCGCCCAGCGCATCACGCCAGCCATGTTCGCGCTGGTTGTCGTGCCCCTTATCGGCTTCTACGACGGCGTGTTCGGCCCCGGCACTGGTTCGTTCTTCATGCTCGCCTTCGTGGCACTGGCCGGTTACGGCGTACTGAAGGCCACCGCCCACACCAAGCTCCTGAACTTCTCCTCGAACCTCGGCGGCTTTGCATTGTTCGCCGCGGTGGGCGTCGTTCACTGGCAGATCGGGCTGGTGATGGGCATCTCGCAATTCATCGGCGCCCGCGTCGGCGCGGGACTCGCGATGAAGAATGGCGCGAAGCTCATCAAGCCGCTGCTGGTCATCACCTGCGTTGCGCTGGCGATCCGCCTGCTGATTGCTTGAGTCTTCGCGCGGGCGACGCTTTCGACTATTCTCGGTCAGGACTTGCCTCTCTCGGGCAGCAACAACTGGGAGACTGTCATGACCTATTCGCCGCATGAGGCGCCTCGGATCTACCCGACCTTCCGCTTCCGCAACGCGACCGCGATGCTGGAATGGCTGACGCAGACGATCGGCTTCCAGATCCTCACCCGCTACGACAATGACGACGGTACAGTTGCCCATGCGGAACTTGCATTGGGCTCATCGATCATCATGTGCGGCGAGGTCCGCAACGATGCCTTCGGTGCCCTAGTTGGCGCGCCGGGCGAACAGGGCGGCAAGGCGCTCTACGTTGCGGTCGAGGACGTCGACACGCTGTTTGCTCGCGTGACCGCTTCTGGCGTGAAGATCGAGGAACAACTCACCGACCGCAGCTATGGCAGCCGCGAGTTCATATGCCGCGATCCGGAAGGCAACGTGTGGTGCTTTGGTACCTACTGGCCGAAGGCAGCTGATGCGCAAATTTGAACGCGCCCAGCATCTCGCTATCGCATCGGCGCACAACCCCTTTGCGGGCCGGCCGTGTTGCGCCCGACCGTCAATGGAATAGATTGGCAGCAAGGTCAAAGAGCATTCAGTCCATAGGGAGGACGCCATGGACGCGGCCAATCCTGCTGCCCAGTTCGAACTCAACGAAGACCAGCGCGCGATCCAGGAGATGACGCGCGACTTCGCAGCCGATCGGGTGGCTCCGCTCGCGCTCGAATGGGACCACAACCGCCACTTTCCGTCCGACGTCATCCGGGAGACCGGGTCGCTCGGCTTCGGCGGCATCTACGTCCGCGAGGATGTCGGCGGCTCTGGCCTCGGTCGGCTGGACGCGGTGCTGATCTTCGAGGCGCTCGCCGCCGCCTGTCCCGGCTTCTCGTCGATGATCTCGATCCACAACATGGCGGCGTGGATGATCGACACGTTCGGCGCGGAAGAGCAGCGCCAGCGCTTCCTGCCGAAGATGACGTCGTTCGAATGGATGGCGAGTTACTGCCTGACCGAACCCGGCGCGGGCTCGGATGCCGCCGCGCTGCGCACCCGCGCGGTCCGTGACGGCGACCACTACGTGCTCAACGGGACGAAGCAGTTCATCTCCGGCGCCGGCGAGTCCGACGTTTATGTCGTCATGGCGCGCACCGGCGAAGATGGCCCCAAGGGTGTTTCCACCTTCATCATCCCGAAGGACGCGCCGGGGCTCTCTTTCGGCCCGTCCGAGAAGAAGATGGGCTGGCACATGCAGCCAACCCGGCAGGTAATCTTCCAGGACTGCCGGGTGCCGGCGGAAGACCTGCTCATGGGGGAAGGCGCGGGCTTCCGCATTGCCATGGCCGGCCTCGACGGCGGCCGCCTCAACATTGCGGCCTGTTCCCTCGGCGGTGCGCAGGCCGCGTTCGAGAAGGCGCTTGCCTATTCCGGCGAGCGTAATGCCTTCGGCAAGCCGATCAACCAGTTCCAGGCCCTGCAGTTCAAGCTGGCCGACATGGAGACGGACCTGCAGGCCTCGCGGATGATGCTCTACACGGCGGCGTCAAAGCTCGACCGCAAGACGCCGGACGCCGGCACGTGGTCGGCAATGGCTAAACGCTTCGTGACCGACACCTGCTTCAACGTCGCCAACGAGGCACTGCAGCTGCACGGCGGCTACGGCTATCTGCACGAATACGGCATCGAGAAGCTGGTGCGCGACCTGCGCGTCCACCAGATCCTCGAAGGCACCAACGAGATCATGCGCGTCATCATCGCGAGGTACTTGGTGGGTAGGTGATTAGGGGGTTAGGGACTTAGGGGTCTAGGGCGAGCACACTCCCCTACGCCCTTATTCACCTACTCCCCTACCATTCAGGGAGGAAACACATGAGCACCATTGCATTCGTCGGCCTCGGCAACATGGGCAACCCGATGGCCGCGAACCTGGTCAAGGCAGGTTACATAGTTCGCGGCTTCGACCTGGTGGACGCCAACCTGAAGACCGCCGAGGGTAACGGCCTGAAGATCGCATCCAGCGCGGCGGATGCGGTCGCTGGCGCCGACATCGTCATCACCATGCTGCCGGCCGGCAAACACGTTCTCTCCGTCTACGGCGACATCGTCCCAGCGGCCGCAAAGGGCATACTGTTCATCGATTCCTCCACCATCGATGTCGACTCCGCGCGCAAGGCGCATGCGATTGCACAGGAAGGCGGCATGCTGTCGATCGACGCACCGGTGTCCGGTGGCGTCGGCGGCGCAGCAGCAGGCACCCTCACCTTCATGGCCGGCGGAACGCAGGAAGCCTTTGCGAAGGCCGAACCGGTCCTGAAGCCGATGGCTGGCAAGATCGTCCACTGCGGCGACGCAGGTGCCGGCCAGGCAGCCAAGATCTGCAACAACATGCTGCTCGGCATCTCGATGATCGGCGTCGGCGAAGCCTTTGTGCTCGCCGAAAAACTCGGCCTTTCGCACCAGGCACTTTTTGACGTCGCATCCACTTCATCCGGCCAGTGCTGGTCGCTGACGACCTATTGCCCGGTCCCCGGCCCGGTTCCTTCCTCTCCCGCCAATCGCGACTACAAGCCGGGCTTCGCCACTGCTCTGATGTTGAAGGACCTGCGCCTGTCGCAGGAAGCAGCACAGAGCTCTGGCGCTGCAACTCCTCTCGGCGCCGCGGCGGCGCAGCTTTATGCGCTCTACGAGGCGGCCGGCGGCGGCGGCGAAGACTTTTCAGCCATCATCCGCTTCCTCAGGGGCGAGCATCCCGCCAGCTAATCACAACCTGTGCGTTTATTCAGCATTCACTGAACAATTTCAGGCTGTGACGGACGTTACACCCTGCCCTCAGAGGGTGATTTTTCGCACTTCGAGGCGGAAAAATCGCGAATTTAGATTTGCTTAAGTTTTTGATAACCCGACGGTAACGATGTCCGACTAAAACGGTGGGTGAGCGGCAAACGCAGCCGCCGAACTCCGGATCAGGTATTGCGTACCGGAGTGTACAGTTTCGCTAGAGTTTTGCGTAAGCGAAGCGCCATGCGTATCTTTGGCAAGACCGCGTCCCTCCCCCGCCGGGAGGACGCGGTTCTGCTGCTTTCTGAGATATGCGGGCGCTCGCTTTCAGCGTCTCCCTGAGCGCATCTAAAGCCCCTACCGTGCGCATGAAAAAGGGACGAAGCTTTCGCTCCGCCCCTCCAAATTCGCCTCAGTTACTTGCGCAGGTCGCGCTCGGCGCGGTCCAGCGCCTTGAGGATCCGCTCCACCGCAAGATCGATCGTCTGCCTCGTCCAGATCAGCGGCGGCGACATGATCATGGTATCGCCGGTCGCGCGCAGCATCATGCCATTTGCAATTGCATGGTCGCGGACGACGACAGCCGCGCTGCCCTCATCCGGGAAGCGCTCGCGCGTCTCCTTGTCCTTTACGATTTCAATGGCACCCATCAGGCCGAACGAGCGCACCTCACCGACGATCCCATGGCCGGCGATGCGCTCCTTGAGCGCCTGGTTGAAGTAGGGGCCGGTTTCGTTGCGGACGCGCTCGATCAGCCCTTCTTTCTCGATGATTTCGAGGTTGGCGAGCGCCACGGCGCAGGCAACCGGATGCCCCGAATAGGTGTAGCCGTGGTAGAATTCGCCGCCCTTCTCGACCAGCGTCGAAGAAATACGGTCGCCGACCAGCAGCGCCGACAGCGGCTGGTAGCCGGAGGTCAGCGCCTTAGCTGTGGTGATGGTGTCGGGCTCCACGCCCATCGCCTGCGCCGCGAACCACTCGCCGGTGCGGCCATAGCCGGTGATCACCTCGTCCAGCATCAGCAGCACGTCGTACTTGCGGCAGATGCGCTGGACTTCCGGCCAGTAGCTCGCTGGCGGGATCTTCACGCCGCCCGCGCCCATGATCGGTTCGCCGATGAAGGCGGCCACGTTCTCGGGGCCATGCTCGAGGATCGCATCCTCGATTGCCTTTGCCGCGCGGATGCCGAAGTCATGCTCGCTCTCGCCAGGCTGCGCCAGCTCGAAGGAATACGGCATCATCACATGGACGATATTCGGCACGGCACCGCCCAGCTGCGAATGCATCGCCGACATCCCGCCCAGCGACGTGCCGGCAACGGTAGAGCCGTGGTAGGCGTTGTGGCGCGAGATCACGATGTTCTTCTGCGGCTTGCCCTCAAGCGCCCAGTAGTGGCGCACGAGACGCAGCGCGGTATCGTTCGCTTCCGAACCCGACGAGCCGTAGAAAACCTGGTTGATGTGCGGCGGCGCGATCTCGGCGAGCTTCTTTGACAAAAGCACCGGCGTCGGCGTCGTGCAGCGGAAGAAAGAGTTGTAATACGGCAGCTCTTTCATCTGCTTGTAGGCCGCGTCAGCGAGCTCGTGGCGGCCATATCCGATGTTCACGCACCAAAGGCCGGCCATGCCGTCGAGGATCTCGTTTCCTTCCGAATCGTAGATATACGGCCCTTCAGCGCGCGTTATCATGCGGCTGCCGGCACCGCGCAGGTCCTTGTGGTCGGTAAACGGATGGAGGTGGTGCGCAGCATCGATCTCCTGAAGCTGCTTCAGGGAAAAATTCTGATAAGACATGTAATTAGCTTCTCCGATTGAATCATCTCGGCAAGTTCTGCCGGGTGAAGGTCAGTCGGAAAGTGGCGGCGAATAGCCGATCCGAGCGCAGAGGATCAGCAACTCGGAATGCCGGGTTCGCGTGGAAGGTGTTACGGCGATACGGTCCGCCATGATATGCTGCAGTCTGATCGTCATGTCTCGCAGCATAGACCGCGCTCAAGCCTTTCAACAAGTGTCCGTGAACGGCGGAACATGAAGAATAAGCGGGGCGTTCCTCTGCCGGCAGACCAACATCCTCGGCCCTGCTCACGGGAGGAGCACCACCATGAAGATCGCTGTGACTGCACTTGCGACCCTGTTTCTGGGCGTCGCTGCCGCCTATGCCGAAGAACCCGCCAAGGTTCAGACGATCGGCGACAAGAAGGTCTACACCGACCAGAACGGCATGACGCTTTACACCTTCGACAAGGACGAAGCCGGGAAGTCGAATTGCGATGCCGGATGCCTGGCTAAATGGCCGGCATTCAAGGCAGAGGAAGGCGCGACGGCAGAGGGCGACTGGTCGGTGGTCGACGCAACCGACGGCACCAAGATGTGGGCCTACAAGGGCAAGCCGCTCTACACGTGGGTCGATGACAAACAGCCCGGCGACATGTCCGGCGACGGTGTCGGCGGCGTCTGGCACATCGCAGTCGCGGAATAGCCTTTTTGAACCACCGACGAGAAGATGCGGCGCTTCTGCGCCGCATCCTGATTCACGGCTGGTTATATCACCGGCTCGAATCCCTGCGGCCGGATGAAGGACAGCTGACGGCCCTTGTTGATCGCGATCATCGTGACGATCTGGGCCAGCTCTTCATCGGTATGTTCACAGTCAGGCATGTGCTCTCGGATGTCCGAAACCACGTTCGGGACTGAAATCAGGGCCGCCTTGCTGTCCGCGATGATCTGCTCCGCAAACGCTGCGACTGAAACCCGCTTCACTTCAATCCTCCTGCATATTTCGCGCCGCCAAACTCGCCAGCGGAACGTTGGTTCCCCTCTAAGTGCAAGATTTTGAAGTTTTTTTCTCCCGCAGAAGAGGTTGTGGCACCTTCGCGAATGTCAAGTGATTTCGTCCGCATTTTTTGCGCTATCGGCGGGCGCCCCTGCACGAGGAAAATGCAAGTGGCCACGCATTTCCGAATTGACGACATAAAGATTTCTTTATATCGTTATCCTAATATCGAAATGCACGGAGGCGGCCATGCCTAACCCCATCCATGAACTCCTCGCCCAAAAGGGCGTACTCCTCGCCGACGGCGCCACGGGGACGAACCTGTTCGCGATGGGGCTCAATTCGGGCGAAGCGCCGGAACTGTGGAATGAAACCGCGCCGGCGAAGATCGTGGCCCTGCATCAGGGCTTCGTCGACGCCGGCGCCGACATCATCCTCACCAACTCGTTCGGCGGCACCCGCCACCGCCTCAAGCTGCACAACGCGCAGGATCGCGTCTTCGAACTCAACAGGAAGGCCGCTGAAATCGCCCGTTCGGTTGCCGATCGTGCCGGCCGCAAGGTGATCGTTGCGGGTTCCGTTGGTCCGACCGGCGAACTGCTGGAACCGCTCGGCGCGCTCACCCATGACGCCGCAGTCGATGCCTTTGCCGAGCAGATGGAAGGCCTGAAGGCTGGTGGTGCGGAGGTAGCGTGGATTGAGACCATGTCCGCGCCCGGCGAAATTCGCGCCGCGGCGGAAGCTGCCGCCCGCGTTGGCCTGCCATATGTCTACACCGGCTCATTTGACACTGCTGGCCGCACCATGATGGGCCTTGCCCCGCGCGACATCCATTCGGTGGTGGACGGCCTGCCCGAGCAGCCGGTGGCAGTCGGCGCGAATTGCGGCGTAGGCGCTTCCGACATTCTTGCCTCGCTGCTGGACATGAGCGCCGCCAAGCCCGACGCGATCATCGTCGTCAAGGGCAATTGCGGCATCCCCGAGTTCCAGGGCACCGAAATCGTCTATTCCGGCACACCCGAGCTGATGGCGAAATATGCCTGCATGGCGTTCGACGCCGGTGCGTCGATCATCGGCGGCTGCTGCGGCACATCATGCGAGCACCTGCGTGCAATGCGCGAGGCGCTGGACCACTATGTCCGCGGCGCCGAACGCCCGGACGTCAGTGAGATCGTCACCTATATCGGGCCGCTGCGGAACAAGCAGGCGTTCGAGAGCGGTGCCGGTGAAGGCGAAGGCCGCCGCGAGCGGCGCAGGGCACGTCATGCATGAATCGGTGAAGGAAGCGAACTGACGCGAACCCACGGCTGCGCCCTAGCCCCCCGACCAGCAGCCGGTTTGCCCCCCTCGCTCCTTCACTTTGGCAGGCGGTGCCGAGGCTTCTGGCCTCGCACCGCCTGTTTCATTTGCACACCTTCAGGATGCTGGCACATCGCCCCAAGCCTTGGAGCTGGCGGCGATTGAAAAACCTTGCCGCGCTTAACGATTACTCAACCAAGATCACTAACCTGACAGCAGTTTCCGTATGGAACACTGCCGATGGCCGCGTCAGCTTCACCCTGCGCGCAAATGCAGAGCTTCATTGGGGGCGCTTTGGACACAACGACGCTTTTCCTCGCCAACATCGTCATCCTGCTTGTCATGGCGATCGCCAAAGGCGTTGCGGCACATGGCCGCCGCGACGAGGAGTGGCGGCGTTCCTGGGCGATCGCGAATGTCGTGATCGCGTTGTCGCTGGCGCTCTACACGGTCGACCAGATGCTGCCGCCCCTCGCGATGACCCTGATGCCCGACATCTTCCTCATTATCGGCTTCGGCCTGCGGTGGAAGGCGGCGCGGCAGTTCTCCGGTCGCACGACCCCCTGGTTCGTCACCTGGGGCGGCGTCATTTTTTATCTCGTTGCTGCGGGTCCATTTGCCCTATCGGTGAACGGCGTCGTCCTTGGCGTCGCGAACATCGCGCTGACCACGCAGACCGCGCTGATCGCCTACGAATTTTGGCGCGATCGCGACGACGGTTTTCCGTCCCGCTACTGGCTGATCATCGCCTATGTCGCGATGGGATTGTCGTTTGGCTATCGCATCTTCGTCGGCCTGCTCGATGACGGCTCCATGCCAGCCTACATCCCGCAGGACACCGCCCTCGCCGTCCACCTCGCGGTGGCCCTGTTTCACACGGTTGCTGGCGGCGCCTTCGCTCTCTCGCTCGCCTATGAACGAGGCAGTGCGGCCCTGCGGTTCGCGGCGATGCACGATTCGCTGACCCAGCTCCTTAACCGCAACGCCTTCGAAATGCGCCTGCGCTCATACCTTGCCGAACAGAAGCCGTTCGCGCTGGCGCTCATCGACATTGACCGGTTCAAGTCCATTAACGACCGTTTTGGTCACGGAGCCGGAGACGCAGCGATCCGCACCTGTGCGCAGATCTGCCGTGAGATGGTCGGCGACCGCGGCACGGTCGCGCGTATCGGCGGCGAGGAGTTCACGATCATCTTCGACGCCATCGATCCGGAGGAAGCCGCAGCCTTCATCGAGAAGATTCGCGGGCGCGTCAGCCAGTGGCCGGTGGTGTCGGGCAACGACACCTTTGGCATGACGATCAGCGGCGGTGTTTGCCACATAGATCAGGCGCCCTCCGACTTCGAAGAGCTGATGCGGTTGGTCGACAAGGGCCTCTACGAGTCCAAGAAGAACGGGCGCAACCGCATCACCATCAAGCAGGCAGCCTAAAGCCCGGCAAACGCCTTGTGGTGAAACGCCTGGACTTCGTCCGGGTATCGCCACTCGGTGCCGACCGGGCAGGCATTGCGCGCGATGCAGCGCGTGCGGCATTCGCCAGCGTTCGGCCCGCGCACATGCGCGAGGCACGCCGCGTAGTCGTAGGCGCCGCCATCAAAGGCATGAACCGGACAGGCGTTTATGCAGAATTCTCCGACACATGCGCCGCAGGCATGAATCACTTCCTCAACTTCCTGAATCGGAAACTCAACATCGAACAGGATCGCGCCTCGATAAGCGTGCCACAGGCCGAGACGCGGATCGATCAACGGTCCGACTGGTGACGAGGCCAGCTTCTGCGCGCGCGTAGCCCATTGCTGGAAAGGAGCCCAGGGCCGGTCGTTCGGCATGACGACGCGGCCGCCAAAGCGCTGCGCGACTTCGGAAATGACCTGACGCGACCATGTATCGAGTGGATTGGAAATGCCGGCAGGCTGGCCCTGCCGCCATTGTTCGAAATGGGCCCAGTAACGCGCCCCTTCATTACCCACGAGCACCACGGCCCGGGCGGTTCCCCACTCGCCAACGGCGAGCGGGGCAATGCCGCGGACGCTGAGCCCGGAAGGCGCCAGCGCCTGCGAGATTTCCAAAGGCTGGGAAGGCACTCAGCGCCTCCCCTTGTTCGTCGGATCCTGAAAGGCGCTGCGCCAGACTTCCTTGTGGATGATGTTGGCCACTTTAGCCCGGCCTGAATCGGGCTCCTTTCAGGTGAAGGCGTCGGGCATCGACTCCTTGCGCCGGGCGACGTAGTCGCGCAGGCCTTCGGCGATACCCGGATCGAGATACGGCGCCTCGTAGTTCTCGAGCCAACGGCGTGCGAGCTCGTTGGCGCGCTGCGCTGCGGTCTTCTCGCCTTCGGCCAGCCACTGCTCGTACGAATTGTTGTCCGCGATCGTCGAGCGGTAGAAGGCGGTCTGGAAGTTCGCTTGCGTGTGCGAGCAACCAAGATAGTGGCTGCCGGGGCCCACTTCGCGGATCGCGTCGAGCGCCTGGCCGTTCTCGGACAGGTCCACGCCCTGCGCCAGCTTCGGCATCATGCCGAGCTGGTCGACGTCCATCATGAACTTCTCGTAGCAGGAGGCGAGACCGCCCTCGAGCCAGCCAGCCGCATGCAGCACGAAGTTGGTGCCTGCGAGCAGCGTCGAGTTCAGCGTGTTCGCGCTCTCGTAGGCCGCCTGCGCGTCCGGGATCTTGGACGCGCAGAGCGAGCCGCCGGTGCGGAACGGCAGGCCGAGGCGGCGCGCCAGCTGGGCAGCGCCGTAGGAGACCAGCGTCGGCTCCGGCGTACCGAAGGTCGGAGCGCCCGACTGCATCGAAATCGACGATGCAAAGGTACCGAACACCACCGGCGCGCCCGGACGGATCAGCTGCGTGAAGGCGGCGCCAGCGAGCACTTCGGCCAGAACTTGCGTCAGCGTGCCGGCAACCGTCACCGGGCTCATGGCGCCCGAGAGGATGAACGGCGTGACGATGCAGGCCTGATTGTGGCGGGCATAGACCTTCAGCGCGCCCAGCATGGTCTCATCGAAGACCATCGGCGAGTTGGCGTTGATGAGGTTGATGACAACGGTGTTCTGCTCGACGAATTCGTCGCCGAACAGGATCTTCGCCATCGCGATCGTGTCCTCTGCGCGCTCAGGCGCGGTAACCGAGCCCATGAACGGCTTGTCCGACAGCGTCATGTGCGCCAGCACCATGTCGAGATGGCGCTTGTTGACCGGAACGTCGACCGGCTCGCAGACGGTGCCGCCCGAATGGTGGATCGACGGCGCCATGTAGGAGAGCTTCACGAAGTTGCGGAAGTCCTCGATCGTCGCGTAGCGGCGGTTGCCGTCTAGGTCGCGTACAAACGGAGGACCGTAGACCGGCGCGAAGACGGTCGCATTGCCGCCGATCTGCACCGAGCGCTGCGGATTGCGCGCATGCTGGGTGAACACCGACGGCGCGGTCTTCAGCAGCGACCGCGGCAGACCCTTGGGGAAATGCACCCGCTCGCCGCGAACGTCAGCGCCTGCCTGCTTCCACAGCTCCAGGGCTTCCGGATCGTCGCGGAACTCGATGCCAACTTCTTCCAGCACCGTGTCGGCATTCGCCTCGATCAGTGCCAGCCCCTCCTCATTGAGGACTTCGTAGAGCGGAATCTCGCGCTTGATGTACGTCAGCTGCGTACCCGCGCTGCCGCTGGTACGCGCCGCGCGCCGCGCAGCCGCACCGCCGCGAGCCCTGCGCCCGCCGGTGTCCTGCTCTACAGTCGTATTGTCTTCCATGCCCGATTCCCTGATTCAACACGGCTTCGGTCGAATCGTAGCCAAGCGGCACGGGATAAGCGGCCAGCCAGCGCCAGAGCCTGTCGCAATTTCGACAACTGCGAAAACTATCGTATCACTGAAATCGCAATCGGTCGCTTTCCACTTGCGCGACGTCGCAAATCAGATAAGCAAACGGCGTCGGGGAACATAAGAATTGGCCGCAATAGCCGCCGCGCCGCGATGCGGGCCATGTCTTCAGGAGCTTGGGAATGTCCGACGACGAAATCATCCTGTCCGAACTCTCCGACGATGAACTCGTGCAGCAGATGCACGACGACCTCTATGATGGTCTGAAGGAAGAGATCGAGGAAGGAACGCGCATCCTTCTGGAGCGCGGCTGGGCACCTTACGACGTGCTGACACAGGCGCTCGTCGAGGGCATGCGCATCGTGGGCGAGGACTTCCGCGACGGCATCCTGTTTGTGCCGGAAGTGTTGCTCTCGGCGAACGCGATGAAGGCCGGCATGGCCATCCTGCGCCCGCTGCTCGCCGCCACCGATGCCCCGAAGCAGGGCAAGCTCGTCATCGGCACGGTGAAGGGCGACATCCACGACATCGGCAAGAACCTCGTCGGCATGATGATGGAAGGCGCCGGTTTCGACGTGATTGACCTCGGCATCAACAACCCGGTCGAGAACTACCTGGCGGCGATCGAAGAGCACAAGCCGGACATCGTCGGCATGTCGGCGCTGCTCACCACCACCATGCCCTACATGAAGGTGGTCATCGACACGCTGAAGGAAAAGGGTATTCGCGACGACTACGTCGTCCTGGTCGGCGGTGCGCCGCTGAACGAGGAATTCGCGAAGGCCGTGGGCGCCGATGCCTACTGCCGCGACGCGGCTGTCGCAGTCGAGACGGCCAAGGACTTCATGAAGCGTCGTCACAACGTTCGCGCGGCCTGAGAGCCGCGCAGAACGCTGTTGCATTCAAGTCAGTAGCTGGCCGAACGCTCGACGGAACGGCCAGCCTGCTGCGTAGCATCGACAGCATTGGCCGTGTCCGCCCCCATGCCGCGGATCGTGTTTGCGCAGCCGGCAGCGAAACCAGCGACGAGGACAAGTGCTGCGACCTTGGAAATGACCTTCGGGTTCATCATCTCTCTCCGTATCGGGATAGAGCGCGGGGTGCGCGGGATCAGTGACGCCAATGCAACGCACGGCCCCAGAAAAGGTTCTCATCATCGCGTGCGGGATGCTCGCGCGTGAGATCCTTGCGGTGAAAGCGGCGAATGGCCTCGACCATCTTGAGCTGACTTGCCTGCCCGCCGAGTATCACTTCCGTCCTAATCAAATCGCGCCCGGTATCGACGCGGCGATCAGCAAGGCCAAGGCCGAAGGCTGGAAGAACATCCTGGTTGGCTATGCCGATTGCGGCACCGGCGGCATGCTGGACGCAGTTTGCGAGAAGCACGGCGTGCAGCGCCTCGCCGGCCCGCATTGCTTCGCCTTCTACCAGGGCCTTGGGGCCTTCGAGCAGGTTGCGGACAGCGACATCACCGCCTTCTACTTTACCGACTTCCTCTGCCGGCAGTTCGAGTCGTTCTTCATCAAGCCGCTGGGTCTCGACCGGCATCCCGAACTCGCCCGGGACTTCTTCGGCAATTACGAGAAGCTGGTCTACCTCGCGCAGACGGACGATCCGGCACTGGAAAAGGTCGCGCAGGACGCGGCGGCGATGCTCGGCCTTGCCTATGAAAAGCGCTTCACCGGGTATGGCGACCTTACCACCGCGCTGGTATCGGCGGCCACGCCTGCGACACGTCCGTGAGTGTTTGTTAGCGCGTCGTTTTTCAACCTGCCCGCGTCGTCGCGCAACAAGCGTCCGCAACGCGGCGCGGCAATTCTCTCTCCACTCAGAAACGGAACCATCATGGCTGACCTTGTCATCGTCTACTGGCGCGATATCCCCGCGCAGGTGATCGTCCGGAAGGGCCGGCAGAACGCCAAGCGCGAACTGCCGCCGCGCTTCACCGAAGCGATCGACATGTGCGCGATGCGCACCGGCGCGAGCGAAACAGACGACTACCTTGCCGAATGGCGCAAATCCGACCCCGTGCCGGTGAGCGACGATCTTGAGGCTGAAGCCGATAAGGCCGCGGCCGATCTCGACGCCGCCTATGACCGCGAGCGGCTGGTTGCGCTGGTAAAGGCTGGCGGCCGGGAAACGGCTTAAAACGTCACCGCCTTGTTGACCAATGCCAATAACGATATAAACAAACCTTTATATCATTCAGGAGAGAGACTTCTATGACCCGCACCATCGTCGCCTCCGCGACCCGGGAAGTCGTCATCGGCTTTGACCAGCCGTTCTGCGTCATCGGTGAGCGCATCAATCCGACCGGCCGCAAGAAGCTCGCCGCCGAGATGGTAGCGGGCAACTTCGATACCGTGCGCAAGGACGCGATCGAGCAGGTCGCTGCTGGCGCCACCATGCTCGACGTCAATGCGGGCGTTACCGCCGTCGACCCTAATGCGACCGAGCCAGCCCTGCTCGTTCAGACGCTGCAGATCGTTCAGGACCTCGTGGACGTTCCGCTGTCGATCGACTCCTCGGTCACGGCCGCCATCGAGGCCGCTCTCAAGGTCGCCAAGGGCCGTCCGCTGATCAACTCGGTCACCGGCGAGGAAGAGAAGCTCGAGGCGATCCTGCCGCTCTGCAAAAAGTATGACGTTCCGGTCGTCGCGATCTCGAACGACGAGACCGGCATCTCGCCTGATCCGGACGTCCGCTTCGCCGTCGCAAAGAAAATCGTCGAGCGCGCCGCCGACTACGGCATCAAGTCCCATGACATCGTAGTCGACCCGCTCGTCATGCCGATTGGTGCGATGGGCACCGCCGGCCTCCAGGTGTTCGCGCTACTGCGCCGCCTGCGCGAGGAGCTCAAGGTCAACACGACCTGTGGCCTTTCCAACATCTCGTTCGGCCTGCCCCACCGCCACGGCATCAACGCCGCCTTCATCCCGATGGTGATCGGCGCGGGCATGACCTCCGCGATCATGAACCCCTGCCGTCCGCAGGAGATGGAAATGGTCCGCGGCGCGAACGTGCTCAACGGCACCGACCGCGACTGCATGACCTGGATCAAGACCTACAAGGACTACAAGCCGGGCGAGCACGCTGCCCCTGCCCCGGTACAGGTGAATGCCCCGGGCGAAGCCGCCGGTGGTGGCCGTCGCCGTGGCGGACGCGAAGCACGCAGGGCCGCCCTCTCCAACTAAGTCAGAAGTGAAATGAAGCCGCCTGTTTCTGCTGCCGACCCTCTCGTTCTTTTCATGCCATCCGGCAAGCGGGGGCGTTTCCCCAAGGGCACGCCCGTGCTCGACGCCGCCCGTCAGCTCGGCGTCTATGTTGAGAGTGTCTGCGGCGGCCGCGCCACCTGCGGCCGCTGCCAGGTAGTGGTGCAGGAAGGCAATTTCGCCAAGCACGGCATCGTCTCCTCCAACGACCACATCTCGCCGAAGGGGCCGAAAGAGGAGCGCTACGAGCGCGTACGAGGCCTGGCTGACGGGCGTCGCCTGTCCTGCTCGTCGACGATCGAGGGCGACCTTGTCATCGACGTGCCGCAGGACACGGTCATCAACGCGCAGGTCGTCCGCAAGGCGGCGACCGACCGCGTCTTCGAGCGCAACCCCGCCGTCCGCCTCTGCTACGTCGAAGTGGACGAGCCGGACATGCACAAGCCGCTCGGCGATCTCGACCGGCTGAAGGCGCTGCTGGAGCGCGACTGGGGGGTGAAGGACCCGCGGCTAGACGCTTACCTGCTGCCGCAGGTGCAGAAGATTCTGCGCAAGGAGAATTGGGGCGTCACGGCCGCTGTTCACCGCGACGCGGAGAGCGATCGTCCCTCGATCATCGCCCTTTGGCCCGGCCTCCACAACGAGGCCTATGGCATCGCCTGCGACATCGGCTCGACAACAATCGCAATGCACCTCGTCTCGCTGCTTTCGGGCCGCATCGTCGCCTCTGCCGGCGCGTCGAACCCGCAGATCCGCTTCGGCGAAGACCTGATGAGCCGCGTGTCCTACGTGATGATGAATCCGGATGGCCGCGAGGCGATGACGAATGCCGTGCGCGAGGCGATAAGCGACTTGATCGTCAAGGTCTGCACCGAAGGCGGTGTCTCAAGCGACGACATCCTCGATGCCGTCTTCGTTGCCAACCCGATCATGCACCACCTCTTTCTCGGTATCGATCCGACCGAACTCGGTCAGGCGCCATTCGCGCTGGCTGTATCGGGCGCGGTGCACCTGCACGCCGGGGATCTTGGCCTCAAGGTCAATCGCGGCGCGCGGGTCTACCTGTTGCCGTGCATTGCCGGCCACGTCGGCGCGGATGCCGCCGCCGCAACGCTGTCGGAAGGCCCGCACCGCCAGGACCGCATGATGCTGCTGGTCGATGTCGGCACCAACGCAGAGATCATTCTCGGCAACAGCCAGCGTGTCGTCGCGGCATCCTCCCCGACCGGCCCAGCCTTCGAAGGCGCGGAAATCTCTTCCGGCCAGCGTGCGGCGCCCGGCGCGATCGAACGCGTGCGCATCGATCCGGAAACGCTGGAGCCACGCTTCCGCATCATCGGCTCGGAAAAATGGTCGGATGAGGAAGGCTTTGCGGAAGACGCGGAGCGCCTCGGCATCACCGGCATCTGCGGCTCGGCGATCATCGAGGTCGTGGCCGAGATGTTCCTGTCCGGCATCATTTCCGAGGATGGCGTCATCGACGGCCAGCTCGCCGCGAAGTCGCCGCGCCTCCTGCAGAACGGCCGCACCTATTCCTACCTGCTCCACGATGGCAGCCCGCGCATCACCGTCACGCAAAACGACGTCCGCGCAATCCAGCTTGCGAAGGCGGCACTCTATGCGGGCATCCGGCTGCTGATGGAGAAACAGGGCATCACCGAGGTCGACACGATCCGCTTCGCCGGCGCGTTCGGCTCGTACATCGATCCGAAATACGCGATGGTGCTTGGCCTCATTCCAGACTGCTCGCTGGACGAGGTGAAGGCGGTCGGCAACGCCGCCGGCAACGGCGCGCTGATGGCACTGCTCAACCGCACGCATCGTCGCGAGATCGAGCAGACGGTGCAGAAGATCGAGAAGATCGAGACGGCTCTGGAACCGCATTTCCAGCAGCTGTTCGTCAACGCCATGGCGCTGCCGAACAAAGTCGATCCGTTCGTGAAGCTGTCCGAGCAGGTCAAGCTGCCGCCGAAGAAGTCGCCTTCGGATGACGCTTCCGGCTCGGGCGAAGCCGTGCCGCGCCGCCGGTCCCGCGAGGAGCGGGCAGCCCGGCGCGCGCGCGAGTAGGTCAGAACTTTCCGGTTTCGCGGAAGGATTCGAAGGTCGCGCGGATATGGTCCGCCGCCGCCAGCACATGCGGCGGCGCCTCCGTCGCGACCCGCATCGCCAGATTGTAGTTCGACAGCGCCGGCAGGCCCTCATCCGGCCCAAGTGCCACGATGTCTTCGCCAATGAAGGAGCGCGGCAACGGCGCGACAGCAAGGTCAGCCAATATTGCCGCCCGCTGACCGGCGGTGTGCGCGCTCATATAGGCAACGCGGTAGTCGCGCCCCGCCCGCCCAAGCGCATCGAGCGCGTCGGCGCGCCAGACGCAGCCTTCTTCCCAGAGCGAAACCGGCAATGGGTCACGCAGATGCGCGGTGCCGCCGCATGCGCCGCCCCACACGACCGGCTCCGTCAGCAGCACCTCGGCATCGCCCGGAACCTCCCTGCAGACCGTGAACAGCGTGATGTCGAGCTGGCGCTCGGCCATCCGGCGCAAAAGATTCACGCTCATGTCGATGGTGACGTCCACCGCTACCGACGGATGGGTCTGAGCAAAGCGGCGCAAGACATTCGGCAACACGCGCTCGCCGTAGTCGTCAGGCGAGCCGAGACGCACGACGCCTGAAATATCGGGGACGATGAACTTCGCCACTGCCTCGCGGTTGAGCGCGAGCAGCCGGCGGGCATAACCCATCAGCATCTCGCCTTCGTTGGTCAGCGTCACCGCGCGCGCGTCGCGCGAAAATACGGTCACGCCCAGCATCTCCTCCAGCTTCTTGATCTGCATCGACACGGCAGAGGGCGTGCGGAACACCGCAGCCGCCGCCTGGGTGAAGCTGCCCGTCTCGCCGATCGCGACGAAGGTGCGCAGGACGTCGAGGTCCAGCAACGGCATCGGGTGATTGAGCGGTGCGTTCATACGATGCCTTCCGCATCAAACTTTCTGAACTTAGCGATCAGTTCATTTCGTTTGATTGAACATCAGACCTTCCCCATAGTCAACAGCCTCGGGATCACATCATGCGACACCGACTTTTGAAGAGGAGAAGGACCATGTCTCTGCTAAGTGCAATCAGCCGGTTTGGCGAACAGGTACGTCGTCGTCATCGCCAGGCGCAGACCATGATGTATGTGGCGAGCCTGCCGGAGGAAATCCAGAAGGATATCGGCTGGCCGGACATGTACGAGCGCTCGACGCGTTCCAACGACGAACCCCGCCGATGAGGACGGCCTATCTCCCGGCACGGAGCAACTTCCCTTCCGTGCCGGGCAGCCCTCCTACCCTCGCCTTACGCGTTTGCGCCTGTCCCAATCTTGTTCAAAAAGCGACCTCGCCACGCCATTGACAACCAAGCCTTTTGCTGCTGTGGCTTTGTTGATCGCGACATAACCTGTTGGCGGTTTGTAGTCCTGTGAGGCAGCGTCGTCCGTGAAAGCAGCAGTCAAAAGATCGATTGTCTTCTTCCTTGTTCCCGACTTTACGATGATCGCTTTCGCGACCGCGCTGGAGCCGCTGCGCTCGGCCAACCGGATGCTTGGCTACGAGGCGTACAAGTGGCGGCTTGCGAGTGCCGACGGCAAGCCGGTGCGCGCCTCCAATGGCGTTGAATGCGGTGTCGATACCTCCCTCGAGGAAGAGCGGCGCCACATGTCCGGCGAGGGCCGCCCGTCGATGGTGATCGTCTGCTCGGGCCTCAACGTCGAGAAATACCACCAGAAGAGTGTGTTTGCCTGGCTGCGTGAGGAGTACAACCGCGGCGTGGCGATCGGCGGCCTGTGCACCGGCGCGCATATCCTTGCTCAAGCTGGCCTGCTGTCCGGCAAGCGCTGCGCCATCCACTGGGAGAACCTACCGGGCTTCGCCGAGGCATTCCCGAAGGCCAACGTCTACGCGGACCTGTTCGAGGTCGACGGCAACATCTACACCTGCGCCGGCGGCACCGCCGCGCTTGACATGATGCTCAAGCTCATTGGCGACGACTTTGACGACAACCTCGTCAACCGCGTCTGCGAGCAGGTGCTGACCGACCGCGTCCGCAGCCCGAGCGACCGCCAGCGCCTGCCGCTGCGCGCCCGCCTCGGCGTCCAGAACTCCAAGGTGCTGACCATCATCGAGCTGATGGAGGCGAACCTCTCCGAACCGCTGTCGCTGGTCGAGATCGCCGATCATGTCGGCCTGTCGCGCCGCCAGATCGAACGCCTGTTCCGCCAGGAGATGGGCCGCTCGCCGGCGCGCTACTACCTCGAGATCAGGCTCGACCGCGCGCGGCACTTGCTGATCCAGTCGACCATGCCGGTAGTCGAGGTCGCCGTGGCTTGCGGCTTCGTCTCGGCCTCGCATTTTTCGAAGTGCTATCGCGAGCTTTACGCCCGCTCGCCGCAGCAGGAGCGTCTCGACCGCAAGCTGGCGGCCTGATGCGTCAGCGACTGTCCCAGATGTAGTTCCGCTGGCGCCACATCTTTTCCCCGACCTCGCAGTCGACTTCTGGTGTGGCCTTGGCGGCCGCGATGGGCAGAGCCTCGCCGGGCGCGGGTCCCGCTAGTTCCAGCACCAGCTTGCGCCGCACCGCCTCGGGAAACTGCGACCAGTCGTTGACAGGGATCATGAACGATCCCGGCCCGCCGACGACACAGTTCTGGTAGTAGAGGTCGAGATCGGCGACGTCATACGCGCTGACGAAGCCGGTGCCGCGGGTCATCAGCGGCAGGCCGTTGATGACGATCCCCTGCTCCACCAATGCGTCGCGTGCGGCCGTCACCAGGCTTCCCTGGTTATTCGGCCCGTCCCCTGAAATGTCGACCACGCGTTTGGTGCCCGAATAACTGCTCTCGGCGAAAAGATCAGAAGCGAAATGGAGCGCTGCGGACAGCGAGGTGCGCCGCGCGCTTGCTGGCGGATGCACCGTCAGCTTTTGGGCGAACGCTTCTGCCTCCTCCCGGTTGGAGATGACCGTCCAGGGAACGACGACGTTCTGCATCGGCACCCCGGCCCATTCCATGTAGGTGAGAGCGATCTTGCCGTGCACGCCGTCCTGGATCGCCCGGATCACCTGTTCATGCGTCAGCGCAGCGACATATCCGTCGCGCTGGATCGCCAGTTCGTCCGGGGACATGGAAAGCGAGACGTCGACAGCGAGAATTAGTTCGACATCCACCGGTTCGGCACAAACACCCTCAGCCACGGCCGCGACCGATGGGATCAGGCTCGCCAGCAAGGCAAACCGCGTTTGCCGGAACCACGTCATTCCGAAAGGATACGGAATGACGGCTTCAAGAACAGGCCCTGGAAGGAAGAAGAAGGCGGAGCGTCGATCACGATGACGTTACGTAAACAGCCCGGAGAGCGTCATGCTCTCCGGGCTGTTCGTATCTCAGTAGCGCGAATCCTAGCTGCGCGGCTTGAGATTCTCCGGGTCATACAGCGGCTGGTAGCCGACCGCCGCGACCTCGACCGGGTAGGTCTCGTTGAAGTAGACGACCTCGAGCTTGCGGCCTTCCTGGCAGTACGCCCACGGCAGGTAAGCGAGCGCGATGTTCTTGCCGATGGTCGGGCCGTAAGCGACCGAGGTCGTGTAGGAGCGGCGACCGAGTTCGTCGACCAGCACTTCCTTCGTCTCCGGATCAAGCACCGGCATGTTGCCGACGGGGTAACGCTTGACGCCATTCGAGTCGGTGTTTTCCGTCATCACCAGCGTGCAGAGCATTGCCGGCTGGTGTGCCCGCGCCTTGTATTCGAGGTGCTTGGCCTTGCCGCGGAAGTCCGCTTCCTTGACCTTCGGGCGCGCAAGGTCTGCCTCAATGAGGTTGTACTGGGTGATGAGGTCCGCGTTCTGCAGGCGCAGGCTCTTCTCCATGCGGCGCGAGTTCGCATAGGTCTCGACGCCGAACGCCATCACGCCGGTTGAGCGCAGCGCGTCCCAGACGGCCAGGCCGTCCTCATAACGCATGTGCAGCTCCCAGCCCTGCTCGCCGACATAGGAGATGCGGAAGGCGGTGACGTCCTTGCCGGCAATGCGGATCGGCTTGATCGCCGCGAACGGGAAGTTTTCCGGCGAGAGCCCTGCCGGGTCCTCGACCACCTTCTGCAGCGTGACGCGTGCGTTCGGGCCCCAGATGCCGATGGTGACGTACTTCTCGGTGACGTCGGTGATGGTGACGTCGAAGCCTTTGTCCTCGGCGACGCGGCGCATGTAGTGGAAGTCACGGGGGCCGGCATCGGCACCGTCGATGACGCGGCAGCGGTCCGCCATGCGGATGACCGTCAGGTCAGCCCGCACCATGCCTTCGTCATCGAGGAAATGGGTATAGATGCCCTTTCCGATATTTCCGTCGCCGCCAATCTTCGCCGCGCAGAGCCACTCCATCAGTTCGACGTGGTCGGGACCTTCGACATCGTAGATCGCAAAGTGCGACAAGTTTACGATGCCGCAATCCTCGCTCATGGCGAGATGCTCGGCGTTCGACACGCGCCAGAAGTGGCGGTTGTCCCACTCGTTCTCGCGGACCGGCACGCGGTCACCGTACTTTTCGAGCAGGTGCTCGTTGGCAGCGTAGCCGTGCGCGCGTTCCCAGCCGCCCAGTTCCATGAAGTAGCCGCCGAGTTCGACCTCACGCTCGTAGAACGGCGAACGGCGGATGTTGCGGCCGGTCGCATAAGGCTCGCGCGGGTGCACGGCCGGGAAGTAGATCTTTTGCGCGGCTTCGTAGCAGCGGCCTTCGATGAACTTCTCGCCCAGCTGGTGCGGGTAGAAGCGGGCGTAGTCGATCGACGAATGGTCGATCGAGGTGCGGCCGTCGGTCATCCAGTCAGCAATCAGCTTGCCGTAGCCCGGGCCATCCTTGACCCAGATGCCGACGCAGTACCAGAGGCCCCTCACCTTCTGGCTCTCGCCGCAGGACGCACCGCCTGCGGCCGAGACCTGCAGCAGGCCGTTGAAGGAGTGGCTTTCATTGTAGCCGAGCTCGCCAAGGATCGGCGTCAGCTCGATCGCGCGCTCCAGCGGCTCGAGAATCTGTTCCATCTCAAGGTCGCGTTGCGACGGCGACAGGCGCGCCTCGTGCTTTTCCAGGAGTTCGCGCGGGTGGCAGAGGCGCGGATTGTCCGTCTCGTAGTAGCCCCACTCGATCTGGCCGCCCTCGGTGGTCTTCGGGTCCCCGGTGTCGCGCATGTAGGCCGAGTTGCCCTGGTCGCGCAGCAGCGGGTAGCCGATCTCCTTGCCGGTTCCGGCGAACTCACCGAACGGGCCGAAGAAGGTGAGCGGGTGGTCGACCGGCATCACCGGCAGGTCCTCCCCGACCATTTCCGCGATCAGGCGGCCCCAGAGGCCTGCCGCAACGATCACATGGTCCGCTTCGATCGTGCCGCGGTGGGTGACGACGCCCTTGATGCGGCTGTTCTCGACGATCAGCGACTGTGCCGGAGTGTTGGCGAAGGCGCGCAGCTTGCCAGCCTTCTCGGCTGCATCAACCAGCTTGCCCGCCACTGTCTGCGAGCGCGGGATGACGAGGCCGGCGTCCGGATCGAACATGCCGCCCATCACCTTGTCCTGCTCGATCAGCGGGAACAGTTTCTTGATTTCTTCCGGCGAGACGTAGTGCGCGCGGGTGCCGAATGCCTTCGCAGAGGTCAGCTTGCGCTTGATCTCCTCGATCCAGGTTTCGTCGCCGGCGCGCGCGATCTCGAGGCCGCCGATGCGGGCGTAGTGCCCCATCTTCTCGTAGAAATCGATCGAGTACTGCGTCGTCCAGACCGACAGGTAGTCGTGGCTGGTCGTGTAGCAGAAGTCGGAGGCGTGTGCGGTCGAGCCGATGTCCGTCGGAATGCCCGACTTGTCGATGCCGACAATGTCATCCCAGCCGCGCTCGACCAGATGATGCGCGATCGATGCGCCGACGATGCCACCGAGGCCGATGATGACGACCTTCGCCTTGCTCGGAAATTCTGCCATGCCCACTATGCTCCGACACGATATTGCCGGGGGACTATAGGGCGATGACGCAGGCGGCACGAAGCCTGTTTGCGACATTGGACAAACGCCGCGCGACGAGCGCGGCGCTTCCTGTTGATCGCCTACTGGACTTTGATGCGTCCGTCCTGGATCTGGAGCTGTTCGGGGCCGGTCAGCACCTCACGGTCGCCGTTCGGCATGGTCAGGAAGCAGCCCTGCGAACAAATCTCGATCGACTCACCCGCCGCGACCGTGACCTGCGACTGAGTCGTGCCTTCAGTGACCGCAAGCGTGTAGTCGACATCGTCGAGGTTGGTCACCGTCGCAGCCCGCGCCATGGCAGGCGAGGCAATCGCCAGCGACAGCGTCGCAACCTGGATGATTCTGCTCATCTGCTTTCGATGCCTCCCACCCTTGGGCGCGGGGATCATTCCCTTCGCGAATTTCTATAGTGGAACCAAGCTGAACGCCAACTGAACGAAGATCAGGCTGGCGCGCCGACGTTGATCCCTTCAGCCTTGAAGCGCTCGACGATCTGGAAACGCAGTTCGTTCTTGTACGAGGTGGTGCTGGTGATGTCGGCGACGAAGGCCTTGATGGTGAAGTTGAGCGCGGCATCGGTGAAGCCGTCGAAGGTGACAGACGGCGCCGGGTTCTTCAACGTCTGCGGATGTCCGGTGACGACCGCCGTCAGCACCGCATGCACGACGCGCGGGTCGTTGGAGAAGTGCACGACGATTGGAATGTCAACGCGGCCGAGACGGTTGCGATGGGTCCAGTTGCCTAGCGCCGCATTGATGAAGGTCGAGTTCGGCATGATCACGGTCTGGCGCTGGAACGTCTCTATCTCCGTCGCGCGGACGCTGATCTTGCGGACATTGCCCTCGAAGCCGCCCGCGACGATCCAGTCGCCTACCTTGAACGGCCGTTCGGCGAGCAGGATTAGGCCGGACACGAAGTTATTGACGATGTTCTGCAGGCCAAAACCGATACCGACGGAGAGCGCACCGGCGACCAGCGCAAAGCTGGAGAGATCGATACCCGCGGCCGACAGGCCGATCAGGCCGGCGATCAGGACACCGGCGTAGCCGACCGCTGTGCTGACGGAATTGCGTACGCCCGCGTCGACACGTCCGCGCGCCATCACCTTGCCGTCCAGCCAGCGCTGGAAGGCGCGGGTGGCGAAGTAGCCGACCATGAATACGACGATGCCGGTGACGATGCCGATCAGCGAGAAGGAGATCGAGCCAATCCGGATCTCGTTGGCGAAGTTATAGGTCCACGAACTGATGTCGCCCCAGCGGAAGCCCCACTGCAGGAAGATCAGCGGCAGGCCGATCGCCAGCACCATGATGTTGATCATCATCGACAGGGCGAGACCGATCTGATCCTCGGTTGCCTCGTCGAGGCTGAAACGATCACTCAGCTTGCGCCCCAGACGGCTGCGCTTGAACGCACCAATTTCGGAAATCGCGCTGGCCGACAGGTAGCCGATGTACATTGTCGTCAGGATCCCGCCGGTGACGACGATCTGCTGCGAGATGAACCGCGCAAGCCCGATGTAGCCGAGGAAAGCCGCGATGATGGTGCCGCCGCCGACCAGGTAAACAAAGGCGCGGAATAGCGGGTGCCAGCGCTTTGGTCGGCCCTCTTCGTCCTCGAACGGACGTACCCAACCAAACGAGATTACCAGCAGGCCGACGATCACCGTTGCGAAGAAACTCTTGGCGACGGTCAGCGAAAGCGGCGAGCGCATGATCTCGTTGACGCGGCCGCCGAAGAAGTCGCCTGCCGTGACCAGCGCTGTGAAGAAGACGAGCCAGAACAGGGTGTGCGCTGCGGGCGTGCGCACCGGCAGGAGCCGCCAGGCCGGCAGCTTCGGCGAGAAGATGCCGCTCGCCAGCCGGTAGACGAAGAAAACGACGGCAATGACGTTGAACAGCGCGATCATCAGCTGGTCGATGTCGCGCCTGAGGATCCCAAAGTAGTCGTAGAGGAACCAGGTTGCCGCGAAGAAGACCGCCAGTGCCGCCGTCGGGATCAGCGTCGACCAGAAGGTAACGGACAGGCGACTGAGGTAGGTCGGATCAAGCGTCTCCGGGTCGGCAACGAACGTACGCCCGAACAGCCGCCTGCCGCCGAATGAGAGCGCGAAGGCGGCGAGCAGCGCCAAGGCCGTCGCCAGGAGAACGCTCGGCAGCTTGTAGTTGAGGACGAAGCGCAGCCACGACGCGACCGCGCTCGTGAGCTTACCGCTTTCGGTGGCGAGGTCGCGCAAGACATCCTGGTTGATCGCCGCGCCGATGTCGTAGCGCCGCGAGAGGGTGTTAGCGAACAGCTCGCGCCGCGTGCGGGCGATCTCCTCCACCATGCCGCTGATACGCACCGACAGCGCCTCGGCCTCGCCCAGCCGCGTATTGATGCTCGTCTTCTCGGTGGTCAGGTTCTGGCGCTCGGCTGCAAGCGTCGCCGGCTCACCGTCGGCCGCCGCACCAATTTCGTCGAGGCGGGCGTTGATCGCTTCCAGCCTCGGCCGGAACGCCGCTCCGCTTCCCAGCAGCTCGCGGTTCATTTCCTCGAGCTGGGCGCGGATTTCTGCAAGCACGCCATCGTCGGTGGCGTTCAGCTCCATCTGCGCCTTGAGCTGGTCGGTGCGTTTTGCAATCGCTGCGATCTTCTCGCTCTGATCGGCAGCGGCGTTCTCGCTCTCGACGGCGAGGGTCGCCGGTGCCTCCGTCCCATCGCCAGCGTCCTGGGCCAGTGCCTGGCCGCCGAGCAGCAGCATCAGGACAATCAGGAGTCGGGGGATGGGGCGGATAGGCAGCGTCATGCGTGCGGGCTGTCCCGTGGTGAGTGAGCCCTCGCATAGTTAGGCGAGGCTGCGAGATGCGCAAGCGGACGGAGGAAAAGCCCCCGTCCCCTAGCGGACGAAGGTCACGAATTCTTCCAGCGGCGCGCGCTCGGTGCGCAGGCTGTTCTCGGGCTTGGTCGGATCCTCGTAGCCCAGGGCCATGCCGCAGACGACGATCTCCTCGTCGGGGATATTGAGTAGCGGCCTGATCTGGCGGTGGTAGGGCGCGAAGGCCGCTTGCGGGCAGGTGTCTAGTCCCCTGCCCCGCGCCGCGATCATGATGGATTGCAAGAACATGCCGTGGTCGATCCACGAGCCCTTATTGAGCCTGCGGTCGATGGTGAAGATCATGCCGACCGGCGCATCAAAGAAGGTGAAGTTACGATCGTGCTGCGCGCGCATTCTCTCCACCTCGCGCCTGCCGATGCCGAGCGCGCTGTAGAGAGCGAAGCCGACGGTGCGGCGTCGCGTCAGGTAGGGCTCGAAGAAGTGGTCGGGATAGTAGACATACTCGTCCCACACTGCCTTCTCAGGGCGGATCCCGCTGTTGAGGATCGCGTCCGTGACCTGCTGCTTTTTCTCGCCGGTGAGGACATAGACCTTCCACGGCTGCATGTTGGTCCCGGATGGCGCGCGCGAGGCGACGCGCAAGATATCCTTGATCGTCTCTTCGTCGACAGGATCAGGCAGGAACGCGCGTACGGACTTCCGCGAGTTCAGCGCTTCATCGACGATCGCTGTTCTTTCGGACATTCCGATCTTCGTGTCTGGTGCGAGCATGTCACGCCTTTTCGGTGCCTGAGGGGCAAATCGTTCCGTTTCGCGAGCGAGGCATAGGCGAAACCGTCACGCCAGGCAAATCCTTTGGCCCAGCAGGCGTGTGTGGGGAGGCTGGGATAAGCGGGTTTCATCGGCAAGAACGCGCTCTTGTCAGAAAAGCAGAAGGGTTCATCAAGAAAATTCGTGGTTCTCACCATCGACAATTCGGGTCCCTCCGAGGCACCCTACGTGTCGACGCTCTGGCACGAAGATCGCATCGCCGGGGAGACGCTTTCGGGCGGCTGGGGCCATCGGGTTGATCAATCCATCGCGCAGCTGTCTTGCAGTCCCCGGCGAAAAGGTGGAGTCGAGATCTTCGGCGCGCGCTACACAGCGACGATCCACCCGGACCGCCCCTTTGGAATTCGGAGAATGTGCGGCTCACGGCCTGAGCCGCCGCAGACAGAGAGACGAAAATGCCACGACTTTCATCGCGTGTTGCCGGAATCACCCCTTCCGGCAAGGACGGCTGGGAGGTTCACTTCGAAGCAATGACGCGCCGCCAGGCGGGCGAGCCGATCATCATGCTGTCGGTCGGCGACCATGATTTCCACACGCCCGAGGCGACGGTGGAGGCTTGCGTGCGCGAGCTTCGCGCCGGGCACCACCACTACACGCAGCTTGCCGGCATTCCGCGCCTGCGCGAGGCCATGGCGAAAGCGTCGGCCGCCTGCACAGGCGTCGAGACGACCTGGCAGGAAGTGATCGGGACGCCCGGCGGCCAGGCGGCGCTGTTTGCGGCAAGCCTGGCGGCGACCGATCCTGGCGACCACGCCATCATCGTCTCACCCTACTACGCCACCTATCCGCCGACCTTCCGTTCGGCGCTGGTGGATATTTCGGTGGTCGATGCTCCTGCGGAGAACGGCTTCCAGCCGCGCGCCGCGGACATCGAAGCGGCCGTTCGCCCCAACACGCGCGTGATCCTCATCAACACGCCGAACAACCCGACTGGTGCGGTCTACACCCGCGAGACGCTGGAAGGCATCGCAGACATCTGCCGCCGGCATGACCTGTGGTTGATCTCCGACGAGGTCTACTGGACGATCGGCGGCAACCACCAGCACCTGTCGCCGCGCTCGCTACCCGGCATGGCCGAGCGCACGCTGGTCGTGAACTCGATGTCGAAGAGCCACGGCATGACCGGCTGGCGCATCGGCTGGCTCACGGGGCCGCAGGCGATCATCGAACGGATGGTCAGCCTCAACCTCGTTTCGACCTACGGTCTGCCGGACTTCCTGTCGCGTGCAGCCATCGATGCGCTGGAGAACAACCACGGCGTCGCGGAGATCGCGGCGCGTTACGCGGAGCGCCGCGCCGTGTTCCTCGACGCCGTGCGCAGCATGAACGGGATCGGCGTGCGCGGGTCAGAAGGCGGCATGTATGTCATGCTGGACGTCTCAGCCGTGGAGCCGGACGACGAAGCCTTCGCGTGGGGCCTGCTCAACAATGAGCAGGTCGCCGTCATGCCGGGCCGCAGCTTTGGCAAGTCGGCGAGCGGTCACATCCGCATCAGCCTTTGCCAGCCGGACGAGTTGCTGCGCGAGGCGGCAAGCCGCATCGCGCGCTTCGCCGGCAGCTATCTGGACAGGAAGATCGAGCGGCGCGCCTAAGGCAGTCGAGCGCCTTACCAGCGCTCGAACATGTCCTCGAACGGATCGCGCTCGCACGCATAGACCTCGCAGCGGTCGGTGTCGCGGGTGCTGATACGCCGCGGGCGCGGCACATAGGGCGTTTCGCAAAAGCCGCGCGCAGACACGAAGCGCTCATACGTGTACTGGCCGGTCGTGATGACTGCCGCGCCGCGCTGCCAGATCAGGTCCTGAACCTGCTGGCACGTCAATTTCCGAGCGTCCGGCCGCCTTTCCTCAGCCATCAAGGGCGTCGTCAGGGCGGCCAGCAAAAGCACTGTGGTTGCGATACGTCCACGCATGTGATGATCCTTTCAAGAACCGTTTGTGCATGATCTAGCTCGACTTCGCCGTTCGGATAGTGACCTGGATCATTGAACCGACACTTCAATCGATTTAAGAGATAATCACAGTTTGAGGAGGATGCCGTGAGCGAGACATTCGTGATTGCGCAGGGCGGCGGCCCAACCGCGGTGATCAACCAGACACTGGCTGGCATCGTGCTGGAAGCGCGGCGTCAGCATCCAGGCTGCCGAATTCTCGGATCGCGCTATGGCGTTCGCGGTATCCGCGATGGCGACCTCGTGGATCTGTCCAGCATACCGGAAGAGCAGCTCCGGCAGATCGCGGCGACGCCAAGTGCGGCGCTCGGTTCGACCCGCGACAAGCCGGATGCCGCCTACTGCGAAAAGATCCTCAAGGGCCTGCGTTCGATCGGCGCCACCGCCTTCATCTACATCGGCGGCAACGACACCTCGGGCACGCAGGCGATCCTGCGCGACGCGGCCGGTGGGGACATTGCCTTCGTCCACGCGCCGAAGACCATCGACAACGATCTCGAGGAAAATGACCACACGCCGGGCTTCATCTCGGCTGCCGAATTCGTCGCTGCCTCTTTCCTGTCGGTTGATCTCGACTTCCGCGCACTGCCCGGCCTCTACTGCGGCATCGTCATGGGCCGCCATGCCGGCTTCCTGACTGCTGCTTCGACCGCCTGGCGCCTCGATGACGACAGCGGTCCGCATCTCGTCTACGTGCCGGAGCGCGCCTTCGAGCGCCACCGGTTCGTCGATGACGTCAAGCGCGTGATGGCAAAGCACGGCCGCTGCATCGTCGCCATTTCCGAGGGCATCTCGTCGCGGTCCGGCAAGTCGATGGTGGAGGAACTGGTGCCGCCGGAAATGCTGGAGCGCGACGCGCACGGCAACATCCGCCTGTCCGGCACAGACCTCGGCCAGGCGATCGAGCGCGTCATCGCCGAGGACCTCAAGGGCATTCGCGCCCGCGTCGACACCTTTGGCTACCTGCCTCGCGGCAATATCGGCATGATCAGCCCGGTCGATGCGCAGGAAGCGTTCGACGCCGGTGCCTACGCGGTGACGGTTGCCGGCGAAGGCGGCGGCTCGGTCGCGTTGCAGTATGACGGCAGCCGCATCGTCACCCGCAAGGTCCCGCTCGAAAATGTCGCGGGCAAGACGCGCCACATGCCAGACGATTTTCTCGATGCCGACGAGAACCGTCTCTCGGCGACAGGCCGCGCCTATTTCGAGCGCCTGCTGCCGCGCCGCTACAATCCGGCGAAACCGTTCGTCTGATTAGCCGAAGCGGCACTCCACGGTGCCGAAGGCGCCGAAATCCGCGACGATGTGCGAGCCGGAGGGGGCCTCCACCGGCCGCACGAACGAGCCAGACAGCACCACCTCGCCCGCGCGGATGCTGTCGCCATAGATCGCCAGCCGGTTGGCGAGCCAGGCGATCCCGGCCGCCGGATCATTCAGCACCCCCGCGCCAAGGCCGGTTTCCTCGACCTCCCCGTCGCGAAAGACGATCGCTCCCATCCAGCGCATGTCGATCTGGCGCGGATCTAGCCTCTGCTCGCCGAGCACCAGCCCGGCATCCGCGGCGTTGTCCGCGATCGTGTCGCAGATGTTGCGGGTCTTCTTCGTCTCCGGATCAACGCGAAGGATTCGCGTGTCGAGGATTTCGAGCGATGGCACCACGTAGTCGGTGGCCGCCAGCACATCGGCGACAGTCACATCCGGCCCAGCGAGATCCGACTTCATCACGAATGCGATCTCAGCCTCTATACGCGGCTGGATGAAGCGGCCGGCCGGAATTGTCGCGCCGTTCTCGAACAGCATGTCGTCAAACAGCACACCGGAATCCGGAATGTCGATATTGAGCGCCTGCTGCATTGCCTTTGACGTGAGGCCGATCTTGCGGCCGATGATGCGCCTACCCTCGCGCAGCTTCCTTGCGGTCCATGCCGCCTGGACGGAATAGGCGTCGTCCATCGTCATGCCCGGAAAGCGCAGCGACAGAAGCCCGATCTGCTTGCGCGTCCGCTCCGCCTCGTCGAGCGCCGCTGCGGCCTGCTCGATCTCCTGCGGCGTCATTCGATGACCTCATCGGTGACGCCATTGCGCAGGATGCCGATGCCTTCGGCCTCCACCTCGACCACGTCCCCGGGCTTCAGCCACACCGGGGGATCGAGCCGCGCTCCTGCGCCGGTTGGCGTGCCGGTGACGATGACATCGCCCGGCACCAGCGTCGTGAAGGTCGAGATGTAGTTGATGAGCCGGCGGAACGAGAAGATCATCCGCGAGGTGCGGTCGTCCTGACGGACTTCGCCGTTGACCCGCGTTGTCAGGCGGATGTCGGCGATCTGCGCTTCGTCGGTAAAAGGAACAAGCCACGGGCCCATCGCGGCAGAGGACTCAAAGTTCTTGCCTTGGGTGACGTTGAACTTTGCATGCCGTACCCAGTCGCGAATTGTGCCTTCATTGCAGAGAGTTATCGCCGCAACGTGATTCAATGCATCCGCTTCCGGGATATGCCGGCCGCCCTTGCCGATGACGAGGACGACCTCACCCTCATAGTCGAGCTGCTCCGAGGCCTTCGGGCGGACCAGAGGGTGACCGTGGCCGACGAAGGAGCGGGGAAAGCGCGGGAACAGCGACGGATAGCGCGGAGCCTCCTGCCCGTCCTTGTACTCCTCGTTGCGGTCCGGATAGTTCACCCCGACGCAGATGATTTTTTCTGGCGAGGCGAGCGGCCTGAGGAACGTGATCTCGTTCTCGAAATAGGTGACCGGATATTTCTCGCCGAGTTCAGCAAGCTCGTGCAGGTCGCCCTTCTCGACCACGGCCTGCAAGCTCGGCCAGCGGTTATGGTACCGCGCGTAGAGGTCGATCATGCCGCGATCTGTCATCATGCCATAGCGGTCGGCACCCTCGGCATGAAAGCTTGCAAGACGTGGTCGGGTCATGGGCGGATTCCTATGGGGCGATGATCGGCTGGGCCTTGAGCGACGGCTCCTGCACCTCGGTGCCGGGGAAGACCGAACCTTCCTCGAACCAGCTGCGCGGAGCCGGGGCGCCCCAAAGGGTCTGGCGCTGCGGGTCCTTGAGATCCCAGCGGATCGGCTCAAGGTCCGGGTCGCAGGTCTGGTAGTCGGAGCAGTAGATCTCGATGCGGTGGCCGTCCGGATCCCGCACATAGAGGAAGAAGGCATTCGAAATGCCGTGACGGCCCGGGCCGCGCTCGATGTTGGCGAGATAGCCGGTGGTCGACATCAGATCGAGCAGGTCGATGATGTTGAGCGGCGTTGGTACCCAGAACGCAGTGTGGTGCAGGCGCGGGCCGCGGCCGTTGGTAAAGGCCACGTCATGCACGCCGCCCTTGCGGTGCATCCACGCCGCCCAGAGCCGCCCGGTTTCGGAGTCTTCCGTATACTCCGTGACGCGAAAACCCATCTCGTTCCAGAATGCGACGGATTCGTCGACATTGGTCGTGAAGAAGTTGAAGTGGTCGATGCGCAGCGGCTTCACGCCGCGATACAGCGCGTACTTCTGGTGGATGGGCGGCAGCCGCTCCATCTTGTTGTAGAACTCGATCGGCACGCCGAAGAGGTCGGTCGTGCGCAGCGTGCGCCCTTGGTGCGGGCGCTCGACCCAGGCGATTGGCAGCCCCTTCTCCGCAAAGAACGCTTCCGCCTTGTCCAGGTCCTCCTCGGAAAAGACCTTGAACCCCATCACGTTCGCGACCGGCTCGCTGCCCTTCTTCAGGACGATGCTGTGGTGGCCGCGTTCCTCCATCGCCCGCAGGCAGAGCGTCTCGCTGTCCTCGTAGGTGACCTGCATGCCGAGCGTGTCGACATAGAACGCCTTGCTGACGGCAATGTCGCGCACGACGAGCTCGACGTGGCTCAGCCGCACGATGTTGAACGCTGGCGACAGATTTGGTGCTGGTACTGGCATGTGCTCCTCCGCTTTTCCTCATGCCAACTATGGCGAAGAAAAGCCTCTTACTTCTTGATTCTAATCAACCGCCGAGCTTCGGCACTGCATGGGCGAGCGTGGCGAACGAGATGTTCTTCGTCTCCATGTAGAAGTCGAACGACCAGTCGCCGCCATCACGCCCGATGCCGGAGCTCTTCATGCCGCCGAATGGCGTCGGCAGGTGGCGGACGTTTTCCGAGTTCACCCAGATCATGCCGGAATCCATCGCATCGGAGAACCGGAAGGCGCGGGTCACGTCCGAGGTCCAGAGGTAGCCGGCAAGGCCGTAATTGACCCCGTTGGCCAGTGCGATTGCTCCTTCCTCATCCTTGAACGGGATCGCGGTCAGCACCGGCCCAAAAATTTCCTCCTGGGCGATGCGCATGGTGTTGTTCGCGTTGGTGAACAGCGTCGGCTCGACATAGCAGCCCTCGCCCTCGACCTTGCGCCCGCCGGCGGCGATGGTCGCGCCTTCCTGCTTGGCGAGGTCGAAATACGAAAGCACCTTCTTCTCGTGATCCGGATGGATCAGCGGACCGATCACCGTCTTCGGGTCGAGCGGATGGCCGATCTTGATGCGCTTGGCCTTCTCGGCAACCTTCGCCACGAACTCGTCATGGATCGACGCCTCGACCAGCAGGCGCGACGACGACGTGCAGCGCTCGCCATTGAGCGAGTAGATCATGAAAACGGCAGCATCTGCGGCGCGCTCGAGGTCGGCGTCAGCGAACACGACCACCGGGTTCTTGCCGCCGAGCTCGAAGTGAACGCGCTTCAGCGTATCGGCGCCCTGCTTCATGATCAGCGAGCCAGTGCGGCTCTCGCCGACGAAGCCGATCGCCTTGATGTCGGGATGCTCGGTCAGCGCCTTGCCGGCCTCCTCGCCAAAGCCGTTGACGAGGTTCCAGACGCCCTTCGGCAGGCCAGCTTCCTCGGCGATCTCGACCAGCAGCCGCGCGGTAAGCGGCGAAAGTTCCGCCGGTTTGTGCACCACAGTACAGCCGGCAGCCAGCGCCGGTGCAATCTTCCAGGTCGACAGCATGAACGGCGTGTTCCACGGCGTGATGATGCCGACAGGGCCGATCGGCACGCGTGTCGTCATGTTGACCTGGCCGGGACCCCGCAGTGCCTTGCCGTCGCGTGCTTCCGGCGCGCGGTCGGCAAAGAAGCGGAAGTTTTCGGCGCCGCGCAGGGCCGCCTTCGACATGAATTTCAGCGCTTGGCCGGTGTCCATGCACTCGACGAAAGCGATTTCCTCAGCGCGGGCAACGATCGCGTCCGCCACCTTGTGCAGAAGCTTCTTGCGCTTGTCGCCATCAATCCGCGACCATTCAGGGAACGCCGCCTTCGCGGCCTTGGCCGCCCGGTCGATATCTTCCGCCTTGCCGCGAGCAACCTTGGCCAAAGGCTTGAGATCGATTGGCGAAATCGTGTCGAAGGTCGCGCCGTCAGCGGCGTCGACTGCCTCTCCGGCGATCTGGTTCTTCACGCCCTCGGCGCGGAACCGCTCGAGCCAGGCATTGGCCTTCTTCAGGTTTTCTTCGAGTTCGGACATGGATCCTCCGTCAGGCGCCGCGCAGCCGCGCGTGCATAGAGTTCTTCTTCCAGTTGAGTGTGGGATCGAGCTCGTCCATCACGAACGACAGCGCAAAGTGCGGCGTCTCGAACAGCTCGGCGAGATAATCGACAGCAGCGGCATAGATGATTTCGCCGGCTGCCTTGCGATCCTCTAGCGAGCGCCCCGCCCCGACGCGGAGGCTGAGGTGGACATAGGCGTTGCGCGGATCGTCGTCGGCGACGACATAGTGATCCACACGCAGCGCCCGGACCCGGATGCCGCCGACCTCGAACATGCCGGTCCTGACCATCGCCGCATGCAGGGTCTTGCAGAGCCCGTGCATGTCGATGCGCTCCTCCAGATTAGCCGAATAGTCCACGGTCATGTGCGGCATAGCTTCCTCCTCTCGCCACGCGCTTTAATTAACGTGTGAATTAAAAGAAGTTTCTTGTCAACTGCGGCCGGCAACGAAACGGAAACCATCTGTCAATGAACAAGTGCGACGATTTGTGATTGTGCCCGGTTGGACAAGGGCATGTCGCTGCGATAGCTTTTCTGCGTGCCGACTGCGCTTGTTCGCTGTATTTGCTCATCATTCGAAGCTTTCTGGTATTTGCTTCAAAATGAGCAGGTCGCGGGAGCCGGAGGCCTCGGCCGCAGCCGCCCGAAAAAGCGGACGGCGGTTTGCAATTAGGGCCTTCGGCAGTGAGTGTGTCGACAGTGTGAGGAGTATCTTGACCGACCAAAGCCCGCCACCGAGGCGCTGGAGCCGGTTATGCGTTGCCGCTTTGTGTGCAACCTTCCTCGCTGCGCCCCTTCCAGCCCATTCCTTTGAACTCTTCGGCATCCATCTCTTCGGCAAAAAGAAGACTGAGACCGAGGAGGATATGACCATTGGCGAGCCGCAGCCATACGAGGTCGATTTCTCCGTCGCCAATGGCACCGACGATCTCGAGGAGATCCTGAAGGGCGCTTCGACCCTCTGGTCGGAGCGTGAAGAGCCTGCATCGGGCGCTGCTGGCCTGATTGCGAGGGCGCGCTCGGACTATCGGCGCCTGCTTGCCGCGCTCTATGGCGAAGGCCGCTACGGCGGCACCATCTCGATCCGCATCGACGGCCGGGAAGCTGCCGACCTGCCGCCTGACGCGACGGTGGCTTCGACCGCGCAGGTCGCCATCCGCGTCGACCCGGGTCCGCAGTTCCAGTTCCGCGATGCCGAGATCGTCAATCAGGCACCGTTCACCACTGACAAGCACGACATCGTGCCGGACCCGGCCGAGGAAGGCTTTCGCGTTGGCGAACTCGCCCGCTCCGGCACCATCCTTCAGGCCGAGCGAATTGCCGTGGAAGCGTGGCGCCAGCAGGGACATGCCAAGGCGACCATTGCCGACCGCCGCGTCGTTGCCGCGCATGAGGCCGACGTTGTCGACGCGCGCCTGACGGTCGATCCCGGCCCCAAGGCCTACTACGGCCCGGTCATGGTCCAGGGCACTGAGCGCATCGATCCGGAATGGCTCGCCTGGATGACCGGCATCCGCGAGGGCCAGGAATACGATCCTGACGATTTCAAGCGCGCCAGCACCCGCATCGCCCGTCTCGACGTGTTCAGCGCTGCGCGTTTCCACGAAGCCGACGAACTTGGTCCCGGCGGCCTGCTGCCGATCACTTACATCGTCCAGGAACGCAAGGCGCGCCGTTTCGGCGTCGGCGGCACCTGGTCGAGCATCGACGGCCTCGGCCTCGAAGCCTTCTGGCTGCACCGCAACCTGTTCGGCCGTGCCGAGCGGCTGCGTATCGAGGGCAAGGTTGCGGGCATCGGCGAAACGTTCAAGCCGGACGAGTTCACCTACCGGGTCGGCGCGACCTTCGTGAAGCCGGGCGTCTGGACGCCCGATACCGACTTCTCCGCCTCGATCTTCGGCGACCGCGAGGTGCTGGAAGCGTATACGCGCACGGCAATCACCGGCACCGCGGGCTTCTCGCACATCTTCAATGACCAGCTCTCGGGCAAGTTGTTCGCCACCGCCACCCAGGCGCGCTACGAAGACGATGAGTTCGGTCGCCGCGACTTCACGACCTTTGGCCTGCAAGGCACCCTCACCTACGATTCGCGCGACAACGCCGCGGACGCGACTGAGGGCGTGTTCCTCGAGGCGAATGTCCTGCCCTTCTACGAATTCCAATATGGCAATCCGGCCATCAAGGCCGTTGCGGAAGCCCGCGCCTATTACGGCTTCGGCAAGGACGACCGCTTCGTTCTCGCCGGCCGCGTGAAGGTCGGCTCCCTCGTCGGCCCGTCGGTCGACCAGTTGCCGCCCGACCTGCTGTTCTTTGCGGGCGGCGGCGGATCGGTGCGCGGCTATGCCTATCGCAACATCGGTGTGACTACGCCATCCGGCAACGTCATTGGCGGGCGCTCGCTCGCCGAAGCCTCGATCGAGGCGCGCATGCGCGTCACCGACACCATCGGCGTCGTCGGCTTTGCCGACATCGGCTATGTCGGCGCTGACACCATTCCCGATTTCAACGAGGATGTGCGCATCGGCGTCGGCGCCGGTCTGCGCTATCTTACGGGTCTCGGCCCGATCCGCCTCGACGTCGCCGTCCCCCTGGATCGCCGGTCGGGCGATCCGAGCGTGGGCGTCTATGTCGGCATAGGACAGGCTTTCTGATGCGTATCCTGCTTGCTCTACTCGTCTTCCTCTTCGCGGCTCCCGCCTTCGCGCAGGACGCCACGCCCGAGGAAGAGCGCGGCTGGCTGCTGTCCTTCATCGAGGACAAGATATCGGCGCCGAACCGCCAAGTGCGCCTGCAGAACATCCAGGGTGTGCTTTCCTCCGACGCCGTTATCGGCCTGATCACAGTGGCCGACGCCGACGGCGTCTGGCTGCGTATCGAGAACGCCCGCATCGTCTGGAGCCGTTCCGCTCTCGTCTTCAGCCAGCGCCTGCAGATCGACACCCTTGCCGCTGACCGGATCGAGGTCTTGCGCCGCCCGCTGCCGGACGAAAGCGCTCCCGCGCCCGAGGCGACCTCGTTCCAGATCCCGGAGCTGCCGGTGGCGGTCAATCTCGACTCGCTCGAGGTACCACACGTCGTCTTCGGCGAAGGCGTCTTTGGTCTTGCGTCGGAACTGTCGGTCAACGGTCGAATCCGGCTTGAGGACGGCAATCTCGACACCGCACTCGACATCGATCGCCTCGATGGCCCCGGCGGCCAGTTCGACCTGACCGCCACCTACACCCGCGAAAGCGAGCAGCTGAACCTTTCGCTCAACCTCACCGAGCCCGAAAACGGCGTCGTCGCCAACCTTCTCGGCATTGAAGGCCGCCCGCCGGTGGCGCTCGCGGTGACCGGCAGCGGTCCCCTTTCGCAGATTGACATCGATCTCGCGCTCGACGCTGACGGGGAGCGCGTCCTGAGCGGCGAAGCGGCACTGCGCCGCCAGGCGGAGGGCCTTGCCTGGTCCGCGGACCTTGGGGGACCGATTGCCCGCCTCATCCCGGCGCAGTTCCGCGACTTCTTCGGCGCAGATACGCGCCTCACCGCCAACGGCATCCAGCTCGACGCCGGCGGCATGCGCCTTGATGCCTTGCGGATCGACAGCGCCGCACTCGACATCGACGCCTCCGCCGAAACCACCGCCGACGGCTTCCTGCGCCGCCTCGACCTCAAGGGCTCGCTGGACGACGGCACGGATACCCCCATCGTGCTGCCGGTTCCGGGCGGCCAGACCACTGTCAACCGCGCCGACTTCAATCTCTCCTTCGGCGAAGGCGACGAATGGTCCGGTCTTATCACCGTGCAGGATCTTGCGACCGCCGAGTTCGCGGCAGGCAACACCCAGATCAACCTCACCGGCACCAAGCAGAACATCGACGACCCGTTCACCCGCCGCCTGACTTTCGCGATCGACGGCAATGTCTCGGAGATCACCGCGAAGCGCGCGGACGTCGCCCAGGCGCTCGGCGACCGCATCACGCTCGATGTCGATGGCTCCTGGAATGCGGGGGAACCGATCCGGCTTACCCAGGCGCTCCTCTCCGGGAAGGCTCTGACCGCCTCGCTGATCGGCGAGATCGCGGAAATGGCTTACAATGGCGCCATCGAGGTCAAGGCCGACAGCATCGCCCCCTTCTCCGGCATCGCCGGACGTGATATCGCGGGATCCATCGACCTTCGCGCCAACGGCAAGGTCGAGCCGCTGACCGGCGCCTTCGATCTCGTCATCGACAGCGCCAGCGACAATCTTCAGGTCGGCGTAGATGCAGCCAACAATCTGCTGGCCGGCCGCACCACCATCAAAGGCCGTGTCGCTCGCGGCGAGGATGGCCTCAACGTCAATAACCTGCGCGTCGGAAACGACCGCGTTGAAATCACGGCCGACGGTTCGATTGCGACCGGCACTGCCGACTTCGACTACGCGCTCAACCTCTCCGACCTCGCACTGTTGACTCCGCAGGCGCAGGGGCGGCTGGAAGCGACGGGCAAGATCGCCGGCACCGACGGCAACCTTGCGCTCAACACTATCGCCCGTGTTCCGTCCGGCTCGCTGGCCGGAAAGCGCCTCAGCGATGCGAGCGTCACCTTTGACGGCGTACTCGCCAATGGCGCCCTCGACGGCACGCTGGGTGGCGACGCCTTCCTCGACGGCGTGCGCACGCAGCTTTCCGCAGGTGTTTCGGTCGCGGAAGGCCAGCGTCGCCTGACCGACCTCGACTTCACCGCCGGCGGCGCCCGCGCCACCGGCGCGGTGACACAGAATGTGAACGGTCTCATCGACGGCGAAATCAAGGTCGAGGCGGCCGACATTTCCACTGCCGCCGCCCTCTTCCTGGCCCAGGCCAGCGGTGCCCTGAACGCGGACATCCAGCTTTCGCACGCCGACGGGATCCAGAATGCCAACGTCACCGCCACCGCGCGGGACCTGCGCATCAACGAGAACCGTGTCGGCCGCGCCGACATTCAGGCTGCGGCCCGCGACCTGTTCAACGTTCCGGCCATCGACGGCACGGTGAAGGCTGAGCGGGTCGTTGCTGGCGGCGTCGACTTCTCATCGATCAACGCCACCGCAAGCACTGCCAATGACGTCACCCAGTTCCAGGCAGATACGGCTCTTGCCAACGGCGCACGTGGCGCGGCGCGCGGCTCGCTCGCTCCGCAGGACAATGGCTGGCGCCTGGCGCTGGACGAAGCTTCATTCGGCCAGGGTGCGATTGCAGCACGCCTTGCGCAGCCCGCCGCCGTCCGGGTTGCCGGTGAACGCATCGCCATCGACACCTTCGAGATCGACGTCGCAGGTGGCCGCATTACGGTTCGTGGAGATGCTTCGGAAGCCCTCGACCTCAACGTCGCCCTCTCGCGCCTGCCGCTGTCTATTGCCAACCTCGTTCGTGCGGACCTTGGTCTCGGCGGCACGCTGGAAGGCGAGGCGCGCATCCGTGGCACGCGCTCGGCCCCGCAGGCGACCTTCAGCGTTCGTGGCTCGGGGCTGCAGGCTTCGGCCCTGCAGTCCGCCGGCATCACCACGATGGACGCTTCCGTCTCCGGCAGCTTCGCCAACAACGTCGTCAAGCTGACCTCGGCATCGGCGAATAGCCCGCAGGGCCTCACCCTGACCGCCTCCGGGGATATTCCGCTCTCGGGCAGCGGCCTCTCGATCAATCTCAACGGCTCAGCACCTCTGACCCTTGCCAACCGCTTCCTCGCCGATCGCGGCACGCAGCTGACCGGTATCGTCGAGGTCAACGGCTCCGTCTCCGGCAGCCTGCAACAGCCGTCCATCCGCGGCATGTTCTCGACCAGCGGTGCGCAGCTCGTCGATCCCGATTCGAACCTTCGCCTGTCATCGATCAACATCATGGGCGCAATGGAAGGCGAGACTGTCACAATCCGCTCGGCCAATGCGGCGCTTGCCTCCGGCGGCTCTGTCAGCGCAACCGGTACGGTCTCGATCAATGCGGCGGCGGGTTTCCCGGCTGACATCCGCATTCAGCTCAACCGGGCGCGCTATGCCGACGGGGACATGGTGGTCGCAACCGTCAGCGGCAACCTTGCCGTTGGCGGGGCGCTGGCCCGCGATCCGCAGTTGACGGGCGAACTGAACGTCGAGCGGGCAGAGATCACCGTTCCGGACAATTTCGGCGGCAGCGCCGCAGCGCTCGATGTGATCCACAAAAACGCTCCGGCGAGCGTCCGCGAGACGCTGGTACGTGCCCGCGCCAATGACGGCACGCCTGTCCCCACCGCTCGCCCAAGCGTTCTGCGGCTCAATGTTGGCGTGAACGCCCCTGCCCGCATCTTTGTGCGCGGCCGTGGCCTCGATGCCGAACTTGGCGGCCGTGTGCAGCTGACCGGCCCGGTGACCGACATCCAACCGGTCGGCGGCTTCAAGCTCATCCGCGGCCGCCTGGGCATCCTCGGCCAGCGCATCACCTTCGACGAAGGCACGGTGACTCTTGTCGGCGACCTCGATCCCTATCTCGATTTCGTTGCCCGGTCGGAGGCTGCAGACACCATCGTCTACATCAACGTCGGAGGTCGCGTGTCGGACCTCGACATCTCGTTCTCCTCTCAGCCGGAGCTCCCCGAGGACGAAGTGCTGGCGCACCTGATCTTCCACCGCAGCCTGTCCGAACTCTCGCCGATGCAGATCGCGCAGCTGGCCGCGGCCGCTGCCGAACTCGCCGGCAGCTCGAACACGAGCCTGCTCGGCAGCCTGCGCGATGCCGTTGGTCTCGACGACCTCGACGTCGTCACCGACAAGGAAGGGAACGCTGCCGTTCGGGCGGGACGGTATATTCAGGAAAACATCTATCTCGGTGTGGAAGCCGGCGCCGGTGGCACGACCCGCGGCTCGATCAACCTCGACATCACGGAGGAGTTGAAGGCACGCGGCGCGGTCGGCACCGATGGAGACACCTCGCTCGGCGTCTTCTACGAGCGCGACTACTAGGCGGCTGCGAGACCTCCAAAACGCACACGGCCCGGATCATCTCCGGGCCGTTCTCAATTCTGGCGTCAGTGCTGGTTCTTCGGCGGGCCTCCGGGCGTTACCGTATTCGTGGCCGAAACCGGGTCGCTGGCAGGAAAGGTGTCTTCCAACCCCTCCTCCAGCTCATCGCCAGCTGCGGCGTTGCGTTCCCGTTCCGCCTCGAACGAGCGGGTGGCGGCCGTTTCCCGCACAGGCGCGGCAGCACGGCGGCTCGACCGCGAAAATGCCCAGATGGCAAGGACGATCAGGACGAGGGCAATGATGACCCAAGCTGTTGTCGACATGTCGCGTTCTCCCTTCAGTCAGGGCATGAACGCGTCAGCGTGCCTTTTGCTCCACGAGGCCTTCAAGCGGCCGCGAAGGCATCCCAAAGCAGCTTACAGCCGATGATGCCGAGAAGAATCAGCACCAGCCGGTCGAATGCTTCGCGCGACAGCCGGCGCGCGAGTGCGGCGCCGAGAGGCATGAACAGGCTGATGAGGAAGAAGGCGCCGAAGCTGATCGCAAGGTTGGTCCAGGTCAGCAGCCCAAAGTACCAAAGCGCAACGATTTGCGGCAGCGTCGAGAAGGAGAAGTAGACCGAGATGGACGCAATGAAACCGGCGCGGTCGAGCTTCAGAGCGTTGATGAAGGTCATCGACACCGGCGCCGACAGGCCGCTTGCGCCCTGCAGAAAGCCGGCAGCCATGCCTGCAGGAACGCTGAGCAGCTTGGCGAGCGCGAGTTCCAACTTCCAGTCAGGCTTTGTCAGGCGCAGCGCGATGTAGGCGAATACCGCGATGGCGACCATCAGGGTCAGCGTCGACTGAGAGAACGACACAAGCACTGCGGTGCCGATGACGACGCCGATGCAGCCGGCGATCGCAAAGCTCCACACGAACAGCTTCGACGGCTGCGCCGCGCGATAGGTCCACGACTGCCAGATGTTGGTGAGGAGATTCGGCATCAGCATGACGACGACGGCGAACTTGACGCCGAAGAACATCGTCAGCACCGGCACCGCCAGCACTGGAGCGCCAGCGCCGGTTGCGCCCTTGAGGACGCCCCCAAGCGCGAGCGCGATAACGACAAGTGCGATGCTGGTATAGTCGACGGCCATTCTGATGCGCTCCCCCGCAAGTCCGGCAAAAAGCCGGAGCCGCTTGTCTGCCTCGCATGCTCACATGTCAAGGCGGTTAAAAAGTGCTTCAGGGGTGTTCCAACTCGCGCGCGTTCGTGCGAAAGAGCCACGACTTCCCGCATACATCGAGGAACCGTTGACGACGCTCACGATCCGCCACCCGGACGCTTGGCATCTGCACCTGCGCGAGCGCGCAGTCCTGAAAGCAGTTTCGCCAGTCGAAGGGGTCGCATTTTCGCGCGCATCGGCCGGATGGCTGCGGGACCGCCATTTCCGTTCCACCGAATTCTCGTCGCCGGCGCTTTATGGCGTCCGACCGAGCTGCTAGCAGAAAATACACTCAACGAAGGGGTGAAGCCATGTTCTCCAACACATTTCCCGACCGGGCCGTCGCAGCTGAAATCGTCGCGAAGATGTTGCTGGAGATCGGGGCGGTCCACATCCGCGCCGACGAACCCTACACCTTCACCTCCGGCCTCGCGAGCCCGGTCTACACCGACTGCCGCAAGCTGATCTCCTTCCCGCGCATCCGTTCGGCGATCATGGACCTCGGCACCTCGATCGTGCTGCGCGACGCAGGGTTCGAGCAGTTCGACGTTGTGGCGGGCGGCGAAACGGCGGGCATCCCCTTCGCGGCATGGATGTCGGACAAGCTCGGCCTGCCGATGGTCTATGTCCGCAAGAAGCCGAAGGGCTTTGGCCGCAACGCTCAGATCGAGGGCTCGCTCACCGAGGGCCAGCGCGTGCTGCTGGTCGAGGATCTGACCACCGATGGCGGCAGCAAGCTGAAGTTCGCCGAGGCGCTTCGCACCGCCGGCGCCGTCGTCGAGCACTCCTTCTCGCCCTTCTACTACGGCATTTTCCCGGATACCCCGCAGCGCCTCGCCGATGCCGGCCTCAAGCTGCACTACGTCGCGACCTGGTGGGACGTGCTGAAGGTTTGCCGCGAGGAGAAGCGTTTCTCCGAAGAGGCGCTCGCGTCCGTGGAGCAGTTCCTCAATCAGCCGCTGAAGTGGTCTGCCGACCACGGCGGCATCGCCGAACTGAAGCGCTAAGCGCCGTCACCCGCAGCGGGCTTCGGCCCGCTGCCTATTGTGCCTCTTCGATCACGCGCCGGATCGCATCGAAGGAGAAGGCAGGCGGGCTGCCCGTCTGCTCCGGCTCTGCCTTTTGTTCGGGCTCAGGCGCGCTTGCTGGCTGCTCCGGCTCCACGGCGGTCCGTTCTTCCTCCGCACGCCGGGCCGCGTCTTCCTCTAGCTGCTTCTGCAGCCGCTCAAGACGTTCCGCCTCGATCCGTGCGCGCTCGGCTTCCTGCTCTGCCTTGATCCGCGCCTGCTCGATCGCCGTGAAGTAGCGAACCTCCCGACGAAGGCGCTGGCGCTCCAGCAAGGCCGACTGCATCGCCGCGACGCGCTCCTGCTCCCGCTCCAGCGCGCGCTGCGTGAAATACTGGCCGAGTGGATCGGTCTCGACCGTCACCTCGATCGCATCGAACGGGCCCGATGCAGTGAAGCGCACCGCAGGTTCCGATCCCACCAACTCGTGTTTGCCGGGGTCGTAGGTCAGCGTCGAGTTCGCGGTAAAGGTGCCCTGCTGCAGGTTCGCCTGCATTTCGAGCCCAAGCGTCGCGCCCGGCACCCCGAGGCGTACCGGCGGCGCACGCAGCACGCCATTGGTGATGGTGAAGGCAACGTCCGCATTTTCGACCGGGAAGCTGCCCTGCCGCACGCGCGACGAGGCGAACTGCCGGGTTGTCTCCGCATTGATTTCGGTCCCGCGCTCGTCCGCGGCCTTGAGAAGATCCGCGAAGGCGTCAGGCGAGACGCCCGCAATTTCAGCGCCGTTGAGGTGGGCCGAGCCCGAACCGGCCAGCGAGGAGACCAGCCCGTCGATCGACTTGCCGTTGGCGGTAAAGGTCGTCGTCAGTTGGATCTCGCCGGTCAGCCCTTTGTCGCCGAACAGTATGCGGGCATCCGCACCGGCGAGTTTCAGCTGGCCCGAGAGCATGCCGGAGCCGGCATTGTTGCGGAACTCGGCATTGCCGGTGAGCTGCCCGCCATAGGCGTTGCCGATGAAGCGCGAGAACGCGGCGCCGTCCTGGCCGAGGTTCAGCGTGAAGCGCGCGTCGTCGGAGTGCCAGCCACCGCCTGCGGTGAGCAGCGTCACGCCAAGATCGAGTTCGGCAGTGAACGGGGCGGAGACGGTCGTGGCGAACGGCGTCGTCGGCCATCCATCCTCTGCTGCCTCCAGCGCCTGCGCGCTCACCAGCATTTCCGACACCAGCCTGAGGTCGAGATTGGAGAGCTGTAGCGCGCCAGTTAGGTGAGGCGCGCCCTCGCGCAGCTGCGCGTTGATGTCCCCGTCGATCGTCGTCTCCGCGACCCGGCCCGTCAGGCCGGACAGGACCAGCAGGCCCTCCTGTTCGTCCAGTTCCGCCTTGATCGACACCGGCAGGCCGTAGCCGAAGCCGGGAAGAGATATGCCCGCGGTTGCCAGCCACGGCTCGAGGTCGTCCGCCACCAGCGCGGCGCTGCCATTCAGCGTGATGTGTTCGTCGGCGAGTGCTGCTTCGCCCTGGAAGCTCGCCGACAGGCCATCGCCGATGAACAGGAACTTCGTCTTGCCGCCCCCGGCAAGCTGGCCCTCGAAGCTGAACTCGGCACTGCCCTGCCCGATCATGCCGAGCGGCAGGCTGGGCATGCCCGCGAGCGCATAGAGCGCTGAGGCATCGTCGTTACGCGCCGACAGCTCCAGCTTCATCGCGCTGTTTTCGAGACCTCCGAGAATGTCGCTGGCAGAGCCCGCAAGCGAGAAGGTCGTACCGCCAGCTTCGCCCGAGGCGCTGACGGCAAGGCCAAGCACCTCACCCGCCTTGGCCGAGGTGCCGACGACGCGGATCGAGGCGTCCTCGAACAGGCCCGGATAGCCGACGCTGTGGTCCGCCAAGGACGCAATGATCTTGTTGTTGGGGAAGCGCTCGCCGAGCGCCTCGACGAGCGGCGCAAGGTCGGCGGCGATGATGGTTGCATCAATGGTGCCCGCCGGCTCGGTACCGACGTTCTTGACCGAACCGGTTGCGCTGACATTGGCTCCCGCGAGCCCCCCAATCGACAGCTTGTCGATTTCGAGCGTGCCGTCCTTGAGGCGCAGCGCCGTATCCAGCGACTCGGCAGTCAGGCCAGCCGCCGTCACCGGCCCGGCGGCGATCTGGAACTCGATGTCGCGGTCAGCGTGGCGCGTCCTGCCCTCGTCGCTGATGAACAGCGACGCCAACGCGCTCATGCCCTCCACGTCGAGTTCATTGCCATCGAGCTTGAGCGACATCGACGGCTTCTGATTGGCAGGCGTCCGGCTGACGATCTCGCCGGTGAACTTGGCCTTGCCGAGGATCAGTTCGAGATCCTCGAACAGCTGCTGTTCCGCGGAAAGATCGACCTTGGCGCTGAAACCTGCTGCCGGCAGTCGCCGGATCACGTCATCTACGTCGCGTGCTAGCCAGGCGGCGAAGCCCGACGGCTGGCCGACTGCGAGGAGCAGCGAGCCCTTGAAGCCGAGATCGTCGCTGACGGTAAGGTCGCCGCTGGCTTCAAGCGTCGCCCGGCCCGGAAGCGTCGCACCAAGCGAAGCAATCGCCCAGCCGCCTTCGGCCGGCGCTGCGTGCAGGTGGACGTCGCGGATCGTCGTGTCGCCAGCCACGACCGCCGGCAGCGCGACCTCGATGCGGCCCGGAATGGCCGGGCGCGGCATGTCGAGGAGGAAGTCGCGGACGGCGGCGATGCGCGTCTCCAGGCTGACAGCACCGCTCTCGGCCGAAATCGCCTCGTCGAACCGCACCTGGGCGCCATCGGCGCTGATGAAGAAGCTCGGCTGCGGGCCAAGGTCGAACTCCGCACTCCCCTCGGCGATGTAGGGATCGTCGAGAGGCCCAGTCTCGAAGCGGAACTTTTCGACCTTCAGCGCCGCGTGATCGAACAGGAAGTTGCCGCCAACGCGGTAGGCGGGCGGCCCCTCCTTCTCGGCAGGCTGTTCCCCAAGCGCGGACGCGTTGAGGCGGAAGTTGCCGGCATATTCCGCGCGACCATCCTCAACCCGCGCGGTGCCGTCCGTCTCCAGAGTGAAAGGATAGGCCTCAGGCTGCGCGCGGACGCGAATGCGCATGCCGTTTTCGTCGACCGCGCCGGTGCTGATCGAAAGCGCCGTGCGCATGCCGTCGAGACGCAGCGAACCTTCCATCCGCCACGGGCCCGCCAGCGAGCGCGCCGACAGCTCGGCATTGACCTCGGTCAGCGTATGCGTGCGCCCACTCGCGGCGTGACGGAGGACGGCCTTGCCTTCGGTTATCGTCAGCTTCTCGAGCGAGACGTGCGTGGCGCCGAGCGGCACCGAGGGACGTACCGCCCAGTCGAGCGCGCCGTCCTCGGCAACGTCAATCACGACCGACGGGCGAACTAGCCGCATGTCGAAGATGTGGATGTTGCCCTGCATGAACGGGGCAAGCTCGGCATCCATCGAGAAGGTCTCGACGGTCATCGCCGGCTCACCGGGCTTGATGCCGGCGACAACAACGTCCGTGAAGGTGATGGAGGGAAATGGCAGCAGGCGCGCCGACGCGTCACCCCTGACCGTGACCTCACGGCCGAGGATGCGTCCCGCCTCGCGCTCAAAGTCGGCGCGATAGGAGGTCCAGTCGACGAAGTAGGGCCCCACCAGCGCTGCGGTCAGCGCCAGCACGAGCAAACCGCCTATGGCGACGAATAATCGGGCCAGCCTGCTTCTCCCGCCAAATTTGCCAAAGCCGGCAGTACTTTACCCTCAATCGCGTGTCGATAAAGTGGCAAAAGCCTCTCAGGCTGCAGGAGGCAGAGTCTTCCCCGGATTCATGATGTTGAGCGGGTCGAGCGCCTGCTTGATCATGCGCATGAAGTCGACGCCATCGCCCACCTCGTGGCGCAGGAATGCCGTCTTGCCCTGCCCCACGCCATGCTCACCGGTGCAGGTGCCGTCCATGGCGATCGCGCGCAAGTTGAGCCGTGCGACAAAGGCCTCCATCGCCGCAATCTCTTCCGGGCTCGACGGGTCGGTCATCACCTGGACGTGGAAATTGCCGTCGCCGACATGGCCGACGATCGGTGCGATCAGGCCGGAGCGGGCAATGTCCTCTTCCGTCTCGCGGATGCACTCGGCAAGGCGCGAGATCGGCACGCAGACGTCGGTCGCAAGCGCCTTGGCGCCCGGGCGCAGCGACAGCATCGCCCAGTAGGCGTCGTGCCGCGCCTTCCAGAGCTTTGTCCGCTCTTCAGCGGCCGAGGTCCACAGGAACGGCCCTCCACCATATTCGGCAACGATCTCGCCGAACATCTCGGCCTGCTCCTTCACCCCAGCCTCCGAGCCGTGGAACTCGACGAACAGGCAGGGCGAATCCGGGTAGCCCAGCTGGGCATAGCCGTTCAGCGCCTTCATGCCGAGCGTGTTGACGAGTTCGATGCGCGCGACGGGTATGCCCATCTGGATCGTCGCGATCACTGCCTGGCACGCAGCCTCCACGCTGGGGAACGGGCAGACGCCGCCGGAGATTGCCTGCGGGATGCCGTAGAGTTTCAGCGTCAGCCCGGTGATGACGCCGAGGGTTCCTTCGGACCCGACGAGCAGACGGGTGAGGTCGTAACCGGCAGACGACTTCTTGGCACGCTGCCCTGTCCTGATGACGCGGCCGTCGGCCATCACAGCCGTCAGCGACAACACGTTCTCCCGCATAGTGCCATAGCGCACCGCATTGGTGCCGGATGCCCGCGTCGAGGCCATGCCCCCAAGGCTCGCATTCGCGCCCGGATCGATCGGGAAGAACAGGCCGGTGTCCCGCAGATACGCGTTCAGCTCCTCGCGGGTGATGCCCGGCTCGATGGTGCAGTCGAGATCCTCGGCGTTGACGGAAATGATCCGGTTCATTCCGGAAAGATCGATACAGATGCCACCGCCCGGCGCGTTGACGTGGCCCTCAAGCGAGGTGCCGGTGCCGAACGGGATCACCGGCACGCGGTGCTCGGCGCATGCCCTCACCACCGTCTGCACATCTTCGGTCGACTTTGCGAAGACAACGCCGTCAGGCAGCTGCGAGGGAATGTAGGTCGTCGTGTGGGCGTGTTGCCCGCGGATCGCCTCGCCCGTCTGGAAACGGTCGCCAAATCGCTGCCGCAAGATCTCGACGACAGCGGCGATGCCGGTTTCATTTCTCTCGACTGCCTGAAGATCGGCCAGAGCCATCAGCGCTTCTCCCCTGCGGCGGCTAAGCTTGTGTAACCACCATGTTTCCTTTATCCGCTATGAGCAAAGCCCGATCTTCTTGTCCAGCGCCAGAACTGCAAAGGAGCCGAGCCAAAATGCCTGTCGCAGCTCCGTTCATCTCCCGCGTCCTGGAGATCCAGCCGGAATGGATCGACTACAACGGCCACCTCAACATGGCCTATTACAACGTCCTTTTCGACCAGGGCGCAGATGAAGCCTTCGCGCATTTGGGTATGGGCCCTGACTATGCGCGCGAGCGGCGCCTGACGACCTACACGGCGGAGATCCACGTCTGTTACGTGCGCGAGCTGCATCTGAGCGACAAGGTTACCTGCTCGCTGCACCTTCTCGATTACGACGAAAAGCGCTTCCATTTTTACCAGGAGCTGCGCCATGTCGACGGCTGGCTGTCGGCGACTTGCGAGAACCTGACGCTCCACGTCGACATGAACGGCCCGAAGGTGTGCCCGATGCCGCCGGACATCCTCGCCAACATCGAGGCGATGCGGGCCGAGCATTCCATTCTGCCGCGACCGGAGCGCGCCGGTCGCTCCATCGGCATCAAGCGCAAGGCCTGACCACCGCTGCGGAGGGTTTGGAGCGCGTTTGCACCCGAAACGGCGTAAAATGGCAGGAGCCACCGCGCGCAGTGGCGTGTGGTGAAGGCGCAGTGCCGTACAGGCGCTCACCCGCTCCGGTTTGCCGCGAGGCTTGTCTCGACTGGAACTGGCATGTAGGGACGGCCGACCAACAGGACGAAACATGACGGATTTCATTGCAAAGGCGGTTCTGAAGCGCGACGTTTTCTCGGAAACGCAGAAGGGGTATCTGGCCGGCGAACCTGACAAGGTGGTGATCCGCCGTGTCGTGACCGCCTCGCCGATCTGGACGCGTCCGCTCGCCTGGATTCTTGCGCGCCGCGAGATTGCCGCGTTACGTGCGGTAAAGGGAATTGAAGGCACGCCGCAGCTGATCAATACGGATAAGGATGGGCTCGAGCGCACCTGGACCGAAGGCGCGCCGCTGCACCTCGCCCGCCCCTCCTCACGCGAGTTCTACAAGGATGCATTCCGGCTGCTGCGGCAACTGCGCCGCGCCGGCATCACCCACAACGACCTTGCAAAGCCGCAGAACTGGCTGATGACGCCGGAAGGCCGCGCATCGGTCATCGACTTCCAGCTCGCCTCGCGCCACCGGCGCCGCGGCGCCCTCTACCGCTTCATGGCCTATGAGGACTTCCGCCACCTGCTGAAGCAGATGCGCTCCTTCGCGCCGGATCTGATGACGCCCACCGGCAAGCGCATCCTCGCCCGCCGCTCGCTGCCGAGCCGCATCTGGATGGCGACCGGCAAGAAGGTCTACAACCTGATCACCCGCGGCATCTTCAACTGGTCAGACGGCGAAGGTACCGGCGACCGCCTTCAGCACGAGGGCGAGATCATCACCGCCGCTCTGCAGAAGGTGCCGGGTGTGCGCGACGTTGCGCTCACCCTCTACCCGCTGCCGCGCAAGGGCGTCGGCCTCTACGCCTTTGTGGAGGCTGATGGCGACATCAGCGCCCAGCTGCGCGCCTCGCAGGACAATCTGGATAACGGCGCGCGCGCCGACCTCGTTCAGCAGGTCGCTGCCCTGCCCCGCACCGCCGAGGGCGAGGTCCGCCATGACCTTCTCAGCCTCGTTGCGATGAACCAGATCCCGGACCTCACCGCGATCATCGAACGGGATCCGGCGCTCGCCGCCATCGTGTCGCCGATAATTGCCGGCAGGCTCAACTTCACCGACCGGCGCATCAGCCGGCTCGAAACGGCAACCAACGCGTAGGCTTTCCGCGTTCGCACAGAACAAGATGCGAACAAAGTCTGGCCTTTCCGTTTAGAATCACTACATTCCAGCGACATGCCAGGCTTCGCCGACGACATACCCTTCTTTGATGAGGACGATCTGCCGCCCCGCCCCGCTGCGGCGTCTGCGCCTGCGGGTGGACCTGCGGGCGGCATTGCCGCGCGTGCCATGGCCGCACGCCAGGGCGGCAACCGCGCACCCGATTATCTCTCCGGCCTGAACCCGGAACAGCGACTCGCGGTCGAGACGACCGAAGGTCCGGTGCTGGTGCTCGCCGGCGCGGGCACCGGCAAGACGCGCGTACTGACGACCCGCATCGGCCATATTCTTGCCACCGGCAAGGCGTGGCCGTCGCAGATCCTTGCGGTGACCTTCACCAACAAGGCGGCGCGCGAAATGAAGCAGCGCATCGGCGTGCTCGTCGGCGAGGCGGTCGAGGGGATGCCGTGGCTCGGCACCTTCCACTCGATCGGCGTCAAGATTCTCCGCCGTCATGCGGAACTGGCGGGGCTGCGCTCCGACTTCACCATCCTCGACACCGACGACGTCATTCGGCTGATCAAGCAGCTCATCCAGGCCGAGGGCCTCGACGATAAGCGCTGGCCCGCGCGCCAGTTCGCCCAGATGATCGACGCCTGGAAGAACAAGGGCCTGTCGCCCGACGAAATTCCGGAAGGCGATGCGCGCGCATTCGGCAATGGGCGCGGCCGCGAGCTCTACCGCGCCTATCAGGAGCGGCTGACTACGCTGAACGCCTGTGACTTCGGCGACCTGCTTTGCCACCCGATCCGTATCCTGCGCAGCAACCCGGACATCCTGCGCGAGTACCACCAGAAGTTCCGCTACATCCTGGTCGATGAGTACCAGGACACCAACACGGCGCAGTACATGTGGCTGCGACTGCTGGCTCAGCGGCCGAGCAAGATGCGTCCGACAGACGCTCCGGCTACCGGCCGCGAGGCCGAACGGCTTATCGCCGGAGAAGAGCGCACGACCGTCAACATCTGCTGCGTTGGCGACGACGACCAGTCGATCTACGGCTGGCGCGGCGCGGAGGTCGACAACATCCTGCGCTTCGAGCGCGATTTCCCGGGGGCGACCGTCATCCGTCTTGAGCGCAATTACCGCTCTACCGCACACATTCTGGGCGCCGCATCGCACCTCATCGCCCACAATGAAGGCCGCCTCGGCAAGACGCTCTTCACCGAGAAGCCCAACCCGGACGATCCTAAGGTGATGGTTCATGCGGCCTGGGACTCGGAAGAGGAAGCCCGCGCCGTCGGCGAGGAGATCGAGGCGCTGCAGCGCAAGCAGCACAACCTCAACGATATGGCGATCCTCGTGCGCGCCTCGTTCCAGATGCGCGAGTTCGAAGACCGCTTCGTCACGCTCGGGGTCAACTACCGCGTCATCGGCGGCCCTCGCTTCTACGAGCGCCAGGAAATTCGCGATGCGATGGCCTATTTCCGCGTAATCGCCAATCCCGGAGACGACCTCGCCTTCGAGCGCATCGTCAACGTGCCGAAGCGCGGTCTTGGCGAGGCTGCAATCCGGCAGGTCCACGATGCTGCCCGCGCCCTTGGCGTGCCGATGCTGGAGGCCGCGGGCCGGCTTGCCGAAAGCGACGAGCTGAAGCCGAAGCCGCGCGCGGCACTGCGCGAGGTGGTGGCGAACTTTGCCCGCTGGCGCGACCTCCTCAACAATACGCCGCATACCGAGCTTGCCGAGACGGTGCTGGAGGAATCCGGCTACACCGACATGTGGAAGAACGACAAGTCGCCGGATGCGCCGACGCGGCTCGAGAACCTCAAAGAGCTCATTCGCTCGATGGAAGAGTACGAGTCGCTGCGGAGCTTCCTCGAGCACGTCGCGCTCGTCATGGACGCCGAGCAGAATGAGGAGCTCGACGCCGTCAACATCATGACGCTCCACTCGGCCAAGGGCCTCGAGTTCGACACGGTGTTTCTACCGGGCTGGGAGGAAGGCCTCTTCCCGCACCAGCGCGCGCTCGACGAGGGCGGACGCTCCGGCCTCGAGGAAGAACGCCGCCTCGCCTATGTCGGCCTGACGCGCGCCAAGCGGAACCTGCACATCTGGTTCACCTCGAACCGCCGCATCCATGGCCTGTGGCAGTCGACGATCCCGTCACGGTTCCTGGAAGAGCTGCCCGAGCAGCACATCGAGATTGCGGAAACGAGCTCGAGCTACGGCGGCTACGGCACGGGCTATGGTAGCCAGATCGGCGGCCGCAATCCGTATGGCGCCTCGCGCTTCGACAACGCCGGCCAGGGCTCGTTCAACAACAGCTACTCGACGCCCGGCTGGCAGCGCGCCCAGCAGAACCGCAACGAGGCGACCAACCGCAACTGGGGCTCCCGCTCGGGCCATGCGGTCGAGCGCATCGGCTATGGCGAAGTCGATTCCGGCTATGGCGCCGGCCGCACCTCGGTAAAGGGTCGCACAATCGAGGGTGAGCTGGTCGCCAAGTCGGTGACGACGACGGAGTCGCCGTTCAAGGTTGGCGACAGGGTGTTCCACCAAAAGTTCGGCAATGGCAACGTCGCCGCGATCGAGGGCAACAAGCTTACGATCGACTTCGACAAGGCCGGCCAGAAGCGCGTACTCGACGGATTCGTGACGGCGGTGTGAGCGCCGCGAGCCTGGCACGCACAAGTTGAAGCGAGGGCGCGCCTCTATGCCCCTTCACTCATCGTGTTGATGCTTGGCGCGGACGCTTGCGCCGCACTGCAGCGTGATCGTTCAGGCCTGGATCCCCTGCTCGGGCCCGCTTCGCGGGCTTGGCGGGGATGACGAAGATGGGCACGTAAGCGCCCCACAGGGCAGAGCGCTTCCGCAGCACAGCCAGAAGCACCTAGGCGCCCATGGCTTCCACTCCCGCTCAATATCCGGAAAACCCTACCTTTTCTCATCGTCATGCTCGGGCTTGACCCGAGCATCCATGCCTGAACGGTCAGAACTGGACGCAGCCGCCGACACCGCGCTTCGACGAGAACCAGCCTTCCGTTACTACAACCTTCCACACGCTAAGAATGTGAGACAGAATAATTCGACTTTTACGTGTATTTTAGTAGTCTCACAACTGCAGGCAATGGTGCCTGTATCTTCCGCTCCATGCGGTTTACCTCCGGGCCCCTTCCGTCACACTACCCCCGCGGCGGAAGGGGCGCCGAAGCCGAAATTCTCCGCAACGTCCAGGCAACAAAAAACCGGCCCGAGGCCGGTTGTTCCGTTCATAGGGTGGTCGAAGGGAGACGGGAAGGCCCGCCATTCCCTTCGACCTGAGCGCCTCCCGTTAGCGGGGGGCGGGGATCGGGAGGCGCTCGCCGATGGGCGCAAGACCTCAGCGGGAGGAGGTGGAGGGTGGCCTCAGGACCCTGCGCCCGACCGGTTAGTGCCGGCGGCGACCAGAGGACTGGGACTGGACCTTGCTCCAGGAATTGCCGAACGAACCACCGCCGATGATGCCGTTGCCCACCGCGTTCTGGCTGCCGGTGACGTTGCCATGGCCTACATTGTTGTTGTTGCCCTTTACGATGCCGGAAACAACATTGCCGCTGAGGATGTTGGCGTTGTTGAGCAGCCCGATCCCGCTCAGAAGGGCAATGTTGCCCGTCTGCACCGACGGCGAAATGTTGACGAAGCCGCCATAGGACGACTGGGTAGTTCCGCTCTTGCCCCAGCCTCCGGCCATGGCCGGAACGGCGGCGAAGGTCAGCGTCGAGGATAGCGCAGCGAATGCAATCAGCTTCAGCATTAGACTTCTCCCTTGGTAATCGAAGTCTTCTGCCCAGCGGTTAATCTCCGAGCCAGAGAAAATCACTAACGGAAAATTAATACAATCGAAAATTGCAGAGTAACTCAAGTACACGCACGAAACATTCGATTAATACTAATGCGCGTAATTTAATTTAAATTTTATACAAGCAAGGAAGCAGCCTCAGATCTTCCATTTCTCGATGAATTCCATAGGCGACAGCACCTGCATGTCGGGAATGGCTTCGGCCAGCTTTTCCTCCGGCCAGTCCCACCAGGCGAGCGCCTTGAGCGCCGTGGCCACGTCATCATCGAAGCGCATGCGGATGCGCCGTGCAGGGACGCCCGCAACGATCTCGTAGTCGCCCACCGGCTTCGTTACCACGGCGTTCGCGCCGATCACCGCTCCGTCGCCGACCGTCACGCCTGGCATGATGACGGCGCCGTGCCCGATCCACACGTCGTTGCCAATCGTGACCTGCTTCGCACGGCGGCGCTCGCGAAACTCCTGGTCGACGCCCTGGAATTTGAAGAACTCATTCGGGCGGTAGGTGATCTTGTGCGTCGACACCCGCTCCATCGGGTGCTCCAGCGCGTTGATCCGCACATTCGCGGCAATCGAGCAGAATTTTCCGATGGTGGTGTAGATCGCCTCGCCGTGGCGCTCGAAATAGCTGAAGTCGCCGACCTTCACCTCGCGCAGCACGACGCGCTCGCCGATGACGACGTGGCGGCCGAGCTTGCAGGATTTCAATTCCGCGGTGGGATGAATGCGCGGGTCGCCATGCGGCGCCCCCGCCTTTTCCTTGGACATGATCAGTCTCGGGTCATCAGCATCCGCATCAGGACGTCCGAGCGGAAGACGAAGTGCTGCACCAGCGCGCCGGCAATGTGGAGAACAACCACAGCGAGCAGCAACAGCTTGAGGATGTTGTGGGCGGCGGCCGCACCACCAAGGCTGCCGAACCAGGCGGCAGCGCCCGACATCGGCACCAGCAGGATCAGCACGTAGAGCGCAACATGGTTGATCTTCGCCACGCGGCGCAGCAGCGGCGGCTCGTTGTCGGGCGCCGGCGGCGCGCCAAGTGTAAGCCGCAGCCCGATCCGCCACAGCGCCAGCATCAGGATCAGCAGGCCCATCGTCACATGGATGTTGGCAGCATCCACCGCGTCGGCCGTCGGTTCCTCGCCACTCATGACCGCGCGAAATGCGTCGCCGATGCCTTGATTGAGGAAAAACTGGAATGCGACCAGAAGGGCCACCGTCCAGTGCAGCATGATCTGCGTCGCCGAATATCCCTGCGTGCTGTCGCGTACGCTCATCGCCCTCTCCTGCCGTTGCGATCACAGTTACGTTGATCCAGCCGCGGGCGGCAAGATGGCATCTTTCAACCCGCTGCGCGAGACGGTATCAAGGTTCCATGACCGGTTTTACAGCCAGCCTCGCCCGCCCTGCCGCGCTTGCGGTCCTGGCGGTTGCGCTTTCCGCCTTTGCGGGCGTTGCCTTCGCAGGGTGGATGGAGCACGCGCCCGCGATCTTCATGGCGCTGGTCGATTCCGGCCTGTCCTGGTGCTTCTGACGCACCGGCACCATTCCTGATAAAGGGGCTTCTCCATGATGCGATCGATCCTTGTCGGCATACTCGTCGTCGTGGCGCTTGCCGTCGGCTGGATGACGTTCGACTGGTATCGCGTACAGCATACTGCCAAGGCCTTTGGCGCGCCGTTTGAACTGGTTCAGGGCAATGGCGAGCCGATCACCCAAGAGGCCCTCAAGGGGCATCCGAGCGCCGTCTTCTTCGGCTTCACCCATTGTCCGGAAGTCTGCCCCACGACCCTGTTCGAGCTCGACGGCTGGCTGAAGACACTGGGCGACGAGGGCAAGGACATCCGGGCCTATTTCGTCAGCATCGACCCGGAGCGCGACACGCCCGAGATCGTCCACAGCTACGTCACCAACGTTTCTGACCGTATCGTAGGCATCTCCGGGGAGCCCGAGAAGGTGATGGCGATGGCGAAGTCGTTTGGCATCTACTCGAAGCGCGTCGATCTCGAGAACGGCGACTACACGATGGACCACACCGCCTCGATCCTTCTCCTCAACTCCGATGGCGACTTTGCCGGCACCATTGCGTATGGAGAGAATCCTGACAACGCCATAGCCAAGCTGAAGCGGCTGGCCAAAGGTTGAACTGCATGACCCAGACCCGTCTCTATTTCGTCGCCAAGCGCCCTCTCTCCACCGACCTGTTCGCTGCGATGGAGACGCATTTCGAGGATGACGGCTATCCCCTCGCCTCGGTCGAGCTCGACGAGGACAACGGCATCGACGAGATCTCCGTCTACGCCGACAACGATGAGATCGACGACATCGAGGCGCGCATCCGCAGCCTGACCGGCGAGGCGCTGGAGATCCAGCGCGAGGAACTGCCTGATGTCGACTGGGTGGCGAAGTCGCTGGAAGGGCTGAAGCCGGTCCGCGCGGGACGCTTCCTCGTCCACGGCCGCCACGATCGCGACGAGGTGCGTGAGGGTGACATTGCGATCGAGATCGAGGCCGGCCAGGCATTCGGGACCGGCCACCACGGCACGACGGCGGGCTGCCTTGAGATGATCGCTTCGGTCGTTGCCGACGAGCAGCCGAAGAACGTTCTCGACCTCGGCACCGGCAGCGCCGTGCTTGCCATTGCCGTTGCCAAGCTCGCCCTGGTCCCGGTGCTGGCCACCGACATCGATCCGGTGGCAACGGAGGTCGCAACCGAGAACGTCGCACTCAACGGCGTGTCGCAGTGGGTGACCACGGCGACTGCGCCGGGCTTCGACGATCCGATCTTCGCCGAGCGCGGCCCATTCGACCTGATCATCGCCAACATTCTCGCCAATCCGCTGATCCAGCTTGCCCCGGAGATGGCGCGTAACGTGGTCGACGGCGGTTCCCTAATTCTGTCGGGAATTCTCGACTCGCAGGGGGACGCGGTGATCGCCGCCTATGTGGCCGAAGGCTTTCGCCACATCCGCACCACGCACCTCGAGGGCTGGGTCACCATTCACCTCAAGCGCTAGAGCGCTTCCTGCAAGGGTGGAAAAGAAAAGACCGTTTCCGGGGTATCAGTCGGAAACGGTGTGAAAGAGGTCAGTCTCTAACCTATGCAAACTAAAAAGGCGGCCCGAAGGACCGCCTTTTAGTTGTTCCGATGGCGTCGCCCCACGCTATCAGAACATGTACGGTGCACCGCGGCTGCTGCGCTCGAGATCTGCGCGGTTGTGACCAGCAGCCTTCAGGGTCTCATCGTCCAGCATCAGGAGAGCGCTGGCGACATAGCGACGGGCCTGCTTCTCGCGCGCCGTCACCATTGCGTTGACTGCATTCCGGAAGAAACCACCCTTAGCCATGCCTATCTCCTGTGCGCTCGGGACAACATCTTGTTGACGCATAGGTAAGGTCTGCTGACCCAAAGGACCAGTGCAGATAGCGCATGGCGACCATGCAGTTTTTGCATGTGCGAAGTGATTGTGCGCCGCAACAAGGAGCGACCGTTGCAAGGCTTCATCATGAGGTCTAGACCTGCTGGCAGTACAACCAGCAACAGAGCGGCATGATGTTCCAGTCATTCGACGTGCGCACCAATCCCTCGCAGGGCATCGAGAGGGTGGCGCTGCTACGCGCCAAACTCGCCGAACACAAGCTCGACGGGTTCCTTGTTCCGCGCGCCGACGAACATCAGGGCGAATATGTCGCCGCCTGCTCAGAGCGGCTGCAGTGGCTCACCGGCTTCACCGGTTCCGCCGGCGCGGCGCTGGTCCTGAAGGACAAGGCAATCCTGTTCGTCGACGGTCGTTACACACTTCAGGCGAAGGCTCAGGTCGATCCGGGAACGTTCCGCATTGAAAGCCTCGTTGAAAACCCGCCGGTAAAATGGCTGGAGGCCAATGGTGAGGGGCTGACGATCGGTTTCGATCCCTGGCTGCACACGATCGCCGAGGTCGAGGCCTTCGAGAAGGCCGGCATCGAGCTCACCCCGGTTGAGAACCTTGTCGACGCCGTTTGGGCGGACCGCCCTGCTCCGCCGGCCGGCAAGATCGAGATCCACCCACACGGCTTTGCCGGGGTGCTCGCTAAGGACAAGATCGCCGATCTTTCGGAATCGCTTGCAAAGAAGGGCGCAACGCACGCGGTGCTGACCGATCCGTCGTCGCTCGCCTGGGTGTTCAACATCCGCGGCAGCGATGTCGCCCATACGCCGCTCGCGCTCGGTTTCGCGATCCTCAGCACCGACGAGCTGCCAAAGCTGTTCATCAGCCGCGACAAGCTAACGATCGAGACGGACGCCTATCTCACCCAGCTTGCCGACGTGCTTGAGCCCTCGCAGCTCGAAGAGGAGCTTGCCCGCATCGCCGCCCTCGGTGGCACGGTCGCGCTCGATCCGGTGCTGGCGGCCGAGAAGCTGCGGATGATCGTCGAGGAAAACGGCGGCACGACACTTGCCCTGCCCGACCCCGCCCGCCTGCCGCGTGCGACCAAGAACAAGGCGGAGCTTGCCGGCAGCCGAGCCGCGCATCGCCGCGACGGCGCTGCGGTGACCAAGTACCTTTGCTGGCTCGACCGGCAGGAGCCCGGCACGATCGACGAGATCCAGGCCGTGCAGGCGCTTGAGCAGTTCCGCGTCGCGGTCGGCGAGGAAACGCAGATGCCGCTGCGCGACATCTCGTTCGACACGATCTCGGGTGCCGGCCCCAACGGCGCCATCATCCACTATCGCGTGACCACCGGCACCAATCGCAAACTGCAGGCCGGCGAACTCTATCTCGTTGACTCCGGCGGCCAGTACCAGGACGGTACCACCGATATCACCCGCACGGTCGCTGTCGGTACGCCGACGCGCAAAATGTGCGAGCGCTACACGCTGGTGCTCAAGGGCCTGATCCAGATCTCGCTGCTGCGCTTCCCGGCGGGCACCCGTGGCATGGACATCGACGCAATCGCCCGCCGCGCGCTCTGGGCCCACGGCCTCGATTATGCCCACGGCACCGGCCATGGCGTCGGCTCGTTCCTGTCGGTGCACGAGGGGCCGCAGCGTATAGCCAAGACCGGCGCGGAAAGGCTGCTGCCGGGGATGATCATTTCCAACGAACCCGGCTACTACAAGGAAGGCGCTTACGGCATTCGCCTCGAAAACCTGATCGTCGTCGAGGAAGCCGCGCCGATCCCGGGCGGTGACATTCCGATGCACAGCTTCGAGACGCTGACGCTTGCGCCGTTCGACCGCAGGCTCATCGTTGCCGACATGCTTGATCCAGCCGAGCGCGCGTGGCTCGACGCCTATCATGCACGCGTGCTGCAGGAGATCGGGCCGATGCTTGACGGAGAGACGCTGGCCTGGCTCGAAAAGGCCGCAGCGCCGCTTTGATAGCTCTAGAGCGTATTGCGCAGCAGGATCAGCACTGCTGCGCCGCTTGCCACCATCACGATGAGATTGCCCCGCAGGGCAACAAACCCGGCGACCGCTAGCGCTGCCCATTCTGCCACGCCGCCCGTGGTCGCCGCGGGCGCGACCAATGTCGTCAAAACCGCCGCCGGCACGGCGTTCAGCCCCGCCTCCACACGCGGATGAATCCTCTCGAAGCGCGACAGCACCAGGTGGCCGCCGACGCGCGTGAGGTAGGTAACGACCGCACCGGCAATGATGATCCAGAAGGTCGCGGTCATTGGCTGACGCCTTTCCTCACCGGTACGATCGCCGCCGCGAGCAACACGCCCGCTATCGCACCGATGGAGACGTGCCAGGGCGAGCCGACGGTATTGTAGGCGATAACCGACGCGACGCTGCTCATGGCGACAATCGGAAGCCACAGCGGCCGGTCGCGAAAGTCCATCACCAAGCCGAGGAAGTAGATCGGCAACAGGAAATCGAGGCCGATCTTGTGCGGATCGGGAATCAGGTTGCCGAACGCCGCGCCAACCGCGCCCTCTGCGGTCCAGAAGACGTAGATCGGCAGCGCCATGCCGAGATACCAGGAGAAGGTCAGACCCTTGCCCTCGCCGTTCGACCGTCGCTCGGCCTCGCCAAATTGCGGGTCTGTCAGGAAGAAGAAACCCATCGCCCGCTTGACCGGCGTCCAGTGCATCACGTGCCTCGACAGCGCGGCAGAATAGAGCACGTGCCGGAAATTGACGGCGAAGATCGACAGCACGACGATCCACGCCGGGATCGACTGGCCGAAGAGTTCCAGCCCGACCAGCTGACTTGCGCCAGCAAATACCGTCGCGCTCATCAGAGCCGCCTCGCCGATGCTGAGGCCGTTCTGCACGGCCACGACGCCGAACAGAATACCGAACGGCGCCGAAGCAATAACGACCGGGGCGGAGCTCTTTACGCCCTCGAAGAATTCTTGCACGCTTCTGGAAGTCATCCGGTTTTGTTCTGCCGTTGTACTTGCCCTTACGTCGGGCTCGAAGCGTGGATGTAGGTCAGCCGGATTGCCAAGTCACATAAATTCGGTTGAGCCAATCATCAGGATTATTGGCCAACCAGCTCGAACCACTGGTCCTCGTCAATCACCTCGATGCCGAGCTCAGTCGCCTGCTTCAGCTTGGAGCCCGCGCCGGGGCCGGCGACGACCAGGTCGGTCTTCTTCGACACCGAGCCAGAAACCTTGGCGCCGAGCCGTTCGGCCATCGCCTTGGCCTCGTCGCGCGACATGCGTTCGAGAGTGCCGGTAAAGACGACCGTTTTGCCGGCGACTGGCGAGGAGATCTCGCCGACAGGCTCTTCATCGAGAGGGGTCACCTGCGCCAGCAGGGCGTCGAGCGCCTGGACGTTGTGCTCCTCCGCGAAGAAGTCGACGAGCGCCTGCGCAACAACCGTGCCGATGCCGTCGATGTCGTTGACCAGCGACTGCCACTGCGCGTTGCCAGGCAGGCCCTTGGCCGCCGGCGGCTCGGCGCTGGTCACGGTCTCGCGCAACGCGTTGAATGACAGGAAGTGGCGCGCGAGACGCTTCGCGTTGGTCTCGCCGACGTGGCGGATGCCAAGTGCGAACAGGAAGCGCGACAGCGACACCTGGCGGCGGTCATCAATCGCCGCATAGAGTTTGCGCACCGAGACGGTTCCGAAGCCGTCGAAGTTTTCGAGCTTCGTCAGGGCGCCTTCCTGCCGCTGCTTGAGCGTGAAGATGTCGGCGGGCGTGCGGATGCACAGCGACGGGTCTTCCTGCGAGAAGAAGAACTCGATCTGTTTTTCGCCCAGCCCCTCGATGTCGAAGGCGTTGCGCGAGACGAAGTGGCGGATGCGCTCCATCGCCTGCGCCGAGCAGATCAGGCCGCCGGTGCAGCGCCAGACCGCCTCGCCCTCCTCGCGCACAGCATGACTGCCGCAGACCGGACAGGTGTGCGGGAACTGGTACGGAGCGGAATCAGCGGGCCGCTTCTCAGGCACGATGTCGAGGATCTGCGGGATCACGTCGCCGGCGCGCTGGACGATCACCGTGTCGCCGACGCGAATGTCCCTGCCCTCGCGGATCGGATTGCCGTCATTGCCGATGCCGCGGATGTAGTCTTCGTTGTGCAACGTCGCGTTGGTGACGACGACGCCGCCAACCGTCACCGGCTCCAGCCGCGCCACTGGCGTCATCGCGCCGGTGCGGCCGACCTGGATGTCGATTCCTTTGAGAACGGTCGTCGCCTTCTCCGCCGGGAACTTGTGGGCGGTCGCCCAGCGCGGGCTGCGCGAGCGGAAGCCGAGCCGTTCCTGCAGGTCGAGGCGGTTCACCTTGTAGACAACGCCGTCGATGTCATAGGGCAGCTCGGCGCGCTGCGCCTCGATCGCCCGGTAGTGCTCCAGCATCTCGTCAGCCGAGCGGCAGATCTTGGTCAGCTCGTTGATCTTGAAGCCCCACGAGCCGATCCGCTGGACTGCTTCGTACTGGGTGGCCGCCAGCGGCTCGCTCGTCTCGCCCCAGGCATAGGCGAAGAATTTCAACGGCCGCCTGCGGGTGACCTCCGGGTCCTTCTGGCGCAGACTGCCAGCCGCGAAGTTGCGCGGATTGGCGAAGGTACGGCCCTGCTCTGCCGCCGCCTTCTCGTTAAGCGCAAGAAAATCGTCGCGGCGCATATAGACCTCGCCGCGCACCTCGACGATTTCCGGCGCATCAGCCGGCAGCTTCTGCGGGATCTCGTCGATCGTGCGAACATTCGCGGTCACGTTCTCGCCGGTCTCGCCGTCGCCGCGCGTTGCGGCCGTCACCAGCTCGCCGCGCTCGTAGCGCAACGACATCGACAGGCCGTCGATCTTCGGCTCGGCGGTGAAGACCAGCTCCTCGCCGCTCGAGAGCGACAGGAAGCGGCGCACAGAAGCAACAAAGTCGCGTGCGTCAGCATCACTGAAGACGTTGTCGAGCGACAACATCGGCCGGGAGTGGCGCACCTGACCAAAGGTACCGGTCGGCGCCGTTCCCACAGCCCGCGAGGGCGAATCCGAGCGGATCAGCTCGGGGAATGCCGCCTCGATCGCTGCATTGCGCAGGCGCAGCTCGTCATAGTCCGCGTCGGAGATGGTCGGCGCGTCTTCCGCGTAATAGCGACGGTCGTGCTCGGCAATCTCGGCCGCGAGCGCGGCGAGTTCCTCAGCGGCCTCCTGCGGCGTGAGTTCTTCGACGGGCTTGCGGGTAATGGACATGGGCGCGAATCCGGCTGCAACTAGGTGCGCTAAAGTAGCGTTGCGGCCGCAGGGCTCAAGCCCTCGGATCAGTTGACCGCCGCGTTCTCCCGTAAGAGTCTGTCAGCAGCCGCACGCGCTTCGTCTGTAATGGTCGCGCCGGCCAGCATGCGGGCGATCTCTTCCTGCCGCGCCTCGCGGGCGAGCGTCTCCACGCCGGTCGCGACCTTGTCGCTGCCGCCCGACTTGGCGATCAGGTAGTGCGAATGCGCGCGTGCCGCGACCTGCGGCGCATGGGTCACCGACAACACCTGAATGCGCTCGGCAAGCCTTGCCAGCCGCTGGCCGATCGCATCCGCCACCGCGCCGCCTACGCCCGTGTCGATTTCGTCGAAGACGAGCGTCGGTGCCGAGCCCCGATCGGCAAGCGCCACCTTGAGTGCCAGCAGGAAGCGCGAAAGCTCGCCGCCCGACGCCACCTTCATGATCGGCCCCGGACGCGTTCCCGGATTGGTCCGGACCCAGAACTCGACCTGGTCGATGCCGCTCTCCGAGCGGTCTTCCGGGTTGGAGGAAATTTCGACGATGAACTCGGCGCGCTCAAGCTTGAGCGCCGGCAGTTCCTTCATCACCGCCTTCGCCAGCTGCGAGGCCGTGCCCTTGCGCAGTTCCGAAAGATGGAGTGCTGCCTCGTCATAGGCCGCGCGTGCCGCAACCGCTTCCTGTTCGAGATGGGCAAGGCGCTCCTCGCCCGCGTCGAGATCGGTGAGGTCGGCCACCATCTTGTCGCGCAGAGCGGCGAGGTCATCGACCTGCACCGAGTGCTTGCGGGCCGCGGCGCGAAGCGCGAACAGGCGTTCTTCCGCATCTTCCAGCGCCTTCGGATCAAACTCGCTGGCGCGCAGCGCGGCGTCGACCGCCTCCTGCGTCGCATCGAGCGAAATCAGCGCCTCGTCGAGAGACTTGATGATGTCATCGAGCAGGCCCGGCGCCTCAGCCGCCTTTCGCTGAAGTCTCCGCAGCAGGCTGGCAAGCTGCGGCACGGCTGAGCTCGGACCGGACAGCACGTCCTGCGCGTCGGTGATATCGGTCGCAATCTTTTCCGCGCGCATCATATGCGCGCGCTTTTCGGCGAGCTCCGACTCCTCGCCCGGTTGCGGCGCAAGTTTTGACAGCTCGTCAACGCAAGAGCGCAGATAGTCCGCTTCGCGCGCCGCTGCCTCGACCCTGGCGCGGTGGCGCGACAGCGCATGTTCTGCGTCACGCCATGCCTGCCACATGCGTGCCAGCGACTGCGCCTGACCGACATGGCCACCGAACGCATCGAGCAATTCACGGTGTGCGGAGGCGTCCACCAGCGCACGGTCGTCGTGCTGGCCGTGGATCTCGACTAGCATGCGGCCAATGCTGCGCAAGAGCGTCACGCTGGCAGGCTGGTCGTTGATGAAGACACGGCTGCGCCCGTCCGCCGACTGAATGCGGCGAAGGATGAGGTCGCCGCCATCGTCGTCAAGGCCGTTTTCCCGTACGGCTTCGCGTGCCGGATGGTTGATCGGTAAATTGAATATTGCAGTCACGCTGCCTTGCGTCGCGCCATGACGCACCAGCGAGGCGTCGCCGCGCGCACCAAGTGCGAGGGAGAGCGAATCGAGGAGGATCGACTTGCCGGCGCCCGTTTCACCGGTCAGCACTGACAGGCCCGACGCAAAATCGAGGTCGAGCCGTTCAATCAGAACAATGTCGCGGATCGACAGATGGGCGAGCATCAGGAGCTGAGACCGAAAATGGAGTACCGATTCCCGGAGAAGACCACGACGCGAACAAAAGGTGAAGACCCTCCCGCAGGCAAGTTACCCCGCCCGCGGAAAGATCAGCTTTCCTTGGCGCCGAGCAGCTTGCCAACGCCACTCAGCCAGGAGCCCTTGTTCTCGCGCGGCTCGAGGCCGCCGGACTGCAGCAGCTTGTAGGTGTCCTTGTACCACTGGCTGTCCGGATAGTTGTGGCCGAGCACCGCTGCCGCAGCCTGTGCTTCCGAAGCAAGGCCCATTGCGAGATAGGTTTCGGCTAGGCGAGCCAGCGCCTCCTCGACATGGCGCGTGTCGGAATACATCTCGACCACGTTGCGGAAGCGCTTGATGGCGCCGACATATTCGCGGCGCTCGAGATAGTAGCGGCCGACCTGCATTTCCTTGCCGGCGAGCTGGTCGCGGGCATAACGGATCTTGGCGTGCGCGTCGTCAACATATTCAGACTCAGGCCAGCGTTCGATCAGCTCGCGCATGGCCTCGGCCGTGCGGCGGGCTTCCTTCTGGTCCTGCGTGACGTCGCGGATCTGGCGGAAATATGAAAGGCCGATCAGGTACTGCGCGTACGCAGCGTCCTCGCTGGTCGGATAAAGCGACACGTAGCGCTGGCCAGCGGTGATAGCTTCTTCGTACTTGGCGGAGCGGTAATTGGTGAACGCGCTCATCAGCAGCGCCTTGCGGGCCGGCTCCGAATAAGGATGCTGGCGGTCGACCGCCTCGAACTTCTTCGCCGCCTCGCCCATCCGGCCGGCATCGAGATTCGCTAGGCCCTGATTGTACAGCTCGTTGGCCGGCTCGACGGTCTCCGCGTAGGAGGCAAGGTCAATATTCTTGTCCGACGCGCAGGCCGAAACCATCAAAGGCAGAACAGCCGCCGCTACTGCCAATGCCAGTCGACGGCGCGGCGAGGCGGTTACAGCTGTATTGAATTCACTCATGACGGGTCTCGCCCCTCTGGCGTGGCTAATCGTACGTCGCGGCAGTCTTAGTCGAACCGCCGTCACTCGGCAACGTTGTCACGACCCAATGGCGCTTTTTTGTGGCGCTGGGGTGGAAAGGACTGGGGAAGAACACGCGTTTCAGATCATCCAGGGCGCGAATGCAGGCCCGTTAACCGCGATCATCTCTGCCTGGCGTCCGATGGCAGGCCGGCGAGCTTCAACGATCTCGTAGGCAGAGCGGTCGCTGAGCAGCGCCTTCAGCGCGTTGGCGTTGAGCTTGTGGCCGCCGCGATAGGAACGGAAGCAGCCAATGAAGCGCGCGCCCGCGAGCGACAGGTCGCCCATGGCGTCCAGCATCTTGTGGCGGACGAACTCATTCGGATAGCGCAGGCCTTCCATGTTCACGACGCGGTGGTCCTCGCCGATCACGACGGAGTTCTCAAGCGACGAGCCGAGAGCGTAGCCAGCGGCCCAAAGACGCTCGACGTCCTTCATGAAGCCGAAAGTGCGCGCCCGCGACACTTCGGTGCGAAACGAATCCGGCGTGACATCCAGCGCGAAGAACTGGCGACCGATGGCCGGCGTCTCGAAGTCGATCTCGATCTCGAAGCGAGTGCGGTCGTGCGGGCGGAATTCTGCCCAAGAGGCACCGTTTTCGATCCGCACGGGCTTCAGGATACGGATGTAGCGGCGACGCACCTGCTGCGTCTGCAGCCCGGCCTGCTCGATCGCCTCGACGAAAGGTGCCGCGCTGCCATCCAGAATCGGCACCTCGTTACCGTCGATCTCGATCAGCACGTTGTCGAGGCCGGCGAAGGTAACGCCCGCCATCAGGTGCTCGACGGTCGCAACGTACGGGCCCTGAATATCACCAAGCACCGTGCACAGGTCGGTATTGCCCACTTCGCTGAAGAGGGCGCGAATCTCGGTCGACTTGCCCGTCTCATCGACGCGGGAAAACACCACGCCGGTATCCGGATCGGCCGGAATGAAATGAACCGTAACTGGCTTGCCGCTGTGAACACCAACGCCGGATAGTGATACGCGCGACTTGAGCGTCGTCTGGTAGTCGTACAACTCGATCCCCATTTTTCGCCCCGAAATGCCGCTGCGCCAGCCTGGCGCTGCTAAACGACGATTGAGCCCTCATCCCCATGCGCTCACCGTCAGCGGATGCTGCGGAAAATAGCTATCGCACCTCCGCGAACCAAATCACTGTTTCTTTCCCGCTGTTACGCTCGATAACAAAACGTTAACGGCGGTAATCGCGTGGAAATACGGGCGCTTGCCGGCAATTGCCGCTGCCGCGTATAAACAAAAGGCGGGTGCCTGAGCACCCGCCTTTCTTCCTTCAATCCGTAGATCGTGATCAGTTTGCCTGGCGGCGGAGGAATGCTGGGATGTCCAGCTGATCCTCTTCCTGGTGCACGCGCGGCTGAACCGACATGCGGCCCTGGTCATCGAGCTGGCCACGACGCGGCGCATAGAGCTGGGCGTCGGCGCGGCGGTTAGCTTCCGGAGCCGGCTGGCGCAGGCGCGGCTCGCGCGGCTGTGCCGGCTGCAAGCGGGCAGGCTCTTCCTCGCGGCGCGACGACAGGCCGGCGGTCAGGCGCTTCAGCAGACCCATCGGACCGCGGTCCTCGTGGTCAGCCTGCGGCTGCGGAGCGCGGGCAGCCTCGATCTCGGCACGTGCGACCGGCGGGAAGTCCTCGACGCGCGGCATGCGCGGCTGGGCGACTTCCACCTGCGGAGCCGGAGCCTCGACGCGGGCCGGAGACGGCTGCGGAGCGGCGACCGGTGCTGCGGGAGCAACCGGGGCGACTGCGACCGGCTGCTCGACCGGCGGCTGCTTGAACAGGTTGCTCGACGGACGGAACTCCTGGGTCGGTTGCTGGACCGGAGCCGGAGCAGCAACCGGGGCTGCCGGAGCGGCGGCAGCGGCGAGCTCGGCATTGGCCTCGGCGACGCGGATTGCCTCGGTGACCGGATCTGCGGCGCGCGGAGCAGCCTCGGCGACCGGAGCCGGTGCCGGAGCGACAGGAGAGGTGCGAACCTCGACCGGACGCTGCTGCTGGACCTGAGCGACCGGGCGCTGCACCGGCTGCTGGCGAACCATGATCGGCGGCGTGTTGATCTCGGCTGCCGACTTGTCGATGCCGGTGGCGACGACCGACACGCGGATGACGCCCTCGAGCTCCTCGTCGAAGGTCGCGCCGAGGATGATGTTGGCATCCGGGTCGACTTCCTCGCGGATGCGGGTCGCAGCCTCGTCGACTTCGAACAGGGTCAGGTCGCGGCCGCCGGTGATCGAGATCAGCAGGCCCTTCGCGCCCTTCATCGAGGTCTCGTCGAGCAGCGGGTTGGCGATCGCAGCCTCGGCAGCGGCCATCGCGCGGCCCTCACCCGAAGCTTCGCCGGTGCCCATCATCGCCTTGCCCATCTCGCGCATGACCGAGCGGACGTCAGCGAAGTCGAGGTTGATGAGGCCTTCCTTGACCATCAGGTCGGTGATGCAGGCAACGCCCGAATAGAGCACCTGGTCGGCCATCGCGAATGCGTCGGCGAAGGTGGTCTTGTCGTTGGCGATGCGGAAAAGGTTCTGGTTCGGAATGACGATCAGCGTGTCGACGTTCTTCTGCAGTTCCTCGATGCCCATGTCCGCGGTCTTCATGCGGCGGGCGCCTTCGAAGTGGAACGGCTTGGTGACGACGCCGACGGTCAGGATGCCCTTCTCGCGAGCAGCGCGGGCAACGACCGGAGCCGCACCGGTGCCGGTGCCGCCGCCCATGCCGGCGGTGACGAAGCACATGTGGGTGTTCGACAGGTGGTCGATGATCTCGTCGAGGCATTCCTCAGCCGCCGCACGGCCGACTTCAGGCTGCGAGCCGGCACCGAGACCCTCGGTGACATGCGCGCCGAGCTGGATGAGGCGCTCGGCCTTCGACATGGTGAGGGCCTGAGCGTCGGTGTTGGCGACAACAAACTCGACGCCGCGCAGGCCGGCGGTGATCATGTTGTTGACGGCGTTGCCGCCACCGCCGCCAACACCGAAGACGGTGATGCGCGGCTTGAGCTCGGTGATGTCCGGCTTCTGCAGATTGATGGTCATTGTCCTCGTCCTTTTACCTTTTCCCGCTGCTCGCCGCCGCGGAGCACGGGGTCGCCCCCGTTGTTCCTAAAAACTCTCTCGCAACCACTGACTGACACGCTGAAGCCGGCCACCGGTGCCAGTGGCACGGAAAGGTAGTCCACCCCCCTTCCCGTTTCGGCTCTCGAAACCCGCCATCTGCGGGTAGATCAGGAGGCCAACCGTCGTCGCAAACGCCGGTCCCTTCGCGGCCTCCGGAAGACCCGTTACACCGAGCGGCCGCCCCAGCCGCACGTTACGGGCCAGTATCCGCCGCGCCGCCTCGGGCAGACCCGCAAGCTGGCTTGCACCGCCGGTCAGCACGACACGCTTGCCGACGACCCCGCCGAAACCAGACTTGTTCAGCCGGTCGCGTACGAGTTCCAGCGTCTCCTCGACGCGGGCGCGGATGATCTTGTTCATGATGGCGCGCGGCGCCTGCTGCGGCGCCTCGCCATCCTCCGGATTCATCGGGTAGACCGTGACCATGTCGCGGTCGTCGCCTGTCGCCGGGAGCGCCGAGCCATGCATGACCTTGAGGCGTTCGGCATATTCGCGGCGCGTCGACAGGCCCTTAGCGAGGTCCATTGTGACATGGCTGCCGCCGATCGGAATGACTTCCGCGTGCACGAACTTTCCTTCGGCGAAGATCGAGATCGTCGTCGTGCCGCCGCCCATGTCAACGCAGGCCGCGCCCATCTCCGCCTCGTCATCGACGAGCGCGGCAAGGCCGCTGGCATAGGGGGTCGCCACCATGCGCTCGACCGACAGGTGCGCGCGGTTAACGCAAAGCTCAAGGTTGCGCAGCGGTGCCGCATCCGCGGTCAGCACATGCATGTCGACGCCGAGCACGTCGCCGATCATGCCGGACGGGTCGCGCACGCCACGCTCGGCATCGAGCGAGAAGCCGATTGGCAGCGAATGGATCACCTCACGCTCGGCGCGCATTGCCTGCTTTGCGCCAGCCGCGAGAACCCGCTTGATATCGGAAGGTCCGGCCTCGTGACCGCCGAGATTGACTGTCGAGGAGAACACGGTGCTGGACAGACGGCCCGCGGAGACGTTGACGAACAGCGACTCGACGGTGAGGCCAGCCATGCGCTCGGCGGCATCGACAGCAAGGCGGATCGCCTGTTCGGCCTGATCGAGATCGACGATTACGCCGGATTTCACGCCCATCGACTTCTGGTGGCCGATGCCGATGACCTTGACCTTGTGGGTGCGCCCCGGAAGCCGCTCGCTTTCCTCGCAGGGCTTCAGGCGACCGACGACACAGCACACCTTGGTCGAGCCAATGTCGAGCACGGTGACGATACCGGAGCGGCCCGCCGAAACATCAGATTTACCGCGCAGCCAGCTCATACACGACGCTCCGCAGGACGATAATGCTTGCCAAGGCGCTCCTTCATCACCGCCTCGCGCGCCGTCGCCGCATCCGGCGACAACTTCACGACCAGGCGGTCAGGGAAGCGCATGTCGACGATCTGGACGTCGCGAGCCAGCAGACCGTGCTGCTGGTCGAGTTCGATGAGATCGCGAAGGGCTACGTCAACGCCATTCTCGGGCAGCTTGACGGTAAGACCATTGTCGAAGCGCAGGTCCCAGCGGCGCTCGGACACGCGCACATAGCCGCGCACGCGCTGCGCCAGACCAGGAACCTGGGCAACCTGGGAGATGAAAGCCTTGGCCTCCTCGGCTGCACCGCTACCGACCACGAGCGGCAGCGTCAGGTGGCGTGTGCCCGCGAGCGGAGCGATGACCTTGCCATCTTCCTCGATCAGGGACAGCAGGCTGCCGCGCTGCCAGATCGCGAACGGCTTGCGCTCGGTGACAGCAACCTCGAGGGTGGCGGGATAAACCTTGCGCACCTCGGCACTTTGGATCCACGGCAACGTCTCGATGCGCTTGCGCGCCCCTTCCGCATCGAAGCCGATCAGAGAGGTATAGCCGTCGAGGCCGACGCGGTCGAAAATATCGACGTCGGACGTCTCGACATTGCCGACAACGCGAATCTCCTCGATCGCAAAACCGGTGCGCGCGGTGACAGCCTGCACAACAGTGGAGGTATGACCACCCGCGACCATGCCATAGGCAGAAAAACCACCAACCAGCGCCGCAGACAGCGCCAGCATCAAGAACGGCGGAGCTTCAACTTCGCCCGCGACGAAGCGCGAGACGAAACGCGCCGGCCTGCGCATCATGCGCGGCAGCACGAACCCGCCATCACGTCGCCCGGCCCTCAACGCAAACAAGACGCGTCCTCCACCATCCAACTCAACAATTCACCAAATGTATATCCCGCTTCCGCGGCTAGCTCTGGCACCAGGGACGTCGGCGTCATGCCGGGTTGCGTGTTCACTTCCAGCCAGATCAGCTCGCCATTTTCGGAATAGCGGTCGTCGAAGCGGAAGTCGGAACGCGATACGCCGCGACATCCAATTGCCTGATGTGCCTTCAGAGCCAGTGTCTGTATTTTTTGGTAAATAAACGGTGAAACTTTCGCGGGGCATTCGTGTTTTGACCCACCGGCAGCGTATTTTGCGTCGTAGTCGTAGAACGCCCCACCCAGGGGAATGATCTCGGTGACGCCCAGCGGGCGATCGCCCATCACCGCACAGGTCAGCTCGCGACCATAGACGTAGCGCTCGACCATGACGGTATCGCCGTATTTCCAGTCCTCGGAGCGCAGCACCTGGGGCGGATGCGCCTGGTCTTCCTTGACGATGACGACGCCGAAGCTCGACCCCTCGTTAACCGGCTTCACCACATAGGGAGCCGGCATCGGGTGCTCGTTTCCGATGTCGAATCGATTCACGACCATCGATTCGGCAACCGGCACACCGGCAGCCTTGACCACCTTCTTGGCCTGGTCCTTGTTCATCGCCAGCGCCGAGGCGAGTACGCCTGAATGCGTGTAGGGAATCTCGAGGTATTCGAGGATGCCCTGGATCGTGCCGTCCTCACCGAACGGACCATGCAGCGCGTTGAAGGCTACGTCTGGCTTCAGCTCCGCAAGCACCGACGCGACATCCCGGCCAACATCGACCCTACTGACCCGGTAGCCCTCGGCCTCGAGAGCATCTGCGCAGGCATTTCCGGAAGAAAGCGAAACCGGCCGCTCTGAGGAAAAACCGCCCATGAGAACGGCTACGTGCTTTCTCGTCATGCCCGGTAATCCCCTCTTCCGCCGGCCGCATTCCAGCGTTTCGCAGAGTTGAGTCGGAGTCATCCAGCGGCTGCAGCCGCCAGCATCTCGAACACGCTCGACTCAAATCAGGAAACGATTCGTCCTTAAGGAATCAGAGGTTGGATTCCGTGGCAAGACCTTGAGATTCAGGAAGGATTCACAAATCGATACATTTTTAGGTATCGGCTGGAACGTAAGGTAAACACGCAAAGGGCGAGCCGTTTGGCCCGCCCTTATCAGGTGTCTGAAAAGACTTGAAAATGCCTCAGGCGGTCTCGCCCAGGAACTCCTTCACCTCGCGGCCGGGCAAAAATTCACCGACGCGCTTGATCTCCCATTCGAGGCGGATGCCGGAATTGGCGAGCACCTTCGCGCGCACCGTCTCGCCGAGAAGTTCGAGGTCGTAGCCGGTCGCGGTGCCGGTATTGATCATGAAGTTGCAGTGCATCTCCGACATCTGCGCGCCACCAATGGTGAGGCCGCGCGCGCCGGCCTTGTCGACCTCCTTCCAAGCGGAAGTGCCTTCCGGGTTCTTGAAGGTCGAACCACCGGTCTTCTCGCGGATAGGCTGCACCGTCTCGCGATGGTTCTGCACCGCATCCATCTCGGCGCGGATCTTTTCAGGGTCTTCAGGATAGCCCTCAAACTCAGCGCTGACGAAGATCAGGTCCTTTGAAACCGAAGAGTGCCGGTAGGCGTAGCCCATCTCCGCCTTGGTGAAGAGATGGATCTTGCCCTTCCGGTCGACCGCGCGCACGGACACGACGCGCTCACGCGTCTCGACGCCATTGGCACCCGCGTTCATGCGCAGCGCACCGCCGATCGATCCCGGAATTCCGTGGTAGAAGTGGAAGCCACCGAGGCCAGCCTCAAGCGCGGCAGCGGCAAGGCGCTTGTCGGGGACGGCAGCTCCGGCCCGCAGCCGGTTACCGCCCAGATACTCGACGCTGCCAAAACCCTTCGCGGAGAGGCGGATGACAACGCCGCGAATGCCGCCTTCACGCACCAGCAAGTTCGAGCCGACACCGACTACCAGCACCGGAACATCCTCCGGCAGCACCTTCAGGAAGGCCGCGAGATCGTCCTCGTCGGCTGGCTGGAACATCAGGTCGGCCGGGCCGCCGGCACGGAACCAGGTGATGGCGTCCATCGGCGCGTCGGGCGTCAGCCGGCCGCGAATGCCGGCGACAGCATCGCCCAGCCGCGCGAGAAGCTCGGTACCCATGCTCATTGCGCGGCGAGCTCGCCCGGAAGGGCATAGGCCCACTGGGTGATGTTGCCAGCACCCAACATGACGACGAAGTCGCCCGGCTCCGCCATTTCCTTGACCAGCGGCGCGATCGCGGCGGCACCTTCGATGTAGCGCGCGTCACGGTGGCCGCCGGCACGGATGCGGGCGACCAGCGCCTCGGAGGTGATGCCCTCGATCGGATCCTCGCCTGCCGCATAGACGGGCGCGACCATGATGGTGTCGGCGTCGTTGAAGCAGGAGGCGAAATCGTCGAACAGGTCCCGCAGGCGCGTAAAGCGGTGCGGCTGAGCGATGGCAATTACTTTGCCCTTGCAGGCAGAGCGCGCCGCCTTCAGCACGGCTTTGATCTCGACCGGATGGTGTCCGTAGTCATCGAACACCTCAACGCCGTTCCACGAGCCCGTACGGGTGAAGCGGCGCTTCACGCCACCGAACGAGGCGAGACCTGCGCGGATGGCATCCGGCCCGATCCCGAGCTGGTGAGCGACGGTGATGGCGGCCGTGGCGTTGGAGATGTTGTGCTTGCCCGGCATCGGGAGACGCAGGCCTTCGATCGTCGTCTCGGTGCCCTGCTTGCGGTCGCGGATCACCACGTCGAACTCCGAGACCACGCCGTCCATGCGGACGTTGCTGAAGCGCACGTCCGCCTGCTTGTTCTCGCCATAGGTGATGACACGGCGGTCCTCGATCTTGGACACCAGCGCCTGCACCTCGGGATGGTCGATGCACATGACGCCGAAGCCGTAGAACGGCACGTTCTCGACGAACTGGCGGAAGGCGTCACGCACCTTGTCGAACGAGCCGTAATGGTCGAGGTGCTCAGGATCAATGTTGGTGACGATGGCGATGTCGGCCGGCAGCTTCAGGAAAGTGCCGTCGCTCTCGTCAGCCTCGGCGACCATCCAGTCGCCCTGGCCCATGCGGGCGTTGGTGCCATAGGCGTTGATGATGCCGCCATTGACGACGGTGGGGTCGAGCCCGCCGGCGTCGAGCAGTGCCGCGACCATCGAAGTGGTGGTCGTCTTGCCGTGCGTGCCGCCGATCGCGATCGCATTGCGGAATCGCATGATCTCGGCCAGCATTTCGGCACGGCGCACAACCGGCAGCAGCTTCTCGCGGGCGGCGATCAGCTCCGGGTTGTTCTTCTTGACGGCAGAGGACACGACGATAACCTCGGCTGAGCCAAGGTTTTCAGCCTTGTGGCCGACCATGCACTCGATGCCCTTCTCGCGCAGGCGCTGGACGTTCTGGCTGTCGGCCTGGTCGGAGCCCTGCACCTTGTAGCCAAGCGTGTGCAGCACCTCTGCGATGCCGCTCATGCCGATGCCGCCGATGCCAATGAAATGCACGACGCCGATTGTCTGCGGCATCTTCATGCGCGCATCCTTCCCTTAAATGCTTCCACGGATTCGCCCGATGCAATAGCCTCCACGAGGTCGGCAAGCAACTGCGTCGCATCGGGCTTGCCAACACTGCGCGCTGCCGCAGCAATTTTCGAGCAGTCTGCGGGACTGGTCATGTAGTGCGAAAGTTTTTCCGCAAGCACATCTGCCGAAAGCGACGCCTGCGGACAGACTTCGGCGCCGCCGACTGCCGCAAGGGAAGCTGCATTGGCCGCCTGATCGTGATCGAGCGCGTGCGGATACGGGACGAGTATTGCCGGACGGCCTACGGCAGCCACTTCCGACACCGTCGACGCACCCGACCGCGAAATCACCAGATGCGCATTGGCGATGCGTGCAGCCATGTCGGTGAAGAACGGCGCCACCTCAGCGGGGACGCCAAGCTCGGCATAAGCCTTGCGAACGGCCGCCTCGTCTTCCGGCCGCGCCTGCTGGGTGACCTTCAGCCGTGCGCGAAGTTCTGGCGGCAGCTTGCGGATTGCGCCCGGAATAGCGTCGGAGAAGAACTGCGCACCCTGACTACCGCCAAACACCAGCAGGCGGAATTCACCGCTTTCCGCAGACGGCTCGTAAGGGATTTTCGCCGCTTCGATGACGGCCGGGCGGACAGGGTTGCCGGTGGTCACGGTCTTGGCGGCATAGACCCCGCCGCTCTGCGGCAGGAAGCCGCCGGCGACCGCGGAGACGCGCGCGGCCAGCGCCTTGTTAGCGCGGCCCATGACCGCGTTCTGCTCATGGATCAGGGTCGGCACGCCCTGCCTGGTCGCCGCCCACACCGGCGGTAGCGTCGGATAGCCGCCAAAGCCCACGACCACCTTCGGCCGCATCTCGCGGATGATCTGTCCCGCCTGACGTGCGCCCGACCAGATCGACCAGAATGCGCGCGCAAGCGACAGAGGGTTCTTGGAGCCGATGGTGGCCGACGAGATCTGGTGGATCGCGGCAGCCGGGAACGAGCCGGCAAAGCGGCCCGCGCGGTTGTCGGTGGCAAGGTGAACCTGCCAGCCGCGCGCGGTCAGCTCATGCGCCAGCGCCTCGGCCGGAAAGACATGGCCGCCAGTACCGCCGGCGGCCAGGAGAATCGTACCAGCGCTCATGGTTACTCCGCAGGCTGGATCTGGCGCCTGTAGGGCGAACCGCTGATCGTCAGGCGTTTGAGCGGATCGCGGCGGGTGAGCGCCAGCACCATGCCCATCGAGATCGCCATCGCCACCAGCGACGAGCCGCCATAGGAGATAAACGGAAGCGTCATGCCCTTCGCCGGCAGCAGGTGCAGGTTCACGCCCATGTTGATGATCGACTGCAGGCCGAACAGGACGACGAGGCCGCCGACCGCGTAGCGCGAGAAATCGTCCTTGTCCTGCATCGCCTTCGACAGGCCGCGCAGCACGACGAAGGCGAATAGCGCTGCAATCAGCATGCAGGCGACGATCCCGAACTCCTCGCCTGCGACCGAGAAGATGAAGTCGGTATGGCTGTCCGGCAGGATGCGCTTGACGGTGCCCTCACCCGGCCCCTGCCCGAGCCAGCCGCCACGCAGCAGCGCCTCGCGGCCCATGTCGACCTGGAAGGTGTCGCCCTCACCCGTGAGGAAGCGGTCGATACGGCCAGCCACGTGCGGGAAGACGAAGTAGGCGCCGAAGCCGATGCAAGCGGCAGCGCCGCCGAGCACGATGATCCAGAACCACGGCAGGCCGGCCATGAAGAACATCACGCCCCAGGTGGCCATGACCAGGAGCGTCTGGCCGAGGTCCGGCTGTGCGATCAGCAGTGCCAGCACAAGGCCGAGCAGGATCATGGCGAACAGATTTCCGGGAATGTCCGAGCGGCGGCCCTGCTCCGCAAACAGCCAGGCACAGATGACGACGAAGCCGGGCTTCATGTACTCCGACGGCTGGATCGAGATGCCGGCTACCTGCACCCAACGGCGGGAGCCCTTGACCTCGACGCCGAAGTAGAGCGCGACCACCATCAGCACCAGCGAGCCGAGCAGGATGAACAGTGCGAGCCTTCGCACCTGCCGGGCATTGAAGAACGAGACCACCAGCATCGCGGCGATGGCCGGGATCATGAAGATGAACTGGCGGGTGACGAAGTGGTAGCTTTCAAGCCCGATGCGCTCTGCGACCGCCGGAGACGCCGCGAACGAGAGAACCAGCCCAAGGCCCATCAGCGACAGGAAGGCCGAGAGGAACCATCGATCGATCGTCCACCACCAGTTGGCGACCGGGCCTCTGTCGACACGACTGACCATCAGCGTTTCCCTCCCGCGGGTTTCACATCCCCAAGCGCCAGCACCGCCTGTCGGAAGGCGTCGCCGCGCACTTCAAAGTTCCGGAACTGGTCGAAGCTGGCGCAAGCGGGCGAGAGGAGAACGACGGCCTCGTCGCCCTCGTCACGGGCGGCATCCGCCGCCGCGCGCTCGACTGCCGTCACCAGCGTGCCTGAGATCTCGTAGGGAACCGCAGTGCCAAGGGTCGCCGCGAAGGCCGGAGCGGCCTCGCCGATCAGGTACGCCTTGGCGATGCGGGAAAAATAGGGGTGGAGCGAGGTGATCCCGCCTTCCTTCGGCAGGCCACCCGCAATCCAGTAGATGCGCGGGAAACTCGACAGGGCCGGAGCGGCCGCATCGGCGTTGGTTGCCTTGGAGTCGTTGACAAAGAGCACCTTGCCCTTCCGGCCAACCTGCTCCATGCGATGCGCGAGGCCCGGGAAGCTTTCGATGCCGGCCTGGATCTCCTCCACCTTCAGCCCGACCTTGAGGCAGGCGGCAACGGCTGCAAGCGCGTTCTGCGCGTTGTGCTGGCCGCGCAGCGAGCCGACGCCGTCGAGCGAAATGATCTGCTTCTTCGTACCGCCGCGGACCTGGATGAGCGAGGCGCCCTCGGCATAGAGGCCCTCGGTGACCGCGAGGCGCTTGGAGATGCGCACGACATCCTTGCCGGCGCGCTCGAGCCGGTCGGCAATCTGCGAGGTAAAGCTGTCATCGACGCCGACGATGGCGGTGTCGCTGCCGGCGACCAGCCGCTCCTTGATCTCGGCGTAGTGCTGCATCGTGCCGTGCCGGTCGAGATGATCCGGCGTCAGGTTGAGCAGGATGCCGGCGGTCGGCGCGAGCGAAGGTGCAAGGTCGATCTGGTAGGACGAGCACTCGACCACATAGTGGCGACCATCGACCGGGGCCTCGAGCGTCATGATGGCGCGGCCGATGTTGCCGCCCATCTGCACGTCCCTGCCAGCGCTGGCGAGGATATGCGCGATCAGCGCCGTCGTGGTCGACTTTCCATTGGTGCCAGTAATGGCGATGAGCGGCGCATTCGGAGCGCGCGCCGCCCGCTCGCGGCAGAACATCTCGACGTCGCCGATAATCTCGACGCTGGCAGCCTTGGCAAGATCGACGGTCCAGTGCGGCTTTGGGTGCGTGAGCGGCACGCCCGGTGACAGGATCAGCGACGAGAACGCCGACCAGTCCGCATGCGAAAGGTCGCCGACCGGCACGCCTTCGGCGCGAGCCTTCTCGACGCTGTCTGGGTTGTCGTCCCAGGCAAGGACCTCGGCTCCACCCAGGATCAGCGCCTTGGCGGTCGCGAGACCGGAACCGCCAAGTCCGAACAGGGCGACCTTGCGGTCCTTGAAGGTTGAAGCCGGGATCATTCTTTACCTCAACTTCAGGGTCGACAGCCCGATCAGGGCGAGCATCACGGCGATGATCCAGAAGCGGATCACGACCTGGCTCTCGGTCCAGCCCAGCTTTTCGAAATGGTGGTGGATCGGCGCCATCAGGAACACGCGCTTGCCGGTCAGCTTGAACCAGGCGACCTGGATGATCACCGACATGATCTCGACGACGAACAGGCCGCCGATGATGGCGAGAACGATCTCGTGCTTGGAGGCAACCGCAACCGCGCCAATCAGGCCGCCGAGCGCCAGCGAGCCGGTGTCGCCCATGAAGATTGCCGCAGGCGGCGCGTTGAACCAGAGGAAGCCGAGGCCAGCGCCGATCACGGCGCCGAGCACGACCGACAGCTCCCCGGTGCCCGGGGTGAAGTGGATCTGCAGGTAGTCGGCAAACACGGCGTTACCGGACAGGTAAGCGATCACGCCGAAGGAAGCGGCGGCGACCATGACCGGCACGATGGCAAGGCCGTCGAGGCCATCCGTCATGTTCACGGCATTGCCCGCGCCCACCATGACGAAGGCACCGAACGGGATGAAGAAAATGCCGAGGTTGATGACGAAGTCCTTCACGAACGGGAACGTCACCGACGATGAGAACGGTTCGTTACCGACGCTCATGATGACCCAGGCGGCGATGCCGGCGACAACAAACTCGGCGGCAAGGCGCGCCTTGCCCGAAAAGCCGAGGTGCGACTGCTTGGTGACCTTCAGGTAGTCGTCATAGAAGCCGATGGCGCCGAAGCAGAGCGTGACCATCATCACGACCCAGACGAGCGGGCTCATGAGGTTGCCCCACAAAAGCACCGAACCGATGATGCCAACCAGCATCATCAGGCCGCCCATGGTCGGCGTTCCGGCCTTCTTGAAGTGCGTCTGCGGACCGTCCGCGCGGATTGGCTGGCCCTTGCCCTGGCGCAGACGGAGTGAGTCGATAATCGCGGGGCCAAACATGAAGACGATCAGCGCCGAGGTGATCAGCGCGCCGCCGGTCCGGAAGGTAATGTAACGAAAGACGTTGAGCGCCGAGATCTGGTCGGCGAGTCCAACGAGCAGCATCAGCATTCGACTAGTTTCCTCGCGAACCGATCAGGCTTCAGTTTCAGTTGAAGGGGCAGCGGGTGCTGCCGGAAATTGCTTGAGAAGGGCGGCGACCAGCTTGGAGAAGCCGATGCCGTTGGAAGACTTGACCACGACGACGTCGCCCGGGCGCACGGTCTCGAGAACGGCGGGAGTCAGTTCAGCGACGCCGGGATAGTGATGTGCCATGCCAGGCGAAAGGCGGGCCGAGAGCGCCGCCATCTCGTTTCCGGCGAGGAACACGAGATCCGCCCCCGAGGTGGTGAACGGCTCGGCGAGCTCGGCATGCAGATCGCGCGAGTACTGGCCGAGCTCGAGCATATCACCGAGGACGGCAATGCGGCGACCGCCCTCACCCACCGGCGCGACGCGCAGCAGGTCGAGCGCAGCGCGCATCGAAGCGGGGTTCGCGTTGTAGCTCTCATCGATCAGCAGGAAATCGCCGCCGTCAGGGTGTGCGAGGCGATGGCGGCGGCCGCGGCCGGGTTCCGGCTGCAGGTTCGCCAGCGCACCGGCAACCTTGGTCACGTCCGCACCTGAAAGGTATGAGGCACCAAGGACAGCGATCGCGTTCTGCGCCATGTGGCGGCCCGGAGCACCGATGCGAACCGGAAACTCCTTGCCGGCCATCTTGGCGACGATCTCGGCCCCCGTCGCGTCCTGAACCCAGTCGACGAGGCGGAAGGTGGCGCGCTGGTGCTCGCCGAAGCTCCAAACATGCTGCAGGCCCGCCTCGCGCGCCGCGGTGTCGAGCCGCTTCCACATCGCGTCGTCGCGATTGATCAGCCCGTGGCCACCCTTTTCGACGCCCTCGAAGATCTCCGCCTTGGCATCAGCGATTTCTTCCAGACTGGAGAAGTGGCCGAGATGGGCGGCGGCGATCAGCGTCACCATCGCGATATGCGGGCGCACCATCTTCACCAGCGGGCGGATCTCGCCCGGATGGTTCATGCCGATCTCGAAGATGGCAAAGTCAGTGTCCTCGGGCATGCGCGCCAGCGTCAGCGGCACGCCCCAGTGGTTGTTGAACGACTTGTCCGACGCATGCACCTTGCCGCAGACCGACAGGCCGAGACGCAGCGCTTCTTTCGTCGTCGTCTTGCCGGCCGAGCCGGTGACGGCGATGACACGGGCGCGCGAACGGGCGCGCGCGGCAATGCCAGCGGCTTCGAGCGCGCGCAGCACGTCCGGCACGATGATCATCGGTGAAGTGATGCGGCCGAGCGCCGGCAGCTTCTGCTCGGAGACGACCAAGAGGCCGGCACCCGCCTTCACGGCTGCGGTCGCAAAGTCGTGGCCGTCGTGCAGGTCGCCCTTGATGGCGAAGAACGCTTCGCCCGGCTTCAGCGTGCGGCTGTCGATCGAAATACCGGTGATGCCCTCTGGCAGATTGCCGAGGGGCCGTCCGCCCATTGCGTTGCAAAGAACTTCGGACTTCCAGAGCCAGCTCATGCGGCCAGCTCCCGCAGCGCGGCACGAACCTCCTCGTGATCGGAGAACGGAAGCGTCTGGCTTCCGATGGTCTGTCCTTCTTCGTGCCCCTTGCCGGCGACGATCAGCGTATCCCCGGCCCGCAGCATGGCGACTGCCTGGCGGATCGCCTTGCGGCGGTCGCCGATCTCGATGGCTCCGGGTGCCGCGGCAAGGATCTCGGCGCGGATCGCGGCCGGGTCCTCGGTGCGCGGATTATCATCGGTGACGATCCGCACATCGGCGAGGCGCGTGGCGATCTCGCCCATAATCGGACGCTTGCCGCGATCGCGGTCGCCACCACAACCGAAGACGACGATGACGCGGCCGGTGATGAACGGACGCACCGCCGTCAGCACATTTTCAAGGGCTTCCGGCTTGTGCGCGTAGTCGACATAGACCGGCGCACCTTCCTTCGTGGTGCCGACCAGCTCGAGGCGGCCCGAAGCGCCCTTGAGGTGTTCGAGGGCTGCTAGAGCTTTGCCAGCAGGAACGCCGGTCGCAATGGCAAGGCCGGCGGCAACCAGCGCGTTGGAAACCTGGAAGTCGCCTGCAAGCGGCAGGTCAATTTCGTAGAGCTCGCCGCCGGCGACAATCTCAGCTCGCTGGCGATGACGCTCGTGTTCGACGCGCTTGAGTTCAAGGAAACGGCCCGACCGGCCGACAGTGAGGACCTTGAGTCCTGCATCGCGCGCAACGGCAATCGTCCGTTCGGACCAGGCGTCGTCGGCGAAGATGACGGCTGGCGCGCCGGCTGGCAGCAGCTCGCGGAACAGACGCATCTTGGCGGCGTGATATTCCTCGACCGTCGGGTGGTAGTCCATATGATCACGGCCGAGGTTGGTGAACCCGGCCGCTGCAAGCTTCACGCCGTCGAGGCGGTGCTGGTCGAGCCCATGGCTCGACGCCTCCATAGAGGCATGGGTGACGCCGGATGCAGCAAGTTCCGAAAGGAGCTTGTGGAGGGCAATCGGATCAGGTGTCGTCAGCGAACCGTATTCCTCGCGGCCCGGAGCCGTCACGCCCGTCGTGCCGATCGAGGCGGCTGCGAAGCCGGCATGCGCCCAGATCTGGCGGGTGAAGGATGCAACGGAAGTCTTGCCACTGGTGCCGGTTACGGCAACCATCGTCTGCGGCTGCGCGCCGTAAAACTCGGCTGCGATCAGCGCCAGCGCGCGGCGCGGATCCTCGACCTCGATGACAGGTACGTCCAGCTTCTGCGAGATCGCGCCAGCCCGTGCTAGAACGGCAGCCGCACCGCGGCGGATCGCGTCCGCGACGAACGCGGTTCCATCAGCCTTGGTACCGGGCAGCGCGGCGAACAGGAATCCCGGCTCGACACGGCGCGAGTCCGAGGCGATCCCCGCAATCTCCACCCCGTCCGGGAGCGGCGAGTGCGGGAGAACACCGGATATCTGGTTAAGCTTCATCGCTTCTGATCGGTCCGTTAGTTGGACGCCCCTGTCCTGCGAGAATCAATGAGAGGATACGAGCAGGGCATTACTTTCATGGCCGAAATCGGGCTTCACGCCAAGCAGAGTGGCGGAACGGCGGATAATGTTGCCGACCATGACGGTAGTATTCAGGCCCGCAGTCGCACCAACACCGGGCTTTTCCGGCTGCGGCTCGTCAAGAACAGCCAGCACGATGTAGTCCGGATCATTCACAGGAAATGCGCCGACGAACGCGTTGAAGCGCTTGTTCGAGGAGTAGCGTCCGTTGACCACCTTCTCGGCCGTACCGGTCTTGCCGCCGACGAAGTAGCCCGGCACTTCGGCGCGCTTGCCCGATCCGACCTCGACGTTCTGGCGATAGAGGTAGCGCATCATGTCGCTGGTCTTGGGATTGATGACCTGCTTGGCGACGGCGGCGGTCTCGTCCTCGGTGCGAGGCAGGAAGGTCGGCTGGATCAGCTTGCCGCCATTGACCAGGGCGGCAGCGGCGACGGCCGTCTGCAGCGGCGTGGTGGCGACGCCGTGGCCGAAGGAGATCGTGATCTGGTGGATGCGCTTCCAGACTGACGGCTCGGTCGGGCGGGCGACCTCCGGCAGCTCGGTCTCCATGCGGTCGAGCAGGCCGAGGCGGTGGAAGAACTCGCGGTGATGGTCGATGCTGACAGTCTCGGCCATGCGGGCCGTGCCGATGTTCGACGAGTAGATGAAGACTTCCGGAACCGTGAGCACGCGATTCTTGCCGTGGAAGTCGCGGATGGTGTGGCGGCCGATCTGGATCGGACGGGTCGCGTCGAAACGGCTGTTGAGGTTAGCCTTCCCGGCATCGAGCGCCATCGCGACGGTGAAGCCCTTGAAGGTCGAGCCCATCTCGTACACGCCGGCTGACATGCGGTTGAGGCGGTCCTTCTCGTGCGCGTTATAGGGATTGTTCGGATCGAAGTCCGGCACCGATGCCATGGCGAGCACTTCGCCGGTACGTGCATTCAGGACAACCGCGCCCGCTGCGATCGCCTTGTAGCGCTCCATCGCCTGCTCAAGCTCGTCACGCACGATGTGCTGGACGCGCAGATCGATCGACAGGCGGACCGGCTCAAGGTCCTTTGGCAGGGCAAGTCCGGCCTCCTGCAGGTCGGACAGGCCCTGGTCGTCGATGAACTTTTCCATGCCGGCGATGCCCTTGTTGTCGATGTTGACAAGGCCGACGATGTGCGCGGCGGTCGGGCCGCCCGGATAGAAGCGACGCTTCTCGGTGCGGAAGCCGATGCCCGGAATGCCCAGCTGCATGATTGCCTGCTGCTGGCTCGGCGACAGCTGGCGGCGCAGCCAGATGAAGCCCGCATTGCTCTTGAGGCGGTTATAGGTCTGCTCGATGTTGAGGTCCGGCAGGACCGTCAGCAGCTTCTCGAGCGCCTCGTCTGCGTCGACGATGCGGCGGGGCTCGGCATAGAGCGAGGCGGTGTTGATGTCAGTGGCAAGCACTTCGCCATTACGGTCGACAATATCCGGGCGCGACGTGGTCACACGCGACGGGCCAGGCCCCGTCGACTCCAGCTCCTGGTTGCCCAGCCAGACGAGACGGCCGCCGATTACGGCGTAGACCGTGAAGAAGACCAGCATGGTCATGCGGATGCGGCTGCGCGCACGCCCGCCGGCACCCTTCGCGTACCCTTCGACGACGATAGGTTCGCTGGAAACTTCAGCGTCCTCGCTCTTCTTACGCCAGCGGCCGATCATTGCTGCACCCCGCTCGTCGTCATGTCGTCGACGCCTTCTTCCGTCTTGGCAGATTGTTCGCCCGAGCCGCCGAGCAGCTCTTCGATGCGCATGTTGCGCTCCGGCAGCTCACCGAATTCCGCAATCTGGTGCGGCTCGATCGGCACCAGCTGCAGATCGTCATAGTAGCGGTCAGCCAGCTTCTGCAGGCGTGCCGGCTGCGTCAGCAGGCTCCAGTCCGCCTTGAGAACGTCGATCGCCTCTTCCTCGAGGCGGATGGCAGTCTCAAGCTTGCGGATCTTGGCATACTCCGCCTCGGCGGCGTGCTTGGTCGTGTAGGTGAAGGCGGCAGCGCCAACCATACCAACGACCAGAACGACATCGGTAATCCGGAACATGCCCATCACTTGGCTCCTGAAATGTCGGGCAGGACTGGCAGCCCAAAAATCGAGACATCCTCGGCGCGAGGCGCGGCGGACGTGCGGACGGCCCAGCGCAGCTTGGCCGAACGGGCGCGCGGGTTACGCTCCGCCTCCTCCTCGCTCGCCGCGATCGCCTTGCCCGGCTTCTCGAAGGTGGGGACCTTTTCGTGCGCAGCAGGCATATGGCGCGAACCCGACCCCTGACTCGAACGCTCTGCGAGGAATTTCTTGACGATGCGATCCTCGAGCGAATGGAAGGTGACGACGACGAGACGGCCGCCAGGTTTCAGCGCGCGTTCGGCGGCAAACAGCGCTCGCGACAGCTCGCCGAGCTCGTCGTTGACGAAGATGCGCAGCCCCTGGAAGGCGCGGGTTGCCGGATGGATTTTTTCGCGAGGGTTGTGACCAACCACGGCAGCGATCGCCTCGGCGAGATCCTTGGTGCGCTCGAACGGACGCTCTGCCCGGCGCTTCTCGATCATGCGCGCGACACGGCCGGCATGGCGCTCCTCGCCATAGATGCCGATGATGCGGGTCAGGTCGCTCGCCTTGAAGCGGTTGACGACATCGGCCGCGCTTGGGCCGATCTGCGCCATGCGCATGTCCAGCGGGCCGTCATTGCGGAACGAGAAACCGCGCTCCGCTTCGTCGAGCTGCATCGACGAGACGCCGATATCGAGCACTACGCCGTCGAGCTGACCCTCGGCAACCTCATCGAGCTTCGAAAACTGACCGTGGACCAACCTTAGACGGCCGTCGAATTCGCGCTCCATCGCACGCCCGGCCGCAATCGCATTTGGATCCCGGTCGATGGCGACGACGTTCGCGCCAGCCTCGAGAATGGCGCGCGTGTAGCCGCCGGCTCCAAAGGTTCCGTCGACGATCAGCTGGCCCGTCTGCGGCTGAAGCGCATCCAGCACCTCGCGCAGCATTACCGGAATGTGACGGGCCGGTCCGCCAGCGGCCTCGTTTTCGCCGCGACCCGTCATCATTCCGGCCCCCCATCGGTCAGCTCGGTAGATGCCGCCTGCCGCATCCTGAGCAGTCGCGCGCGTACCTGCGCGCCGTACTCCGCAAGCCGGGAAGGCTCCCACATCTGGAAGAAAGTGCCGCGGCCCACGAACGCGACTTCCGTCGTGATGCCCGTGTGGCTGCGAATGAAATCTGTCACCGTAATGCGGCCATCCTGATCCAGCTTCAGGAAGTGGCTGTCGCCATGCACGAAATAGGACATATCGTCCGCGGCCTGCAGGAAGGGATCCTCCATCGCGATCCGCGCTTCGTAGCGGTCGAGCAGGTCGAGCCCGCCCACGTCCAGCGCGGGACGGTCGAGCGCTTTCAGCGCATAGAGTTCCTGGTAGCCACGCTTCTGCACGACGGCGCGAAAATGCGCCGGGACGGACACCCGCCCCTTTGCGTCGATCCTGTTGGTCGCGGTCGATAGAAACCGGTCCATAAGTCGCTGCCGCCGCCTCTGCCGCACCGAAGAGCATGCCAGCGCATGCGTCCCCGCCTCTCCTTTCCACCGCCATTCGGAAGACCAACGAGAGCACAGCGAACCACGGCTGCCGCCTCGAAAGACTGGCTGCCTGCGGGAACACGTGACTCGAACCGGAACCGATTTGGTGATGGTAAACAAGGGATAACATGGGCCTATATGGGCGTCAACGGGAAGAGCCCTCACCGACTGCACCGGGCCCCTCTCTCGGACAGCAGTTCGGACGCTACCGGCCTTTATCCTCTGTTAGGCTTAACGAACGGTTATTGGACGCCGAGCGGAAACGCGCGAACAGGCGCGGCAGCCCTTGAGCTGCCCGCCCGCAAATCACTGCAATAGAAGGAAAAAAGCCAGCCGGCCTGTAAGCCGGGTTCTGTATGGCCCCTGCCCTTGCGGAACAGGAACGTGGCGGCCATTCATCTTGGGCGGACGTTGCCGTACGCCTCACGCAACCAACCCGAACAACGGGGCGGGAACTGCCCTGAGGGTTGCCCCTCGTGTTGTTCCTATTCGGTTTTGCTCCCGGTGGGGTTTACCTTGCCGCTTCCGTTGCCGGTCGCGCGGTGGGCTCTTACCCCACCCTTTCACCCTTACCTTCCGACGAGCGGAAGGCGGTTTGCTTTCTGTGGCACTTTCCCTGGGGTCGCCCCCGCCGGCTGTTAGCCGGCACCGTATTTCCCTGGAGCCCGGACTTTCCTCACCAGCAACCTTTCGGTTCCCGCCGGCGCGGCCGCCCGGCCGACTGACCGGGCGTATAAAGGCGCTTGTCGCGAAAATTGCAACCCGAAAGCCGCTTAGATCGAGCGCATGAACTGCTTTACCTTCGCGCAGTAGGCAGCCGAAACCTTGTTCATCCGCTTCGCGGCGTGACCGGCATTGTAGCGCAGGATGGTGCCGCAAACGTCGCCGCCGCCCAGCTTGTGCGCGCCGGCCAGGTACTTCATCCCGTAGCGAATGTTGGTCTCCGGATCATACAGCCCCTTCGCCGAACCCTTGTAGCCCAGCCCGCGAGCCGTCGCCGGCTTGATCTGCATCAGACCGATTTCACCCGCCGAGCCACGCGCATTGGCGCGGTAATTGCTCTCGGTGCGAACGACGCCGTGCGCCAGTGCTAGCGGAATCCCGTGCTGCTTGGCATACTTGGCGATGATCGCATCGTAGGGAGAACGCTGGCCGACGCCCTTGGCCATGCCCGGCGCCACGGACGCCGTCGTCGTCTGGTCGAGGTCGGACTTCTCCGCCTTCTTCGCAGCGTTAGCGCGAAATACTTCCACGAGAGTCTTGGGTGCAGCCTCAGCGGCCGGTTGAGCGAAAGCGCCAGGCACAAAAGCGGTGAGCCCGGCGGCAAGGGCTGCCGCCGCGATGGTGAGTTTCGACATTCGGTTTCCGTTTCTTTTTATGGCCGCGCAGAGCGCAGCGATTGCCTTCTCGCAGATGGCGTCCCGGAACCGGCGCCGCCCGCGTTGACAGCCCATCTGCGGGGCAAACTGGAACGCAAAATGGCAGGGCCAGTCACATTCCATGACACCCTGAAACAACCACGTATTGCTGACTTTACGTCAGCTTACGACGTCAGCCGGAAGTGCGATGAGAAGACGATGAAGCGTCTCGATGGTCGAACGGTCAGCCACGCCGTCGACACGCTGGGGCCGGAAATGCCGCTGGAACGCTTCCACCACGAGTTTAGTTGCCTCGTCGAACAAGCCGTTGATTTCCAAGCCGTATCCATAGACCGACAGCATCGACTGCAGCGCCTCGACCGGCTCGCCACGGTCGCCCATCGCAAGGAAGCGGCCACCCTGAATCGGCGCCGGCTGCACGTAGTGCCCGACGCCCATTTCGGCGAGTTTACCCCAAGGAAAACGTTCGCCCGGGTCGATCTTGCGGCCGGGTGCAACGTCCGAATGAGCGAGCACACGCTCCGGGGAAATGTGATGGCGCGCGCAGATGTCGCGGGCCAATTCGGCCACCGCATCGATCTGAACGTCCGAAAAATTGGGAAATTGGGCAAGCGGGCCCGGATTGACGATCTCGATGCCAATCGACCAGGAATTGACGTCCGAGCGCCCTTTCCACGAACCTTGGCCAGCGTGCCAGGCGCGGTCGCTTTCGCCGACCATCTGCACGATCCGGCCGTCCTCGTGGACGAGGTAGTGCGAGGACACCTCGCTCTCCTGCGCGCAGAGCCAGGCCTCGGCCGCCTCCCCCGTCTCCATGCCCGTATAGTGCATGATGAGAAGGCCCGGCTTCGCCCCTTCCGCACGCGGACCGAAGTTCGGAGAGACGCGGACGTCAGCTCCGGCGAAATCAGGTGCAAAGCCCGTCATGCAAACCTCAACGACCGTTCGATCGCTTCATAGGCGCCATTGATGGCGGCCAGCCTGCTGTTGGCGATGGCAAGAAACTCTTCCGGAACGCCGCGCGCGATCAGCTTGTCGGGATGGTTTTCGGCAACCATCAGCCGGTAGCGGGAGCGGACCTTTTCGAACGGCGTGTTTGGCTCGAGCCCGAGTACGCGCCACGGGTCGCCGCCATCGCTGAGCATGACGTGCCGGGCGAGAATGGTCTCGAAGTGGCTGTCCTCGATCCGGAACACTTCGCCGACGCGGCGCAGGAAGCCGATTTCGCGCTCATGCACCACGCCGTCGGCCTTCGCGATGTGGAACAGCCCGTCGAGTACGTCCTCGAGCAACCGGCAGTTGGGCCGGCCAGAGCCGCAGAGGCGCGAGATCTTCTCGGCATAGGCTTCAAAGCCGGCGACGTCCCGCTTGGCGAGGTCGAACAGCCGCGCCACATTGCGCGTCTGCTCGCGCGGAACGATGAATATCTGCCGGAATGCCTGGACTTCATCCGTGGTGACGACACCATCGGCCTTCGCCATCTTGGCGGAGAGCGCAATCATCGCGATCGAAAACGCTACCCTGCGGCGGGTTTCCGGATCGCCCTCGAACACCGTGCGCACCCGCTCGATGACGTTCGACATCGCTGTGGCTGAAACGGACGAGAGAAATTCGCTGATGCGCGCCCAAATAGACATTGAGGCTTCATAGGATGAATCGGCAGCGGTGACGAGGCCTGATTTTGCGTGCCGCCGGCGATATGCGGAAAGACCGCCAAACGCGTGGGCGGTCTTTCGAAAGTCGTTCCATGTCCGGTCTGGCGGGACGTCTTATTGTGCCGGAGCCGGCGCAGGAGCCGGCGCTGCCGGATCAGAAGCCGGCGGCGTTGCATCCATAGGCTCGGTCTGTGCTGGCGGCTCGCTGTCCGGAACAGCCTGGGTGGTAGTACCATCGGTATCGCTACAGGCTGCCATGCCCATTAGGGCGATACCGGAAACGGAAGCAAGAATAAGCTTTTTCATTTCCAATCTCCTCTGTTCATGAAGGCGGCTAAGCATGTCCGCGCTCGGAGATTGAACGCCTTTTTATTCAGGCAGTTGCGTCACATTGAATTAACGTATGTTACATCTTCAACTACTTCGCAGCATGTGTGACTGCTTCGAGCAGGCGCTGCGGACGGTAACCAAGCTTAGACGGAGTAAGCCCCATCCGCACCACGACGAGGCGTTGGGACGGTACTACCGCGACTGACTGTCCGTCGTGACCGAGTAGCCAGAAGACGTCATCCGGCAGCTCGTAGGGCTCATCCGCTGACGCGCCTCCGGGACCCACCAGCCACACCTGCCCTCGCCCGTAGGCGCCACCTGAAGCGGGGGCGGGCTCGCGCATCCAGTCGACATAGCCTTCCGGGAGGATCTGCTTGCCATTCCACACGCCGCCGCGGCGCAAGAACTCGCCAAAACGGGCCCAGTCGCGTGCCGTGGCATAGAGATAGGACGTACCAACATACGTGCCGCGCGCGTCGGCTTCCAGCACAGCAGTCCGCATGCCAAGTGGATCAAACAGCGCCTCGCGCGGCCAGCGGAGCCCTTCTTCCGGATCATCGAAGGCTTCCTGCCAGATGCGCGAAAGCAAGACCGTCGTGCCACTGGAATAACTGAAGCGTTCTCCCGGCGCCGCCACTGCGGGCTTGCTGGCGGCAAATGCCGCCATGTCGGGCTCGAGATAGAGCATCCGCGTCACGTCGGTGACGCTGCCATAGTCCTCGTTGAACTCGAGGCCGCTCGACATCGCCATCAGGTCGGCAAGAGTGATCGCGCCGCGCTCATCCCCGTTCCATTCTTCAAGCAGGCCGTCCTGATCGAGCGTCAGACGCCCGTCACGCACGAGCGTACCGATGATGGCGGCCGTGACCGACTTGGTCATCGACCAGCCGAGAAGTGGCGTGACGGCGCTGAAGCCGTCGCCGTAGCGTTCGGCGACGATCCGCCCATCACGAACCACCACCACTGCGCGCATTCCCGGACCGACGAGGTCGGGATCGTCGAGAAGCGCCTGGATTGCCGGATCGCCCGCAGGCCCGACCATGTCGCCGTCCGGCCAAAGCCCCGGCGCGGCGGCTGCATCCGGCTCAGGCAAAGGCGGTATGCTGGCGGCCTCGAAGTCACCATCGGGGATGGTGGCGCAACCCAGCCCCTCCCGGTAAACTACCGTACCAGCTGCAAACAAGCCGAACAGCCGTGCTGTGACCGTTTCACGCTCGGAATTGGTGGTGACCTTCATGAAGCCGAGCAGCGGATGGCCCGGCGCCTGAACGTCGACCGCCAGTACCTCGGCACCGTCGCGGTCGGCGATGAACTGGTTGGAGCAGACGATCTTTGCCGTATAGGCGGTGCCAAGCCGGATCAGCTCGGGCGGAAAGGCGGCGAGCCAGATTGCCGCGCTCGTCACGACCAACACCACCAGCGCCGCGAGCCACCGCAAGATCCGCAACAATGAACGCATTCGCTTCCCCGCCCTGCCGCCCCGGCGGCTTGTCTCAACCTTGCGGGAGCTTGGTCGGGACCTGCGCAAAAATCAATCAGCGACGATATGATCCACGATTGAGGCAGATTGATTCGAGGGCCCCGTGGCCCTTCCGGCGGAAGGAAGAACGATGCGGCGATTGGGGGCCCTGGTGCTGAGCATGTTCCTCGCATCGTGCACGAGCGTGTCCTACGATTTCGGCGACATCGCCCCGACCTCCCCGGTTCCTTCGACTTCGGCTCCGGCCGCCAGCGCCGGGCGAGTTGCTGTGACGCATCCGCGCTTCGGCGACCGCAAGCCGCATGACTGGACCGGCCGCACACCGCACAGCTACGCCGTGCACGGCACCGACGTTTCGAAATACCAGGCCTCGGTCGACTGGCATCAGGCGCGCCGTGCTGGAATCTCCTTTGCCTTCATCAAGGCGACGGAAGGCGGAGACCGCGTCGATGACAAGTTCATGGAGCACTGGCGCAACGCGAAGGCAGCAGGGATTCCGCGCGCGGCCTACCACTTCTTCTACTTCTGCCGCCCAGCGCGCGAGCAGGCGCAATGGTTCATCCGCAACGTGCCGCGCCAGGCGGGCACCCTGCCCCACGTGCTCGACATGGAATGGAACCACCTGTCGCCGACCTGCAAGCTGCGTCCGCCAGCTCATGTCGTGCAGAAGGAAATGAAAATCTTTCTCGACATGATCGAGCGCCATTACGGCAAGCGGCCGATCATCTACACGTCGATCGACTTCTACCGCGACAACCGCCTGCACGAGTTCAAGGGTTATGACTGGTGGCTGCGCTCGGTCGCCGATCATCCGCACAACAAGTACGACGGCCAGCACTTCCTGTTCTGGCAGTACACCGGCACCGGCGAGGTGCCGGGCATCCAGGGCGACGCGGACATCAACGTCTTCAATGGCTCGGAAACGCAGTGGCGCAAGTGGCTCGCGCAGCACATCCGCTAGGTGTCGCCTGAACCACTAGTCCGCCATCGTTTCAAGGCTGGCAAAGCCTTCCGGCATCCCGCCCTGATCGAACGGTGCCGTGAGCTCGACGAAGGTGTCGGGATAGAACCCGTTGAAGCGGGTGCGCAGCGACAGCGAATAGGCGCCGATATGGCCGATCTCGATCCAGTCACCGGTATCCACCGTCTCCGGCAGCCAGAACGGCCGCGACAGGATGTCGACGGAGTCGCAGGTCGCCCCCAGCACCCGAAACGGCACGATATTCTTCTTGTCGCCGTTGCGGTTGCGGATTGCGGGATCGGGAATGAACCGCGCCGGCAGCGTGATCTTGCCGGTCCAGGAATCTGACAGCGACGCCCAGATTCCGTCGTTGATATAGAGACGACGCCCCTTGCGCAGCAGCACCCGCACGATCAGCGAGAAGGCACGCGCGACGATGACGCGCCCGGGCTCCGCCACCAGCGGCGTGTCGGCGAAGCCCCATCCCTCGATGTCCTCGCGCAGACGCGCCATGAGTTCCTCGAGCGACGGCATCTTCGGCTTCTTGCGATTTGGGTCGTGGCCGTACTCGGCCGGAAAGCCGCCGCCGACATCCAGCGCCGCGAGCGGCACCTTCATGCGGTTGCGCACCCAATCGGCCGAGGCGAGCGCGCGGCGATAGGTGTCAGGATCCTCGATCTGGCTGCCTACATGGAAGCAGAGCCCGACCTTGAAGCCGGAACGCCCAAGCCGGTCGGCAAGCTCGACGGCCGCCGCCGGCCCTGCCCCGAACTTCTTTGACAGCTCGTAGGCAGCGCTTCCCTTGGTCTGCATGCGTACGAAGACGGTGATGGTGGAGGGGTCGATATCGAGCGCGCGCACGACGCGAACCAGCTTGGCGACCTCGTCCTCGTGGTCGATGGAGATCGTGCGGATGCCGTAATCTTCGAGCGCCAGCCGGATATGCGACTGCGCCTTGACCGGATGCATGTAGAGCATCTCGGCCTTGGGCGCGACGGCGCGCACATCCGCGATCTCTGCAGGAGAGGCCACGTCAAAGGCGGTCACGCCCGCCTCTGCCAGCGTTTGCAGCACCATCCGCTCGCCATTCGTCTTGACGGCATAGGCGGTCTTGCCGGGGAACATCGACATGAACCGCCGGCAATCCTCTTTCAATACCTCGGGACGGAAGCAATAGACCGGATCGTCGGGCCGAAGCGCGAGCGCCGCCTCGCGCGCATTCTCAAACCGCTGCATGTACCTCTCCGCTTTCCTGAAGGCTAACAATGTGGTGCGGCACAGGGAAGTCCAGCCTCCGGCAGGATTAACCCTCCCCCAAACGGCCAGTGATGCAGAAAAACCACCACGGAAGCATTTTTTATGCACATGCCGCCGCCCACCATTTTTGCTGAAAAAACAAGATGGTTAACGACCTGCAGCGGAATTTTGTACTAACGAACCGGTTAAATCTGGAACAGAACCCGCTTGCGCTGAGGCGTTTCAGACGTAGAATCCACCGTGTAGTCCGCAAAGGAGAATGCCAATGGGACTTGCACGACCGATCAATGCTTTGATGATCTGTGCTGCGTTCACCTTCATAGCAGCCGTGGTCTTTGGAGTGCTGGCCTGATCTGGTCCGCTCCACTTCCAGGCTGAAAGCGTCCCAGGCGCGATACGAAACACATAGAAAAGGCCGGTTTGATCCACCGGCCTTTTTCTTATGTCTCAGGCTGCCTTGGCCTGCGTGGTTCGCACGTGCGGCCTGATGCCGATCAGGTGGCAAATCGCAAAGGCCAAATCCGCGCGGTTCATCGTGTAGAAGTGGAACTCCTCCACCCCGCGCTCGACGAGGTCGAGCACCTGCTCAGCCGCAATTGCCGAAGCCACTAGCGCATGTGTCTGCGGGTCGCTCTCAAGCCCCGCAAATCTCTCAGCCAACCATTCCGGCACGTGCGTGCCACAGCGCGAGGCGAAGTTCGCGACCTGCTGGAAATTATGGATCGGCAGCACGCCCGGCACGATCGGGATGTAGATGCCCGCGCGGCGGACACGCTCGACGTAGCGTTCGTATAGGTCGTTGTCGAAAAAGAACTGGGTGATGGCTCGGGTGGCGCCATTGTCGACCTTACGCTTCAGCATGTCGATGTCCGTCGCGAAATCCGCGCTCTCCGGATGCTTTTCCGGATAGGCCGAAACCGAGACGTCGAAATCGCCCTGCTTGCGAATGGCGGCAACGAGGTCAGCGCCGTTCTGGTAGCCATCCGGGTGCGGCTGGTAGCGTGCGCCAACGCCGGCTGCCGGATCGCCGCGCAGCGCAACGAAGCGCTTCACGCCCATCGCCACGAACTCAGCAATCACCGCATCCACCTCGGCACGCGATGCGTCGACACAGGTCATATGCGCAGCCGGCTTCAGGCTGCTTTCGCGCAGGATGCGATCGACCGCACGTGCGGTGCGCTCGCGGGTGGTGCCGCCCGCGCCGTAGGTGACCGAGACATACTGCGGGTCGAGCGGCTCAAGGCGCGTGATCGTGTCCCACAGGCGCTGTTCCATCTCGTCCGTCTTGGGTGGGAAGAACTCAAAGGAGACCTTGATCCGCGCCCCTAGGTCGGTGCGTCGCGAAAAGAACTGGTTTGCGGCCATCAGGCGATCTCCCTGCGCGCGTCATCATCATTGGCAATCAGCAGGCGCTTGTCGCGGCCGAGCCATAGCTTCACAGTCAGTCCCTCGTCATCGGCCGGGGCAAAGGATCGGGTCGCCTCGAAATCGAGCCCCGCTTCCGTCAGCCAGTTGCCGATCTGCTGGTCGGAAAAGCCGAGGCGGGCATGAGCATGCTCCTCGCGCAGGAACTCGAGGTTATGCGGCGCGAAATCAACGATGATCAGGCGCCCGGCCGGGCGCAGCAGGCGTGCGGCCTCGCGGATAGCGAGCCCCGGCTCGTCGAGGAAGTGCAGGACCTGGTGCATCGTCACCAGATCGAAGGAATCGCGGTCGACCGGCGGCGCAAAAATATCGCCCTGCCGCACCTGAGCATGCGCGACTGCTGCCCGGTCAAGATTCGCCCGCGCGACCGACAGCATCTCGCGGGAAAGGTCGATGCCAATGCCGCGGCGATAGAGCGGTGCGAACAGCTCCAGCAGACGGCCGGTGCCGGTGCCAAGGTCGAGCATCGACTGGAAGGGCGTGTCGCCGACGAGCTCGATTAACGCCGCCTCGACCGCACCGTCCGGCACGTGAAGGGAACGGATTTGGTCCCAGCTCGCCGCATTGGCACGGAAGTATGCGGCGGCGCGCTCCGCACGTCGGCGCTTGACGGCTGCCAGACGCTCGAGGTCGCGCTCGACCGTCGGGTCAGCGGAGTCGATGCGACCGATGATGCCGTTGACGAAGTCGCGGGCGGACTCCTCGTCGGAAAGACGGAAGAACGCCCATGAGCCTTCCTGGTAACGCTCGACCAGCTGCGCCTCCATCAGGAGCTTCAGATGCCGGGAAACACGCGGCTGAGACTGCGCGAGGATCTCGGTGAGATCCGTCACGGTCAAATCGCCCCTGGCAAGCAGGAGCAGGATGCGAAGGCGGCTGGATTCAGCCGACGCTTTCATCGTATCAACCATGGTGGCAAGGCTGGTCGCGGTGCGTGTCAGCATGGCGCTCTCCCGTAAGACATAAAGATATCTTTATATGATGGGCGGCCGGGACACAAGGACGTTCTCGGAACAAGGAACAAGAATGGCAATCCGCGACGGCGAAACGGCTCTTCCCTTCGATCCGGCAGAGACTGCATCCGACGTCTCGATCGTCTTCATCGGCAAGATCAGGTCGCCCTGGCAAAGGCGTGAGGAGTGCCCGCGCAACATGGCGATCGCGCGCGAGCGTGGCTTGCCCGCCTCTGTCGAAATCGATCAGGCCTGGCGCGAGGGTCTGACTGGCCTCGACCGAGCGAGCCACGTCGTCATCCTCTCCTGGATGGATCAGGCGCAGCGCAACCTCATCCTGCAGAAGCCTCGCCATGTTGAGACCGCACAGGGAACATTTTCGCTGCGCTCGCCGGTGCGCCCCAATCCGGTAGGGCTGCATGTCGCGCGGCTGATTTCGCTCGATGTCGAAACCGGTGTCCTTCAGATCGATGCCATCGACGTGCTCGACGGCACGCCTGTCATTGACCTGAAGCCTTACTACGCCTCGATCGACTCCTTCCCGGACGCGGTGGTGGCGAGGGCATGAATGGCAGGCCGTCCACCAACCGCCAGCGCGCCATCGCCAAAGCGCTGACGGCGCTGCTGCCGATGGCTCCTTACGCCGACATCGAGAAGATCCGTGAGATGGCGAGCGCGCGCGACATGCGCGAACTGCCGCCATCGATTGCCGTGTGGCTCGCTACAATCACCTATGTACGCCACGAGCATTCGTCCTACGACAGCCTACTGACGGAAGGCTACGACCGCGACTCTGCCCGCTTCTTCGTGATCGACGAGATCAACGAGGTGCTGACGCGGTGGCGGGCGACGAGACTGCTGGACGCTGAGGAAGGTGAGTAAGGGGCTAGGGGCTCAAGGGACTGCGTTTGCTGATACAAAAGCCCCTATTCACCTAAGCCCCCACTCCCCTACTCATAGATCCACTGCTCGGGGATCCGCACCGAGACCTCTTCGTCAGCCTCGATCCGACCGGGCTTCTCCACCCAGGCAACGAGGCCGCGGAGGCGCTTGGCCGCGGGAGAAAACTGCAGCGAGACGCCGCGGACGTCCGCGACACCGGCGCATTCGGCGATCGAGCGTCCGGCAAAGCGGCAGGGATGGTTCTGACCGTCGACCTTGAGGGTCACTCCGCCCTTCTTGAAGAACAGTAAGGTACCGGCCGGCAGCATCGACAAATGCGGAATGTCGGCGAGCAGAAGGTTCGCGCCGATCCATTCGGGCTTGATCTCAGAGATGTTCATGCGCCCTGCAATGATCGCCAGCTCGTCGGGCGAGACGATCGAGACCTGTCGCTCGTTGCGGATTTCCGTGCCCGCCTTGTACCAAGGCTCGCGCGATCCTGAACGGCGGGTGGCACCCTCGTGGAAATCGCCGGCAATGCCGTTGAAGGTCAGCTCAAGTGCCTCGATGCGGCGGGTGACGAAATCTTCGCCCGGCGCATGGAACAGGCCGGCAACCCGGCCGCTGAGCTTTTTGACCGGACGGACTTCGATCTCACTGACATCGCGGGTGAACAGGTCGAGCATTGCGCATCCTCTTCTTGATGGTGCGCGAACCTGCCTCGCCCCCGGTGCAAGGTCCAGCGAAAAGCTTTGATGATCCTATCAGGCGGTTTGCTGTGCTACATCATCCGCAACAGCGCGCCGCCGATCGAATAGCCGGCGCCGTAGGTGCACAGCAGGCCGTAGTCGCCCGCCTGCATGTCCTTGTGGTGCCAGGCCAGCGCAACAACGGCACCAGCCGCCGCCGTGTTCCCAAGTTCCTCGAGTACGGTCGGCGCAATATCGGGTCCGATCTCGCGACCGAAAGCGAGCTTGAGGATCATCTGGTTCATGCGGGCATTGGCCTGATGCAGCCAGAAGCGGCGTACGGTTTCCGGCGTACGGCCGTGGCGCGCCAGGAAATCGACGATGAAGCGATGGCTGGCAACGGTAACGTCCTTGAAGACCTTGTTACCCTGCTGCTTGATCAGATTGCCTTCGGTGATGATGACGCTGACGTCTTCCTGCGCCGCCCGGTTGAGGTAGCTGAAGTTCGAGCGGATGTTGTTGGAGAACTGCGTCCAGTTGCTGGTGTCGATCACCTCGAACCGGCCTGGTCTCACGTCGCCTTCATCCGCCGTCTCCAGCAGCAGTGCGGTCGCAGAATCGCCGAATATGAAATGCGTCTGCCGGTCGCGGAAGTTGAGATGCGCGGTGATCAGTTCTGGGGTCACCACCAAGGCGCGCCGGTGTGCGCCAGATCGCAGCAGATTGACCGCGACGTGGATTCCGGACGCGGCTGAGGAGCAGCCGAGCGAAATGTCGAAGGCCGCGCCCTGAGCACCGATCTCATTCTGGATTTCGATGCCAATTGACGGGTAGAGGCGCTGCAGGTGCGACCCGGCGCAGATGACGAGGTCGACCTCGGCGGCATCGATCCCCGCATCCTCCAGCGCATTGCGTGCTGCTGCCGCGCCAAACTCGGCCGTCACCGAAAGCTCGTCATCGTCGCGCGCGGGAATGCGCGGCGCCATACGGTTCACGTCGAGGATGCCGTCCGGCGTATGGACGTGCCTGCGTTTGATGCCGGACGCGTGGTAGATGAACTCAGCGCTCGATTTTTGAAGCTGTTCGGCTTCGCCGCGGCTGCCGTTTTCGCGCTCTACCCATTTGTTGAAGCAGTCAACGAGCTCTTCATTGGAAATAACCGCTTCCGGTACGCTTACGCCCATACCGGAGATAATCACGCGCTTCATGAAAAATGTCCCAGGCGATTATTGCGCCAGCAGTATTCCTGCCCGCCGCGGGTCACAACGATAGGTCCGACTTTGTTTATGTCAGATTAACTCTGGTGGCAGGGCATAAAAAATGCCCCGGCAGCATTTGCAGCCGGGGCATTTGATGATCGATTACGTCTACGCGTTTTAGCGGGTCAGGCGCTTGTAGGTCGCACGGTGCGGGTTCAGCGCATCCGGGCCGAGGCGGCGTACCTTGTCGGCCTCATAGTCCTGGAAGTTGCCCTCGAACCACTCGACGTGGCTGTCACCCTCAAAGGCGAGGATGTGTGTGGCAAGGCGGTCGAGGAACATACGGTCATGCGAGATGATGACCGCGCAGCCGGCGAAGTTTTCCAGCGCGTCTTCCAGAGCAGCCAGCGTCTCTGTGTCGAGGTCGTTGGTCGGCTCGTCGAGAAGCAGGACGTTGCCACCGGTGCGCAGCATCTTGGCGAGGTGGACGCGGTTGCGCTGACCACCCGACAGGTTGCCGACCTTCTGCTGCTGGTCGCCGCCGCGGAAGTTGAAGGACGAGCAGTAGGCGCGCGTATTCGCCTCGTGCTTGCCCAGCTTCACGACTTCGGCGCCGCCGGAAATCTCTTCCCAGACGGTCTTGTTCGGATCGAGCGCATCACGGCTCTGGTCGACATAGCCGAGGCGCACGGTCTCGCCGATGCGGATCGTGCCGCGGTCCGGCTTCTCCTGACCGGTGAGCATCTTGAACAGCGTGGTCTTGCCGGCGCCGTTCGGGCCGATGACGCCGACGATGCCGCCGGGCGGCAGCTTGAAGGTCAGGTCCTCGATCAGGACGCGGTCGCCGAAGCTCTTGGTGAGACCCTCGACCTCGATGACGACGTTGCCGAGGCGCTCGCCATGCGGGATGACGATCTGGGTATCGGTCGGACGACGGTTGTCAGCGGCCTCCAGCAGCTCCTCGAACTGCTTGATACGGGCCTTCGACTTGGTCTGGCGAGCCTTCGGGCTCGAGGCAATCCACTCGCGCTCGCGGGAGATCGCGCGCTGGCGAGCATCGTCCTCGCGACCTTCCTGCTCGAGGCGCTTGGCCTTGGCTTCGAGGTACTTGGTGTAATTGCCCTCGTACGGGATGCCACGGCCGCGGTCGAGCTCGAGGATCCAGCCGGTGACGTTGTCGAGGAAGTAGCGGTCGTGGGTGATCAGCAGCACGGCGCCCTTGTAGGCGCGCAGGTGCCGCTCCAGCCACGCCGTGGTCTCGGCGTCGAGGTGGTTGGTCGGCTCGTCGAGGAGCAGAAGGTCAGGCTCGGACAGGAGCAACTTGCACAGCGCGACGCGGCGGCGCTCGCCACCCGACAGATTGGTCACGTCTGCGTCCTTGGGCGGGCAGGCCAGCGCTTCCATCGCCATCTCGACCTGCTGCTCGAGGTCCCAGAGGTTCAGCCGGTCCATCTCGTCCTGCAGGTGAGCCGATTCTTCGGCCGTCTCGTCCGAGTAGTTCATCATCAGCTCATTGTAGCGCTCGATGATGGCGGTCTTCTTGGCGACGCCCTGCATGACGTTGCCGAACACGTCGAGAGACGGATCAAGCACCGGCTCCTGCGGCAGGTAGCCGACGGTGGCGCCTTCCGCGAGCCAGGCTTCGCCGCTCCACTCCTTGTCCAGGCCAGCCATGATCCGCAGGATCGTCGACTTACCCGCGCCATTGGGGCCGAGGATGCCGATCTTGGCATCTGGGTAGAAGGAGAGGCTGACGTTATCCAGCACCTTCTTCGCCCCGTAGGACTTCGTCAGCCCCGACATGTGATAGATGAATTGGCGTGCCATGGCGCGCTAAAACTCCGTTGTTCCTGCAAGGGGAAAAATTCAGGTCGGGGGCTATGTAGGCGAAACACGGCGCAAGGGCAATGCGGGCCCGGGGAAAGGCATCAAACTCTCGCCATTGTCCTCCTGCATGCCCGAAACAATGATTACGGAAAGACGCGTGCTTTCATCCATCCGCCGGCTCGCCCTCGCTGCGACAATGTCGATCACCCTCGCCGCCTGCCAGGGCGCCTCTTCCGGCGTTGACGCGGCTGCTGATGCGCCTTCGATCGTTGGCCCACTGCAGTGCTCGGCGCCCCTGCCGTCCGGGCCACCGCCCGCTCCCGAAAAGCTGTCCGCATTCGGTACCGCAACTGCCCTCAACATGGGCAAGTCGGTCGGGCGCAGCGCCATCACGGGCGCCGGAACCTATATTGCAGGCCCTGTCGGTGGCGCAGTGGCCGGGCAGGTCGCCTCGCGTGTGCTGCCGTCGAGCTATGATATTCGCGGTCAGTGGCGCGTCACCGACGGCAGCACAAACTGCGCCTGCCAGATGACCTTTACGGCGCCTGGCAGCTGGACGGGCGCAAATCTGCCGCGTGGCGACGTCCGCTCCGCCCGATGCAACAACGCGCTGCTCGCGAGCGTCAACGACTGGCGACTTGATGAAACGCTTTCAGGCCTCGAAGCCGAGTTGCTGCTCTATGCCCGCAATGGCAACCGCATCGGCGTGCTGAAGCGCAACGGGCCGGACCACTATTCAGGCCAGCTTTCGACCGGCCAGCAGGTAACTCTCTGGCGCGAGTGAGCCTGAAAATTTGGCTGAACGTCGTGTGAACGGCGGGTTCAGCGTCGGTTCTGGTGACGGGTGCGAAAGTCACATCGTCATCAACCGACGCCAACCCGAACAGGAGACACGACAATGCACACCAAGCTCATTCTTTCTGCAGCAGTCGCCTCGATCATCGGCTTCACCTCGATCCCCGCTTCCGCCAATAGCGTCTGGCTCGAGCAGTTCGGTGTCCTGAATGAAGCCGGCGGCAGCCAGACCGGCATCAACAACGACATCGGCGTCTACCAGAACGGCCGCCGCAACGCCGCGATCGGCACCCAGAACGGCCGCCACAACACCATCGCCATCGGCCAGAACGGCCGTCGCAACACCGCGCAGGCACACCAGAACGGCCGTCACAACCAGGCTGGCGTCGGCCAATTCGGCAACAACCACAACGCGGTCGTCATCCAGGACGGCAACGGCAACGTCGCTGCGGGCGTCCAGGTCGGCAATGGCTGCGACGGCAACGTCTCGCAGACCGGCAGCGGCAATGTCGCCGCCTTCGTCCAGACCTGCTACTGAATTTTCCCATGGTCAGCCGGAACCGGATGACGCTTCCGGCGATCGCAACTGACCAGTCAGGAGAACGATCATGGCCGGTACCCACAAGCAGTTTTCCATATGGGCCGCAGCCGTGGTCGTCGGCCTCGGCGCGGCCTTCACCGCCTCAGGTGCAGTCGAGGCGAGCAATGGCCCCGCCAGCTGCGAGATCGTCGCGCAGAAGTCCGGCGGCATGATCTCCATCGAGGCGGTCGCCCACGGCCGCAAGGCAACCTCCGGCAGCTACCAGCTCGTCATCTCCGGCCCCGGCACCAATGTGAACCAGGGTGGCGATTTCGAGGTCGGCGCCGGCGACAAGGTCACGCTTGGCACCGCCATGTTCAGCGCCAACGGCCGCGGCCTCGACGTGGATCTCACCATCAAGGCCGGCGGAACCACCTCATCCTGCTCTGAGCGCGTCGGCTTGATCTGATGCCGGCCGCAATCTCCTGAAGGCCCCGTGCGCTGCGCGGGGCCTTTGTGTTGCGCCATCTCCGGTTCGCTAAACGGAAGATGAACAACCAGTTCGTGGCCCGTTCAGGCGGGCAGTCGCATAGTCCTCTCATCAAGACCCAACCAGACCAACCAGAGAGGAGAACGCCATGACCCGCACTGCTTCCACCGTCATCAAGAGCGCCATCGTCGCCACCACTGTCGCCCTCTCGGCGATCGTGGCTCCCGCTTATGCCGGCGGCTACATCAGCTTCGACGTCCAGCCGCGCAATGCCGAAGAGGCAGCGGCTATGCGCGCCGGCCTCGGCATCTACGCCATCGCCAACGGCATCAAGAACGGCAGCATCAAGCAAAAGGGTTTTGGCAACGTCGCGGGCCTGCTGCAGAACGGCAGCGGCAACCTCGGCATCGTCCACCAGCAAGGCAACGGCCACAACGGCACGCTGGTCCAGAACGGCAACAGCAACTCCTATGGCCTGTTCCAGTTCGGCAAGAACTCCGACGGACACGTCGTCCAGAATGGCAATGGAGGCACGGGCGCGACTTTCCAGTGGGGCTGGTAATCGAACCGTTTCAGGCACGCAACGAACGAAAAGGGCGCGTACCGAAATCCGCGCCCTTTCCTTTTCGCCTGCCCTCTTCTTGTTGTCAGACGTTGCCGAGCTGACTGCGATGCGCCCAGCCGGTCATTCGTTTTTCGAGCCACGCCATCAGCGCGTACATGACGATGCCTTCGATGGCGAGCATGATGAGGCCTGCCCACACCAGCGGCACGTTGAACTGGCTCTGCGCCGCCGACATCATGTAGCCCAGGCCAGTATTGGCCGCGACGGTCTCCGAAATCACCGAGCCCACGAAGGCAAGCGTGATCGCAACCTTCAGCGAGCCGAAGAAATACGGCATCGAGCGCGGGATGCCGACCTTGATCATGATGTCCATCTTCTTGGCGCCAAGTGCGCGAAGCACGTCTTCCGTCTCCGGCTCGATCGTAGCGAGGCCCGTGGCGACGTTCACCACGATCGGGAAGAAGGCGATCAGGAATGCGGTCAGGATCGCCGGAATCGTGCCGATGCCGAACCAGATCACCAGGATCGGCACGACTGCGACCTTCGGGATCGCGTTGAAACCGATCATCAGCGGATAGAGGCCGGCGTAGATGACGCGCGACCACCCGACGAGTAGCCCTAGCGCCAGGCCGCCGACCACTGCGAGGCCGAAACCGAGCGTAGTCGTGAACAGGGTCTGGATCGAGTTGCGCTGGATCGCCGGCCAGTACTTGATCAGCGCCTCGACGATAGCGGAAGGCGCCGGAAGGATCACCGGGCGGATATTGAAGATCCAGACAGCCGCTTCCCAGATCACGAACAGGCCGATCGTGTAGATGACCGGCGCCAGCCCGGCCCAGTTGATGCCGCCCTTGCGGATTTCGTTCGCGCTCATGCTGCCTGCCTCGCGTCGGCGATCTCGCCGCGCAGTTCATGAACCTTCTCGGAAAACTCCGGCGTGTACATCAGCTCGAGGTCGCGCGGTCGCGGGAAGGTGATGGTGTGCTCGTGCAGCACCCTGCCCGGCCGCGAACTCATGACGAAGATGCGGTCGGCAAGGAACACCGCCTCGCGCAGATCGTGCGTGACGAGGATGATGGTGACGTCCTGGGATGCATGCAGGTCGCGGATGACCTGCCACAGCTCCTCGCGCGTAAAGGCATCGAGCGCGCCAAACGGCTCGTCGAGCATCAGAAGCTCAGGCTCGTGGATCAGTGCGCGGCAGAGATTGGCGCGCTGCTGCATGCCGCCCGAAAGCTGCCACGGATATTTTTCGCCAAAGCCCTTGAGGCCAACCGTCTCCAGCAGCTTCTCGGCCTTCGCGACATACTCTGCCTTGTGCTTGCGCAGGCGCCCGCGGTGCTTTTCGACGATTTCCAGCGGCAGCAGGATGTTGTCGAGGGTGGTGCGCCAGGGAAGCATGGTCGGGTTCTGGAACGCCATGCCAACGATGGAGATGGGCTTGGTCACCTGAGTGCCGGCAACTTCCACCGTCCCGGATTGAGGGATGTGCAGCCCGGTGACGAGGCGCATCAGGGTGGACTTACCGCAACCCGACGGGCCCACGACCGCCGCGAACTCGCCGCGCTGGACGTTCAGGGTGAGGCCGGACACGGCAAGCACGCCGCCGGCGCCGCCATAGCGCATGTCGACATTGTCGATGGAAACCAGTGGCTGGGTCATATGCTGTTCGCCTCGCGTGAAGAAAGAACTCCCGCCGGCATGCCGACGGGAGCCAGGTAGTTCAGGAGGCCGTTACTTGAACCGGCGCTCTTCGACCGGCGGCAGGTACTGCAGGTCGACGACATCCTCCGGCTTGACGTTTCCGGTCAGCCCCATCGACAGGGTCAGCTGCTCGAACGAGCGAGCCAGGCGTTCCATGTCGATGCCGCCGAAACCGTTTTCCTTCACGTAGGCGGTGTTGATGTTCATGTCGTTGGCCATCTGCAGGCGCTCGATCTCGACGTCCAGGTCGAGAATGTCGTTGCGCTTGAGGACGGCCTTGGCACCAGCCTCCGGATCGGCGACGGCATCAGCAAAGCCCTTGGCGACAGCGCGCAGGAAGCCCTTCACCACTTCCGGATTGGCTTCGGCAAAGTCGGTGTTGACCATGATCGCGTTACCGTAGAGGTCGAGACCATTCTCGGCCATCAGGATCGGCACGATGTCGTCATCGGCAACACCCTGCTGCTTCAGGTTCAGGATCACCGAGAAGGCGAAGCCGAACACGGCGTCAACCTCACCCTGAGCCAGCATGGGCTCACGCACCGGGAAGCCGATGCTTTCGATCTTGATGTTCGACGTGTCGATCTTGGCGACGTCAACGAATGCCGGCCACTGCGCGAAGGCGCCATCCGGCGGCGGAGCACCCAGCTTCTTGCCCTCGAGCGACTTCGGATCTTCCGTCACGCCGAGCGACTTGCGACCGACGACCGAGAATGTCGGCACGTCGTAGATCATCATCGCGGCCTTGACCTTCTGGGTCGGGTCCTGGTCGAGGAACTTGATCAGAGAGTTGATGTCGCCGAAACCGATCTGGTAGGTGCCGGTCGCAACGCGCGGAATTGCTTCGACCGAACCGGCGCCGGTATCGATCTTGACGTTAAGACCTTCAGCCTCGAAGTATCCATTGTCCTGCGCCAAGAAAAACCCGGCCGCAGGCCCCTCAAAACGCCAGTCGAGCGTGAATGCGACGTCAGTCTGCGCGCTGGCCGGAAGCGAAAAACCGCCCAGCATTGACCCGGCCATAAGACCGGCGGCTGCCATTGAGAACAACCTGCGTGAAATCATGTAGAACACCCCGGATATGAACAACGAAGGGCATCAAATCCGGTCAGAAAAAACATTGCAAGTCCTATTTGCATAGGAAATTTGCAAACGCATAAATTGCTTAAATTTTCGGCGCAATGCCTTTGCCGTGACCACTGCCAGTCTGTAGAAGAAGCAGTGCGAGCCGCGCAGGCGGGGAAAATCGAATGGCTTTTGACACTCCCGAGACCATCTTGTCGCCAACAGGTGCGAAGGTCAATCTTCGCTCGGTTGCACCTGAAGAATCGCCTGTCGCGGCGGTACAAATCAATCATGGTCTCGCAGAACATTCGGCGCGTTACAGCCGGTTCGCAAAGTATCTTGCCGAACGCGGCTTCGCGGTAGTTGCACACGATCATCGCGGCCATGGTTACACGAGTGCCCCCGGCGCGCCGCGGGGATCGTTCGGCCCCGGAGGTGTAGATACCGTGCTCGACGACGTACTTGCCGTCCACGAGCACATTGCGCAGGCATATCCTGGACTGCCGGTCATCGTCTTCGGCCATTCGATGGGCGCTCTGATCGCGCTCAACTTCGTCAGCCGCCATCCGCGCCGCATTTCCGGAGCAGCGATTTGGAACGGCAATTTCACCGGCGGTGTCCTCGGCCTCGCCGCTAAGGTCGTGCTTGCCTGGGAAAAGTTCAGGCTCGGTTCCGACGTTCCCTCGCGCATTCTCCCGCGTCTTACCTTCCGCGACTGGGCCCGAAAAGTGTCAGATGGTCGGACCGAGTTCGACTGGCTGTCGCACGACCATAACGAGGTCGATCGCTATGTCGCCGATCCGCTTTGCGGCTGGGCACCATCAATTGGCATGTGGAACGCGGTCTTCGACATGATGATCGCCGGCTCGGACGATCGCAACCTCGCCCGCATCCCGCGTGACCTGCCCATCAATCTCGTCGGCGGCGACGAAGACCCGGCCACCGACTTCGGCAAGGCGGTCACCAGGCTCGAGGACCGCATGCGGCGGATGGGCTTTTTGAATCTTACTTCAACGATCTACGAGAAGACACGACACGAATCTCTCAACGAGTTGAATCAGAACATCATCATGAAGAAGTTCGCCGACTGGGCGGAAATGGTCGCCACAAACACTGGCACAACCCCTTCGGCGTGACATTTCGAGCGGTCGTCTGGTAGTGCTCGGGTCGACTAGATTTGGAGCGAATATTCATGGCTCAACCGCCTCTATCGGGCGTGCGCGTAATCGAACTTGCGCGCATCCTCGCCGGTCCCTGGGCTGGCCAGCTGCTGGCCGACCTCGGCGCCGACGTCATCAAGGTCGAGAATCCGGACGGCGGCGATGACACCCGCAAATGGGGCCCGCCCTTCGTCACTGGAGCCGACGGCGAAAACCTTTCCGCCGCCTACTATCACGCCGCCAATCGGGGCAAGCGCTCGATCGCGATCGACTTCTCGACGCCCGAAGGTGCAGAAACCGTCCGCAAGCTGGTCGCGACCGCCGACGTTCTCATCGAGAACTTCAAGCTCGGCGGGCTCAAGAAGTACGGCCTGGACTACGAGAGCCTGAAGAAGATCAACCCGAAGCTCGTGTACTGCTCCATTACCGGCTTCGGCCAGGACGGTCCCTATGCGCCGCGCGCAGGCTACGACTTCATCATCCAGGGCATGACCGGCCTGATGTCGATCACCGGCGAGCCCGGTCGCGAGCCGCAGAAGGTTGGCGTTGCCGTCACCGACATTTTCACCGGCCTCTATTCGGTCATCGCCATCCAGGCTGCGCTTCGCCACGCGGAGAGGACCGGCGAGGGCCAGCACATCGACATGGCGCTGTTCGACACGCAGATCTCGGTGCTGGCGAACCAGAACCTCAACTATCTCGTTTCGGGCGTCGCGCCGCGCCAGATGGGCAACGCCCATATGAACATTGCCCCGTACGAGGTGGTGCCGGTGGCCGACGGCCACATCATCCTCGCGGTCGGCAATGACGGCCAGTTCCAGCGCTTCTGCAAGGTGACCGGTCTCGACGACCTCGCCACCAACCCGGATTTTGCCACCAACCCGGCGCGCGTCACCAACCGTGTCGTGCTGCGCGAACGTGTGGTTGCTGCGACGCAGACCTGGAAGCGTGACGAACTCCTGGCCGAACTCGAGAAGGTCGCGGTGCCGGCCGCGCCGATCAACACGATCGCGGACGCCTTCGCCGATCCGCAGACGATCGCGCGCGGCATGCGGCTCGACCTCGACGACGGCTTCGGCACCAAGCTCCCCTCGGTACGGGCGCCGATGGTGATGAGCGAAACGCCTTTGGTCTACGACCGCCCCTCGCCGCGGCTGGGGCAGCACACCGACGAAATCCTTGCAGAACTTGAACGGAGCGGAAAATGAGAACTGGCGGCCAACTCATTGTCGACACGCTTGAAGTGAACGGTGTCGACCGGCTGTTCTGCGTTCCGGGAGAAAGCTACCTCGCGGTTCTCGACGCCCTGCACGACTCGAAGATCGAGACCGTTGTCTGCCGCCAGGAAGGCGGCGCGGCAATGATGGCCGACTGCTACGGCCGCCTCACCGGCAAGCCAGGCATCTGTTTCGTCACCCGCGGCCCCGGCGCCACCAACGCGTCGGCCGGCGTCCACATCGCAGCGCAGGACTCGATCCCGATGATCCTGTTCATCGGTCAGGTCGCACGCGATATGATGGAGCGCGAAGCCTTCCAGGAGGTGGACTACAAGGCGTTCTACGGCTCGATTGCAAAGTGGGTCGTCGAGATCAACGACGCCCGCCGCATTCCCGAGCTCGTCACCCGCGCCTTCGCGGTCGCCACGTCCGGCCGCCCCGGCCCGGTCGTGATCGCATTGCCCGAGGACATGCTGATTGAAGAGGTCGAGACCGTTGTACCGGTGGCGTATACCCCGGTCGAGACGCGCCCCGGCGACGCCGAGATTTCCGCCATGGTCGAGCTGCTGGAGAAGGCCGAGCGTCCGTTCGTCGTCCTCGGCGGCACCCGCTGGACCGAGGAAGCGGTGGAGAAGATGTGCGCGGCGCTGGAGCGCTGGTCGCTGCCGGTGGGCTGCTCCTTCCGCCGCCAGGCACTGTGCGACCAGTTGCACCCGAACTACACCGGCGACATCGGCATCGGCATTAACCCGAAGCTCGCCAGCTACATCAAGGACGCCGACCTCATCCTGCTCATCGGCTCGCGCTTCGGCGAGATGCCGTCGTCAAGCTACACGCTGATGAAGAGCCCCTACCCCGACCAGAAGCTGGTCCATGTCTATCCGGACCCGGAGGAACTCGGCCGGGTCTACCGCCCGACCGTCGCGATCAACGCGACGCCGTCGAGCTTTGCCGACGCCTTCGCTGAAACCGCGCCGTCACGCACGCCCGTTTGGGCGAACCGGACGGCGGAGCTTCACCAGAACTATCTCGAGTGGTCAACGCCGCCGGCGACCGGCCCCGGCAAGGTGCTGATGGGTCCGATCATGCAGCATCTCGAGCAGGTGCTGCCGGAAGACGCCATCATCTGCAACGGCGCCGGCAATTTTGCGACCTGGATGCACCGCTTCCACCGCTATCGCCGCTTCAACACGCAGGCCGCCCCTACTTCTGGGTCAATGGGTTACGGCCTGCCGGCGGGCGTTGCGGCAAAACACATCTTCCGCGATCGCGAGGTGATCGTCTGGGCCGGCGACGGCGACTTCATGATGCACGGCCAGGAATTCGCGACCGCGATCCAGTACGACCTGCCCATCATCGTCGTGATCCTCAACAACGGCATCTACGGGACGATCCGCATGCACCAGGAGCGTGAGTATCCCGGCCGCGTGTCAGGCACAATGCTGACGAACCCCGATTTCGCGGCACTGGCCCGCGCTTATGGCGGCCATGGCGAGACTGTGGAGGAAACCTCGCAGTTCGCCGAGGCATTCGCCCGCGCGCGCCAGAGCGCCAAACCGGCGATCATCGAGGTCAAGCTGGACCCCGAGGCCATTACCCCGGCCAAAACGCTCAGCGACATCCGCGCCGGCAAATAGCCGGCGCACGCCTTCCCTCGGGGACGCAAATTGCGGCGAAAAAACAGCGCACCCCGCTTGAACTGCACACGTTAAGTGCCCATTTACAAGCGCCCGCCGGTTCCACCCCGTGTCGGGTCCTGGGCGCTTGCGCCGAATAAATTTTGAGACCCGGACTAACGGAGAGGGATAGTGGCGGAACTTCTAACTGCGGAGGGCTGGATCGTCCTCCTACAGGTCATGGCTATTGACCTGGTTCTGGCGGGTGACAATGCGGTTGTCATCGGCCTTGCAGCGGCAGGTCTTCCGGCCGACCAGCGCCGCAAGGCAATTCTGATCGGCATCATTGCGGCAACCGTGATGCGCATCTGCTTTGCGGCCGTGACCGCGGAATTGCTGCAGCTTGGGCCTATGCTTCTCCTCGCTGGCGGCCTCCTGCTCCTCTGGGTCTGCTGGAAGATGTGGCGCGAGCTCCGCGCGCCGGAGCACGAACATGAGGCACACGAAGCGCTGCACGGCGAGGACCTCGACAAGGACGGGGCGGTTGCCGGAAAGGCGCCGCGCAAGACGCTGAAGCAGGCGGTCTGGCAGATCGTTGCAGCCGACGTCTCGATGTCGCTCGACAACGTTCTCGCAGTCGCCGGTGCTGCCCGCGAGCATCCGACCGTGATGATCATCGGCCTGGCGATGTCGATCGCCCTGATGGGTCTGGCAGCGTCCTTCATTGCGCGCCTGCTCGAGCGCTACCGCTGGATCGCCTATATCGGTCTTGCGATCATTTTCTACGTCGCCTGCGACCTCATCTACCGCGGCGCTACGGAGTCCTTCCCGGGACTCTTTGGCTGACAGCCTACGACGAACTGATCAGAAAGCCGGCCTTCGAGCCGGCTTTTTTTTTCGCTTCCCCTAGCCGCGCAAACAAAAAGGCCGCGCAATGCGCGGCCTGCCAGAAGCTGGGTAGACGCCCTTACTTGCGGTTGAACGAAACCGCCGGGAGAAGCGTCGCGGCTGTGCGGAGCGAAGCGGCAGTCCCCACCGCCATTTGCGGCAGGAGCATCCATTCGAGCGTCCAGGCAGCGCCCGAGCGTTCGTTTTCGTGCACCAGCGATTGGTGCATGCCGGCAACCAGTGTCGCGTTGAAACGCGCAAGCGCGACGAGCGTCTCAGCCCCAACCGGATTGACCTTATGCGGCATGGCGGACGAGCCCCCACCCGCAGCGAGCTTGATCTCGGCGACCTCGTTCTGCGCAAGCAAAGCAATGTCCTGCCCCATCTTGCCGAGGCTGCCCGTCAGCAGCGACAGGTAAGATGCGAAGCCCGCGACGCCGTCACGTTCGCTGTGGCGTGCCCGCTCCGGAGCTTCGAGGCCGAGGCGCTGTGCCAGAAGTCGCGACACCTCGGCGCCCTCGTCGCCCAGCTTCTCCAGCGTGCCGGCAGCGCCGCCGAAGGAAAGAACAGCAACGCCCCGCGTCGCCTCGTCCAGCTTATCGCGAAGGCGGACCAGGGGGTCCTTCCAGCTCGCGATCTTGCGGGCGGCGGGCACGGGAATGGCGGCCTGCATGCGGGTGTGCCCCATCGTCTCGATGGAGCCGTCGCGCGCCTCGATCTCTTCGAGCAGCTTGATGACGGCATTGAGACGGGAAGAAAGAACCGATGAAAGCGCCTTCAGGCGCAGGGCAAGGCTGGTGTCGATGACGTCCTGGCTGGTCGCGCCGAAGTGAACCTTCGAGCCAAAGGTGTCACCGACCGCCTTGCGCATCATGGCAACCAGCGACGGGATCACCACCCCGTCGCGAGCCGTGCCGACGCGGAGAGCGTCCATGTCCGGCACGAATTGCGAAAGCGCATCCCCGATCGCATTCCCCGCTTCCGCCGGGATCACTCCTGCTTCAGCTTCCGCCGCAGCGAGCGCGACCTCGAACGAGATCATGGCCTGGACATCGGCCTGTGCGGAAAAGAGTGCCGAAACCTCCTCGTCACCGAGGAGGCCCGACAGGAACGGGTGGTCGAATGGGGCTGCGCTCACGTTGTCCTGCGTCAGATATCGAAGAAGACGGTTTCCTTTTCACCCTGCAGGTGAATGTCGAACGTGTAGACATTCCCTTCACGCTGGGCAATCAGGGTCGGGACGCGGACGCGGTGCTCGATCCTGTTGAGGATCGGGTCTTCCGCATTCGCCGCTTCTTCGTCGCCGAAGTACATGCGGGTGTGCAGGCCGAGGTTGATGCCGCGCGCCACGATCCAGAACGTGATGTGCGGCGCCTGCATGCGGCCGTCGGAGAACGGAACGCGGCCCGGCTTGATCGTCTCGAACTTGAAGACGCCGTCATCCTGGCCGGCCGGGCAACGGCCCCAACCCGTGAAATTCGGGTCGGCAGAGCCACGCAGTTCCGCCGGCGAGTTGTAGAGACCATCGGCGTCTGCCTGCCAGATCTCGATCAGCGCGTCCTTGAGCGGCGTGCCGGTGCCGTCGATGACACGGCCGGTGACGATGATGCGCTCGCCCTTGGTCTTCTCGTTGACCATGCGGCCGCCGAGGTCTTCCGGATAGACGCCTTTGATGTCGCAGAAGTTCGGCGTCAGGCCAATGTGGACGTAAGGGCCCGCGGTCTGCGACGGGCTTTCCTTCAGACGGTTGAGGGACTGGACCATGTATCAGTTTCCTTCGCGACGGTTCTCGAAGAAGGTGGAGCGGCGGCCGCGCAGCACAATGTCGAACTTGTAGGCGCGGCTGTCCATCGGCGTGGTCGCCTGCATGTCGAGCCTCGCGGTCAGCATCTTCACGGCTTCCGGATCGTTCAGCGTGCGCGCGATCGGGCACAGCGGGATCAGCGGATCGCCCTCGAAATACATCTGGGTGATCAGGCGCTGCGAGAAACCGCTGCCGAAGATCGAGAAGTGGATGTGCGCCGGACGCCAGTCGTTAGGACCATTCGGCCAAGGATACGGACCCGGCTGAATGGTGCGGAACCAGTAGCGGCCTTCCTCGTCGGTGATCGAACGGCCGCAGCCGCCAAAGTTCGGGTCGAGGGCAGCCTGGTAGCCTTCCTTCTTGTGGCGGTAGCGGCCACCGGCATTGGCCTGCCAGTACTCGACCAGTGCACCCGGGACCGGGCGACCATTTTCGTCAAGGACACGGCCGTAGACGATGATGCGCGGACCGATCGCACTCTCGCCTGGGCGGGCGTAGTTGTGGATCAGGTCGTTGTCGAGCTCACCGATGATGTTGTGGCCGAAACGCGGACCGGTGTTCTCCGAAATCGTGCCCTCCAGCGACAGCAGGGCACGCTGCGGCGAGCGCACGATCGAGGTCTTGTACCAAGGCGTGTATGCCTTGGGGTGCCAGTCGAGGTCGCGCTGGAAGAACGGACCTGTCTCCGGCAGCCGGTTGGAGCGTATGGGATCGCTCATTGCTCTCTCTCCTTGTCCATCTCGTCAAATGTCTGCTTGACGATCTTGATCGCGTGGTTGGCGCGCGGGACGCCCGCATAGATGGCGACGTGCAACAGTGCCTCCATGATGTCGTCGCGGGATGCGCCGGTGTTGGCGGTGGCGCGCACATGCATCGCCACCTCCTCGTGATTTCCGAGGGCGGCCAGAAGCGCGATGGTGATTATCGAGCGTTCACGCTTGGTGATCGTGTCGCGCGACCAGACATGTCCCCATGCCGCCTCGGTAATCAGTTCCTGGAAAGGCGCATCGAACGGGGTCTTGTTCGCCTCGGCGCGGTCGACATGGGCATTGCCCAGGACGCTGCGCCGCGTCTTCATCCCCTGTTCGTAGCGCTTGGAAATCTCGCTCATCTGCTTCTCCGCTCAGTAGGGCAGCCCGACATAGTTTTCGGCCAGCGACTGCTGCGCGGCGAGCGAGCCCGAGAGGTAGTCGAGCTCGGCCTCCTGAATGCGTTGGCCGAATGCGCCGGCGTCGGGGAACCGGTGCAGCGTGTTCGTCATCCACCAGGAGAAGCGCTCGGCCTTCCAGACGCGGCGCAGCGCCCGCTGCGAATAGGCGTCGATCCCGGCCTCCGACTTGTCGAGGTAGTGCTCGCGCAGCCCGTCAAAGAGGTAGCGGACGTCGCTGGCGGCAAGGTTCAGGCCCTTCGCACCGGTCGGCGGCACGATGTGCGCGGCATCTCCGACGAGGAACAGGCGGCCAAAGCGCATCGGCTCGGCCACGAAGGAACGCAGCGGCGCGATCGACTTCTCGATCGACGGGCCGATGGTCATCTTCTCGGCCGTTTCGGCCGGAAGACGGGCGCGAATTTCGTCCCAGAAGCGCTCATCCGACCAGTCCTCGACCTTGTCGTCGAGCGAGCACTGTACGTAGTAGCGGCTGCGCGTGTGCGAGCGCATCGAGCAAAGCGCGAACCCGCGCTGGTGGTTCGAGTATATCAGCTCATGGCTGACAGGCGGCACTTCAGCGATGATTCCGAGCCATCCAAACGGATAAACCCGCTCATAAGTCTCGAGCCCCTTGCCTTCCACTGCCTTTCGGGACGGCCCATGATAGCCATCGCAGCCTGCGATGAAGTCGCAGTCGAGGCGGTGGGTAACGCCATCCTTCTCGTAGGTGACATATGGCTTGTCGCCGTCGAAATCGTGCGGCTGGACGTTGGCCGCCTCATAGACGGTCAAAGCCCCGGAAGCCTCGCGGCAATCCATCAGGTCACGCGTGAGCTCGGTCTGGCCGTAGACGACGACGCGCTTGCCCGTGAACTTGTGGAGGTCGATCCGGTGGTGGCGGCCGGAAAAGGTTAGGTCGAACCCCTCGTGCGCCAGCCCCTCGCGGCGCATACGGTCGCCCGCCCCTGCTTCAACCAACATGTTGGCCATGCCCTCTTCGAGGACACCAGCACGAATACGGCCGAGCACATAATCCTTGCTGACACGTTCGAGGATAACGTTGTCGATGCCGGCGTTGGTGAGAAGCTGACCGAGCAATAGCCCGGAGGGTCCGGAGCCGATGATGGCTACCTGGGTACGCATGCTGGCTGTCCTCCCTCGTGGCTGCAGCGTGAAGATTGTATACCGTTGCGCCGGTTACCCTCTCAATGGACTTTCCGGGCAAACGATTGCACTATCGGAACACCTTGCAGGATGAAATCGTTGGCGCAGACTGTTCCCTCATATCGACTTTATCGTGAAGCATACGGGGAATCCGGGGATTTCTGGATTCACTGCGAAACGATCCCGGAGCGCACGCACCTGCACAATTGGGAAATTTCGCCTCACCGCCACGACGCGCTGTTCCAGATTTTTTTTATGAGCGACGGTGCTGGCGAAATCACGGGCGACGATGGCAGCCGCCGCTTCAAGGCTCCCTGCGCGATATTTATCCCACCTGGAGAAGTCCACGGTTTCTCCTATTCGCGCGATGTGGATGGCCTGGTGCTCACGGTCGTCAGCGACCGGCTGAAGACGCTTGCCGCTGCCGACCGTCGGGTTGCACTTTTTGCCTCCGAAATTCGCATTATTCCGACCTCTCCTGAGGACAAGGATGCGAACTTTGCGATCGAATGTGTACGCAAGCTGTTCGAGGAACTCACCGGACGCGCCCACTGCCGGCTGCTGATGCTCGAACCGCTCATGACAGGCGCGATCGTCGGCCTGGTCCGCTCTGCCAATGCCGCGGGCGCGGCCAATGACGGCCTCGATGATCGCGACCGCGAACGGGTCGAGACACTGGCGACGCTAATCGCGGCCAACTTCCGCGCGCACAAGCCGGTGAGCTTCTATGCCGACACGATCGGTGTCTCGCCAACACACCTCAACCGCATCGCACGCAAGGCAACCGGCTACTCGGTGCTGGGTCTCATCACTCAGCAACTGCTTGAGGCCGCGCGCCGCGATCTGATTTTCACACCTACGCCGATCCAGGGTATCGCCTACGGCCTAGGCTTTTCGGACCCCGCCTATTTCAACCGCTTCTTCCGTCGCCAGACCGGCATGACGCCGGGCGCCTTCCGTGAAGCTGAGCGGAGAAAGCAGGCGCTCGGCAAATGACACGCCGCCGACGAAAAAGGGGCGGTTGCCCGCCCCTTCCGAGTTCCGGACCAGCCGCGATTACATCGCGTCGGTGATCTCGGTCGTGTAGGCGCCAGACGGCTCCTTCTCGATGATCTTCTGGTCGAGCAGCGCCTTGGCGGTACGCTCGTAGGCCGGCACGATAAGCTTCGCATCAGGCGTATCGATCAGCTTCGCCACCTCGCCGATCATGCGGACCTGGTGGTTTTCGTCCTGGCCGCCATTGTCCATGACGATCTCGGCCGCCTCTTCAGGGTTCTCCATGGCGTACGCCCAGCCCTTCATCGAGGCGCGGACGAAACGGACCATCTTGTCCTTGAAGGCCTGGTCCTTGAGGTTCTCCTCCATGACGTAGAGGCCGTCCTCGAGCAGGTCGACGCCCATCTCCGTGTAGTTGAAGACAATGAGATCCTCCGGCTTGAAGCCCGCGTCGATCACCTGCCAGTACTCGTTGTAGGTCATGACCGAAATGCAGTCGGCCTGCTTCTGGATCAGGGGTTGCACGTCGAACGACTGCTTGAGCACGGTCACGCCGTCAGGCCCGCCCTCGGTCGGAATGCCGAGCGAGTTCATCCAGGCATAGAACGGATACTCGTTGCCGAAGAACCAGACTCCGAGCGTGTGACCCTTAAAGTCGTCGGTGGTCTTGATCGGACCATCCTTCGGGCAGACGAGCTGCATGCCCGCCTTCTTGTACGGCTGCGCGATGTTGACGAGGTTGACCCCCTTGTCGCGCGCGGCGAGCGCTGCCGCCATCCAGGTCACGACGACATCAGCGCCGCCGCCGGCAATCACCTGCTCCGGCGCGATGTCCGGGCCGCCCGGCTTGATGGTGACGTCGAGGTTCTCCTCATCGTAGAACCCCTTGTCCTTGGCAACGAGATAACCTGCGAACTGCCCCTGCACGACCCACTTGAGCTGCAGGGTTACCGGATCAGCCGCCCAGGCATGCGCAGTGGCGAGGGAGAACGCCCCCGCCAGCATAGATACGATCAGTTTCTTCATTCTTCTTACCCTCTGGAGAACGTCTAACCACCGCGGATAGACGGATGCCAAAATGTGACTGCCCTTTCTGCGAGGGCTACCACTCCATAGAAGACGGAACCCGCGAGTGCTGCAACCGCGATTTCCGCCCACACCATGTCGACATTCATGCGTCCGACCTCGGTCGAGATGCGGAAGCCCATGCCGACCACAGGCGTCCCGAAAAACTCGGCCACGATGGCGCCGATCAGCGCCAGCGTCGAATTGATCTTCAGAGCATTGAAGATGAATGGCATCGCCGCCGGAAGCCGCAGCTTCGCCAGCGTCTGCCAGTAGCCCGAAGCATAGGTGCGCATCAGGTCGCGCTCCATGTGCCCCGCAGCGGCGAGGCCCGTGACCGTATTAACGAGCATCGGGAAGAAGGTCATGATGATTACCACCGCCGCCTTCGACTGCCAGTCGAAACCGAACCACATCACCATGATCGGCGCGATGCCGATGATCGGCAGCGCCGAGACGAGGTTGCCGATCGGCAGCAGGCCCCGCTGCATGAAGGTGAAGCGGTCGGCAACGATTGCCGCCAGGAACCCCGCCCCGCAGCCGACGCCATAGCCGAACAGCACGGCCTTGAAGATCGTCTGGTTGACGTCAGCCGCCAGGATCGGCAGCGAGTTTGCAAAGCGCGCGGCGACCGCGGATGGCGGCGGCAGCAGCACGAACGGGATGCCCGCCCCGCCCACAATCGCTTCCCACAGGATCAGCAGCCAGGCGCCGAACAAAAACGGAATGAAGAGGCGCAGGAGGATGTCGGTGCGCCTGTCCCTGGTCCGGATCGCCGATAGCACCGTCACCAACCGCCATGCGAGCAGCCAGGACGCAGCCAGCAGCAGCCAGAATGAAGGAGTTGCCCTACCCGCGTGGTCCGTCAATGCCGAAAGCAGCAGCCAGACCGCCCCGTGCGCAGCAATGAACAGGACGGCAGAGACCGCAACCGTATTGCCAAGCGCTACACCACCGACGGCACCCGCAACGAGCAGCAGGACGATCGGCCAGCTTGTCCCGCCTGCCCCGCTCGAAACGATAGGCAGGAACGCAAATGAGGTGACGACCAGAGCAAGCGCCAGAACGGACTGCCAGTTGCGCAGAAAGATGCTCATGCCGGTCGCCCTCCCATGCCGCGCTCAACGAGCCGGCCAACGAGTCCAACCGCTGCTACCAGCAGCGCCGCAACGATAGAGCCGGCGACAAGTGCCGAGAACATGTCGATGGTTTGGCTGTAGTAGGAGCCGTTGAGGAGCTTTGCGCCGATGCCTGCCACCGCGCCTGTCGGCAGCTCGCCGACGATGGCGCCGACGAGGCTCGCCGCCACCGCCACCTTCATCGAGGCGAACAGGAACGGCACCGACGCGGGCAGCCGAAGCTTCCAGAAGGTTTGCCAGCGGCTCGCATTGTAGGTGCGCATGAGATCGAGATGCAGCACGTCCGGCGAGCGCAGACCCTTCACCATGCCGACGGCGACGGGGAAGAACGACAGGTAGGTCGAGATCAACGCCTTCGGAATCAGCCCGGTGATGCCGACCGCAGCCAGCACGACGATGATCATCGGTGCCAGTGCAAGGATCGGGATCGTCTGCGAGGTGATGATCCACGGCATCAGGCTTCGGTCCAGCGCCGTCACGTGGACGATGCCGACCGCGATCAGGATGCCGAGCAGCGTGCCGATGGCGAAGCCGGCCAACGTCGACGAGAGCGTGATGCCGGCGTGATAGACGAGGCTGCGGCTGGAGGTGACCTTCCGCAGGAAGGTGTTTTCAAAGAAGTTTTGCGCCACCTGATGCGGCGCCGGCAGCGTCGGCTTCGGCTGCGTCATCGTCCGCACGAAGAACTCGGAAAACGCCGGTGTTTCCCCCGCGCGCCGGTCGAGATCACGCTGGAACGGCGCATTCATTGCATAGGCTCCGGCATACCAGAGCGCGATGATCCCGAGCAGCAGGACGGTGACGGGCAGCAGCTTGTCTCGGAAGCGGTCGGTCATGGCACCAAACGCCTCCCTGACAGATCAAGAGACACCACCTCAATCCTCATAGCTGTGCCCTGCCCTGAGGCCGTCGCGGACGCGGGCGGCGATGGCCAGAAATTCCGGGGTCTCGCGAATGTCGAGCGGCCGCTCGCGCGGCAGGTCCGACTCGATCACGTCGGTCACGCGGCCGGGGCGCGGCGACATCACGACTATCTTGGTCGACAGGTAAACCGCCTCGGGGATCGAGTGCGTCACAAAACCGATCGTCTTTTCGGTTCGCGCCCAAAGCTTCAGCAGCTGCTCATTGAGATGGTCGCGCACGATCTCGTCGAGCGCACCGAATGGCTCGTCCATCAGGAGCAGGTCGGCATCGAAAGCAAGCGCACGCGCGATCGACGCGCGCTGCTGCATGCCGCCCGAAAGCTGCCACGGATATTTCTTCTCAAAGCCAGTCAGGTTGACGAGTTCGAGCGTGCGATGGATGCGCTGTCCGATCTCCTCTTTCGAATAGCCCATGATCTCGAGCGGCAGCGCAACGTTGCGCTCGATGGTGCGCCACGGGAACAGTCCCGCCGCCTGAAAGACATAGCCGTAGGCACGCTGCTCGCGCGCCTCGCGCGGTGACCTGCCGTTGACGGTGATGGTGCCTGCGGTCGGCTGCTCCAGGTCAGCGATCACACGCAGGAACGTAGTCTTACCGCAGCCAGAGGGGCCGATGAACGAGACGAACTCGCCCTTGTTGATGGTCAGGTTGACGTTCGACAGGGCATGCACCTGCCCGTCGCCCGTATCGAAGGTAAGCCCCAGCCCCCTGGCTTCGACTACTGAGTTTTGCGATGCCGTCATTCTCGATCCGTATTCAACTTGGCTGGACGGGGCCGGCCGGCCCTCGTCTGGCGAAACGGCGCTTGCGCGCCGGCAGTCAGTCGGACGCGCGAGATGCGGCCTACACCCCGGAAGCCGGGATGCCCGAACGCTCCACCTTGCGAGGTGCTACGAGTTCCTTCCAGGTCGAGAGCGCCTTGTTGACGGCCATGTGCGGCTCGCGGGCCACGAACTTACCGTGGCCGGGCTTAGCGTCGACCTTGCCTTCCTCGACCACCAGTTCGCCACGGGTGAAGACGAAGCGCGGCAGGCCCTTCACCTCGATACCCTCGAAGACGTTGTAGTCGATCACCGACTGCTGGCTCTTCGACGAGATGACCTTCGAGCGGTTTGGATCCCAGACGATAATGTCGGCATCCGCCCCTTCAACAATCGCCCCTTTCTTCGGGTACATGTTGAGGATCTTGGCGATATTGGTCGAGGTGACGGCGACGAACTCGTTTGGCGTAAGGCGGCCGGTGTTGACGCCATAGGTCCAAAGGACCGGCAGGCGATCCTCGAGGCCGCCGGTGCCGTTCGGGATCTTGGTGAAGTCACCGACGCCGTAGCGCTTTTGCTCGGACGTGAACGAGCAGTGGTCGGTGGCCACGACCTGCAGCGAACCGGCGGCGAGGCCAGCCCACAGCGAATCCTGATGCTGCTTGTTGCGGAACGGCGGGCTCATCACGCGGCGCGCGGCATGATCCCAGTCCTTGTTGAAATACTCGCTGTCATCGAGCACGAGGTGCTGGATCAGCGGCTCGCCGAAGACGCGCATCCCTTTCTGGCGGGCTCGGCGGATCGCTTCATGCGCCTGCTCGCACGAGGTGTGCACGACATAGAGCGGAACGCCCGCCATGTCGGCGATCATGATGGCGCGGTTGGTCGCCTCGCCCTCGACTTCCGGCGGGCGCGAATAGGCATGCGCCTCGGGGCCGTTGTTGCCTTCCGAAAGCAGCTTCTGCGACAGCGCCGCGACGACGTCGCCGTTCTCGGCATGGACGAGCGGCAGCGCCCCGAGTTCTGCGCATCGCTGGAACGACGCGAGCATCTCGTCGTCGTTGACCATCAGCGAGCCCTTGTAGGCCATGAAATGCTTGAACGAGGTGATGCCGCGCTTCACCACTTCCGGCATCTCGTTGAAGACCTGTTCCCCCCACCAGGTGATAGCCATGTGGAAGGAGTAGTCCGAGCAGGCGCGCGTCGACTTGTTGTCCCACATGGTAATCGCCTCGAGCAGCGACTGGCCGGGGGACGGCAGGCAGAAATCGACCACCATCGTCGTGCCACCCGAAAGCGCGGCACGCGTGCCGGTCTCGAAATCGTCGGCCGAATAGGTGCCCATGAACGGCATTTCGAGGTGCGTGTGCGGGTCGATGCCGCCCGGCATGATGTAGCAGCCGGTGGCGTCGTACTCGTGGTCGCCGTGCAGGTCGCCGCCGATCCCGACGATCACGCCGTCCTTGATCAGCACGTCGGCCTTCCAGGTGCGATCCGCGGTCACGACCGTGCCGTTCCTGATGACTTTGGTCATACTTCAGTTCCCCTTGTTTTCGAGCCGCTTCTGACGAGCAGCTTCAAAATCGGACTTTAAAGGATTCAGATCAATCCACTATTTCCGCAGTCTCCACCACGGCGTGGAACAGGACGTCGGCGCCGGCCGCGGCCCATTCCTTTGAGATTTCCTCTGCCTCGTTGTGCGACAGGCCATCTACGCACGGGCACATGACCATTGCGGTCGGCGCCACGCGGTTGATCCAGCAGGCGTCATGGCCTGCGCCCGAGACGATGTTGCGATGCGTGTAGCCGAGCCGATCAGCCGCCTTGCGGATTGCCTCCACACAACCCTGGTCGAAGGTGACCGGCTCAAAATGGCCGACCGGCTCGATGTCGAAGGAAATGTCCATCGCATCGCAAATCTGGGCGATGCCGTGCTCGATGCGCGCGCGCATCTCGCCCAGCACCTCGGCATTGGGCGAGCGAATGTCGATGGTGAAGACCACCTTGCCGGGGATCACGTTGCGCGAGTTCGGATAGACTTCGACATGGCCGATCGCGCCAACCGCGTCCGGCTGGTAGTCCATCGCGACTTCGTGGACGAGCTCGGTGACGCGCGCCATTCCAAGGCCGGCATTGCGGCGCTTCGGCATCGGCGTCGAGCCGGTGTGCGCTTCCTTGCCAGTGAGGGTGACTTCCAGCCACCACAGGCCCTGGCCGTGCGTGACGACGCCGATGTCGATGCCCTCGTCCTCCAGGATCGGACCCTGTTCGATATGCAGCTCGAAGAAGGCCTTCATCGGCCGGTTGCCGACTTCCTCGTCGCCCTTCCAGCCGATGCGCTCAAGCTCGTCGCCGAAGCGCTTTCCCTTGGCATCGACGCGGTCATAGGCCCAGTCAAGCTCATGAACGCCCGCGAAGACGCCCGAGGCCAGCATCGCGGGAGCAAAGCGCGTGCCCTCCTCGTTGGTCCAGTTGGTAACGACGATCGGATGTTTCGTCTTGATGCCGAGATCATTCAGCGAGCGGACGACCTCAAGGCCGCCGAGCACGCCGAGGACACCGTCATACTTGCCGCCGGTGGGCTGGGTATCGAGATGGGAGCCGACATAGACCGGTGGCAGCGAGGGGTCCGTTCCCTCGCGGCGGGCGAACATGTTGCCCATCTTGTCGACGCCCATGGTCAGGCCCGCTTCATCGCACCACTTCTTGAAGAGGTGGCGGCCCTGCCCGTCCTCGTCGGTCAGCGTCTGGCGGTTGTTCCCGCCGGCAACGCCGGGCCCGATCCTGGCCATCTCCATGAGGGAATCCCACAGCCGGTCGGCATTGATGCGCAGATTCTCGCCCGGTGCTGCCATCGGTCACAATACTCCCATTCATGTTCATCCGGAAGAGCCGGCGGTTCCCGTCGCCGGCCCCTCCCAGATCGACGGCTAGTCGATCTCTTTCAGAACGTCGCGGATGCACCCGACGATCTGGTCGATGTGCTCCTTCTCGACGATGAGCGGCGGCGACAGCGCGATGATGTCGCCGGTGGTGCGGATAAGCACGCCCTTCTCAAATGCTTTGAGGAAGGCCGTGAACGCGCGCTTGGTCGGCTGTCCTTCCAGCGGCTGCAGCTCGATCGCACCCACGAGACCGATGTTGCGGATATCGATCACATGGCGCGCATCCTTCAGCGAGTGCAGCGCCTCTTCAAAGTACGGCGCAAGCTCGGCACCACGCGTCAGCAGGCCCTCTTCTTTGTAGGTGTCCAGCGTCGCGATGCCGGCAGCCGATGCGATCGGATTGCCCGAATAGGTGTAGCCGTGGAAGAACTCGATCAGGTGCTCCGGACCGGTCATGAAGGCGTCGTGAATTTCCTTCTTCACGAACACCGCGCCCATTGGGATGACGCCGTTGGTGACGCCCTTCGCGGTGGTGATGATGTCCGGGGTAACGCCGAAATAGTCGGCCGCGAACGGCGTGCCGAGACGGCCGAAGCCGGTGATGACCTCGTCGAAGATCAGGAGGATGCCGTGCTTGGTGCAGATGTCGCGCAGGCGCTGCAAGTAGCCCTTCGGCGGAATCAGGACGCCGGTCGAACCTGCCATCGGCTCGACGATGACGGCAGCGATGGTCGACGCATCATGCAGGGCGACGATGCGCTCCAGCTCGTCGGCGAGCTCGGCGCCATGTTCCGGCACGCCGCGCGAGAACGCGTTCTTGGCCGGCAGATGCGTGTGCGGCAGATGGTCGACGCCGCCGAGCAACGTGCCGAACATCTTGCGGTTGGTGACGATGCCACCGACGGAGATGCCGCCGAAATTGACGCCGTGGTAGCCGCGCTCGCGGCCGATCAGGCGGGTGCGGCTGCCATCGCCGCGGACGCGGTGATAGGCGAGCGCGATCTTGAGCGCCGTCTCGACCGATTCAGAACCCGAATTGGTGAAGAAGACATGGTCCATGCCTTCCGGAGCGATGTCGACCAGGCGGTTGGCCAGCTCGAACGCAAACGGATGCCCCATCTGGAACGCCGGCGCATAGTCGAGTTCGGCAGCCTGGCGCTGGATCGCCTCGGTGATCTTCGGACGGCAGTGACCCGCGTTGACGCACCAGAGGCCGGCGGTACCGTCGAGCACCTTGCGTCCGTCAGACGCAGTATAGTGCATGTCCTTCGCAGCAACCAGCATACGCGGCGCCTGCTTGAACTGCCGGTTTGCCGTAAACGGCATCCAGAATGCGCTGAGATCGTTCGGCGCGACGTTGAGCCTGTTGGACATGACCAAGCTACCCCTTTTTGATTCCCACTCTTTACGGCCAACGCTTGGTTCTTCGGGCGCAGCTATGCTACGCATTATTTTTGACCGATTGGACAAACGTTAGCACCGCCATAAGGGCGGTCAAGCTATTACTAGCGCAATCGCGCATGACTCGAAGCGCTCCACAGGCGAGCGTAAAACTGGTCCAGCGGATTGGGCCAGATAGAATGGAGAGGCGGTTGGAGACGGCAGCCCCAAAGCGGCGGACGCGCATACAGATCGAGAAGCGCGAAGCCATCCTCGAGGCCGCGCTCGACGTGTTTTCGCAGCATGGGTTCCGCGGCGCGACCATCGACCAGATCGCCGAAGCGGCCGGCATGTCGAAGCCCAACCTGCTCTACTATTTCCGCTCCAAGGAGGAGATGCATGTCACGCTCATGCAGCGGCTGCTCGACACCTGGCTGGCCCCACTGCGCGAGCTGGACGATGAGGGCGACCCGATCAGCGAGTTGCGCGGCTACATCCGCCGCAAGCTGGAGATGGCGCGCGATTTCCCACGCGAGAGCCGGCTTTTTGCGAACGAGATCCTGCAGGGCGCGCCGCGCATCATGCCGATGATCGAGGGCGAGCTGAAGACGCTGGTCGACGAAAAGGCGCGCGTCATGAAGCGCTGGATGCGCGACGGCAAGATCGCCACAGTCGATCCCTATCACCTCATCTTCGCAATCTGGGCAACGACCCAGCATTATGCGGACTTCGACGTACAGGTGCGCGCGGTGCTGGGGCCGGATCGTGGCGGCGACGGCCGCTTCGACGACGCTGCCAGATTCCTCGAAAACCTGTTCCTGGAAGGGCTGCGCCCGCCACGCTGAGGCTTACGACAGCTCGTATTCCCCTGCCCGCTCGATCTCAACCGGCTGCAGCCTGTCGATCGCATCCTGTGTGCGCGCGGAAATGATGGTGCCAGGCAGCGTGCTGACAGTTGGCTTTCCGGCTTTGCGCGCGAGGCGAGCCGTTTGCGTGGGCGTCGGATCCTCGATCGAGACGTCGCCATCCTGCGCACCAAGCGAGCGCGCAAGCTTCTTCAGCTGCTTTACATCAGGGGCACCGGTGGCCTTGATGACGATCATTTCCGAGGCATTCCAACGCTATGCTGTTGCCGCGATGGTGCCTCGGCCTTGGTTAACGTTCCGTCAAACTTCCTTCGCCATCGCCATCACGATGAGGCCAACGACGATCACCAGCGCTCCCGCGGCAACCGAGAGGCTCGGCCAGCCATGTCCGAGCAAGCCCTCGAACACGATGATGAAGCACGGAGAAAGGTAGTTGTAGGCGAGCACCTTGGCCGCAGGCAGCTTCATCGAGCCGTACATGACGAGAAAGGTCGAGAACGCACCGGTGACGATGGCGAGATAGAGGATGATGCCCCACATGCTGGCCGACAGCGCACTCCAGTCGGTCGCGAGGATTTCGTCAAAGCCGTAGATCGCAATGAAGAGCCCGGTGCAGAGCATGGTGTAGGCCGTCAGCCACGGCAGCGGCTCGCCGTGCCGATTGAGCTTCTTCACCATCGGCGAGTAGAGGGCATGCGCCGCCACGCCAACAAGGAAGAGCAACTCGCCCTTGCCGAGGTCGAAGGCCAGGAGCGCATCGAGGCTGCCGCCGAAGATCACCCAGATCGCGCCCACCGCTGCAAACAACAAACTGCCGACGACGATCTTGCGCGGCACCTGACCGAGGATCATGTAGCCGAAAAGTGCTGCCATCAGCGGCATCAGCGTGAACACCGCGCCGCTGGTCACCGGACTCGTCAGCTTCAGCGAGATGAACATCGTCACGAAGAAGATGGCCATCAGACCGCCGAGGATCAGGAACCGCCACGGCGCCGGCGGCCGGTAGACCCGCCCTCTGGTAGAAATGTATGCCACCAGCATCATGAAGATGATGCCTATGAGGAAGCGCACACCGTTCGCGGCGCCGGCGCCGAGTTCGCGCATCGCGATCGCGCCAAGAGAATAAGAACCGGAGGCAAGCGCGGTGAAGAGCAGCATCGCCAGGTGGCCCTTCAGCTTCTCGCGCCCCCCGGCGACCGCTGCGGCGCCGGCCGATGCGCCCGTGGAAACTGCGGCCGAATTCTGCGCGAGACTCATGCGTACCCCTCGAATGTATACAATCACTATCCGAGGCGAACGTGTTTAGAAAGAGGCTGTGCGGGAAGTGACTTGAGCCAGAAAACGGTAGGGAGCGCGAGAAAGTGGCGGGAGCGGCCCCTACCCAAAATAAAACCGCGTCGGGGTCGCGAAGGTCTTCGCCGCAGGCTCAGACGGAACCGTTCAGGCCTGGATGCCCCGGTCGAGCCGGGGCATGACGAAGGTGGTGAGGGCGAAGAAGCTTTGTCCAACGCTGGTGCGGGAGGGTATGCGCAAACACATCTACTTTCGTCATCCTTGGGCAAACGGAGCGACGCGGAGTGCGACCCAAGGATCCATGCCGGAACATTTCCGCGTCGCCTGCGGTGAATGTCAGCGTGCGGGCGCAAGCGGCTGAGCCACAGCCGCGCCGCAACCACCCCGCCCGATCCCGAGGACGGGGCCATCCAATACGCTACGCGGAAGGCCCCGCCCCGCCGGGGAGGAACTATTCTGCCGCCTGGCGCGCAGCCGGATTGTTCGGATGCGTGGTCCAGTTGGCGTAGGCCCCCTCGACCCACCGGCCGGTGCGCTGATCGAGAGCACCAACGGCCAGCGGTTCCATGGTGATGCAGCCTTCAACCGGGCAGACGTTGACGCAAAGGTTGCAGCCAACACACTCAGCCTCGATCACCTCGAAGTGGCGAGCGCCGTTCACCACGTTGGTGATCGCCTGATGCGAGGTGTCCTCGCAGGCGATGTGGCAACGGCCGCACTTGATGCAGGCATCCTGGTTGATGCGCGCCTTGGTGACGTAGTTGAGGTTGAGATACTGCCAGTCGGTGACGTTGGGCACAGCGCGTCCGATGAAGTCGTCGAGCGTCGAAAAACCCTTCTCATCCATCCAGTTGCTGAGGCCGGCTATCATGTCCTCGACGATCTTGAAGCCGTAGGTCATGGCCGCGGTGCAAACCTGAGCAGTCCCAGCTCCCAGCGCCATGAACTCAACCGCATCGCGCCAGGTGGTGATGCCGCCGATCGCCGAGATCGGCAGGCCGCGCGTTTCGGCATCGCGGGCGATCTCCGCCACCATGTTCATGGCGATCGGCTTAACCGCGGGGCCGCAATAGCCGCCATGGGTGCCCTTGCCGTCGATCGTCGGCTCCGGCGAGAAGGTGTCGAGGTTGACCGAAGTGATCGAGTTGATCGTGTTGATCAGCGAGACCGCATCGGTGCCGCCGTTGAAGGCCGCGCGCGCGGGCTTGCGGATGTCAGTGATGTTCGGCGTCAGCTTGGTGATCACCGGCATGCGGGTCGTCTGCTTGCACCAGCGCACGACCATCTCGACATATTCCGGCACCTGACCGACCGCCGAGCCCATGCCGCGCTCGCTCATGCCGTGCGGACAGCCGAAATTGAGCTCGATGCCGTCAGCACCCGTGTCTTCCACCAGCGGCAGGATCGCCTTCCAGGCTTCCTCGACGCAGGGCACCATCAGCGAGACGACCAGAGCCCGGTCGGGCCAGTCGCGCTTGACCTGCTTGATCTCCTGCAGGTTCACCTGCAGGTCGCGGTCGGTGATGAGTTCGATGTTGTTGAGGCCGATCAGCCGGCGGTCAGGGCCCCAGATCGCGCCGTAACGCGGACCGTTGACGTTGACGACCGGCGGCCCCTCCTCGCCGAGGGTCTTCCAGACGACGCCACCCCAGCCGGCCTTGAAGGCGCGGACGACGTTATAAGCCTTGTCGGTGGGCGGGGCAGAGGCCAGCCAGAACGGGTTCGGCGACTTGATGCCAACGAAATTGGAACGGATGTCGGCCATGCTCATGCCCTCCCGTTAGAGGTCAGTGCCCGGTGGATGCTTTCGGCTGCGTCGCGGCCTGCAGCGACGGCAGCAACGGTCAGGTCCTCGCGCGCGTCGCGCACGCAGTCGCCGCCCGCCCAGACTTTTGGCAGGGAAGTCCGCCCTTCACCGTCGACCTTGATGCGTCCGTTTTCCATCGCGATCAGATTGCCGCTGCCATTGAGCGGTGCTCCGTCAAACGTCTGGCCGATCGCCTTGAAAATCTGGTCCGCCTCGAGCCGGATCATCTCGCCGGTACCAACGAGCCTGTCGTCCGCCATCGCGGTGTATTCGAGTTCGATGCCGCGGACAGATCCGCCCTCGGTGATGACCCGCTTCGGCTGCAGCCAGTGGCGGATGCTGACGCCCTTCGACGCGGCCAGGTCCTGCTCGAACTCGGAAGCGTTCATGTGCTCCTTGCCGCGGCGGTAGCAGATCGTCACCTCCTCGGCGCCGAGGAGCTTCGACTGCACGGCGACGTCGATCGCCGTCATGCCGCCGCCGATGACGACGACCCTGCGGCCGATCGGCAACTGCGACAGGTGGCTCGCCTGGCGGATCTGGGCGATGAAGTCGACCGCGTCGTGGACGCCGTAAGCCTCCTCCCCTTCCGCCCGCAGCGCGTTGACACCGGCGAGGCCCATGCCGAGGAAGACGGCATCATAGCTGGCGGTCAGGTCGGCCAGCGAAAAATCGCGGCCGAGCGCCTTGTCGTAGTCGATGGCGATGCCGCCGACGGCGAGCACGTAGTCGACTTCCGCCTGCGCAAAACCGTCTGTCGCCTTGTAGGCAGCGATGCCATATTCATTAAGGCCGCCCGGCTTGGGCTTCGCCTCGAAAATGGTGACGTCATGGCCATAGACGGCCAGCCTGTGCGCCGCCGCGAGGCCCGCGGGACCTGCGCCGACAACAGCAATCCGCTTACCCGACGAGCCGGCTCGCTCGTAAAATTGTTTGTTACGCGCCATCGCCGTGTCGGTGGCGTAACGCTGCAGCCGGCCGATCTGCACCGGCTTGCCTTCCGCCGTCTCCCGGACGCACGCCTCTTCGCAAAGCGTTTCCGTCGGGCAAACACGCGCGCACATGCCGCCCAGAATATTCTGGTCGAAGATGGTCTTCGCCGCGCCCAGCGGATTGCCGGTCGCGATCTGGCGGATGAACAGCGGAATGTCGATCGAAGTCGGACACGCCTGCATGCACGGCGCGTCGTAGCAGAAGTAGCAACGATCGGCCTCAACGACAGCTTCGTGCTGCGTCAGCGGCGGATGAAGATCAGAAAAATTGTCACTGTACTGCCCGGGCGCCAGCCTTCCGGCGGCGATCCCTTGCTTCAACTGGCCCTCGGCCATCATGGATGTTCCCCATTATTTGTTATGGGGAAATCGTAGCACGAATTGTTTTTTTATCAATCGGTCAAAAAAGAGCGTAAGTGCCTGTTGTAACTGAACATTAACTTGACGAATTTTCTCAATTTATTACCCAAGATCCGTACGCGCGAAATCTTCTCCCTTGTAAATCATCGGCAATGGGAACTTCTTGGCCATCGCGTAGGAGATGCAGTCTCCAAAATTCAACCTGGCGCTATGCCCGCTACCCTTGCCATACCTGCGAAATGCTCGGACGGAGGGGCTGAAGTAGTCCATGGTAAGGGGCAAAATCCGAATTCCGCACTCATCGCAAAAATTCCGAACCAAAACCTCAGCACGTTCGTAATCGCGAATATGCCGACCAACGGAAAGCGCAGCCTCGATGAGATTGGTGACCAGAGTAACCGGTTCACTCGCCGTCACAATCGCTGTGAAAAGCTCCTCACCATCATCCTCGTCAAGAAGGATCGCTACGAGCGCCGAGGTCTCGACAGGCGTCATTCGTCCTCCCCCCATCCGCTGTCCATGAAGGACTTCTCATCGTTGTCGACAGGTTGCCGCTTAGCCCGAATTTCGTCGAGGATTGGCTTCACGCGCATTGCCACGGAACGAACCGTTTCGCGTTCGATATCGCTGGCTTCAAGAATTGCGAGCTTGATTGCTGCAGTAAGACCCACGCCACGTCTCCTAGCAAACTCCCTAACCAACCAATCAGTTTCTTCATCCTGTACGTGTATTGCCATCGCTGTATACCACCTTATAGTTGTCTTGTACAGAGATCAACTAGATAGCGCTGTATGTACATTTTCAAATTGTATCATGTAGAAAAAAAGAACGCAACATGAACAAATTTACCTCACCCGCCGATGCCTCACAGGTTAACATTTGTCGAAAGTTTTAATTTACGCCGCCCGGCTACGCTGCCGGCATGTCTGCGTCTCGAGTTCTGCGTTTTCTTCCCCTGGTCGTCCTGCTGGGCGTTTCCGCCTGCGCGACCAAGCCTAGCCAAATCAACAACGTCTGCGCCGTGTTTGCCCAGAACAATGGCTGGATGAACAACTGGCGCCGCGATGTCGCCAAAGCCTCGCAGAAATACGGGATCCCGCCGCATATCATGATGGCGACGATCCGTATGGAATCGGGCTTCGACAGCCGTGCGCGGCCGCGCCGCAAGAGTATGTTCTTCGGCCTGATCCCCGGTCCGCGGATCTCCTCGGCCTATGGCTATTCGCAGGCGCTGGACGGCACCTGGCTGCAGTATCAGAAGGAAACCGGCAACTACTCCGCCCGCCGGACCAATTTTGGCGACGCGGCGGATTTCGTCGGCTGGTACCACAACAAGTCGGTCCGCACGCTCGGCATCGCGCCGGATGACGCCTACAGTCTCTACCTCGCCTACTATCACGGACATGCCGGCTATGCCCGCGGCTCCTGGCGCAACAACGCTTCGATCCAAGGCTATGCCCGGAAGACTGCCGAAATGGCTGCCAAGTATCAGGCGCAGATGCGGACCTGCTGGTAGGTCGAGAGTTTCCGCCGACTAGCTATCAAGAGCTTTCTCCGGAAGTGCGCAGCTCAAGATACTGCACCCCAGCAGTGTCTGGAGCCTTTTGCATAATTGCTGATTGAATAATTGCGCCGCACTGGTAGTTGATAAGGAATTCTCTTCCTATCAACGTAATCCAGCGCAACTTCATGAACAAAACCACCTACCTCCGCTTCGTGGACGGTCTGCGCGCAATCGCAGTTCTAAGTGTAGTTGCCTTCCACATGGAGCTAAATTCCCCATCTGGCGGCTACACGGGCGTAGACATATTTTTTATCATTTCCGGATTTCTGATAATCCGTCAAATCGTATCCGGAGTGGAGACCGGTTCATTTTCGTTTTCTGATTTTTGGTCACGAAGAGCGCTACGAATTCTTCCGCCATACTTTCTGGTTATTTTCGCCAGCGTCCTGCTGAGCACGTATGTGCTCATCATCCCCGCGGAGATTCGGCAGTTCGGCCAGGAAGTTCTCTATTCCGCCGGCATGGTCGCCAATCACCTGTTCCTGAGCCAGCAAGGCTATTTCGACCGGGACTCCTCCCAAAAGATCCTGCTCCATCTTTGGTCGCTGGCGGTTGAGGAACAATTCTACCTGGTCACACCGCTTCTGCTTGTTGGCCTCTTCAAGCTTCGTCTTGCCGGCAAGACGATCGCCATGATCGTCGCCGCACTCGCGGTGGCGTCGTTCGTGGGTTGCATCTATTGGACCGGCACCGGCCTCGACAAGAACTACGCGTTCTATCTGATGCCCTTACGCGCCTGGGAATTTGCGGCTGGCGGCGCAATCCCTTTTGCCGTCCCCTACCTGAAGCGCCTGTCGCGACCTGCCGTCGAAGCCGTCGCCGCCTTAGGCGTTCTGCTCTTGGCCTATGCAATCTTCCGTTTTGATGAGACAACGCCCTTCCCGTCCTTCTGGGCCGCTATTCCTGTCTGCGGCACGGCGATGATCATCGGCGCCGGTCTGGCGCGGCCGGACATCCTTACCGCCCGCGCACTGGCTACCACGCCCATGGTCTGGATCGGCCTGATTTCCTACGCCTGGTACCTGTGGCACTGGCCGCTGATGGCGATGGCGCGGATCATCAACTACGGCACACTGAGCCCCAAATGGGCTGCTCTCGCTGCCGTGGTTTCCTTCTGCCTGGCCGTCGCCACCCATCTTTGGGTAGAGAAGCCTATTCTTGCCTGGCGCCGCAAACGCGGTTCTCTTCCGCTCGGATGGCGACCTGCAATCGCAGGCGTCGGAGCTTGCATCCTGCCAGCGCTATTGGGAGGAGCCTACGCTTACGTGATGCCGCAGAGAGCGACCGACGCAAACTCGTTCCTTGCTTCGGCGGAGGAAAAAGCGCGCGCCCCCATCCACTGTGTAATCGGTCGCCCCGAACACTTTGCCGGCTGCGCAAGCATCGATCCGGAGAGGAGCCGCGTTCTCGTCATGGGCGACTCTCACGCTGGGCAGGCATTGGACGTCCTCGGACACCATCTGGAAGATTCGGCAATCGTCGCCCTTGCCGTTGCCAACTGCCCGGCCATCTTTGACGTTCGGGTCATCGGCTTTTCCCCGGAAAGCGAGGCCGAATGTGTCGCCGCGAAACAGCGCGGCCTGGAAGCAATGATGTCCGAAGTTCGACCGGATGCTGCGCTGCTGATTTCGATTTGGACCATCTATGGTAAATGGGCCGGAGAACCACAGCCCGGCGAGTTCGGTCGCTTCCTCGCTGAAGTCGATGCAAACCGGCCAGAACCGCAGCAAGGCAGGTTCTACTCTCGCAAACTCAGCGAGACGATCTCAAAGCTGCATTCGCTTGGAGTAGACCGCGTGGCCATCGTGGCGCCGGTGCCCGAAATGCCGAAGCCATCGCCGGAATGCGTCGCCCGTGCGGTGCAGGCCCATGTCGATGTCGATGCAAGATGTTCCGTCACCCGCGAGAATGCGGAGAAACGTCGCGAAGCTTCGATGCAGGTACTGCACGAGGTGCTAGCCGAACATCCGAACGTTCGCCTGATCGATCCCTTCCCAAGCCTCTGTGACGATACCTGGTGCAGGCCATACCGAGGTTCGCAGATGCTCTATCTGGACCAGAACCACCTGCTGCACCCTGCAGTGAGTTCAATCATCGAGGATAACCGCGACATCTTCAACTGGATCGAAGGCAAGTCACCGACGGTTCTTAGCCAGAAGCAGGACTAGTAGGATCCGATCTGGTCACCCCACCAGCCAGACCCCAGCCAGGTCCATGACAAAGCTTGGATGAACCGCATGGTTGCGGACGGTGGGACGCGCGTGGCTGTAGACCTTACGCCAGAAGGGCTGGATGACGATCCCGGCATCCAGCACAATCCTTTCAATCTCAGCCATCATCTCGCGGCGGGCTTCTGAATCGACGACCGCCAGCGCGTTGGCGATGGCCTCCTCAAGTTCTTCGCTCGAGAAGCCTGTCTCGTTCCACGCCGCGCCCTTGCGGAAGGCGAGCGCGATGTTTTGAATGCCGAGCGGGCGGTGGCCCCAGGTGGTCAGCGAAAACGGGAACTCCTTCCAGCCTGCCCAGAACTCGTCAGGCCGCCGCACCTTGCGGTTGACTTTGAAGCCTGCCTCGCGCAGCTGCGCGGCAATTGCGTCGCCCGTGTTGCGCTGCCAGTGATCGTCGGTCGAGACCAGTTCGTGCTCGTAGTCGAGTTGGCCGGCCTCCTCCATAAGCGAACGAGCCCGTTCGACATCGCGACGCACCGGCTCCTGCTCGGAATAGTCAGGATGGATCGGGCTGACGCAAAAATTCTCGCCCTTCTCGCCCGCGTTTCGGTGGCCGAGTTCGAGAACGACGGCATTGTCTACGCCTAGCTGCACCGCGCGCCGCACCCGCACATCATCGTACGGCGCGTGGCTGACGTTCATGCGTGCGCAGATGGTGTTGGCTGTCTGCAGCTCCGAGCGGATCATGCCAAGGCCGTCGAGCGCGTCGATGTAGTCGACGTTGGTCTCGAAGTTGATGTCGACTTCGCCCTTCTCGAACGCCTGCACCATCGCTTCCGGCGCGCTGCCGTAGTCGATGAAGACGAGGCCATCGAGATGCGCCTCGCCCGCCCACCAGCCGCCGCCTCCGGTGCGGCGCCGGAACTCTGCCCTCTTGCCGGCCTCGTGCGAGACGAGCTCGAACGCACCGGTGCCGATCGGGTTGGCGAGCCAGCCATCCTCATCCTGCGAATAGCCTGGGTGGACGATCAGGGCCGGATAGTCCGACATGCTCGGGATGAGCGTCACATCCGGCGTCTTAAGGCGCAGGACGACCGTGAAATCGTCGGCCTTTGCGATGCCGCCCGGACGGATGCTGCCGTTCTCGATCAGCGCCGCCATCCGCTCGGCCATCGAGTTGCCCGGCACATTTGCCTCGCACCAGCGCGTGATGTTGAAGATGACGTCGTCGGCCGTGAACGGGTCGCCGTTATTCCAGGTTACACCCTCGCGCACGAACAGCGTGTAGGTGAGGCCATCATCGCTGATCTCCCAGCCGGAGAGCAGGCAACCTTCGAAGGTGAAGTCGCGGGTGTATTTAATCAGCGGTTCAAGAACTTGCCGCTGGATGTTGCCAATCTCGGCACGGTCGGAAAGGCGCGGATCCTTGTCCGGGCGCACGGCCATCGCCACGCGCAGGATGCCGCCGCGCCGCGGCGCGGGTTCTGCAGCGCGCGCCGGCGCGGGCAGGCCGAGCAGGCCATAAGCGGCAGCGGTTGAAGCGCCAAAGACGGTGGCAAGCGCCAGGAATTCGCGGCGATCAAGTCGACCATGCGAGGCCTCGCGAGCAAGCTGCCCGACGCGTCCCGGCAACCCCTGCCACAAACGTCTCGTCATCCAATCTCCCGCGTCAGCGAGACGGCACCGCGGCGGCACCGCCCTCACAATCATCCAAACGAGCCGCATCGTCTAGGGACGCTTTGGCACGAAATTGTGCCCGCCGGAGAATTCGCTGCAAATTTGCGCCAGCCGCCGTATCTGCGGTTGGCGTACCGGCGGCAGTTCAGTTGACAAGGCAGAGCCGAGGCTGCTCAACATTCCCGCAAGGGCACATGTTGAGCGTTTGGAGGACGTCATGTTGTTGCGCACCGTCAGGCTGATCCCGTTCCTCGCAGGTATCGTATTGGCCGTCGCAGCACCGGCGCTGGCGCAGCAAACGGAGCGCGCGGTCGTCACCACGCCGGACGCTGACTATTTCGGCTTCGACCTCAGGACCGAGAAGAACGTCACGCTCGACACCTGCGAGGCGGTCTGTCTGGCCGACGATGCCTGCCGTGCTTTCACCTATAACACCAGGGCGCAGTGGTGTTTTCTCAAGTCCGACTACAGCACGATGAAGCCGTTCGCCGGCGCGGTGGCGGGGAGAGTGGTCGAACAGAGCATTGGCGAAGATCTCGGTGCGCCCCCTGCCCTGAGCTACGTGCCCGATTATATCCGCGAGGAAGCCCAGCGCTTCGGCCGCGACATTGCCGGCCAGCCGGAGCCGGAGGACGTGGGCCTCGCGCAACTGCTGGATCTTGCCTCCAGCGACATGGCTTACGGCAATTCGCTGGCAGCGGCAGAACGCTACAAGGCGGCTCTGGCGATCGATTCCGAAAACGTTGACGTCTGGCTTGACCTTGCCCGCGCCTATATCGACTACGTCCCGAATGCCGGGAACGACGCCAGCAACATCCAGTCCAGCGCGCTCAACGCGGCCCTGAATGCGTATGCACGCTCGCGCACCGCGCAGCAGCGCGCGGAAGCGCTGGCGCTCACCGCGATCGGCCTCGACATGCGGAACCTGTCGCGCCCCGCGCTCACTGCCTACCAGGAGAGCCTCGACCTCGTCGATGACGACACGATCCGGGCGGCCTATCTGGACCTGCGCGAGCGCAAGGGCTTTCGCATCCTCAACCACACGGTGGACTCGGACCTTGCAAGCCCGCGGGTCTGCATCCAGTTCTCGGAAAATCTCGTGAAGGCGGGCGTCGACTATGCCACCTTCTTCACGGTCGACGGGGGAGCGCCAAAAGCCGTCGAAGCCCGCGAGCAGCAGGCCTGCGTCGAAGGCCTTGAGCACGGCAGGCAGTACCAGATCGGCGTGCGGCAGGGCCTGCCGTCGTCGGTCGGCGAGAAGATCGAGAAGCCGGTAAACCTGTCGATCTATGTCCGCGACCGCGCACCGTCCGTCCGCTTCTCGACCGAAAATTTCGTTCTGCCGGCCGCCGGCCGCCATGGCATTCCGATGGTCAGCGTCAACGCGTCCTCGGCAAAGCTGAAGCTGCATCGGGTGGGCGACCGAGCCCTTGCCTCGCTGCTCAACAACAACCTCTTCCTGCGCCAGGTGGATGGCTATTCACTTGGCACCGTCACCGACGATCTCGGCGAGCTCGTCTGGGAAGGTACGATCGAGCTTGAGACCGACCTCAACAAGGACGTGCTGACGAGCTTTCCGGTCAGCGAAGCGCTCGCCGAACGCAAGCCGGGCGTCTACGTGCTGACGGCAAAGGCAGAGGGCGACACCAGCGAATCCTGGATAGCACAGGCGACGCAGTGGTTCGTCGTCTCCGACATTGGCCTCACCACCTATTCCGGCGAGCATGGCCTTATGGTCTTTGCCCGCTCGCTCGAGACGGCAAAGTCGCTCGAAGGCGTCGAAATCGAGCTGCTTGCCCGCAACAACGAGGTGCTTGGCACAGCCACCACCGACGCCGAGGGTCGCGCGCTGCTGTCGCCCGGCCTGATGCGCGGCACCGCCGGCATGGCCCCGTCCGCGATTACCGCCAAGCGGGGGGAACATGATTTCGTCTTCCTCGATCTGACCCGCCCCGGCTTCGACCTCTCGGATCGCGGTGTCACCGGCCGCAAGGCGCCTGGAGCTGTCGACGTGTTTGCCTGGACCGAGCGCGGCGTCTATCGAGCAGGAGAAACCGTTCATGCCGCTGCCCTCGCGCGCGATGCCAGCGCCGATGCGATCGAGAACCTGCCGCTGACCTTCGTGTTCGAGCGACCAGACGGCGTTGTCGAGGCAAGCATCGTCAGCGACGGCAAGGCGCTGGGTGGTCACCATGTGCCGTACGCGCTGCAACCGACATCGATGCGTGGCGCGTGGACCGTTCGCATTCACAGCGATCCGAAGGCTGGGGCAATCGCCGAGGCAAAGTTCCTTGTCGAGGACTTTGTACCCGACCGGATCGAGTTCGATTTGACGGCGGAGACGCCCGCAATCGCGCTCGACGAGCCGGCGATCCTCAATGTTGCGGGCCGTTATCTCTACGGCGCGCCCGCATCGGGCCTTGAGCTTGAGGGCGAAGTCTCGGTCACGACCACGCGCGAATGGGAGCGCTTTCCAGGTTATCAGTTCGGCCTCGCCGACGAGGAAAGCGACCTGAACCTGTCGAGTGAACTGGAGCTTCCGTCCACCGACGAGGACGGCAAGGCCCGGTTCGAAGCCTATGTCGAGGAAGCTCCCTCCACCACCCGCCTCATCGAGGCGAAGGTGACCGTGCGCATGCGCGAGGGTGGCGGCCGCGCCGTGGAGCGCAGCACCACGGTGCGCGTGCGCCCGGAAGCCGACGTGATCGGCATTCGCCCGGACTTCTCCGGCAACGAAGTGGCCGAAAACTCCACAGCCGGGTTCCGCGTTATCGCCGTCTCACCTGAAGGCGAGCGCATCGATCTTAAGGGCGCGAAGTGGACGCTCACCAACATCGAGCGCCGCTACCAGTGGTACCGCAGCGACAATTCGTGGAACTACGAGCCGATCACCGTCGAGCGGCGCGTTGCTGGCGGCGAGATCGACCTGACGACGGGCGAGCCGGCGGCGCTCAACCTGCCGGTCGAGTGGGGCCGCTACCGGCTCGATGTCGCCGCGCCTTCGCCTGACGGGCCGATGGCGAGCGTCGAATTCAATGCCGGCTGGTTCGTTTCGGAAATCTCTACCGAAACGCCGGATGGCCTCGAAATCGCCCTCGACCGCGACAGCTACGCTGCCGGCGATACGGCGCGGCTGAAGGTATCGCCGCGCTTCGCTGGTGAATTGCTGGTGGCGATCGGCTCGGAGAATCTGTTCACGACGATGACGGCGTCGATCCCGGCCGAAGGCGGCGAGGTCGAAATCCCGGTCTCGGAAGAATGGGGGGCCGGCGCCTATGTCACCGCCACCCTGTTCCGTCGAGCCGACGGAGAGACGCGCATGCCTGCGCGCGCCATCGGCATCAAGTGGCTGTCGATCGATCCGGCCGAGCGCAGGCTCGAGGTGAACCTCGGAACGGCCGAGCGCAGCAACCCGCGCGAACCGCTGTCGATCCCTGTCTCGCTCTCGGGGCTGACGCCGAACGAGGAAGCCTATGTGATGGTGGCTGCCGTCGATGTCGGCATCCTCAATCTCACCCGATACACGCCCCCTGCCCCGGTCGACTTCTATTTCGGCCAGCGCCGGCTGGGCGTCGAGGTGCGTGACCTCTACGGCCGGCTGATCGACGGCTCGGCTGGCGCCTTCGGCCGCATCCGTACCGGCGGCGACGGCGGCGGACTGGTCACCCAGGGCAATCCGCCGACCGAAAAGCTGGTCGCCTTCTTCTCCGGTCCCGTTCAGGTCGATGGTGAAGGCAAGGCCAAGATTTCGTTCGACATTCCGGAGTTCAACGGCACCGCTCGCGTCGTGGCGGTCGCATGGTCAAAACACGCGGTCGGTCAGGCTTCGAGCGACGTCGTCATCCGCGATCCGCTGGTGGTGACCGCCAGCCAGCCGCGGTTCCTTGCGAAGGGTGACCGCGCGACCATCCGTCTCGACATCCACAACACGGACGGCCCGCCCGGCGACTATGCGATCTCGATGGAAGCGAGCGGCAAGGCGACCCTCGACTTCGGCAGTCTGCCGCCGTCCATCGCGCTGCGCCAGGACGCGCGCGAGACGCTGTTCCTGCCAGTCGTCGCCGAGACGACGGGGGATGCTACGATCACCGTCGCGCTGTCGCATCAGGATGGCACACGCGTCGAGCGGACGCTCTATCTGCCAGTGCGCGAACCGGCCTTCCCGCTCGCCAGCCAGCAGGTCGTGAGCCTCGTTCCTAATGGCGGGTCGATCCGGATCGACAGCCAGCTGCTCGCCGAACACCTGCTCGACGGCGCATCGGTCTCGGTCGGCGTCTCCCGCTCGGCAGCTTTCGACCTGCCATCGCTGCTGATGACGCTCGATCGCTATCCGTATGGCTGCGCCGAGCAGACCGTGAGCCGCGCATTGCCGCTGCTCTATGTCAGCGAACTATCGTCCTCGGCAGGGCTGGAGGTTGATCCCGACCTGCGTAAGCGGGTTCAGGACGCGATACTGCGTGTGATGACCTTCGAGACCTCCGGCGGCACTTTTGGCCTGTGGGGGCCTGACTGGAACGATCCGTGGCTCGACGCTTACATCACCGAGTTCCTGACCCGCGCCCGCGAGGCGGGTTACGAGGTTCCGACCGAGGGCTTTGCCGCGGCGCTCGACAATCTGCAGAACCGGCTCACCTACACGACCGACGTCTCCGAGCGCGGAACGGAGATCGCCTATTCGCTCTACGTGCTGGCGCGCAACCGCCGCGCTTCGATCGGCGACCTGCGATACTACGCCGACACGCGGCTCGAAGAGTTCACGAGCCCGATGGCACGGGCGCACCTTGCCGCCGCGCTCGCCCTTTACGGTGACAATGTCCGCGCGGAAGTCGCCTTCGCCTCTGCCCTACACCAGGCGCAGTCGGATGCCGGCCGCAACAGTCTCTACCGCTCCGACTACGGCTCGCCGCTCCGCGATGGCGCCGCAATCCTGGCGCTCGCCGCCGAGACCAAGGCTGCGTCCCGCGTGATCCCCGACCTCGTCAGCTTCGTGTCGGCAGAGCGCAATCAGAAGGCTGCCACCAGCACGCAGGAAGAGTCCTGGCTGGTGCTCGCCGCTCGCGCCGTTGCTGAGGCCGGCCGCAGCCTGGAGCTCGACGTCAACGGCGCCGCGCACAAGGGCAACTTCGCCCGCCGCATGACCGGCGAGGAGGTGATGACCGAGCCGCTCGTCATCACCAATCGCGGCAGCGACCCCATCGAGGCAGTGATCACCACCGTCGCGGCTCCGGTCGACCCGCTGCCAGCCGGCGGCAATGGCTTCAGCATCGAGCGCAGCTACTACACTCTGGACGGCGAGCCGGCGAACATCTCCGAGGCAGCGCAGAACGACCGCTTCGTGGTGGTGCTGCGCGTCAACGAGGAGAACGACTGGCCCTCGCGCATCATCGTCACCGACCTTCTGCCAGCGGGCTTCGAGATCGACAATCCGAACCTCGTCAGCAGCGCCGCGCTCTCCAACTTCGACTGGCTCGGCGAGCCGGCCGCGGTCCACAGCGAGTTCCGCGACGACCGCTTCGTCGCCGCGTTCGAACGCGATGGCGGCGGCGAGTTCCTGGTCGCCTATGTGGTGCGAGCAGTGACGCCAGGCGTCTACACGCATCCGGCTGCGGTGGTGCAGGACATGTACCGGCCACAGTTCAACGCCCGCACGGCAGCCGGCATGATGGAGGTGACGGCAGTCCGATGAAACGCCAGATGCAGCGCGTCCTCACTGCCCTGTCGGCCACGGCGGTTGCGGGCACGCTGGTCATGTTCGCGCTCGACCGGCTCGACAAGGCGTTTCCGCCGCCGCTCGATCCCGCCGAAACCTCGGTGGAGGTTATCGACCGCGAAGGCGCGCTGCTGAGGGCGCTCGCCACGAAGGAAGGCGCCTGGCGATTCCGCGTCAGCCTCGACGACGTCGACGCGCAGTTCTTATCAATGCTGATCGCCTACGAGGATAAGCGCTTTCGCGAGCACCGCGGCATCGACCTGATGGCGATCGGCCGCGCGGCCTGGCAGCTGATGACCAACGGGAGGATCGTCTCCGGCGGCTCGACCCTGACGATGCAGCTGGCGCGGCTGCTCGAGCCGAGGCAGGAGCGCTCGTACACGGCCAAGCTACGGCAGATGCTGCGCGCGGTGCAGATCGAGCGGCGGCTTTCCAAGGATGAGATTCTTGAGCGCTATCTGACGCTCGCGCCCTATGGTGGCAACCTCGAGGGTGTCCGAGCCGCAACGCTCGCCTGGTTCGGCAAGGAGCCGAAGCGGCTGACGCTCGGCGAAGCCGCATTGCTGGTTGCCTTGCCGCAGCTTCCCGAACGACGCCGGCCTGACCGCAATCCCGAACGCGCCGAGGCCGCGCGCGACCGAGTACTCGACCGGATGGCGAGCGCCGGCACGATCGACCCGGCCGAGATCGAACGCGGGCGGCACGATCGTATGCCGCGAATGCGCCAGCCGATCCCGTTCCTCGCCGCCCACGCCGCCGAACGCATCCTGCGCGAAAATCCCGGCGTTACCCGTCATCAGTTGACGCTGAACCGCCGTGCTCAGGAAGGCCTGGAGCGCGTCGCGCGCGAGGCCGCCGAACGGCTCGGCCCGCGCATTTCCGTCGCGATCCTGATGGCCGATGCCCAGACCGGCGACATCCTTGCCGAGGTAGGTTCCGCCAGCTTCTTCGACGACAGCCGCCGAGGCTGGATCGACATGACGCGCGCCGTGCGCTCGCCGGGCTCGACGCTGAAGCCGTTCATCTACGGCCTCGCCTTCGAGGAAGGCCTGATCGCGCAGGAGACCATCATCGAGGATCGCCCGACGAGCTTCGGCGCCTACCGCCCGCGCAACTTCGACATGGAGTACCAGGGCGACGTGTCGATCCGCACGGCGCTGCAGATGTCGCTCAACGTGCCGGCCGTGCGCCTGCTCGACGCGGTCGGGCCGACGCGGCTCGTCTCGCGCTTCCGCCAGGCAGGCGTTGTGCCTGCCCTGCCCCGCGATGAACCTCCGGGCCTTGCCATCGCCCTTGGCGGCGCGGGCTTAAGTCTGCGTGATCTGGTAAAGCTTTACACCGGGATCGCCAATCGCGGGCTCGTGACGAGCATCGACAACGTTCCGGGCAAACGCGCGACCGCGACGCTGCTCGACCACCGCGCAAACTGGCAGATCGCCGACATTCTTTCCGGCATTCTGCCGCCCGAGGGCGCCTCGCGCCTAGGCATCGCCTACAAGACGGGCACCAGCTACGGCTATCGCGATGCTTGGTCGGTCGGCTTCGATGGCAGGCACGTCATTGGCGTCTGGGTTGGGCGGCCGGACGGCGCGCCGGTACCGGGCCTTTCGGGCTACCAGTCGGCAGCGCCAATCCTGTTCGAGGCCTTCGCGCGCTCCGGTATCCCGATCACACCCCTGCCCCGTCCGCCCTCAGGTGAAACGAGAACTGCCCGCTCCGACCTTCCAGTCACGCTGAAGCGCTACACGTCAGGCAAGGAAAGCATTGAACGGAAGGGCGTCGCAGAGCCCGCGCCGGAGATCGTATTCCCGCCGCAAGGTGCGCGGGTCGATCTGGTTTCGGCGGGCGACGAGACATTGCCGCTGGTGCTCAAGATGCAGGGCGGACGGGCGCCGTTCCGCTGGCTCGCCAATGGCCGGCCGGTCGATGCGCCCTCACGCCGGCGCACCAGCCGCTGGCTGCCGGACAGCACCGGCTTTTCGCGCCTGACGGTGATCGACGCTGCCGGCCGCAGCGCCAGCGTAGAGGTCTATGTCGAATAGCCCAGCTTAGGCCGCCGGGCGCGGGATCATGCTCTTAAGATCGGCCGCGGGGTCCGCCGCCTGCTCTTTGGTCACGTTAATACCGGCTGCCAGCAGGCGCCGGGCCACCATGTGGTCGGCCGGAGCGTTCAGGCTCTCGACAGCAATCAGCTGGTCGCCGCGATAGACGAAAACCGAGAACTTGCCGTCGGCAGGATCCCCGCGCATGACGGCGTCGTTCATCCCCACATTGAGGCCCGCGATCTGCAGCTTCTGCTTGCCCTGATGCGACCAGAACCACGGCAGGTCGCGGTATGGATAGGACTTGCCTGCAAGGCGGGCCGCGACGCACTTGCCCTGGTCGACCGCGTTCTGGACGGATTCCAGCCGGATACGGCCAGTGGCCCACACGTTCGGGTGGTTGGCGACATCGCCGATGGCGGAAATCGACGGATCGGACGTCAGCAGCATCTCGTCGACAGCGATGCCATTGTCGATCTCAAGACCGGCTTCGGCTGCGAGTTCGACATTCGGCACCACGCCCGCCGCCATCACGATGGTATCGGTTTCCAGCGTGTCGTCATCCGACAGCGTGACGGCGAACCTGTCGCCCTTCTCCGCGACGGACTTCGCCACCGTCTGGAGGCGGATGCGGGTGCCCATCTCTTCGTGCAGCCGCAGGAATTGCGCGCTCATCATCGGCGAGAGGACGCGCCCCATCAGGCGATCGGCAAATTCGAGCACGTCAACCGCGATATCGCGCTGGCGCAGCAAAGCCGCAACTTCGAGGCCGATGAAGCCACCGCCAATGATTGTCACGTGCTTGAGGCCGTCAAGCCTGCCCGTCAGCGTGCGCGCATGCGCCAGCGTGCGCAGTTCCAGCACCTTCGACGTGTCCAGCCCCTCGATCGGCGGGAAGCGGTTGCGCGCACCGGTGGCAATCACGAGATGGTCGTAGGGAACCCGCTCGCCATTTGATAGCTCGACCTCATTTGCGGCGCGGTCGATGCTCACGACGGACTCGCCCAACCGGCGCTCGATCTCGCTTTGCGTGTAGACCGCCTCGCCCTTCAGCGGCAGCGACGAATCCTCGACGCTCTTAAGGAATTCCTTGGAGAGCGGCGGGCGCTGGTACGGCAGGTCCGGCTCGTCGCCGATCATCACGATGGAGCCAGAAAAGCCATCGTGCCTGAGCGCGACAGCGCACTCGACGCCAGCCTGGCCACTGCCGATGATGACAACCCTGGAAATGCTCACGACCGCTCCTCCGTATACAATCGCCCGGGTTTCCTATCACAGCGGGCGGAACCGGAAAACGCGCCATATCGCGAAAGCACCTGCACTGAACCGCGTTCCTTATCCAAACAGATGGCGCCGTAGGTATACAATTCAAATCCCTGCGGCGCTGAGCGGTATCGTCTAGGCCAAATCCGGTTGCCAAGCATCTTAAATTCGGCTTTCTGACGCGCAACAGGAGGAAAACGCTATGTTCGACACTCTCAAGCCGGCCGCGCCCGACGCCATTCTCATGCTGATGGGATTGTACCGGGACGATCCGCGCAGCGACAAGGTTGATCTCGGCGTAGGCGTCTACAAGGACGCGGAGGGCCACACCCCCGTCATGCGCGCGGTGCGCGAGGCCGAGCGGCGCCTCCATGAAGAGCAGAACACCAAGGCCTATGTTGGCCTTGCGGGCGACGTCGGCTTCAACGCGAAGATGACCGAGTTGGTCTTCGGTGCAGGCGCCGACACGTCACGGCTGCGCGCCGTTCAGGCGCCGGGCGGTTCCGGCGCGATCCGCATGCTGGCCGAGCTCATCAAGATCACCGGCACCGGCGCGACGGTCTGGGTGCCGGATCCCACCTGGCCGAACCACATGCCGCTGATGCGCAGCGCGACGCTGAAGACGGCCACTTATCCCTATTTTGATCCGGCTACCTCGGAAATCCGCTTCGACGCGATGATCGAGGCACTGAAGGCGCTTCCGGCCGGCGATATCGTCCTCCTGCACGGCTGCTGCCACAACCCAACTGGCGCCGACCTTTCGCCCGACCAGTGGAAGGTGGTGGCCGAGGTGCTGACGGATCGCGGGCTCATTCCCTTCGTCGACATTGCCTACCAGGGCTTTGGCAACGGCCTCGACGAGGACGCGACGGGCCTGCGCATCCTTGCCGAGCGCGTCCCTGAACTGATGGCTGCGGCGAGCTGCTCGAAGAATTTTTCTGTCTATCGCGACCGTGCCGGCGTTGCCTTCGTGCTTGGCCGCAACACGGGGGAAGCAGATATCGCCCATGGCCAGCTGCAGGGCGCAGGCCGCACGCTGTGGTCGATGCCGCCAGATCATGGCGCTGCATGCGTTCGCATCGTCCTTGAAGATGAGGCGCTGGCAGCGGACTGGCGCGCCGAGCTCGAGGCAACGCGCCTGCGTATGCTTGAACTGCGGCAGGGGCTGGCAGACGCGCTGCGCCGCAAGTCGAATTCCGAACGCTTCGATTTCATCGGCCGCCAGCGTGGCATGTTCTCGCGCTTCGGCCTGAACGCCGAGCAGGTGAAGCGTCTGCGCGAGGAGCACGCCGTCTACATCGTTGGCGACAGCCGCTTCAACGTTGCTGGCCTGCCCGGCGACCGGCTCGACGAGCTGGCCGCCAAGATCGTCGCGGTACTCTGACCCCGTTCCGGTCGCCTACAGGAACTGGTAGGTCACCGGCACAAACCTGTAGCCGAGATCGAGCTTCTCGACATAGCCCATTGCCGGAAATGGCATATGGTAGCCGATGAACGGCACGCGGTCGGCCGCGATCATGTCGAACACGCGCCTGCGCGCTTCAGCGCCCTTCTCTTTGTCCATGTCGAAGCGGACATGCCAGTCGGGTCGCTGTAGTGAGGCCACGTGATGGTTGCAGGTGTCGCCGGTAAGAACGAGCCGCTCGCCCTCAGAATCCACGTTGAAAATCATGTGGCCGGGCGTGTGACCCACGGCCAGCATGCCGGTAATGCCGGGAACCACCTCGCCGCCCTCATCGATGAAGGTGGTCTTCTCGGCCAGCGGCACGACCAGGTTCTGAACCGCCCGCGCGCCATTTTCGGTGGGGCCGGACTTTGCCGCGTCAGACGTCCAGAAATCGTACTCCTGCCGTCCGGCCACGTAACGCGCATTGGGGAAAGCCGGCTGGCCGTCCTCCATCAGCCCGCTGATATGGTCTCCGTGGAAGTGGGTGAGCGCAACGACGGTTATGTCCTCGGGCTTGTAGCCCACGGTCTGCAGCCGCTCACGCAGAAGCCCGCCAGTGCCCGCGCGGGCGCCTTCGCCCAGGCCGGTGTCAAACAACACCAGGTCCTGGCCGGTATTCACGACGACGGGCGTGAAGGACGTTACCGTTCGGTCGGCGGGCAGAAAATTGTCTTCGAGCAGCTTGGTGACGTCTTCCGGCTTCTGGCCGATACCGAAGGTGTCATACGGTGCGCTGCCCGGGACCAGCCCGTCATTGATGGCAACTACCTGGAAACTCCCAAGATTGAAGACGTTGTAGCCCGCGTTCTTCACATCCGTTTTGGGAACCTCCGCGTGTGCCGCGCGGGTCATGATCTGCGGTGCGGCAAGGGCTGCGAGCCCCGCGACACCAATCTTGAAGGCAGTCCTGCGGTCTGTGGCCAGCGTCATTGTCCGGTCCTCCTCATCGAAACGAGAGCGTGCCTTGAACGACTTGAACGATGCAACTCACCCTCGCGCGTCTCACGCCAAAGTGACGCCGCGTGAACCTGCGGCAACCTGCGGCTGTCCTCGGCCTCGGTCAGCTAACGCATTGAGCAGGCAGCGGGGCCGTGCTAACGCAGCGTGACCCATCATCCCGCGGCGCCGTCCGGCGCAGCAGAATTCCAGGCGCCTGCATTGAACCGAGCGATTCCCCTTGTCCTTGCCGTGGCTCTGTTCATGGAGACGATGGATTCCACAATCATCTCCACGGCGCTGCCCTCTATCGCCGCCGACATCGGCACAAACCCGATCGCGCTGAAGCTGGCGCTGACCAGCTACTTCGTCTCGCTCGCGATCTTCATTCCGGTTTCCGGCTGGATGGCCGACCGCTATGGCGCGAGGCGGGTATTCCGCGCCGCCATCCTGGTGTTCGTCGTTGGCTCGGTGGCATGCGCGATGGCAGGCTCGCTGCTGGAATTTGTCGGCGCCCGCTTCCTGCAGGGCATGGGTGGCGCGATGATGACGCCAGTCGGACGCCTGATCCTCGTGCGATCGACGCCGCGCGCGCAGCTCGTCTCGGCAATGGCCTGGCTGACGATGCCGGCGCTGATAGGCCCGCTGCTCGGCTCGCCGGTCGGCGGCTTCATCACCACCTTCTTTTCCTGGCACTGGATCTTCATCATCAACGTGCCGATCGGACTGATCGGCGTCGTGCTGTCGGGCTGGGTGCTGCCGGAAATGCCCGGCGGCAATGCGGGCCGCATCGACTGGCCTGGGTTTTTCTTGGCTGGGGTCGCCGCCTCGGGCGTTGTCTTTGGCCTGTCCGTGATCAGCATGCCGGCGCTGCCGCCGGTCGTCGGCGCGGCTACCCTCGTCCTCGGCATTATTGCAGCCGCCGCCTATGTCCGTCACGTGCGCCGGACCCCTGCCCCGATCCTCGACATCCGTCTGTTCGCGAACCCGGTCCTGCGCATCTCTATCCTCGCCGGCATCATCTTCCGCATCGGCATCGGCGCCGCACCCTTCCTGCTGCCGCTGATGTTCCAGCTCGGCTTTGGCATGAACCCGCTCGAATCCGGCCTGCTGACTTTTGCGACCGCCGTCGGCGCAATGTCGGTGAAGGTCATCGTCGGCTGGATGCTGAAACGGATGGGCTTCCGTATTGTGCTGATCATCGCAATCGCAACCGGATCCCTGCTGATCGCCGCCCCCGGCTTGTTCACACCACAGACGCCTTACTGGCTCATCATCGCCACACTAATCCTGATGGGCTTTGCCCGCGCGATGTTCTTCACCTCAAGCAATGCGCTGCTCTTTGCCGACATCGACGAGCGGCAGATGGCGCAGGCTTCGGCGCTGGCGTCGGTGTCGCAGCAGGTGTCGATCGCAATGGGCGTGGCGGTGGCCGGCATGCTTCTGGAAGCGCACCACGTCATCACCGGCCAGGAGCTCGACATGGCGGCGTTCTCGATGACCTTCTTTGTGGTTGGCGCGCTGTCCGCGCTGGCGCTCATCCCGCTGTTCCAACTCGCATCCGATGCCGGTAACAACATTTCCGGCCACACACCAAAGACGGCCGCGAGCAGCAAGGGATAAAAAGCGAGGCGCAAGCGCCCCGCTTCGATCGGCAACAATGTCCCGGCGAACCTATTTCGCCTCGGCCTCGACAGGCTCGGCTGTCTTTTCCGGCCGGCCCTTAAAATCCTTAGCGAGCAGGTAGAGCTCGACCGATTCTTCGCGCGAGGCCGGCGGCTTCACGTGCATGACGGTGCGGAAATTCTGCTTGAGCATGTCTAGCAACGCGTTCTCCGTGCCGCCCTGGAAGGTCTTGGCGAGAAAATGCCCGCCGGGCTTCAGCACCGATACGGCGAAATCCGCCGCGACCTCACACAGGTGCATGGTCCGGATGTGATCGGTGCGACGATGGCCGGTAGTGGGTGCCGCCATGTCGGACATAACGACATCGGGCAAGCCCCCCAGCGCCTCCATCAGCTTCTCTGGCGCATCGTCGTCCAGAAAATCTTTCTGCAGGAAGGTAGCGCCCGGAATCGGATCGATTTCCAGATAGTCGACGCCAACCACCGTCGGTGCGTCATCGGGCGACTTGATGCGCTGCGCCGCGACCTGCAGCCAGCCGCCCGGAGCAGCACCAAGGTCCACCACCCGCATGCCGGGCTTCAAGAGCTTGTGCTTGTCGTCGATCTCGATCAGCTTGAAGGCTGCGCGCGAGCGCCAGCCCTCAGCCTTCGACCGGTGCACGTAAGGGTCGTTCAGGTGCCGCTCCAGCCAGCGCCGCGAGGAAACCTTCAGCCCGCTCTTCTTCTTGACGCGCGTCTTCAGCGCGCGCGCTCCGCTGCCTGACAGCGCAGCCCCTTTGCCGGGTTTCTTCATTTTCCAGACGCTCCCTTGCGCCAGCGGCGCCACGCTCCGTCATCTGCCATCAGTTCGGACAGCATGCCTTCGCGCAGGCCGCGATCGGCCACCCGCAGCCGCTCCGCCGGCCAGTGGCGGCGAATGGCTTCCAGGATGGCGCAGCCGGCCAGCACCAGATCTGCCCGGTCGGCGCCTATACACGCATTTGCGACGCGCTGCTCGAAATTCCACCCGAGCAGCTTGTTGATCATCGCGTCGACCTGGCGGTTGTCCATCCACAGGCCATCGACGCGGCGGCGGTCGTAGCGGTCGAGACCGAGATGCACGCCCGCTAGCGTCGTCACCGTGCCGGAGGTTCCGAGCAGGTGGAACCGCTTGCGGTCGGCGGTTACATGGGCAAGCCTCAGCTTGCCCTCGAAGCGGTCGAGCATGCCCGACACTTCCTCGACCATCGACTGGAACAGCTCGGGCGTGACGTCCCTGCCGCCGAATCGCTCGGCAAGCGAGACCACGCCGACCGGCAGCGACGTCCACGACACGATGTGGTTCGCGAGCCGCGGCGTGCGGGCAGTCGAAAGATCAATCAGCGCGATCTCCGACGAGCCTCCGCCGATGTCGAACAGCACGACGCCGTCGGTGCTGCGGTCGACCAGCGAACCGCAGCCTGATACGGCAAGCCGCGCCTCGGTCTTGCGGTCGATGATTTCGAGCGAAATCCCCGCCTCGCGCTTCACGCGCTCCAGAAACTCGATACCGTTTTCGGCCGAGCGACAGGCTTCGGTCGCGATCAGCCGCGCGCGGCGCACGTGGCGCGATCGCAGCTTGTCCCCGCACACTTTTAGCGCCTCAATGGCGCGATCCATGGCGGGCTTTCCCAGCCGTCCGGACGTCGACAGCCCCTCGCCGAGCCGCACGATTCGCGAAAACGCGTCGATCACCCGGAACTGGCCGGGCCGTGTCGGCACGGCGACGAGCAGGCGGCAGTTGTTGGTGCCGAGGTCAAGCGCGGCATAGACCGGCAGCTCGTTCGAGCGCGCTGGCTGGATGCCGGGCGTCCGCGTCCCGCCAATCTGGCGCGCCGGAGCTGGCTTTGGTCCTGCAGGGGGTGCTGGCGGAACTTTCGGAAGCGGCGCCCTTGCGGAGACACTTCCGCGCCCCTTCTGGGCGGGTCCCGCGGGACTGGAATGCTTGACATCCGCCTGGGGGGCTGCGCCATCTGCACCTTCGCGGGCAAAAACCTTCCGTCCCCGCCGCCGCTTTCGCCGCTTTCGATTCGGTCCCTTGCCTTGCGGGGCGTTGCGGCCACTTCGCGTACCTGCGGAGTCGCCGCCGGCCTGGGCGGACTGCCGGCCGGGAGGCGGAGCTGCGGGCACAATACGCCCGCCGACACCGCCAAACGCCCCGTTCTGTGGCGCCTTTGCGCCTCGATCGGGGTCTTCCACTCGATTTTCCTTTGACGCCGCGCGAGCCCGAAGGACGCTGCTGGCGCATTCATCTTTAACGTTGGGGCCAGAATACCAGCGACCACCCCAAACACCAAGACCCGCATTGCGCCTCTCCTCAACGGCAGGCGTGAGTGCGAGGTTTCAGGCGAAATAAAACGCGCAGGAGCGCGGGCTGCGAGCAGGGGACCGTTAGTGATTGGAATGGCCGTCGGCACTTTGCCCAGCCGTTAAACGCCACTGCGATAGCGGCTTCGGACGAAAGGAGCGTTAAGGAACCTTATACCCGATTGTTGCGCTGAAAGCCCTTGTCTCGTTCAGCAGCAACGTGGCGAGTTCGGCTTCCTTCGCAGGATCGAAGCGGATCTCAGGGATAGTGATGCAGAAGCTGCCGATGACCCTGCCCTCTCCGTTGCGGATCGGTGCGCCTATGCCGATTGCGCCACTGACCTTCTGGCTCCTGGTCAGTACGTAGCCCTTGCTCCGGATCGCGTCGAGTTCAGGCTTCAGCTCTTCCCAGGCGGGTGGCAGGGCACCGGTGGTGGGTGACGGAACCCGCGTTTCCACGATTTTTTTCTGCTCTTCCTCGGGAAGGAAAGCCAGTATCGAGCGCCCTGTCGCTCCCCAAAGCACGGTGTGAGGAACATAGAGCTCCATCTCGTAGCGCAACGGATGCAGCGAGTTAATCGCCGTCATCAGGCTGACCTGCTGGGTTGCTGGCAGATAGGCGACGAACATGCAGGCTTCGCCGCATTGCTGCGCGATCTTCTGCAAGAACGGGAGCGTGAGGTCCTTGAAACCCTTCTTGTAGCTCAAGAGCGTGCCTAGCCGCTCGAGATCAAGACCCGCGCGGTAGCGCGATGTCTTCGGATCCTTGGCGACCATGCCTTCCTGCATCAGCAGGCGCAGTAGCCGATGCGTGGTGCTGGCGGGGAGGTCCAGATGGCTCGCGGCATCCTTGATGGAGATGTCGGAGTCGATTTCCGCAAGCAGACGAATGAGCTTCAGCGCGCGAACGATTGGCCCGTCGAGACGTGCGGCGTCCTTCGTAGTCATACTCGCCCCTGCAACAATGCGTGGAATGCCGCCCCTTGTTCAGGAGCGGCATATTCATGTCAAGAAATCAGCGAGGTCCCATCAGGAGATCCGGCAGCCACAGGCTGATCTGCGGGAAGATAATCAGGATGATCAGCATCATCAGGAGAAGCAGCGTGTAAGGCAGCGCACCCTTGACCACATCGCTCATCGGCTCGCCGGAGATCGCCTTGACGATGAAGAGGTTCATGCCGACTGGAGGCGTCAGGAGACCGATCTCGGTGTTCACGACGAACACAATAGCGAACCACACGGGGTCGTAGCCATAGGACGAGATCACCGGGAACAGCAGCGGAATCGTGATCACCGTCATGGCTGCGCCATCCAGGAACATTCCCAGGAAGAAGAGCAAGAGCATGATCCAGATGATGACCATCCAGCCGGGCTGGCCCGTGCTCTGGATCAGATCGACCAGATCCTGGGAGATGCCAAGCATGGTGATCGCGCGTCCAAGGATCAGACCTCCGAGCAGGATCGTGCCGATCATCGTAATCGAATAGATCGAACGTACGGCTGCCCTGTGAACGCCCTTCCACGTCAGCCCCTTCAGAACATAAATGCCGATCAACATCGCGGCCAGTGCTCCGAGCGCTGCGGCTTCCGTCGGGGTGACCACGCCAAAGAATATGCCGCCAAGAACCGCAAGCATCAGCACGATCGCCGACCAGATCTGGCGCAGCGACGTCCAGCGTTCGACCCAGGTCACATCGGGTTGGATGGAAGGTGGCGCTTTCCGTTCCTCGGCGTGCGACACGATCATTGTGTAGATCATGAACACGGCCAGGATCGACAGGCCCGGTATAATTCCAGCCATGAAGAGTCGGGCGACGGAAGTTTCCGTCAATTCGCCATAGATGATGAAGCCGGTGCTTGGCGGGATTAGCACGCCGAGCGTGCCGCCTGCGGCGACGGCCCCCATGCCGCGCTTGACATTGAGGCCGCGGCGCTGGAACTCAGGAATGACCACACCGCCGATGGCGCCTGCAGTGGCAACGCTCGATCCCGAAAGGGTAGAAAACGCGCCGCAGGCGGCAAGTGCCGCGTTGTAGAGGGCGCCCGGCATCTTCGAGAACCACTTATCAGTGAAGTCGAGAAGCTTTGGCCCCATGCCGCTTTCGGTGATGTAGGCGCTCATCAGCATGAAGAGCGGAATCGCCAAGAGGCTCGAGCTCGAGAGATGCATGGCCGCGCCAGATGTCAGCGAAATCCACGCACTGGTGCCGCCGGTGGCCGAGTAGAGTCCAAATATACCCGTCATGCCGAGCACATAGGCGATCGGAATTCCGAGAAGCAGGAGTGCAAGCAGTCCGGCCGTTACCAGACCAGCAGTTATGCCGAGATTCATTGATTGCTCCCGGATGACGATCAGTCTTGGGCGCGTCTGTCGCGGGAAAGGTCCCGAGAAATACGCCGCATGAGATGAAGCAGAAGTAGGAGGATAAGCAGGCCACAGCCGAACGGGATAACCGCACTAATCGGCCACAGCGTGATGTAAGGCTGGCTGGGTGTAGTCGTACCACGCAGATACATCTGCAGAGTCGACTTCCAGCCGGACCACCCCAGCAGTCCGAGGAACAGCATGCTGCCCAGGGGAACGAGATAGCCGTTGATGGCCGACGTCACCCTTTTCGGCAGGACCGCAAGCAGGAGATCTACCTTCACGTGCCCGCCGACGATGTGAGTGCCGGCGAGGCCGAGGAAGACGACGATCAGCAGCGAGAAGCGCGCTCCTTCGTCGATTACGGGGAAGCCGCCACCTACCGTGTACCGGTAGATGGCATTTACGACGAGGGCGACCGCCGCCACCTGCAGGATTACCGCAGCGACATGAACGACTGCCGTCGCCAGCTTCTCCAGCGGGTTGTTCCCGACGGGTTCAACCGTGTCGTCGGAGTGACCGCGAGGTTGGGACATTGGACTACCCTCGTCGTCTCCAGCCTTAGCGGGCTGCTTCTACGATCTTGAGAACGTCTTCGAGGATCGGGAGCTTCGCCTTGTAGTCGTCATAGACGGAAGCAACCTTCTCCTTAAGAACGGCTTTCTGCTCCGGTGTCGTCACCTGAACATTGACCTTCTTCTCGGCCCAGTTGTCGAAGCACTCCTTCGACTCGACGCGCTCCATCATTTCCCACTCGAAGGCCTCCATTTCCGCGGCCGCGTCCATGACGATCTTCTGCTGCTCTTCGCTCAGCTCGTTCCAGGCGTCGAGGTTGAGACCGAGGCCCTCGATGTCGTTCTTGAGCGAGACGATCGACGCGTACGGCGACTGCTCGTACCAGGAGCGGCCAATGTGGGCGACGCAGTTGGTCACGATGCCGTCGACCACGCCGCGCTGCAGGCCCTGCGTCACTTCCGTGGTGGGCAGGCGAACAACGTTCGCGCCGAGTGCGCGAAGGACGTCGTCGGAGGCGCCACCGACGCCGCGGATCTGGGCACCAGCGAAGTCTTCAGGCGTCAGCAGGAACTTCGACTTGTGGAAGACCTGGTCGTTGCCCTTCGGGAAGAACGACAGCAGCTTAATGTTCTTGGCTTCATACCAGCTGGCAACGAGTTCGCGCAGGCCGCCGTCGACCGCGCGCTTGTAGTGCGCGTAGTCATCGAACAGGAACGGCATGGTGATCGATGCCAGCTCCGGGATGTCGCCGGCCTGGAAGCCGCCGATCATGTTCGACGCGCTGACGGAACCCGTCGAGACGGCATTGAAGGACTCATCCGAGCCGATCAGTGTGCTGCCCGGGAAAACCTGAACCTTAATGTCGCCATTGCTCAGTTCCTCGACGCGCTTGGCCCACAGGTTGTAGCCATCGCCGATCGGCTGGGTGGACGGGTACTGGTGTGCGAGCGTCAGGCTGACCGACTGTGCAAATGCAGCACCTGAAGCGACGATGAGCGCAGCAGCGCCGGCTGCGAGAGTGGCAAGAAGCTTACGTGTCATCTTGGGTTTCCTCCGTTTGATAAATTGTGGAAGCGCTCCAGACCCGCGCTTCCGATGCGTGGGATAGGGTTCAGTCGACCAGGATCTTGCCCTGGCTCGACACCTTGATGCCGTCGACCGAGATCTCCGGCTTAGAAATGACGCCTTCCAGCCGGAGTTTGGCATGGCAGGTACCGCCAAGCGTGATGGTGTCGCCCATGCCAATATGCGCCGTTCCGTACATCTTCTTGTCGGTGCGCATGGAGCCGACGGGCTTCACGTTCGGGTTGAGGCCGAGGGCGATTTCGGCGGGGGCGTTGTAGCTGGCCGGGTCACCGTGGGTGGCAAGGATATTGCGCCAGGTTTCGGCCTGCGCGCCGCCCTCGATCTTGGTAACGAAGCCTTTTTCGATGGTGAGGATGATGTGCTCCTTGAGCGCGCCGACGGAATGCGCGGTCAGATCGAAAACGACCCGCCCTTCGCCGGTGCCCTCGACCGGGCAAATATGTGTCTCGCCATCCGGGAAGGCGCAACCGCCGCCGCCATTGTCACGCATCTTGAAGACGGTACCGGTGATGGCACGGCCAGGACGGCCTTCGATGCTGGCCGTCAGATCGGTACCGTTCGGGCAGGTCACGCGGATGGTCTTGCCCTCGGTGAAGATCTTTTCGACCTTCTTGCCGAGCACGTTCATTGCCTTGTAGTCGGCGCCAGCCGGACCGTCAGGACGCAGCATTGCCGGCGTCAGTTCTTCCATCAGAAGGTGGCGCTTGCCGATCTCGAGCAACCGCGCGTTCAGCGGGGAATGCGCAAGCGCCGTGCTGGTGAGATAGACGACAAGATCGAGCTCCGGATCCTCGGCAGCGGTGCAGATTGCGCTGGTGGGGTTGAGCGCGTGGGTGGCACGCGGCGACATCAGCGCGACGGTGTACTCGATGTTCATCGTGCCGGCGGCGGCAGCGAACGCCTGCCACACGATCGGATCGATAGCCGTGTCTGTGACGATGAGGATCTTGTCGCCCGGCTTGCAGTTCAGCTCCAGCGGCGTGCGCAGCATCCGGACAAGATCGATCATTTGTACGCTCAAGGATTTACTCCGTGGATCAAGGGCATTTGCGGGATGGAGAAGGCTCACCAGCCAGCCATTCATCGACGCCCAGACCGCGGACGCGTTCGAGGATCGGGAAGGCTGAACCGGTGGCGTCGGAATAGATGCGAAGACAGCCGGCGAACTTGTCGCGCAACGGCGCGGCGGCAGGCGGATCGAGCGGAGAGCCAGGCAGCGCAGATCGGGTAAACTTGTGCGGTGCTTCACCAGGAAGGGTCACGGTCAGGGTGACGGCCCCGAACTCGATGTCGCCGCCGCTTTGCTGCGTCTCGTCCTCGATGATGTCCAACCGGTCGATGATTACGGAGACGTCAGCGTCCGTCACAGCAGCGTCGGCAAAATCGGCGAGCGTCGGCGTTCCCCGCAACAGCGCCACCGCCACCGGATAGGTCGGCGAGAACTTTGCCTGCATGCTGTCTTGCGGGCGGCGGTGCTTCAGCAGGCTGATGCTGCCAGCCGGCACTTTCAGCGCGTAGCGAGCGCCTTCGTCGGCAATGCGCGGGCCAAGCACTTCCCGCGCATCGAGCGCGATCCCGACGAGGCGATGCGAGGCATAGCAGCACGGATAAAGCTTTACGGAGATCATGTCGGGGCGAAGGTCGAATGCATCCTCGCCGGGTTCTTCCTCGCCATCGCCAACCCCGTACAGATCCGGATAGCCCCGCTGGCCAAAGATGTTGCGCGAGCCGGTTACGCCTGCCTGGGCAAGCCGGGCTGCCCGGTAGCCAGCGGCGGCGGCTAGTCCAGCATGGACCGGCTTCGTCTGTGTCGAAAAGTTGACCTGAAGGCCCGACGACATCGACGCCGCCAATGCCAAAGCATTTGCCATTTGCTCTGCGTTCAATCCGGCAAGCCGGCCGCACGCAGCCGCTGCAGCAAAGGTGCCGATGGTGGCGGTGCCATGAAATCCCTTGTGGTAGTGACCGGGACCGACGCGGCGTGCCACGGCCTTGGCGGCAACGAGCCCGGCAGCGAAGGCACTGAGAACCGCCTCCGGCTCGTCTTCGCCCTGGCGGAATACGGCTGGCAGCAGCACGGTGCTGATATGCGCCATGCTTTCGAGATAGACGTCATCGAAGTCGAGCGCGTGCGCGGCCGCCCCGTTGACGAGAATTGCGGCTTCTTCGCTCTCGCAAGCCTCGCCCGACCATGCACGTGGACCATTGCCACGGTACGCGGCCAGAACGTTGCGGGTCACCGGTTCCGGAAAGCCCGCGGCAGCCACGGCCAGCGTATCGGCCACCGCGCGGCTGATGAGTTCGCGCTTGCTGCCATCGTTCAGAATATCCGGATTGAGAACCGCCGTGCAGAGGCGATCGAGAAAGGTGGGGTGCATGTGTTACCGAGGCTCCTCAACGCCTGCCCGGGAGAGGTAGATTGAATGGGCAAGGGCGATATCCAGCGCCGTCGTACCCTGGACGATCACCATCAGATGCCGTCGCGGTTCAGCAGGTGCGGCCGTTACGCCGGCGGCAAGCGCGCCCACCGTTCCCGAAACGCTTTTCTTAAATCCGGCCAGGTCCGTCGCACCAGCCTTGATCCATGCTGCCGCATCGCCCTGATGAAGCGCGTAGCTGAGGTCGTCGACATAGCGCGCTGCTGCGGAGGCCCAGACCTCGTAAGACGTCTCAAGACCTCCACCCATCGACAGCACGACCGTACCGTCCGCGACATGTTCAGGCCGCACGAGTTCTTCGTTTGCGCTGGTAATGGTGATGATGAGGCCCGCATCGCGCGTCGCTTCAGCAACGTCATTCGCCACGACCACCGGCTCATCCTTCGCCGCCGCATCGGACGCGAAACTTTCCGCCGATGCGCGGCTGCGCGCGGTAACGGCGATCTCGTCTGGCTGCAGCAATTGATGGATGGCTGACGCCATTTGCCGTGCGATCGGACCTGCCCCGACAATGGCCACCCGTTTCAACGAGCGTCCCTGCAGCAGATAGCGCGCAACCACCGCCGCCGACACGCCGGTGCGGAACCGATACATCTCGCTCTCATCGAAGAACGCGATCGGCTCGCCGTTCTCGAGCGACCAGAGCATCAGGCGCGGCGCGGCCCGTGAGGTCAAGCGAACGCCGGCAATACCGAGATGGTGCAGAACCGCCCCCTTGGCACCCAAGCGGAACGGAGTGGATCCGATGCGCATCATCGACGGTTCGGATGCCTCGACCTCGCCCAGACCAATCGCGCGGTACGTCGCGTCGATGATCTGCGCCGCCGCCGGCACACTAAGCACCCCTGCGCTGTCTTGCTGACTGAACTGGTACATCGGCCTCCCCCACCTGACCGCCTCCAGATCACACAGGGCTGCAACATTGTCAACTAACGAAATTTAATTCTACTGACTGGAATTTGAACCGAGATCGCTGCGCTGAATGGCCTGAGGTGAGTGACCTGGAAAGCGCGAGTAACCGAAATGGAGAGGAGCATGCCCGGGCCGCTCATTTGCAACGCGTGCGATCCCCACTAACGGTGGCGGGGGGTTACTTTCTGCTATCGCCGGATCTACGCCGATCCAGCAAGACTCCGAACAATGCCGCCGAGCAGCAACGGAAAAACGCCGGCGCCACGTCCAGTCCGCAAGGGGATAGACGCGGCGGTCGGGTTGAATCGCGCTAGGAGATGGCTCCGGTGTTGTTATTCCGGCACGATCCCGGCGGCTGCGACATAGCCCTTCCAGTCATCGATCTGCTTGACCAGCAGGGCTTGGCCTTCGGCGTCAAAGCCCCCCCGACGGTCCCGTAGTCCTTTGAGGCGTCGCGGCGGACGGAGGACTCGCATGGCCAAAGCCCTGGGGGTTACTGCTCCGCACGCAACTGCCGTTGACCCGTTCGGCCAGCCAATAAAGATGATGGCGCGCCGATTGGACGCGCCATCATGGTCAGTCTAACGACCGTACCTGCCACCGATCACGTTGGCGGAGCTGCTTCACTCACATCAGCGGCACGCCGAGGAGCATGCCAAAGCCGAATTTGGTCAGCGCCCAGAAGACGATGCCGGTGCCTGCGGCCCAGAGCGGAGCCTTGCCTCGCTCAAGCACCAGCACCATGATCGCAGCGCCGGCGCCAAGCGCTAACGGCATGCCGAGCCCGTAGATCAGGGTGACCGTGCCGAGGGTGAGCACCAAGAGGACCAGCGCCATCGGATGCACCAGCGCCTTCGTATCATCACGCCCCGTGAGGACTTGGACCAGATAGATCAGGCTCAGGCCAAAGCCGATCACCGCCATGATGAGGGGCAGGAAGGCCGAGCCGACGTCGCCCGCAGCCCGCACCGGCGGCATTAGCCATGCCGAACGGAAGAAGACCGCGAAGCAGGCAAGCGCGGCAACGGCAATGATCAGCTTCTGAGCCAGCAGGGCGGCGGTGTTGCCGCCGCCCTGTTCGATGTTTTCCGCAGTACTCACTGCACCAGCCCGATCGATTTTAGGAACTCGGTCTGCTGGGCGAGCTGGCGCTTGACCAGATCCGTGTAGGCTTCCTCGGCGAGGTTGATGTTTTCCTGCTTCTCGCGGTTCTGGAAGTCGAGCCAGTCCTGTGAAGCCTCAACCTTGTCGACCGCCTTCTGGATTTCGGCGACGATGTCGTCCGGTGTCTGGCCGTGAACGGCGATGCCGCGCCAGACGCTGTCGACGATGTCGTAGCCCTGTTCCTTGAAGGTCGGAACGTCGGGGAAGAAGTCCGAGCGCTCGTCGGTGGAGATGCCCAGCAGGCGGATCTCGCCGCTTTCGACCTGAGCGAGGCCGCTCGAGGGCGTCATGATGGCGACGTCCATGTGGCCACCGAGCAGCGACAGCGGAACCTTGCCCGATGCGTCGTGCGGGATCCAGCCGGCCTCGAATTTGCCCATCTGCCCCAGCTGGTAGAGGATGTACTGGTGGAAGCCGGCCGGTGCATGGCCGCCAACGCGCAGCTTGTTCGGGTTGTCGCGCATGTAGGTAACGAAGTCTTCCAGCGTCTTAAGCTCGCTGTCGGCGCGCACCGCCACGGACGACGGTTCGGCCTGCATCGCGCGCAGGTAGCGCATGTCCTCGAGCTTGAACGGGATGAGCCCCTGGGCGATGCCGAAGGTCAGCGTGCCCGTGCAGACGAGGATGTTGTAGCCGTCAGCCGGCTGCGCCAGAACGGTCGAGACGCCCACCGCGCCCGAGCCGCCCGGGCGGTTCTGCACCGCGACGGTCCAGCCTGCTTCCTTCGTCAGGAGTTCGGCGAGCTGCCGGCCGTAGGTGTCAAGCGCGCCACCTGCGCCTGCCCAGACGACGAGGTTGACCGTCTTCTCCGGATAACCTGCGGCGAATGCGCCCTTCACCTGCAGGACGAGGGGAACAGCCCCCAGGCCAGCGAGAACGGAGCGGCGTGTTGGATTGAATACCATGTTTGTTTTCCTCCAAGTGGTTCGGTTGGGCGGTCAGGCGCTTTTCTCGCGCCAGGCTCGCCAAATTGGGAAAAGGATGCTGGCAACGCTCAGCAGCAGGAAGACCAGCGAAACCGGGTCGGTGAAAAAGATGCTGTAGGAGCCGCGCGAGGTCACAAGCGCTGTGCGGAAGTTCGTCTCCACGAGGTAGCCGAGGACAAGCGCGAGCACGACCGGCGCTACGGGAAATGCGAGCTTCTTCATCAGGTATCCGATCACGCCAAAACCGAGCGTCAGCCAGACGTCGAAGGCGAGGTTGCGCAGCGAATAGGCGCCGAGGATTGCGAAGATCAGGATACCGACAGCAAGCACGGAGTCCGGCAGGTTGATGACGCGCGACATCCAGGGCAGCGACAGCGATGCGAGCACGAACATGACGACACATGCGAGCAGCAGGCCGAGCAGGATGGTGTAAACCAGCACCGGCTGATCGGTGAAGAGTTGCGGTCCCGGACGCAGGCCGTGCAGGACGAGTGCACCGACAATGACGGCAGTCGTGGGGGAGCCAGGCACGCCCAGAGCAAGCAAGGGAACCATTGCGCCGCCTACCGTCGCGTTGTTGGATGATTCCGGAGCGGCGATGCCGCGCGGTTCGCCCTTGCCGAACGGCAGCTTGGGATTGCGGCGCATCGCATAGTCACGCGCAACCCAGCAGGCAATGTTGCCGCCGACACCCGGAAGGATGCCAAGGAAAGTGCCGATGACGGAACCCGACACCATCGTGCTCGCCAGCTCCTTCCACTCACGGAAGGTGAGATAAACCGCGCGCACTGCTCCCTTTGAAACGCGTCCGCGTTGCTTTCCGGCCGATTCAGCGAGCAGGTATCCTTCAGACACCGCGAAGAGACCGATCAGAACCGCCAGCATCGGTATGCCTTCGAACAGGGCAATCTGATCGAAGGTGAAGCGCGGCATGCCGCCAATCGGATCGATGCCGATGAAGGCGAGGAGCAGGCCGAAGGCCGCACCGATGAGACCCTTGATGAGCGAGCCGCCGGAAAGCGCAGCAACGGAGGTAAGACCAAACAGACCAACCGCGAAATAGCTTGCGGGTCCGAACTGCAACGCCAGCTTCGACAGCGGCATCGCGAGGAAAAGTAGCGCAATTCCGCCAATGATACCGCCAACGGTCGATGCCGACAGCGAGATGGCGAGCGCCTTGTTCGCCTGCCCGTTCTGAGTCAGGGCAAAGCCGTCGATCGTCGTCGCGGCAGCGGCGGCCGTTCCCGGCGTGGACAGCAGGATGGCCGACACGGAGCCCCCGTACTCTGCCGCCATGTACAGCGAGATCAGCAGCAACATCGAGGTCTCGGGCGTCATCGTATAGGTGAAAGGAATCAGAAGGCTGATACCAATCGAGGGGCCCAGCCCCGGCAGTGCGCCCACCACGATGCCGATCGCAGTACCCGCTATAATGGACAGCAGCCCCGGAACGGAAAAGAGAACAGCGAGAGTATCTGCGAATATTTGCATAAGTACGCCTTAAATTCCTTGCGAACACGCCAGGACGAATAATGGGCGAACGTCACCCGACGGCGCCGCCGCCGCTGCTAAAGCAGCAATCTTCCTGCCGTATGGCCCCTCCCATTTAAAGGCTCCCTCTCCTCGTGAACCTATGCCGGAAAGGGCTCCCTGAGCGCCCCGGCATATCTGCCCGGTCGTCCAGGCCAATGGGATTTCGTGACCGCATATTGCTTCGGCAGATCGCAGGCCGATAATAGAAGCCACGAAATGCGATATAAGTTTTGATGAAACGCCCTACCCGCTTCCCCAACCTGCGGCACCTCAGGATGTTCATGTCGGTGTGCGAACTCGGGTCGCTCAACGCGGCATCCAAGGGGTTGAACGTGGCACAGCCGGCTATCTCGCAAGCGTTGTCACGGCTTGAGGAATACTACGAGGTCCCGCTTCTCACACGCCGCAGCGGAGGCAGCCAGCCTACCGAAGAAGGCAAGGTGTTGTGGCACAGGTGCGAGCGCTTCTTTCGCCTGCTCCAGCGCGGCATTGTGCTCGCTTCTGAACGGGCATCTGCCCCGTCCCTCACGCAGAGCAATCACATTCTTGCACGCCTGACCGCGGCACAGATCTTCGCCCACATCTCCGTTAGCCATCACGGTTCGCTGCTCCTGGCCGCCAAGGCTGACGATATTTCCGTCTCCGCGCTTCATCGCGCGGTGCGCGACATCGAGAGCAATCTCGGATACGAGCTCTATACGAAGACGCCGCAGGGCCTCAGCGTGAACCGGGCCGGCGCCGAACTTGCCCGGCAATTCAGGATCGCGCTGCGCGAACTCGAAACTGCGGAAGAGGAGTTGAAGGGCTCCGATGGCACCCTCGTCGGGCGGGTCCTCATTGCTTCACTCCCGATGATTCGGTCATCGATCCTTGGCAAAGCGATCAATCGCACGCGCGCGAAGGCTCCCGGACTGGACTTTGTCGTCCTCGAAGGCATCTACGACACGATGCTGAAGGCTCTCCGGTCCGGCGAGGCTGACATGCTCATCGGCGCGATCAGAAATCCGCCACCGGCCAACGACGTTGTCGAAACCTTCCTCTTCAGCGACCCTTACTCCATCATTGCCCGTAAAGGACATCCGCTCGACGGCAAAGACGTTACCGTCGACGATCTTGCGGCTTTCGAATGGGTGGCGCAGCAGGAGGGAACCCCCATACGCTCCGCGCTCAATGCGCTTTTCGAGGGCCGCAGCGAAGGCCCCCGCGTACGCATTGAAGCCCCCTCCACCCTGCTGACCCGATCGGTCCTTCTCGAGAGCGACACCCTTGCGATCCTGTCCGTCAGGCAGATGGCGCTCGAGGTGAAGCTCGGCCTTCTCACGCCACTGCGCTTTCAAACGCCGATTGGGGGGCGTGCGATCGGAATGACGATGCGAAGCGACTGGCTGCCCAGCAAAACGCAGTTGTTTTTTCTTGAAAATTTCTTCGAAGTCCTAGGGGAAGAGATCAAGGGTTTTACCCCGCCAACATGACACCGTTTCACATTTTTTTATATTGCATCGACAACTTCCGATGAAGCAGTCGCACCGCTTTAGGTGCACAAATTCCCCGACACAGAGAGCGCCGCCGCTGCCAGGCGGGTTCGCAACTTCTCTGAGACCGTTTCAAGGCAGGCCGATCCTGCATTCAAACCGGGGTACCGACATGAAAATAGCGTTCATCGGCTATGGTGAAGCTGCGCGCGCCTTCACCGACACGCTCAAGGGTAAGGGCGAAGCGGAATTCACTGCAGCATATGACATTCTGCAGGACGAGAGCATCGCATCGGAGGCGCGCTCGCGCGGCCTGCGCTTCGAGGCTTCCGTCGAAGCCGCAATCGCCGATGCTGACTGGATCTTCGCGGCGGTGACGGCCGACCAGTCGCTCGAGGCCGCCAAGTCCGCACTGGCCTATCTGAAGCCCGGCCAGCTCTACATCGACATCAACTCCGTTTCGCCGGGACGCAAGAAGGAAACCGCCGCCCTCGTCGAGGCGACCGGCGCGGTCTATCTCGACATGGCGGTGATGGCTCCGGTTCATCCTCGCGGCCACGCAACACCCGTGCTGCTCGCCGGCAAGACCGCTAAGGAACTGGAACCCATTCTTGCGGCGCACGGCTTTGCCTTCGAGACGGTCAGCGAGGACGTCGGCGACGCCACCGCCATCAAGATGGTCCGCTCGATGTTCGTGAAGGGCCTCGAGGCACTCACCGTTGAGGTGATGCTCGCCGCAAGGTCCTCGGGCTGCCTTGACCGCGTCATGGGATCGCTCGCCGAAACTTTCCCGGGCCTCGGCTGGCCGAAGAACGTCGAATACATGTTCGAGCGCACGCTGCGCCACGGCATTCGCCGTGCCGCGGAAATGCGCGAGGTGGCCAAGACCTATGACGAGATCGGACTCGTCGGCCGCCTTGCTGACGCCATAGCGGACGTCCAGCAGAACCAGGGCAAGGTGCCGGCGAAAGACCTCAGCAAGATCGAGCTGCCCGATGCGATCGCGGAGATCGTCGAGCAGCGGCTTTTCCTCAACAAGTAATGCAATTGCTGGCGGAAGGCGGTCGAGCCGCCCTCCGCCCAATCTGGAATGACGAGGCCATGGAGCTTTACCCGGCTTTTCTGGCGGCGCTGAAAGCGGCCGGATTTGAAGGCGACCTTTCCGAGGAGCGTTCCGCGCGCCAGGTGCTGGCGACCGACAACTCGATCTATCAGGTCGTGCCAGAGGCTGTCGTCTTTCCTAAGTCGGTCGAGGATCTGCGGCGCATCGGCAGGCTCCTCGCCGAACCGCGATTTGAGAAGGTCGTGCTGCGCCCGCGCGGCGGCGGCACCGGCACCAACGGCCAGTCGCTGGGCGAAGGGCTCGTGGTCGAGTTCTCCCGCTATCTCACCGGGATCCTCGAGATCAATGTCGAGGAACGCTGGGCGCGTGTGCAGCCCGGTGTCATCAAGGACAAGCTGAACGAGGCGCTGCTGCCTTACGGCCTCTTCTTCGCACCGGAACTTTCGACGTCGAACCGCGCCACGATCGGCGGAATGATCTCCACCGACGCCTGCGGCCAGGGATCCTGTCTCTACGGCAAGACCTCGAACCATGTCCTGGAGTTGAAAGCCGTGCTCGTGGGGGGCGACATCTTTAAGGCGGGGCCACGGACCGGGGAAGAGCTTGCCGCGAGTGCGGGACGAGAGGGAGAAATCCTGCGTGCGCTCGACAGGATCACCCATGATTATGCGGACCTCATCGCGGAGCGGTTCCCGAAACTGAACCGTTTCCTCACCGGCTACGACCTTGCCCATCTGCGCGATGCCGAGGGACGCCTAGACCCTCGGGCGGTCCTCTGCGGTTCTGAAGGCACGCTGGCGCTGCTTGCCGAAGCGAAACTGAACCTGGTGCCGATCCCCAAGGTCTCGCAGCAGATCAACGTCTTCTACGACGATTTTCAGGCAGCCCTGAAGGATGCTCGCGTCCTGGCAGGTCTGGGCGCAGCTGCGGTCGAGACCGTCGACAGTCGGGTGCTGAGCCTCGCCCAGGCCGACCCTGTCTGGGCGCACGTCGCCCCCTTCTTTCCGGATGCCGATGCAAAGGGCGTCAATCTCGTCGAGTTCACGGGCGACGACGAAGCGGCGGTTGACGCGCAAATGAAGGCGGCACTCGAACGCCTGCAGCAACCCGCCAGCGGACGCCGCGGCCACACGCTGGCGCGCGGCGCGGATGTCGCCAGGATCACCGAAATGCGCAAGAAGGCCGTCGGCCTGCTTGGCCGCACCGCTGGCAAGCGCCGGCCGGTTCCCTTCGTCGAGGACTGCGCGGTCCCGCCCGAAAACCTCGAACCGTTCATCCGCGAATTCCGCGCCGTTCTCGACGCGGAAGGACTTCAGTACGGCATGTTCGGACATGTCGACGCCGGCGTTTTGCATGTACGTCCCGCCCTCGACCTCATCGATCCGAATGAGGAGACCTTGGTGCGCCGCGTGACCGAGCAGGTTGAGGCGCTGGCAAGAAAATATGGCGGCTTGCTGTGGGGTGAGCACGGCAAGGGCGTGCGCTCCGAATTCGTCCCGCGCGTCTTCGGCCCGCTCTATCCAGCGCTTGAAGAGGTCAAGCGCGCCTTCGACCCGCGCGACCAGCTCAATCCGGGAAAAATCGCCTCCGCAAGGGGCGCGCCGCTCCTGAAGATCGACGGAGTACCGCTGCGCGGTGCCTCGGACCGGCAGATCCCCGAAGCGTTGCGCGACCAGTACGAGGGCGCGATTTCCTGCAACGGCAATGGCGCCTGCTTCAATCAGGTCCAGAACGAGGTCATGTGCCCTTCCTATAAGGCTACGAATGACCGCCGGAATTCTCCCAAGGGCCGATCGGCGCTGGTGCGGGAATGGCTGCGCCAGGGCGGGCCGGAAGGCCGCGCCGACCCGGAATTCGAGAAAGAGGTCAAGCAGGCGCTCGACGAGTGCCTGTCGTGCAAGGCCTGCGCGCGTGCCTGCCCGGTACAGGTCGACGTGCCGCGTTTTCGCGCTCGCTTCATGGAAAGCTGGTACGCCCGCCATTCACGTCCGCTGCGCGACCATCTGCTAGCGGGACTGGAAAGGGTGCTGCCGCTTGCGGCCGCTTTCCCGAAGCTTGCCAATCTCGGCCTGAATGGCCCCCTCACCCCGCTGCTCAGGAGGCTTGGCTTCAACCACCTGCCGGAGCTGCCCACGCCGCTTCGGGACGCAGAAATGAAGGCCGCTGGCCTCGAATACCTGAGGTTCGACGTGCTTCCGGATCCCGAAAAGGCGGTCGTCATTGTTCCTGACGCCTTCACGCGGTTCTTCGAGCACGGACTGGTTCTCGACTTCGCCCGGATCGCCGTCGCGCTGGGGTTCAAGCCTTACCTCATGCCGTTCCGGCCGAATGGAAAGCCTCTCCATGTGCTCGGCCGCCTCAAGGCGTTCGAGCGTCAGGCCAGGGCAACGGCGGAAGTGCTGCAGGATCTTGCCGGCAAAGGTTTCACACTCGTCGGTATCGAGCCCGCGACCATCCTCGCCTATCACGACGAATATCGGGAGATTGTACCCGGCGGACTCCCGGTCCTGTTGCCGCAGCAATGGCTGGCGTCGAAGACCGACAAGCTGGCCGCACTCGTAAAGAAGGTGCCGAGCGCCCCTCTCACGCTCATGCTCCACTGCACCGAGCGGACGCTGCATTCGGACAGCAAGGCGGAGTGGACCGTGGTGTTCAAGGCGCTAGGCCGGGACGTGTCCGTCCCGAATGCGGGATGCTGCGGAATGGCCGGCACCTGGGGCCACGAAACCCGAAATGCCGCAACATCCGCGAAGATCTTCGATCTGTCGTGGTCGCGGCATATCGAGAAGGCCGAGGGCCAAGTTCTTGCCACCGGCTTCTCCTGCCGCTGCCAGACGAAGATTCAGGCAAACGTCGACGCGCGCCACCCGCTGCAAGTGATTCGACAAATTGTTGACCGCGAAGGCTTGCTGAGACCTTGAAACAGAAAGGTGGCGATGTGCATAGGGCGCACCGCCACTTCATACAAACTTTACTGTCCGGCCACCGCAGCCATCGCCGCACGTGCCTTCTCGACGACATCAACGCCGATCTTCTCGCTGTACTCCGCCACGACCGGCGCGACGCGCTCGCGCATGGCGTCCATCGCTTCAGGCGTCGGTTGCGTGATGTTGAAGCCCTTGGAGATCAGCTCCTGCTCCAGGTCCTCCGCGGACTTGCGGGAGATCTCCCGCTGGAAGGCCGCCGATTCCTTTGCAGCTTCCAGAACGAGCGCCTTGTCATCTTCGGAAAGGCTTCCGAACCATTTCTGGCTCGCCAGGAGGACGAACGGCGTATAGACGTGGCCCGTCTTGGCGAGGTGACTCTGCACCTCATAGAACCGGGCGGTATAGATCAGGGCGTACGGGGTCTCCTGACCATCGACCGCGCGGTTCTCCAGAGCCGCGTAGAGTTCAGGCCAGGGAAGCGGTGTCGGATTGGTCCCCAAAGCCGTCCACGTCGCAATGAACAGCGGGTTCGGGATGACCCTTATGTTGAGCCCGGCCATGTCTTCAACCGCGTTCACGGGACGGATGGCGTTGGTCATGTGACGGAACCCGTTGTCCCACCAGGCAAGGCCGACGATGCCGGTCTTTTCCTGCAGCAGCGAAAACAGACGCTCGCCGACCTCTCCGTCCATCACGGCGTCCACCGCGGCGAAGTCCTTGTAGAAGAAGGGCAGGTCAAAGATCATGAACTCCGGAACAACGCCGACAAGGTTAGGCGTCGGGCCAACCATGATGTCGATGAAGCCGGCCTGCACGGAGGCCTGCATGTCGGGCTCGCTCCCGAGTACCCCGTTGCCAAAGGTCTCGATCTTGATGCGACCGCCAGTCTTCTCTTCGACGAGCTTCGCGAAGTGCCGGGAGGCTTGTCCCACCGGATGATCTTCCGTGGGCACGTAGCCAAGGCGGGCATTCTGGGCAATGGCCGGAGCTGAGGCCAGAAGACCTCCGACAAGGGCCGCGGTCAGAAGCAGCAGTTTCATTGAGTTCTCCTCCCGAGAACGGTTCGTTGAACCAGGATGCGGGGATGTCCCTGACGGCAACAGATCCCGCGTTGAGTATCTAGCTCTCCCTAAGCTAGCGGAACACAGGTGACCACAATGTGGTCATTGTGTCCAACATCACAAGTTGGCCAGAGGGCACGACGATTGTCAACGCTTGTTCTACACGGATGCCGCACGTCGGCGGCTTCGAAACGGCGGCGGTAACGTCAGGTACAATGAAAGCCAAAGACGATCCTCGCGGAGGCGCCGGATGCCTTGGCCTTAGCCTTTGCAAACGGCAAAGGGCGCCGGTCTGGCGCCCCGCCAAGCCCGGGTCAGTGCAACCAGGACGCCGGCACCGTCACCAGTTGCGGGAAGATTACCAGGAGGACGATGAGGATTATCTCGGCCAGAAGGAAAGGCCATACACCCTTCAGCGCCGAGTCCATCGTCACCTTGCTGATCCCGCACACCGTATTGAGAACTGTCCCAACGGGCGGCGTGATCATGCCTACCGCGGCAGTCATGATGAAGATGACGCCGAAATAGACCGGGTCGATGCCAGCCGCGTTCACGAGCGGCATGAGGATCGGCACAAGGATGGTGATTGAAGGCGCGAAATCGAGCACCATGCCGACGATGAAGATCGCCAGCACGATCATGGCCATCAGCAGGGTTGGCGTATCGATGAACGGCCTGAGAAGTGCCACAAATTGGTTGGGCAGGCTGGAAATCGTCATCATGAAACCGGTAACCATCGAGGCTGCCACGAGCAACATGATCACCGCCGTCATGCGGCCGGCAGCGAGCAAGGCCTCATATAGCAGCTTCGGCGTCAGCTCCCGGTAGACGACCAGCCCCACGAACAGCGAGTAAGCGGCGGCGACCACACCGGCTTCCGTCGGAGTGACGACGCCGAAGCGCAGGCCCGCGAGGATGATGACCGGCAGCATCAGGGCCCAGCCGGCAGTAAAGATGGCTTTCGGGATGTCCCTGCGCGGAAGCTTGGGCTGGAGCGCAGCTGTTTCCTTCCGGGAGACAAACCACCACGCGATGATGAGGCTGACGGCCATCAGGATGCCTGGCACGATCCCTGCCAGGAACAGGCCGATGATGGAGATGTTCGCGGTAACGCCCAGGATGATGAAGCCAACCGACGGCGGGATGACCGGGGCGATGATGCCGGTCGAGGCCATAAGGCCGGTGGCGCGGTCCATGTTGTAGCCCGCGTCCCGCATGAGGGGGACCAGCATGACAGCAAGCGTAGCGGTGTCGGCGATTGCCGAGCCGGAGAGGCTGGCCATCAGGAGCCCGGTGCCAATGACCACGTAGCCGAGGCCGCCGCGCAGGTGGCCAACGAGGGCCATGGCGACGTGCACGATGCGTCGCGAGAGGCCGCCGGCATTCATCAGCTCGCCGGCGATAAGGAAGAACGGGATCGCCATCAGCGGATAGCTGTCGGCGCCGTTGACCAGGCGTTGCGCCAGGATTTGCGCATCGAGATTGCCGAGCAGGACCATAAGCGCGACAGCCGACAACATGAGGGCGAAGCTGATAGGAATCCCGATGCCGATCGCTCCCAGAAGGGAGCCGAGAAATACGACGCCGCTCACTGCATTTTCTCCGAAGGTGCCGTGGGAATGACGGTCAGCGGCGGCTCGTTGACCTCTGAGACCGTCCAGGTGGCGGGCAGGCTGCCGCGAAGCGCCTGCCAAAGCCCGACGATCAGGCACAGGGCCATCGTGATGGCTGCGACAAGGGCCGCGGCATAGTTGAGACCTACGGGCAGGCCCGACAAGGCGGCGCGGTTGTTCCATTCGATGAGGGTCAGCGACCAGCTGCCCTTTGCCAGAAGCCAGCAGCACCAGAGCATCAGCCCGTATGAAGCGAGGAAGCAGGCAAAGCGTGCCCTGCGGGGAAGGCGTGCGACCAGCGTGTCGACGCTGAGATGAGCGCCCTTTGCGAGCGCCACGGCTGATCCCAGGAAGATGACCCAGATGAAGAACAGGCGCGAGACTTCCACCGCCGACGCAATGCCGGAGCTGAATCCATAGCGCAGCACGACATTGGAGAAGACGAGGATGCTCATGCCCGCCATGCCGATGACGACGAGGGTATCAAAAAGCCTGAACAGCCATTGTAACGATTTGGGCATAGCTCCTCCCGAAAGGTTCGGCGCTCGTGTGACGCCTTCATCGACTCTGACGAGGACGGGAATCGTCGTGCGGTGCCGCACGGCAGGTCAGAGAAGGATACGGGTCACCGGGGGCACGCTTGGGCGTCAGACGCCTTCGACCACCGAGAGATGTGCCTTCGCGTACTTGGCGCGCACCTCGACGGCTTTCTGGTATTCAGGGGAGTTGTAGCAGGCGAGCGCTGTCTCGTAGTCTTTGAACTCGATAACCACCACCCGGTTCGCGTCAGGTCCCTCCATGACCTGGTGCTGACCCGCACGAACGACGAAATTCGCGCCATATTTGTCGAACGCGGCCTTGTTCAGGGCGATGTATTCTTTGTAGCCTTCCTGGTCGGCAATATCGACCATTGCGACCCAGTATCCTTTTTTCTTCATTGCTTCTCCTCCCATCAGCAATTCCGCTTCCGCGTGAGCGCGGAATATCCACTGCCCGATGCTCACATCTCCGGGGGAGCTTGCCGTTGATCCCTCCTCGATCGAAACGGCCAGAACCGACAATCCCGAATACTGACTACATTATGGACAGATTGTCCATAAACGTGTAGTGCCCGCCTATACGCTTGTCAAGCTCGCCGGAGGTGCGTCATGAGCCTGGAAGACCTGCAGGAGAAAGCAGACGTGAGGGCTTCCAACCCCGTGCCGGGAGCCGCTTCGTTCTCAAAGTTCATGACCGTGCTCCAGATTATCGCGGATTCCCCTGGGGCATTGGATATGGCCCAGCTGACCAGGCGCACGCGCTTCCCGCGCGGGACAGCCTACCGGCTCGTATCGGCGCTCAGCGCCGAGGGACTGATCACGCAATCCGCGGAAAACGGAACATTTCGCCTGGGACCGCGTCTGCTCCAGCTTGCCGCCAAGACGTGGGAGGACTCGGACCTTCGGACGATCGCAAGGGAGTTCCTTGTCTCGTTGCGCGACGCCACGGACGAGGCCGTGCACCTGGCGGTGCCAAGCAACAACCGCATGGTCTACATCGACAAGCTGGTGGGCTCCAGCAGCGTGCAGATGCAGACGAGCATCGGCGGTCAGGTGGAGCTCCATTCCACGTCGGTGGGCAAGGCCTGGCTGTCCGGGCTGTCAGAGAACCGGTTGAGGGAGATCATCAAGGAGCTGGAGCTGACGCGTCACACCGCAAATACGCTGACGACCCCGGAAGCGCTGCTTGAGGAACTGAAGCGAATCCGCGAGCAGGGATTTGCTTTTGATGATGAGGAGAACGAGCCGCATATCCGCTGTCTCGGCAGCCCGGTCTTCAACCGCCAGCAAGAACCGGTGGGAGCGATCAGCGTCAGCATGCCTGTCTACCGGCACGACGCGCAACGTCACGAACTCTGCGTCCGCCTGGTGCGTGAAACGGCGAAACGCATCACGGCTGCACTGTCGAGGATCCTGTAGGCCAACGCAGTCACTCTCGCGTTGCGTCCGGGCTCTGCGTCGCATGCAGAGGCGATCACGAACCGCCCTCTACCGGAAGCTCTTCGCAAGCGCCTCGCTGCCTCGCGCGAGGATCCCAGCGTCGATGCCGACTGCCGTGAAGAGCGTACCGATCTCGATGCATCGGCGCGCGAAAGTGTTGTCCGCAGTCAGGATGCCAGCCGGTTTTCCAAGGACCTTCAGGCGGGAGATCGCATTCTCTACGGCAGCGGCAACGTCCGGATGGTCAGGCTCGCCGGGATAGCCGAGGCTTGCCGCCAGATCGGCGGGCCCGATGAACACGCCGTCGACACCATCGACCGAAGCGATTTCCTCGAGACGGTCAAGCGCCCGACCGGTTTCCACCTGAACAAGAAGGCAGAGCTCGCTCTCGGCCCGCTTTGCATAGCCGGGGATCCGCCCGAAGCGCGTAGCCCGGGTCAATCCCGACACGCCGCGGATACCGCGCGGCGGGTAGCGCATGGCAGCAACCGCGGCTTCCGCCTCTTCGCGCGACTGGACGTACGGCACCAGCAGCGTCTGTGCCCCCACGTCCAGAATGCGCTTGATCAGGACCGGGTCATTGCTGGCCGGCCGCACGACGGCGGAGACGTCATAAGGGGCAACGGCCTGGAGCTGCTCGAGCACGCCGATCGGATCGCTCGGCGAATGCTCGGTGTCAAACAAAAGCCAGTCATAACCCGAGCCCGCAACCAGTTCGGCGGCATAGCCGCCTGGCAGGCTGCACCAGAAGCCGAGTTGGTGGCGACCGGATCTGATCGCTGCTTTGAAATGGTTGCGGGGCAAGTCCATCGTTGGTCCTATCGGAAAGAAACGCCGATCGCGCCAAGCGGCCCGTAGTCGGCGTGGATCACATCGCCTGCCGCAATGTCGACAGGCCGGGTAAACGAGCCGGCCAGCACGATCTGGCCTTCCAGCAGCTTTGCGCCCACCGCGTGGAGTTTGTTGACGAGCCATGCGATGCCGGCCGCCGGATGCCCCATGATCGCCGCCGAGACGCCCGACTCCTCGATGATGCCGTTCTTCGACAGGGTCGCCCCCACCCAGCGGATATCCACGTCCATCGGCCTGATCGGCCTGCCGCCGACGACGATAGCGCCAAAGGCGGCATTGTCGGCGATTGTATCGGTGATGGCCCTGGGAACCTCTGTCCGGTAGTCGATGATTTCCAGCGCCGGCACCACGAATTCGGTCGCTCGCATCACGTCGTAGATCCGCGTGGACGGGCCTTCGAGGTCGCGGCCCATGACGAAGGCGAGTTCCACCTCGAGCCGCGGCTTGATGAACAGGCCCGCATCAATCTGCGCCCCGTCATTGTAGAGGGCATCGTCGAGAATGCGGCCGTAGTCGGGTTCGGTCATTTTCGACGCCATCTGCATGGCGCGCGAAGTCAGGCCGATCTTGTGTCCGGCAACGCGCGCACCAGCACGTATCCGCTCTTCTGCCCACAGATCCTGGATCCTGTAGGCGTCTTCAATATCCATTTCCGGATAAAGCTGGCTGAGTTGCCGGACTGGCTTTCGCTCGCGCTCTGCGCGAAGGATCAGGCCTGCGGCTTCCGCCCTCTGCTCGTCGGTCAGCATTGCTCGTTACCTATGGCTGAATGGGTTCACTTGATGGGCGGCTTCGGAAGCCGGGCCTCGCCCTTTTCCATGACGTAGGTGTAGTCGAGGGAGAACCAGGGGGTGCCCGCCTCCGGGTAGTCGGGGTTGGGTTCCTCGTGGCGAACGAAATCCCCCATCAGCGCTTCCGTGACGCCGAACTGGACGTCGTCCTTGATGTGCGGATCGGTGGGATCGAAGACCTGCGAAACCAGTGTCTTGAACCCTTCCTTGAAGATGAGGGCATGAAGATGCGCCGGACGATAGGGATGACGCCCCTGCGCCTTGAGAAGACGGCCCACCACGCCGTTGGTCGGGATCGGGTAGCCGACCATCTTCACGGTCCTGAACCAGAAGCGGCCGTCTTGGTTGGTCGTGAACTTGCCCCGCAGGTTCATCTCCGCCTGATCAGGATCCTGGTTTTCGTACAGACCCACAGGCGATGCGTGCCACACGTCGACTTCAGCGCCGGCGATCGGATTTCCGTCGACGTCAACCACACGCCCGTTGACGAAGAGCGGTTCCCCCGGCGTGTCCGAGCGAATGATCGTGCCGCCATTTTCGACGCGCGGCGAGTTCAGCCGCCAGAAGGGTCCAAGCAGCGACTGAGACGTCTCGGTCTGTCCGTTGTTGCCGTTATTGAGGAGACAAACGAGCGTCGAAACGCCGAGCGAGCCGGACATCAGCACCATCTCGTTATGGCTGTCCGTCTGCAGCTGACCGATCTCGTTGAGAATGGCGGCGGCTTCCTGAAATTCACGCTCCGTGAGCCTTACTTCTCGAATGAAGGCGTGCAGGTGCGTCACCAGCGACACCATGATTTCCCTTAAGCGGGGATCGGACGTCCTCCTCATCACGGACAATACTGCTTCGGTGACATCCCGTTCACTCTTGATCATCGCAATTTGCTCCTCCAACTGGGGACGAGCAGTCTCGAATAAACGATTATTTGTCAAGTTCCGATCCGCGTTCGGCCCACTCTGGAGGAGTGCCTTACCACTAAATTTTCTACGTTGCTGGGTCGGGGGGAGCTTTCAATTGACAATAATAATCGTTTATCCTAGTCGTTTGGGAAATCTGGAGAATTTGGCGTGCAGGATCGCGACGGCGAAACAGTCGACCATGGAGCGGAGGAATCTGCCAATGCAATGACTGCCGTCGCAGATGGATTTATTGACGACGGCAAGAATACCATTGCGAGCCAGCTCGTAGATCGCTTGCGTGAGGCGATTGTATCCGGACAGCTCGAGGCAGGGAGCAAGATAAATCTTCAGAAGGCCCGCACCGTTTTTCAGGTGAGTCTCAGCCCGCTGCGCGAAGCTTTGGCTCGACTGATTTCGGATGGGCTGGTCACCTTCGAAGACAACCGCGGTTATCGCGTCGCGCCGATGTCGCTTGCTGATCTGGAGGAGATCACAAGCCTGCGTCTGGAGTTCGAGATCTACGCACTACGTGAAGCGATACGGCTGGGAGACGCCGCATGGGAGGGAAATGTCGTCCGCGCGCTGCACCGGCTGAACAAGGAGAAGCGCGAAGCTGACAGTCCGGCAACGCTGGAGGCATGGGAACAGATGCACCGGGCGTTCCATCTCACACTCATATCGGGATGCGGAAAGCCGCATCTGATGCAGTTCTGCAGTGTTCTGCTCAACCTCAACGACCGCTATCGCCGAACCTTCCTCCGCGCAACGTCCGGTGACCGAAATGTCGCGTTTGAGCACAGCGAGATCGCGCACGCAGCCGTCGCGCGCGACGCCGACTACGCGGCGCAGAAATTGCACGACCACATTCGCCGTACCGGAGGAAACCTGCTGACGCACATCTCCGCAAAGGGACTCGCATGAAAGAGGAGATGTGACGCGGCAGGACGCGGCTACCAGCTCTGCAGCCTTGAGGAGGTGTCTGCAGATGACAACGAAGCGGGTGGCTACACGGCTGCACCACCCAGCGAGTTCGAGGGACTCCTTCGCTTCGCAGCCTGTTTAAGGGAGGAAAATACCATGAAACTGAACAGACGGACCCTGTTCGCCGCATGCGCCGTCGGATCGATGCTGATGTCGATCCCGGCTCTTGCCCAGGACAAGACCGAAATTCGCTTCTCCGCGATCTTCTCGGACCGCGATATCCGCGCGGAAATGATGGAGAAGTTCAAGAACGCGGTCGCCGACGACTTCAAGGTCGAGAACTTCTTCAATGGCTCGCTTTTCAAGCAGGGCACCGAACTGGTCGCGATCCAGCGCGGCAATCTGGAGATGGGTAATATCGCGCCGCAGGACTTCGCAAAGCAGGTACCCGCCTGGTCCCTTTTGACCTCGGCCTATCTGTTCCGCGACGTCGACCACCTCAACAAGTTCTTCGCGAGCGACGCTGGCACGGAAATGAAGCAGATGGTCGAAGACCAGCTCGGGGTGAAGATCCTCGGTCCGACCTTCTTCGGCACCCGCCAGGTCGGGTTGAAGGGCAACAAGAAGATCAACACGCCGGCCGACATGGCCGGGATCAAGCTTCGCATGCCTGGCGGCGACGCCTGGCAGTTCCTCGGGCAGGCGCTGGGTGCCAACCCAACCCCGATGGCGGTGACGGAAGTCTATACCGGCCTCCAGACCGGAGCGATCGATGGCCAGGACAACCCGCTGCCGAACGTCCAGACCCTCAAGTTCCACGAGGTCATGGACCAGATCGTGCTGACCTCCCACCTAGTGGGCTTTGATCTGCTGACCATCTCGAAGGCGGTCTGGGACAAGATGCCCCCGGAGCAGCAGCAGAAGGTCCAGGCCGCAGCGGATGAGGCCATTGAGTGGAGTGCGCAGCAGCACACCGCCAAGGAAGCCGAGCTTGCGGAGTTCATGAAGCAGAACGGTCTTGACGTCTACACGCCGGACGTCGCGGCTTTCCGTGAGTACGCACAGAAGCTGTACCTCGAGTCCGACCTGGCCAAGGACTGGCCGGAAGGCATGCTCGAGCGCATCAACGCCCTCTAGCATCTGGCAGGGGCGGCACCTGATGCCGCCCCGCTTCATATGAACATCATGATCCGAAAACTTGGACTGGCTCATTTTTCCGCCATCAGCTTGCCGCCGACAGAGTTCGTCACTCTGGCTGCTGAGGCGGGTTTTGCACGCGTCGGCCTGCGCTTGTGTGCGCCGTTTACGGGCGCCCCACACTACCCTCTTCGCGCCGGGTCGGCTGAGATCCGTGATCTCTCCCGCAAATGCGCGGATCTCGGCATCGAGGTCTACGACATTGAGGCCGTGGTCATCGACGCCACCTTTGATGCAGGCGCGCTTGTTCGGGCCCTGGAGGCCGCAGCAGAACTTGGTGCAAAGCGTCTCTCCGTTGCAGGCGATGATGAAAACGGCCGTCGCCTCGCCGACAACGTCAGTTCGCTCTGCGAGATGGCGTCGAAATTTGGCCTGAGCGTCGACATGGAGAATATGGGCTGGCGCACGATCGCGACCTACGAGCAGGCCGATGCTTTGGTCGCCGCCACGGCCGCAAAGAACGCCGGCGTGCTCGTCGACGCCCTGCACTTCTTCAGGAATGGCGGCAAACTCGAACAGCTGCGCGCGGGGATTGCGCGTGTCCAGAGCGTCCAGCTCTGCGATGTCCGCGGGCTGGCGCCCACGACCGCCGAAGGCATGGTGGCTGAGGCACGTTCAGGCCGCTACGCCCCCGGAGAGGGAGAGCTTCCGCTTCAGGAACTGCTCGCAGCTATCGGCGACACCGTTTTTGTCTCAATCGAAGTTCCGCTGGCCGACCCCGCGGGCACACCGCACGATCATGTCCACCATCTGATGACGGCAACCCGGCGTCTCCTGACCCCAGCGGGTCAGGGCTGAAAATCCCGCCGCCCATCGTCACCAAATCCCGCTCAAAACTTACCTCTAACAACAGGTGACTTCATGAAGCTCATTTACGTCCTGAACGGTCCCAATCTGAATCTGCTCGGCAAGCGTCAGCCCCACATTTACGGCCATGAGACGCTGGAAGACGTGAAACAGGCATGCCTGCAGGTTGCTGCCGAGAACGGCCTGGCGATGGAGTTTCTACAAAGCAACTCGGAGGCCCAGATCGTCGACTGGATCCACGCGGCACGCGAGGTGGCGTCCGGCATCGTCATCAACCCGGCCGCTTTCACCCACACCTCGGTTGCGATCCTCGACGCCCTCAACACCTTCGACCATCCGATCATCGAGGTGCATATCTCGAATGTTCACAAGCGCGAGCCGTTCCGCCACCACTCCTACGTCTCCGGGGTTGCCTCGGGCGTTATTGCCGGCTTCGGCACCCAGGGCTACCTGTTCGCGATCCAGCGGATGGCAAAGTTGCTGCGGGAACATGAGGCCGTGGGCGCTTCGGCGCAGGGCTAGGATCCGACAGTCTGGCCGTTTGAACTTGAGCGTCCACCCCAGAGACCCGAAAACGGACTGTCCGGTAAGGCCCCCCCTACCGGCCTGTATCACGTCCGAGATGAACGGCAAGGAGGTACCGGTGGGGCCGCCCGTCAGCACGATCAGGACAGTGGCTGATGCCACGACGACTACGACGTCCAGGTCGTCGTCCAGAAAGGCGAAGCAGCGAAACCGAGCTAGCCGATCCTCTCAATCGTAGAGATTGTATTTCGCCCACTCGTCGTGCGGGATCTTGGGACCGATCTCGTATCTTAGTATGTGCGCATCGAGGTGGCGCGGACCTGTCTTGCACTTGTACGAGAGTTGGTACCACTCACCCTTGCTCCGGAACGCTGCGCCAGGAGCAGTTATTGCATCTCCTTCGATGAGCGGGTTCTCGAACGTATAAGCGACTACCTTGTCCGCATTGAAGCCTCGGTGCTCCCTGTTTATTTTGTCCATCACCTCGAAGTCGCATGTCTGCTCCAGCCGGGTGATGGGATCGAGCTTCAGCAACTGGCCGTTGAACCTGTCGTCCGCTGTTGCCCACGCGTGGGGTGTAAAGACGGCCAGGATCAGGGAAGCCAGCGATAGAAGCATCGTCAATTTCATAGGTACTCCAGAGGTGGTCGGCGTACGTAAGGAAATAGCGCAACGGCCGTCAGGGCCGTATGACAAAGAGCAACCTCATGCCGCAATCAGGACATCGATGTCCAGACCGCGGCACCGCGATATCGGTTGCTCGCACGAAATCCATCCAGCACGACACCCTGGAAGCCGATTAATTCCGCGGGTACGGTTATCGCCGGAAAGTGACGTGCAGCGTCCCGCTCTCAGCCGTTTCTGTCTTAAAGGCATAGCCCGTTTCCCAACCGCGCAGGTCGTCCCAAAGCCTTATGCCGCGGCCAAGCAGAATGGGCGTAATGGCGACGTGCAGAATATCAACCAGCCCCGCCTTGAGATAGTCGCGGACAAGAGACGGGCCACCGCCGATCCGTATATCCTTACCTTCTGCAACCCTTGCCGCTTGCTGGAGCGCATCAGAAACTGACGTGTTCACGAAATGAAAAGTGGTCCCCCCGGCCATCTCGATCGAAGGCCGAGGTTGATGCGTGAGGACGAAGACAGGCACCCGAAAGGGAGGTTCATCTCCCCACCAACCACGCCAGTCTGGATCATTTGGGTGAGCATGTAACCCGAACATGCCTGCGCCAATTATCTCGGCACCGATATTTGTGAAGTACGCGCGCGCATATTGATCATCGACCCCGGTGGTGCCGGCACCGGACGTATCGTTGAACACTCGCTCACGCACGGTTCGAGTGCCAGCATATGCCGCAACAAGACGCGACCAGTCACGGCCAAACGGATCCTCTGCGGTTTGATCCGTCGTCGTGGCGAAGCCATCGAGAGAGATGTTGAGATCAACACGAACTGCCATTCGAACCTCCCATTGGTTAGGCACACACCTTACCAATAGGAAACACGAAGGCAAGTGCCTTAATATCATTGACGCAGGGGCGCACATCGCTCTACCCTTGGGCATGCCTGCTCATTCGACCCCGCTTGATCTTGTCTTTCACGCTCTCAGCGATCCCACCCGACGCGCTGTGATATCCCGGCTTGCTGAAGGGGAGATGCCTGTCAGTGCGCTGGCTGAACCGTTCGACATGGCGCTGCCTTCCTTCACACAGCATCTTAGAGTGCTGGAGGAATGCGGATTGATCGCCAGTGAAAAGCGCGGGCGCAGCCGCTGGTGCCGGCTAGAACGGGACCGGTTCGAGGAGGCTGCCAACTGGATGGAAATGGAGCGACGGCGCTGGGCTGAACGGCTGGACCGGCTGGAAGTCTATCTGGACAAGTTGGAGGCGAATGATGACGGAAAAGCTCTTTGAAGCCTGGTCTCTCGAGCGTGAGATCGTTCTGGTCAAGGTTCTGAAACACCCAAGGGACAAGGTTTTCGCCGCCTGGACGGATCCGGAAGCTCTCGCACAGTGGTACGGCCCTGCTGGTCTAGGCATTGAGACCTATGAGGCCGATATTAGAGAAGGTGGTGTGTGGCGGTTCGATATGGTTGGCCATTTCGAGGGCCAGCACCAGCGTTTCTCCACTCTCATGCGCTTCCTGAAAATCGTTCCCAACGAAGCGATCGTAGTGGACTACGGTACCCCTGAGCCCGATGATCCTGATCGCTTCTATATGATCATCACGTTCGACGAGCAGGCGGATGGCAAGACCGTGCTGACCATTCGGCAGCTTCACCCCAACCGCGAGCGGCGGCAAACAGTCATCAACTTTGGCGCGGTGGAATACGGTCTGCAGACTTTGGACGGCCTTGCGGCTTGGCTCGATCGCGAACACTGAGGCGGGCAGTTGTTCACGGCCATCAGGCTCCGCCAGCTTATGGAGACTTTGATTGCTGTGTGTCAGCGGCCGAAGGAGCTGGTCTTGAACCCGTCACGGTAAGCGGTTGGTGTCTGTCCTGTAAAGCTGCGAAAGGAAGCATTGAACGCTGAGAGCGATTGGTATCCAACACTGAGCGCAATTTCAGTGACCGGGAGATTCGTTTCTGCGAGCATCTCAATTGCGCGGATCATTCGCATTCTCCGCAGAATTTCCCCCCCCAGCGTTGACCCGTTTCCGCCAGTAGTCTTCGCGCCAGTGTCCTCGGCGTCTGACCGGTCATCCGTGAGACGTCCTCGAACCGAAGCGGCTCAGCCAAAAGGCTTTCCGTAATCGCCAGCGCGCGTATGACTCCTCGGCTTTTGCCTGTCGGGATGGTTGCCTTGCTCGGGGTGTCTGCCAATCGCCAGGTTACCATCTGCAGGGTACGAAACAGGCTGAGCCTGTACTCAGATAGAGGCTCGTCTTCTTCTGTCCGTCCACATTCCTTCACGATCTCCCGCGCCAACGGCGTCATTTCGAAGACCGAAAGCGGAGCCCTTGGCGTGGGGGCAAATCGGCTCGAAAATAGCACCGAACAGACAGACATCTTCTGGTTGAGCAACAATCGCAACGGCGTCCCCGCGGCCACCAATGCCGCTCGATCTGGTGGAAGCGACCATGCAGCTCCCTCGGCCTCCAGCCGCATTGCGCCAAATGAGACATACAGGAGGTAGTGGTGCTCAATCTGGAGCTCACGTGGTGGCTGAGGGAATAGATCTTGATAGATGCAAAGCGCATCAGAGACAGCGATTTGTCGCTGAGGCTGTATCATACCCCCGCAGTCCAGGAATCAGCCGAAGGCTTTCACGGGTTGGGATATCGCCGCCGTAGACGCCAAAAATCGCCTGTCGCCATTCGGGGTTATTTTGCAGGAGCTCGGCCAAAGCCTCCGCCTCATCTAGCCTCTGGCTCTTGAAGTTGATCAGGAATTTTCGTCCAGGAAATTCCCGTAGCACCTCATCCAAAGTGGGCATCAAGCCAATCCCTTTACCGCGGAGCGGAAAAGTCCTGCCGCTGTCGGCTGTATAGCCATAACCGACGTCAAGTTCCTGGAGCCTGATCATTAGGGTCTCTTCGGCGATACCCGTTCCGTCGGTCCTGCAATCGAGCGTCCAGTCGTGGAAGACAAGCAAATTTGCCGTCAGGTGTGAGATGGATGTCCAACTCCACAACTGCCGCACCGTATTGGAACGCCGCCTGCATGGAAGGAAGCGTATTCTCAATAAATTCGTGAGCCGGAGGCAAAATTCGCGATGCCGTGCAGGTGTCGTTTTCCAGGTCTTCCGGACTGAACGTCTGATGCACGCCGCGGTGTGACAGCAACTTGATATTCCCGGCTTCGGGCCTCGCTCCAAGCAAAGACGTGTTTGCAAGCCACAGCACCGCAACTGCAATCGCGCCCGCCATCAATGCCTTACGAAACACGCAGCAACTCCCGATAGAACATGAGCAGTTCTATGCTGAATTGCGGCTGGAGTGGGGACACGACGCGTCCCTCGGGTCGAAGCCCGCGTCTACCTCGATTGAGCCCCGGATATGAAGGAAGTGCATCCGCGTTCCTCGGCACGCCCAGCCAGGATTGAGACGCCGGCGTGGACCGAAGTGGTTCTTGCGACCATCGCTCTTCGACGTCCGCACTCCCTGGAAGTCGCGACCGTACTCGATCCGCGCCGCTATGGGGTATGATGCGCGACGTGTGAGTACGCGGATAAGTTTTTGCTGTATCACTGCCACTTGGCTTGTGCAGCACGTCGCGCAAGCGACGAGGAATTCGGCATCGCCCCATCAACGGGTGTTTTCCGAATTTCTGGGTGCGATGCCGGGAAGCCAAGCGCGATGCTTCCACGTTAGCTTGAGGCTGCAATACCTCGCGGCTCGGACATCAGGCCACGCGCGAGCGCGTAGCAGCCGAGCAACAACACAATCGTGAACGGCAGCCCTGTCGAAACGGCTGCCGCCTGCAGCGCCGCGAGGCCACCACCGAGCAGTAGTGCAATCGCCACGAGCCCCTCAAAGGTCGCCCAGAACACGCGCTGTGCAGTCGGAGCGTCGACCTTGCCACCGGCGGTGATGGTATCGATCACCAGCGAGCCGGAGTCCGAGGAGGTGCAAAAGAAGACGATCACGAGAATGATGCCGACAAACGAAGAGATCGATGTCAGCGGCAGATGAGATAGCATGGCAAATAGCTGCAGCTCGAGTGCTGCTTCCGAGATATCGTTGAAGCCTGCACCGATCAGGCTGATAGCTGTGCCGCCAAAGCTTGTCATCCAAAGCACCGACACAAGTGACGGCACCAGAAGCACCGCGATCATAAATTCGCGCACCGTCCTTCCCCGGCTGACACGAGCGATAAACATGCCGACGAATGGGGACCATGAGATCCACCAGGCCCAGTAGAAAGCCGTCCATCCCTGTCTGAAATTATCGTCTTCACGACCAAATGGGTTCGACAGCGCCGGCAGGTATTCGACGTAGGCTGCCAGGTTCAGAAAGAAGCCGGAGACGATGGCAAGTGTTGGCCCCGTTGCGATTACAAACAGCAGCAGAAGGGCCGCCAGCACCATGTTTATCTCCGAAAGCCGCCGTACGCCTGCATCAAGCCCAGCGACGACCGAAATCGTGGCGATTGCAGTGATGCAGATAATCAGCAGCACCCTTGTGACATCTGTGTCTGGCATGCCGAACAGGAAGCTCAGCCCCGCATTTGCCTGCTGGGCTCCCAGACCAAGAGAGGTCGCCAGTCCAAATAGCGTCGCAAAGACCGCCAGAATATCGATGATGTGGCCAGGCCACCCCCAAACTCGCTCCCCGAAAACGGGATAGAAAATCGACCGCATCGTCAGCGGCAGCCCCTTGTTGTAGGCAAACAGGGCAAGTCCCAACGCAACCACCCCGTAGATCGCCCAGGGGTGCAAGCCCCAATGGAAGATCGTCGCGGCCATCGCCAGCCTCCGCGCGCCTTCGGCATCACCTTCTGCACCAGCAAGCGGGGCCCAGTCGGTGCGCACGCCGCCTTCTTCGGTCACGCCCGCAAGTGCCGCGTCAAAATTTCCGATCGGCTCCGCAACGCCATAAAACATCAACCCAATGCCCATCCCGGCGGCAAAGAGCATCGAGAACCAGGCGGGATAGCCGAAGTCGGGCCTTGCCTCGCTCCCGCCGATACGGATGGAACCCCACGGCAGCACGATAACAGCAAGCGACATCAGGACGAAGATGTTGCCCGAGATGAGGAAGAACCAGTCCAGCTTGGAGGTGAGCCAGTCGCGAAGGCCGGTGAAGAAGGCATCGGCCTCGTTCTGCAGCGCCAGCGTGATGATCACAAACGAAACGATCACCAATCCGGAGATAGCGAAAACGGGATTATGAACATCGAAAGTGAGTGCCCCGATGCTCGGCTGGACATTGTCCTGACCAACTTCATAGTCAGTCTCGATGATGTTCGTTGGGCCCTCGGGTTCCGGAATGCCAGTCGTCTGTGCGTCGGTCATCTGCCTCTCCCTCAATGATGATGTGGGCGGCACCCACCTTGAGTCCTCGTGGCGATGACAACCTTTAGGGCCGCCCTTGGCAAGTCCTTCGTGGGGGAGCGCACGCGATGGGATCCGAGAAGCCGTGGCGGCGGCCACCTCTCGTGATCAGCGTCATCGGCACGATGCGAAAGCCTGCGCAAAGCCTTGGAATTCCAGCGTTTCAACGATTTTGAGGAGCGGTTGGCTGGGGAACCTGGATTCGAACCAGGACTAACGGAGTCAGAGTCCGCTGGTCTACCGTTAACCTATTCCCCAGCATCAGGCTGCTTGTTTGCCGGCCCGGAGATCGGCTGCGCCGTTGGCGTCAGCGATGCGCCGGATATAGACGCCGCCAGAAAATAGTCAACCCAGAAATCTCCACCTGCCTGTGATTTTTCATGATTTTCTCCCCTACCCGCCGATGCTGCGGGGTGGCGGGTGATCCCTTCGAAGGCCGCCTCGGCGGTGCCGCAGGCGGTAGCGCCGCGTCACAACGCATGCAAAGTCAACCGTGGTTGATCCGAAGTTGCCCACCCCCTTCGCCCTGATTTTTGATGAAGACGAAGAACAGCTGTTAAGGAGCCAAGATCAGTGGAACCGGCCCGCAGCGGACTACCCACTGCAGGCTTGGATCAGCGAAAGCTTTGGAGAATCCAGGCGACCTGCAGCAGCGACACTCGAAATCTCAGATGTCACCTATGCTGGCTGGCCACGCTCCGCGCCGCCTAGGCTACCCCTCCTCCCCTTGGCGCTCCTCCTTCATCGCGTCGGCAAATTTGCGCATCAGGCGCACGAGTTCATCGACTTCATGCGGGTCCCAGCTTGAAAACACCGCCGCGGCGATTCGTTCGCGGGCGGCGTCGATCCGGTCGGTCATTGCCTTGCCCTTGGCTGTCACCACCGCTTCGTTGACGCGGCGATCGGCAGCGCTTTGCCGGCGCTCCGCGAGGCCAAGACTTTCCAGCTTCGCGACCTGGCGGCTGACGGTGGTGTAGTCACGACCCACGCGCTCAGCCAGTTCGACGATGCCAACCGGTCCCAGCCGCTCGATGCTGACCAAAAGCGGAAACAGCGCCCGGTCGAGCGCAATGCCTGCCTCGCGCACGAGCTCCTCGTCGCGCTGCGGCTTGTTCATCAGGCTGACGATGTCCAGCAATGCGCCATGCAAAGCACGGACCTGCGGGCCAATCTGTGTATTTTGCACTTTTTTTGTTGACGACATTCCCAGTCTCCTATTATGTGCATAATGCACACAAAGAGATCGATATGGCAAACGAATTTGCGGCAGACGTGCTCGTCTGCGGTGCGGGAGCGGCTGGCCTGACGCTGGCCCTGGAACTGGCAAGGCGCGGTATCTCTTTCCGCCTGATCGACAAGGCGGTTGAGCCGTTTCCGGGCTCACGCGGCAAGGGTATCCAGCCGCGAACACAGGAAGTTTTCGAGGACCTCGGCATTCTCGACAAGGTCGTGGCCGCTGGCGGGCTCTACCCGATGATGCGCGTCTACAGCCCCGACGGAAGCTTCATCGAGAAGGATTTCGGCGAGCGCCCGGAGCCAACGCCTGCCGAACCTTACCATATTCCGTTGATGATCCCCCAATTCCGGACGGAGCGGATCATGCGCGACCGGCTCGCCGAACTCGGCGGCCATGTCGAGTTCGGCCGGGAACTGGTCGGCTTCGAGCAGGACGAAAGTGGCGTCTCGGCGCGGGTTGTGGCAGGCGACCGTGAGGAGGCCCTCCGCGTTCGCTATCTCGTCGCGACGGATGGCGGCCGCAGCTTCGTGCGGCGCGCGCTCGGCCTCGACTTTCCTGGCAAGACGCTGGGCGTCCGCGCCATGGTCGCCGACGTAGCGCTGACGGGGCTGGACCGCAACTGGTGGCACCAGTTCAATGAGGGCGACATGCAATGGATGCTCTCGATCTGCCCGCTGGGCGGGACCGATCTTTTTCAGATCCAGGCGCCTGTGCCGCCCGAGGGTGAAGTCGACCTGTCGGCCGCTGGGCTGCAGCAAATGGTTACGGAGCGGACCGGGCGCATGGACATTCTCGTCCACTCCGTGAGCTGGGCGTCGGCCTATGAAATGAATGCCCGTCTGGCGGCACGCTACCGCGTCGGCCGGATATTCCTCGCCGGCGATGCCGCCCATATTCACCCGCCGACGGGCGGCCAGGGCCTGAACACCAGCGTGCAGGACGCCTACAACCTTGGCTGGAAGCTCGCGGCGGTTCTGCGCGGTGGCCCCGACGATCTGCTCGACAGCTACGAAAGCGAGCGCCGCCCGGTGGCCGAAGATATGCTCGGGCTCTCGACGCGGCTTCTCGATGCTGGCCGGCGCGGCGATATCCGGCGCGGGCGAGAAGTGCGACAGCTCGACATCGGCTACCCCGATTCACCGCTTAACCTCGAAGGATCTGCCCGCATGGGTCGCCTCCGGGCGGGCGATCGCGCTCCCGACGCGCCGGTTGCCGGCGCTGCAGGCCAGCCGACGCGGCTGTTCCAGCTTTTCAAGGGGACGCACTGGACGCTCCTCATCAACGGAGAACATGCTTTCCTGACACGTGCAGGCCTTCACCAATATCAGTTGGGCGATCGGGCCGACATCATCGACACGGGGAACCACGTTCGCGACGCTTATGCTCTTGCCGGTGGCGAATGCGTTCTGGTTCGCCCTGACGGCTATGTAGCCGCGATCACCACCCTCGATGCTGAAGGAATGAGCCAGCTCGAAGCCCTTCTCGATCGCGTCGGCCTGACATCACCTGGGGAGGCAAGGCAATGAGCGCTGGACACTGCACCGTCTTTGTCAACGAGCGAGGTGCGTAACATGACGATCCAGCCTATGTCCGAACGCGCGACCGGGGCGAAGACGCTCGACTGGCGGCGCATCTTCCCCGTTTTCATGATCGTCTGCGCCTATGCGGCGGGCACAGCCGCGGTGCTGCCGGTACTGCCGTTCCACATCCGGGAAATGGGAGGCTCCCCCCTCGTCCTGGGCGTGGTCATTGCCACAGAGGCCGTGGGCCAGTTTGCCTCTGCCCCCTTGCTTGGCCAGTTTTCGGATCGTTTTGGGCGCAAGCGCATTCTGCTGCTCTGCCAGATGGTCGCGGCAGCGAGCCTGCTGCTGCTCGCGCTTGCTCCCAACGTCGTCGTCATCCTGATCGCCCGGGCCATGTTCGGCCTTACGGCAGGAAATATTGCCGTGACGGGGGCATATGTTGCGGACCATACCGACACCGCCAGCCGGCGGCAGGCGATGGGGATGCTGATGGGGGGCGCCGGCGTCGGCGGCATCATCGGTGCAGGTCTTTCCGGCCTGCTTTCCGAGACTTCTCTGACAGCACCTGTCCTTGCCGCATTCGCGCTGGTGCTTCTGGCAACCCTGATAACGGTTCTGCGACTGGAAGACGGCCGTCCGCTGGAGCTTACCCACGAGCGGGAAACGTCTGAAAAGACGTCATTCGGAGCCATCCTGAGTTCACCCGCGATCCGAATTCTCGTCGTGGTGATGCTGTGCCACTTCTTCGCCTACGGCATGTACATGTCGCAGATGCCGGTCTTCCTTGGCGATACCTTCATCTGGAACGGACATGCCTTTACGGCCAGGGAGCTGAGCTATCTGATCATGGCTGATGGCGGGATCAATCTGTTTGCCCAGCTCTTCCTGCTGGGCTGGCTGAGCCGATACCTGAGCGAGCTCAACCTGATCCTTCTCATCTTCGCGATGATCGTGACCGGGTTCGTGACGGCCAGCCTTGCCACCACCATTCCGGTGCTGTTGCTCGCGGTATTCTGCATCAGCGCCGGCGATGCGCTCGCCAAGCCGACCTATATGGCGGCGCTGTCCAACCGCGTACCGGGCGCCCGGCAGGGTATCGTCCTGGGCGCTGCGCAATCGATGGTCGCGCTGGCGGATATTACTGCGCCGGTGCTGGGCGGCTTCATACTCGGCTTTGCCCTGTACGGCGTCTGGATCGGCGTAGCGGTTGTAATGGCGCTTATCGGGATGCTCATCACAGCAGCCCGTCTTTCGCGATAGCGACAGTTTTCGAAAAACATGATTAGCGCACCCGCGTCCCAATTCCGGCCGCGGGTGCGTCGCTTTATCTTGCGCCCCCCTAAACCGCGCGCAAATTCCGGATCGGCTTGCCCGGCGTGAGCGCTTCGGCTGCCTGGATGATGCCGCGGGCGTCGATGCCATAGTGACGGTAGAGTTCGGCGATCGAGCCGGTCTGGCCAAAATGCTCGACGCCAAGCGAGCGGGTGCGGTGGCCGTGGACGGAGCCAAGCCAACCAAGCGTCGCCGGATGGCCGTCGATGACGGTGACGATGCCGCAATGCGAGGGTATGTCCGCGAGCAGGCGTTCGACATGACTTGAGGCATGGACAAGGCCACCCTCGCGAGCGCGCTGCGCCGCCGTCCAGCCGGCGTTGAGCCGGTCGGCCGAGGTGATCGCGAGCAGACCGACGTCGCGCCGGTCCTCGGCCATCATGCCGACGGCCTCGATAGCTTCGGGTGCGACCGCACCGGTATAAGCAACCACGACCTGCGCGTTCGGTCCCGGCTTTCGCATCCAGTAGCCGCCATTGATGATGTCGCGCTCAAGCTGCGGCGTCATCTCGCGCTTCACCTGGTCGATCGAGCGGGTGGAAAGACGCAAGTAGACGGAGCCGCCGGTCGCGTCGCGCAGCCAGGTCAGCGTATCTGGTTCTGCTTCACCCGAGCGCTGCATGTACTCGAACGCCCAGCGCATCATGACGGCAAGCTCGTCGACGAAGGCTGGCTCGAAGCTCGCGAGCCCATCCTGTGCCATGCCGATCAGCGGCGTTGCGATCGACTGGTGCGCGCCGCCTTCCGGCGCCAGCGTCACGCCGGACGGTGTTGCGACCAGCATGAAGCGCGCATCCTGGTAACAGGCGTAGTTGAGCGCATCCAGACCGCGCTCGATGAACGGATCATAGAGCGTGCCAACGGGCAGCAACCGCTCGCCGAAGATCGAATGTGAGAGCCCCAGCGCCGAGAGCATGATGAACAGGTTCATCTCGGCAATGCCGAGCTCCATGTGCTGGCCCTTCGGCGAGAACGACCAGTTGTAGGTCGACGGGATCCGCTCCGCCTTGAAGAGGTCGGCCATCGTCTCCTTGGAGAACAGGCCGCGGCGATTGACCCATGCGCCAAGATTGGTCGAGACGGTCACGTCCGGTGAGGTGGTGACGATGCGCTCGGCAAGTTTTGTGTCGCCCTTGGAGATCTCGTGCATGACAAGACCAAAGCCCTGCTGCGTCGACATGGCGGGCTGAGCGCCGAACTCGAGCTTTTCTGGCACCGGGATCTCGTCGGCGGCATAGCGTCGGCGACCCTTTGCCGCGAACGGCACCGACTTGAGGAACTTTGTCACCGCCTCTTCGGCAACAGAGAGCCCCTCGAACTTATCCCACTCGCGGCCCACGCGCACGTTCATCTGCTGGCGCAGCGCCTCGACCTGCGCCGGCGTCATCAGGCCGGCATGGTTGTCCTTGTGGCCGGCGAGCGGCAGGCCAAAGCCCTTGATCGTGTAGGCGATGAAGCACACCGGACGGTCATGCTGGCGCGCAGCCTCGAAGGCTTCGAGCAGCGACGGCAGGTCGTGGCCGCCGAGATTGCCCATGAGTGCTGCAAGTTCTTCGTCGCTGCGGCGCTCGATCAGACGCGAGACGTCGCCCTGGTCGCCAATGTCGTCGAGCAGACGCTTGCGCCAGGCAGCACCGCCCTGGAAGGTCAGCGCCGAATAGAGCTGGTTCGGGCAGGCGTCGATCCACTCGCGCAGCTTCTCGCCTCCGGGCTCGGCAAAGGCCGCCTGCTGCAGCTTGCCGTGCTTGAGAACGACGACGTCCCAACCGAAATTGCGGAAGATCGCCTCGAAGCGCGCCCACAGGCCCTCGCGCACCACCGCATCGAGGCTCTGGCGGTTGTAGTCAACCACCCACCAGGTGTTACGCAGGTCGTGCTTCCAGCCCTCCAGCAGCGCCTCGAAGATGTTGCCCTCGTCCATTTCGGCATCGCCGACGAGCGCGACCATCTTGCCTTCCGGCATGCCGGGCTTCCAGCCCTTGGCCTGCACGTAGTCCTGCACCAGCGAGGAAAACAGAGTCTGCGCCACACCGAGGCCGACCGAACCGGTCGAGAAGTCAACGTCGTCGACATCCTTGGTGCGCGAGGGATAAGACTGGACGCCCTTGTAACCGCGAAAGTTTTCCATCTTCTCGCGGCTCTGGTGGCCGAGGAGGTATTGGATCGCGTGGAAGATCGGGCTCGCATGCGGCTTGACGGCAACGCGGTCCTCGGGACGCAGCGCGTGGAAATAGAGCGCCGTCATGATAGTTGCCAGCGATGCGGACGAGGCCTGGTGGCCGCCGACCTTGAGCCCGTCGCCATTGTCGCGCAGGTGGTTGGCGTTATGGATCATCCAGGTCGCCAGCCACAGCACCTTGCGCTCCAGCTCTCCCAGCATCCTCAGGTCGGTCATTTGGTTGCTCCCCTTTCTCATTGGCAGAAATGCTACGTCAGAACGGGAGGTGAAACAGACCAAACTTGCGCGCGACGCAGCGTCAGATTAGCCTGTTCAACCAACCTGATGCCTATTATTGGTGAAACGTGCCAAATCCTGAACTCGACGCCATCGACCGCAAGATCCTGCGCGCGCTGCAGGAAGACGGAAAGATTTCAATGGGCGAACTTGCCGAGAAGGTAGGTCTCTCGCCCTCGCCCTGCGCGCGTCGCGTGCGGCTGATGGAGAAGGCCGGCATCATCAAAGGTTATGCGGCAATCATCGACCAGAGGCGAGTGGGGCTGCCGATCAGCGCCTTTGCCTCGATCAAGCTGGAGCGCCAGCGCGAGGAAGATCTCGACCGCTTCGAGGAGACGGTGTCGCGTTGGCCGGAGGTGCTGGACTGCTACCTGATGACGGGGCAGCGCGACTACCTGATGCGTGTCGTCGCCGCCGACCTGGAAGCGTACGAGCGTTTCATCAAGGACAAGCTCACCCGGCTCGACAACATCGCCTCGATCGAGACAAGCTTTGCGCTTGGTCAGGTGAAGCGATCGGAGACGCTGCCGATAAGCTAGCGCGGAAGCCCTTCCCTCACCCGATCCTCGCCGCAGCGCGTGCCTGTGAAGGGGTCTGGCCGTAGACGCGCTTGAAAAGCTTGGAGAAGTGGGTCGGGTTTTCGCAGCCGACCTCGAGCGCCACCTGCACGATTGGCGTCTTCGTCTGCGTGATCAGAAGCCTGGCGTGCTCAAGCCGCACGCGCTTGTAGGCGTAGGCGGGCGACATGCCGGCCTTCTGCATGAACAGCCGCTGCAGCTGGCGCGTCGACAGGCCGACCTTGGCAGCAAGCTCGGCGATTGACAGCTGGCTTTCGAGATTCTGTTCCATGTTGATGAGGGTGGCGCGCACCCGCGCGTCGCCAAAATCCTCGGCAAAGGGCCGTCGCGGCTGCACGTGGAGCGACGGGCGCGGCTGATCAATCTGCAGCACTTCCAGCGCGTTGCGCTGCGCTTCCTCGCCGATATAACGCCGCACCAGTGAAGCGGCCATGTCGGCCGCACTGCTGCCGCCGGCGCAAGAGCCGCGCTTCTCGTCAAGGTTGAAGATCCGGTCGCTCCGCACCGGATGCCCCGGAAAACGCTCCTGATAGGCGCGCACGTGGAGCCAGCTGACACAGGCCTCGTGCTGCTTCATCAGGCCCGCTTCAGCCAGGATAAACGAACCAGTGCACAGGCCGATCAGCGGCACCCCTGCAGCGGCCGCCTTCTTGAGGTAGTCGATGGTCTCGCCATCCACCGGCTCCTCGACGTCGAGGAGGCCACCGACCACCACGATGTAATCGAAATGCTGCGGATCGATCAGCCGGCAGGTTGGGCTCACCTGTACGCCGCAGCTCGACGGGATCAGGTTGCGGGTGCTGCCCAGCACCTCCCAGTCGGCCGCAACGCGACCGGAACGGTCGAGCTGGTCGCTCCCAAGCCGCAGGGTGTCGACGAACAGCGCAAACGCCGACAGCGTGAACAGGCGCGCGAGGACGAAGCCGACCTTGAGCTTGTTCGGTGGCGTGACGGGCATTCGGGGTTCCGATTCGGGCGACAGGTGCCTTCGTCCAGCAAGTAACCGTCCGGCGGGCGGACGCAAGACACCTTAGCGAATTGGCAACCCCGGACGAGCGGGGCTGCCTTGTCGTGCTCAGGCGCCCCAGACTTCACGCAGCAGCGTGACCCAGTTCTCGCCCATGATCTTCTCGATGCGGCTGGTCGACCAGCCGCGGCGCAGCATAGCCTCCGTCAGTGCGCCGGTGTGACCGATCGTGTCGAGGCCTGCTGGATTCTTGATCGTGCCGAAATTGGTCAGGCGGCGGGCGTAGCCCTTGTCGTGGGTGATCCAGTCGAAGAATTCCTGGTCATAGCCCTGCGTGAAATCGGTGCCATAGCCGACTCGGTCCTCGCCGCAGAGATTGATGACGTATTCCATCGCCTCGACATAGTCGTCGACGGTCGCATCGACGCCGCGGGCAAGGAACGGCGTGAACATGGTCACGCCGACGAAGCCGCCGTGATCGACGATGAAGCGCAGCTCTTCGTCGCTCTTGTTGCGCGGATGCTGCTTCAGACCGGCGGGCAGGCAGTGCGAATATGCGACCGGCTGCTTCGAGGCGAGGATGACGTCGCGGCTGCTCACGGGGCCAACATGCGACAGGTCGCAGAGGATACCGAGGCGGTTCATCTCGGCCACAACCTCGCGGCCGAAGTCGGAGAGGCCACTGTCCCGGCTCTCGTAGCAGCCGGTGCTGACGAGGTTCTGGGTATTGTAGGCCATCTGGATGATGCCCACGCCCAGTTCCTTGAACAATTCGAGATAGCCGATCTGGTCCTCGATGCCGGAGACGTTCTGCCAGCCAAGGATGATGCCGGTCTTGCCTTCGGCCTTGGCGCGGCGGATGTCGGCGGTGGTCTTCACCTGCAGGATCAGGTCGGAGTTCTCGCGGAGCCAGGCCTTCCAGCGCATGATGTTGCGCATCGTCTCGGTGAAGCCTTCCCAGATGCAGCAGGTGCAGTTGGCGGCGGTGATGCCGCCCTTGCGCATGTCCTCGAAGATCTCGCGGCCGAAATTGGAGACGATCAGGCCGTCAACGACGGTCAAGCGCTCGTGCAAGGCCGCGGCCTCGGAGTGAGTTGTGGTTACAGTCATGATTTTTTTCCGAGATGTCAGTGTTCGCTTACAATCACTCCGGCCGACGCAGGCCAGTGCAGCCAGGCTTTTGCACCCTTGGGCAGGACTTCCGGCCCGCCCAGACCCGGCGCAACCGCACGGGCGGTGAGGGTCAGGCCGGCATCCGTGCGCAGCTGATATTCGACCGCAGCACCGTGATAGGTCATAATTTCGACCGTACCGGAGAGGTTGTTCTCGCCCTCGACCGCCTCCGCCGAAATGCCGATCACCTCCGGCCGCAGCGCGAGGAAGCAGTTGCCTACGAGTTGTTTTTGCCCCGCAAGGCGCAGCGCGGTGCCACCTTCCATCTCAAAACTCCCCTGCACGATGCGTCCCGGCAGAAGGTTGGGAACGCCGAGGAAGCGCGCGGCAAAGGCGGATCGCGGCTGGTTGTAGAGCTCGTCGGGCGAGCCGATCTGCTCCACCTTGCCGTTGTACATCAGCACCATCCGGTCCGAGGTGCTCATCGCTTCGTCCTGGTCATGGGTGACGAAGATCGTGGTCAGCCCAAGCGACTGCTGCAGCTGACGGATCTCGATCTTCATTTCCTGGCGCAGCGACGCGTCCAGGTTGGACAGCGGCTCGTCGAGGAGCAGGACATCCGGTTCGATTACCAGCGCGCGGGCAAGCGCCACGCGCTGCTGCTGGCCGCCCGACAGCTGCTTGGGCAGGCGGTCGGCATATTGCGCAAGGCGCACGCGAGCGAGCGCTTCCTGTACCTTCTTCTCGGCATCGGCGCGGTTGACCTTGCGCATCTCAAGCCCGAAGGCGACGTTCTGCGCGATCGTCATGTGAGGAAACAGGGCGTAGTTCTGGAACACGAAGCCCATATTGCGCCGGTTTGGCGGCAGGCCGGTCACGTCGCGTCCGCCGACAGTGATCTTGCCGCTGGTGGCATCGACGAAACCGCCGATCATGCGCAGCGTCGTCGTCTTGCCGCAGCCCGACGGACCGAGCAGCGAGATCAGCTCGCCATCGGCGATGCGCAGCGACATGTTCTGCACCACCACCGCCGGGCCGTAGTGTTTCGCAACTTCCTGAAGCACAACTTCCGACATGATATTCCTCTCAGAAAGCCCGGCTGAGTTTGACGTAACGATCGGTGATCAGCAGCAGGAGGGTGATGAGCGAGATCTGCACAGTGGCCACTGCACCGATGGTGGAATCGAAGTTCCACTCCAGATAGTTGATGAGCGCGATCTGCAGCGTCGTGCTGTTCGGCCCGACGAGGAAGATCGACTTCTCGAGATCGATGAACGAATTGACGAAGGCGAAGAGCGAGCCTGCGATCACGCCCGGCTTGATCACCGGCAAGGTGATGCGGAAGAAGATCGTCAACGGGCCTGCGCCGAGGCTGCTTGCCGCCTCCTCGATCGAGGGATTGACGGAAATCATCGAGGTGGTCACCAGCCGGATCATCCACGGCAGCGCGATCAGGCTGTGCGCCATGATCAGGCCGAGGCTGGAACCGGCGACCTGAATGCCGGTCAGGAATTCGATCTCAAGGAAGAACACGAAGATTGCGCTGCCGCCCACGATGGCCGGCACGACAATCGGCGACATCAGAAGCGTGTTGACCAAATCCCGGCCGGCGAAGCGGCCACGAACCAGCGCGAAGCTCGCCGGCAGTCCCAGCACGAGCGCTACGAGCGTCGCGATCATGCTGGTGCGGAAGCTGAGGAAGAAGCCGTTGCGGAAGTCCGACAGCTCCCATGCGCGGGTGTACCAGTCGAGGGTGTAGCCCTGCGGCGGGAAGGACAGGATCTTGTTGGAGAAGAAGCTCATCCAGACGATGAAGACCAGCGGCAGCAGGATGAAGCCGATGACCAGGCTGCTGAAGAGCGTGTAGGCCCAGCGGGTGTTGTTTGCCGAAGCGCCCGACATCATTCACTCCATTTCCGGTACTTACGCTGCACCAGCGCCGAAACCCAGATCGTCAGGCAGAGGGTCACCGCCATCAGGATGAAGGAGAGCGCGGCGCCGAAGGGCCAGTTCATCACCTTGGCGATCTGCTGGTAGACGGTCGGCGCCATCATGTGGAAGGTCGGGCCGCCGATCAGCACCGGCGTCGCATAGGCGTTCATCGACAGGATGAAGCAGAGGACCGAACCGGACAGGATGCCCGGCAGCGCCAGCGGCAACACGATGCGTCGCATGATGGTGACATGATTTGCGCCGAGGCTGAGGCCTGCATCTTCCAGATTGCGGTCGATCGCCTCGAAGACGCTGTTGAGGGTGATGATCATGAACGGCAGCAAGACGGAGACGAGGCCGATCACCACGCCCGGGGCGGAGTACATCAGCCCGAGTTCGCCCTCGTAGCCGAAGAAACCGAGAATGGCAGCGAGAACGCCGTGATCATTGAGGATCAGCATCCACGCTGATGTTCTCACTGCATTACCGATCAGCAGCGGAACGAGGATGAAGATGAGCAGCATCCGCTTGGCGAAATCGCCCACGTAGCGGGCCAGAAAATACGCCACCGGGGCGCCGAAGATCAGGCAGATCGCCGTCGACAGCGCGGAGATCCATATCGTGCGCCAGAGCACACCCTGATAGAAGCTGTCGGTGAAGAACTTGACGTAGTTCTCCAGCGTGAAGGCGCTGATCATCAGCTCCGCGGGATCGTAGATGTTCAGCGAGTTGCGAAGCATCAGCGCCAGCGGCAGGAGAAGCCCGAGCGCCACGAGGATCATAGCCGGTGCTGACAGCATCGGAATTCCCAGCCGGATGGCCACCCCTTTCGGGGCGGCACCGCGAGCCGGTTCGGCGACCGTGTCGGTCATGCGCGTACTCTTTTCAGACTATGGCTTGCTTGCTCGGATCAGGCAGCGAAGGTCTTGTTCCACCATTCGAGCCAGCCAGCGGTGTTTTCCGCGACATAGGCGTAGTCGAGGAACTGCATCGTCGCGCGCTCCTCAGCGCTGAAGTCAACCAGCTGGCGCAGCTCGTCCGTGAGGGCTGCGTTGGGGTTCGCGGGCGCGTAGAGGCTCGCCTCGGCGAGGCCCGCCATTGCGACCGGATCAAGCAGCGCGTCGAGATAGGCGTAACCCGGCTCCGGGTTTGCCGCGAATTCGGTCAGGCTGACGCCGAAGGTGACGGCGATCGCGCCCTCCTCCGGGTACTGGATGCCGAGCGGCAGCCCATCCTTGGCCCACTGCAGGCCACGCGCCTTGTAGTTGATGGCAATGTCGACTTCGCCGTTCGCCAGGCCCGCCTGCAGCTGCTGGTGAGCAGCGTAGAGGCGCGGCTTGCTCTCTGTGGCCAGCTTCTCGAGGAGCGACTTGCCCTCCTCAGCGCTGGTCATGTTGCCCTTGGCAACGAGGCCAGCCATCATCATGTAGTTGAAGTAGAGCTGGTTGGCAAGGCCGATGCGGCCCGCCCACTTCGGGTCCCACAGCTCAGCGTAGGACTTCGGCGGCTCCTTCACCTTGTCGGCGTTGTAAATGATGACGACACCGCTGTAGAGCCACGGCACGAAATACGGGCTCTTGAGCTCTTCAACGACACCGGCGTAGTTCGGGATCTTGGAATGGTCGAGATCCGCAACCACGCCCTGCTGCTTCAGCTCGAAAGCGTCGGCGCTGTTGACGTGGATCACGTCGGCCGAAGCACGGCGAATGCGCTTTTCGCTCAGCAACTTTGCCTTGCGCTCCGGCTCCATGCCCAAGTCGCGGACAACGGAATAACCCTTGTCTTCCAGCAGCGGCTTCTCGACGTACTTGATGGTGCGCTCGTTCCAGTCACCACCCCAGTTCGAGACGACGACCGTACCGCCGGCGGCATGGGCGCCGCGCGGCATCAGCGCCGGCATTGCTGCACCTGCGAGAAGCAGGCTCATCATGCGGCGACGGGACATTGAAAGGCGTTCTTCTGTCATAGCTGGTTCCCCTGACCTTGTTGGCTCTTTGCCTCACGATGGGTCCTCCGTTGCTAATTGTAAAATATTAATTTCGGCGTTATTCATTCTGTAAAGCTATTAATCGCCGGGCAAAATATGAGCATCGAGCTGCGCCACCTGCGCGCTTTTTCAGCACTGGGGAAAGAACTGCACTTTGGACGAGCAGCTGACGTGCTTAACATCGCGCAGCCAGCTCTTTCCAAAATTATTCAACAGCTTGAACAGGAGATCGGAACGCCACTCCTGATTCGCACGACACGGCGCGTAGAGCTAACGGAAGCCGGAAAAGTGTTCCTGGCGGAAGCCGGCGGCCTCGAAAGTCAACTGCGCAAGGCTGTCGACAGTTCGCGTCATGCCGCGCGGGGCGTGAGGGGCGAATTGAAGATCGCCTACACCGACTTTGCCATCAACGGAAAGCTGCCACACGTGCTCCGTGACTTCGCCGGACTACATCCAGACATCCGGCTCGATCTCGTCTTCATGCCGACCACGGCACAGCAGACTTCGCTACTGCAGCAAAAGATCGACATCGGCTTCATGATCGGCCAATTCCAGCATCCGATGATGCGGCAGTTCACCTTTGACGAGGACGACTTTGTCGCATTGCTGCCATCGTCCCATCCGCTCTGCGCCTACGAAACGCTGAAGCTGGAACAGCTGTCCGGCGAGGATTTCGTGATGGGCGCCACCGAGAACTGGGCGGCCTTCCGCAGCATCATGTTCGCGCAATGCCGCAGCCACGGCTTCTTCCCGAACATCGTGATGGAAGCCTCGAACACCGAGGGCATCATGGGGCTGGTCGTTGCGGGCGTCGGGGTGACGATCTATTCAAGCTGCGTGGCCAACATGCCGCGCGCGGGCGTCGAAGTGCGTCCGATCAGCAATATCAGCAGCCGCTTGCCGGTCACCACCGTCTGGGATCGCAGCAACAAGTCGAAGGTCTTGGTGACCTTCCTGAATTTCCTGCGCCGCCCGGAACGAGTAGCGGCGCAGGAATAGGCTCAACGAGGCTTAGGCCTTGAGGCTGTTCAGGTAGGTGACGCAGTCGTCAACGCCGACCACGTCGCCGAACTTGGCGTCGATGTCGAAGAGGTTCCAGGCAACGGCGCCCGGCACGCGGTCACCAATCGCTTCCTTGACCGCGATGGTCCGGAAGCCGTCGGCGATACCGTCGCAGATCGTCTGGCGCACGCAGGCGCAGGCCGTCACGCCGGTCACGAGGATGGTGTCGACGTTAGCCGCACGCAGGATGCCGGCGAGTTCGGTGCCGTGGAAGGCCGACGCGCGCTTCTTCAGCAGCGTGTACTCGCCCTCGACCGGCGCGATGCGGCTGTCGATCGCCCACAGGTCCTTGTCCTTCAGGTCGACGACGTCGACCGGGATCTTGTCGTGCCACAGGCCCATGTCGGTGAACGGCGCCTTGCGATCGGTGATCTCGTAGGCGGTGGTGACGTGGATCACCGGCAGGCCGTTGGCGCGGAACGCAGCCAGGAGCTTCTGCATTGCCGGGATGATCTCGTTGTCCATCTTCTCCTGGTCGCAGGTGAAGGGATTACCCGGGCGGGTCCAGGCGTTGGCGAGGTCGACCGAAACCAGGGCCGGACGCTTGCCGAAGCCGACGCGGCGCTGGAAGCCGCGCTGCTGGTAAAGCGCGGTGGCCGCATCGAAAGCCTGCTGCAGCAGGCGATCCAGTTCTTTCACATCGAAATCTTGCATTTTGACGCTCCGTCTTGGGGGACATGCGATGCTGTCTTCTCAGCACCTTCTGACCCCACAGTGCTGGGGGACGAAGCAAAAATGAAATGGTCATTCGGCAACGATTGATGCATACGATGCATCAGGAAAAACGGGCCGCGCCATGCAGAACATTCCGGGCATCGAACTTGTCAGTTCCTTCCTCGTCGTCGCCGAGGAGCTGAACTTCCGCCGCAGCGCCGAGCGGCTGAACCTCGACCAGTCGGCACTGAGCCGCCGCATCCAGAAGCTCGAGCATTTTCTCGGCTTCAAGCTTCTTGAAAGAAACACCCGAGAGGTAGCGCTGACGCCCGCCGGTCAGTCCTTCTATCGCGACAATGCCGCCATGGCTGACTCCTACCGCGAGGCCGTGCGCGCCGCGCGCCGCGTCGCCGCCGGGCATCGCGAGGATCTGCGCATCGGCTACATGACCTTCGCCGCCCCACGTCTGATGCCGCAGGCGCTCGCGAAATATCACGCCCGCTATCCCTATGTGCGGCTATCCACCACCTACATGCGTACCCAGGCGCAGCGTCTGGCCCTGGCCAAGAACGAGCTCGACGTCGGCTTCATGATCGATCGCTTCGACCACAGCGATTTCCAAAGCGTCACCCTGTCCGACGAGCCCCTTTATGCGGTCCTGCCACAAGGTCACGCGTTGGCAGAAAAGGCGACGGTCCTGCCGCAGGATCTGGCGGATGAGTCGCTTGTCTTGGGCGAAATGCAGGAATGGGATGAATATCGCTGGCGGCTCGAGGGCCTGTTCAGCGCCGAGGGACTGGCGCTGCAGCCGAAGTTTGAGGCGACGCACACGCTCGCCATTGGCGGCATGGTCGCGGCCGGGCTGGGTTACACGATCTTCCCGGAGAGCCTGACCGGCTTTCTCGGCAGCGACGTCGTCACCCGCCCCATCGACCACCCGAAATTCCGTTCCCCCATCGCACTCGTCTGGCGCACAAGCAACTCGGCACCGGAGCTCGCCGATTTCATACGGGTTGTGACGGGGGAGCAGGGCTAACTCCCGTCCGTCCCTGGCGTCTATTCGCCAGGACTCAGTTGCGCGATCGTTAAGTGAGGCATGGGACGGAGTCTGACCGCCCGAAGAGACACCCGTAAGGGAGAAACGACCGCGCTGGCGAATTTTCCCCCGCCACGGCTGTGATCATCCGCAGCGGGAGTATTGGGAGCCGGCCCCTACTGCGCGGGCGTCACGCTCGTCGCGTACAGCAGATTGACGTAGTCGTCATTGTTCAGATCGATCGTGCCGGGGTCTGCATGCTCCACGTCACGTTCACCCTCTGACCGATCCGGACCCAGGACAAGTCCTGATCCTGTGGCAGCTGATAGACATCCCCGCCCCAGATCCAGATCTCATTGCCGTTTACCGCGAGAACATAGCCCGTACTGGTGAACGCGGACGCCTCAGATGCGGAAAACATCAGCGCGGCAGTCAGGGCCGACAGAAGAATGCGCTTCATCCTCTTCTCTCCTGTATCGGGATTCGGACGCGCTCGAACTGCCGCGCTTAACCGACGCGGCAGTCGCACATCGCTATTGAATATAATATATCTAGCTACAAGGCAGCTCAGAACTGCGCGACACCGTCTAGATAGGTAGCCGAATTCAATAATATCAGTTTATTATTGTCTATTGTTGTAAACCACGTGAGAGATCGCGTGTAGTCCCTCACAAGGTTGAAGGCTTGTGTTCTCGAATACGCGGGCGCGGGCGCAGCCCCCCGCCGGGATCGTGCAACACACGTCCCTGTCCGTCCATTACAGGGCGCAAACTTGGTTATATCGCCTCGCTTCAAACAGGATCGGCTCCAGCCGCAAAGGCCGGAGCCGCTAATTCCCAAACAGGAGGTTGCCTGCCCGTCTTCAGGTCAGGAATGGGTGATCTTGGTGCCCAGGACGTTGAGGCATTCGCGCATGAAGGCCGCGAGGCCGGTCCAGCCCTTGGCGGACACCATGTTGCCGTCGACATAAGCCTCAGTCGGCTTGACGTCGATGTAGATGCCGCCGACGGCGGTGACTTCCGGCTCGCAGGCGCCGAGACCGGCCACCTTGCGGCCCTTCAGCACGCCTGGAACCGCCATCAGGATCTGGACACCGTGGCAGATCGTGAAGATCGGCTTTCCCGTCTCGTGGAAGTGGCGAACGATGTCCTGGATGCGCTTGTCGGTACGGATGTATTCCGGCCCGCGGCCGCCGGCGCAGTAGACCGCGTCATACTCCTCGACCCGGATTTCCGAGAAGGTCTTGTTGATGTCGGCATAGTGGCCGAGCTTCTCGGTGTAGGTCTGGTCGCCCTCAAAGTCGTGCAGCGAGGTCTTGATGCGATCGCCCGCCTTCTTGTCGGGGCAGACGACGTGAACGGTATGGCCCACCGCTTCCATGCCCTGCTGGAAGACGTAGATCTCGTATTCTTCAGTAAATTCGCCGGTGAGCATCAGGATCTTCTTGCCGCTCATATCGGTCTCCTCAAACGTGGTCTGGAAAAAGGGCGCCCGCCTGGTGCGGGCGCCGCTCGCTGGATCAGAACGGTGAATCCGGGAAGTAGAACTGGTCTGCGTTCTCCGGCGTGATCAGCGGTGCATCGAGCTTGAACGAGCCGCGCATCGGCGCCTGGCCGGCGAACTGCCCAGCGGTCATGTAGATCGCCGACTTGATCATGGACGGCGGATACGGCGTCGAGATCGGCGTGCGCTCGTTCTTCTCCTTCACCATCTCGATGACCTGCTTCATGCCGTTGCCGCCGAGCGCGTACTTGATGTCCTTGCGGCCGGCCTGGTCGACGGCTTCGATCACGCCGAGCAGCATGTCGTCGTCATTCGCCCAAACAGCATCGATCTTCGGGTACTTGGCGAGGTAGTCCTGCATCAGGGTGAAGGCCTCGTCCTGGTTCCAGTTCGCATACTGGATGTCGAGGATCTTGATCTTGGTCTCGGCGATCACGTCCGAGAAGCCCTGGATGCGCTCGTCGTCGATGACGGTCGGAATGCCGCGCAGGACGACGATCTCGCCCTCGTTGCCGAGCTTGTCGGCGAGCCAGCGGGCGGTATTCGCGCCGACGGCGATGTTGTCGCCTGCAACGTAGAGATCCTGGACCGAAGGATCGGTCAGGCCGCGGTCAACGACGGTGATGAAGGTGCCCTTGGCCTTCACCTGCTCGACGGGGCCGGTGAGCTCCTCGGAGGTAAACGGCAGGATCACAAGCGCGTCGAGCTTGCGGGTCGCAGACAGGTCCTCAAGCGAAGATACCTGAGCAGTCGCGGATGATGCGGTCGAAACGACCACGTCGATGTTCGGGAAGGCCGCTTCGATTTCCTTCTCGGCCTGCTCGGCGTGGTAGACGACGCCGCCGGTCCAGCCGTGGGTAGCCGCCGGAATGGAAACGGCGATGGTCACGTCGCGCTCCTGTGCAACCGCCGCGCCGAGTGGCAGTGCCAGACTGAGGGCAACGGCCGACGCGAGCATCCGCGCCTTCTGTGTAAGCATGCTCATGTTTCTCCTCCACATTGTAGTTCCGCTGTCATCAGCGATTGCTTGTGAAGCGGTGCGCGAGCATCGCAATTATGATAATTGCGCCCTGCACCGCGGCAACGAGGTACTCGGAGACCATGTCCGACAGGACCATGACGTTCGCGATGACCTCGAGTATGAGGGCCCCCGCCACGGAGCCCCATATGCGACCCTTGCCTCCTCTAAGCAGGGTGCCACCGATCACCACGGCAGTGATGACCTGAAGTTCCCACAACTGGCCGGTCGTGGGCGTTGCAGCGCCAAGGCGCGGCACGTAACAGATTGCGGCCACGGCAACGCAGAGGCCCTGAATGACATACGCGATCGTGCGCACCCGGCCGACATTGACGCCCGAGAAGCGCGCGACTTCGGAGTTCGAACCCGACGAGACCAATCGGCGGCCATACTTCGTCCGGTAAAGGATGAAGGCACCCAGCAGCACGACGACCAGCGTGATCAGCACAGGGTACGGAATACCAAGGAAGTTGCCGAAGTAGACCGGGCGGTAGGCTTCGCGCAGGCTGCGGTCGATCGGCAGCGAACCACCATCCGTCATGAAGGTGATGAAGGCGCGGAAAATGCCCATCGTGCCCAAGGTGACGATGAAAGGCTCGATCCGGCCGACGGTTATGATGAGACCGTTGAACAGCCCGCACAGCGCGCCGACACATATCGCAACGCCCGCCCCCATCACGATCGCCCAGCCGCCATAGGCGGGGGCAAGGCCATTCATCACCATGATCATGATGCCCGTGACAAACGCCATCATCGAGCCGACCGACAGGTCGAGGCCGCCCGACGAGATCACGAATGTGGCGCCCACCGCGATGATCGCAATGAAGGCAGAGCGCGTGATCACGTTGATCAGGTTCGCGCTTGAGGTGAAGTTCGAATTGATCAGCGCGCCGAGGAGAACGATCACCGCAAGAGCGATGAACGGAGCAAAGTCCGCCCAGCGAATGCGGTTTCCTTCGTCAGCGGTCGCGACTGATGCGGTCGCTGTTGTCATAGGCTTCCTCCCCCGCCGTCCCGCGTATGCCGGACGTGGCGGCATAGATGACGGTCTTTTCATTGATCTCGTCGCCGGTCAGTTCCGCGACGACCCTCCCGTTGCGCATGACGAGCACGCGGTCTGCGAGACCGACCAGCTCCTGCATTTCCGACGAAATGACGATGCAGGCCTTCCCCTCCCGCACCATCTTGTCGATGAAGTCGTAGATCTGGCTCTTGTTGCCGATGTCGATGCCACGTGTCGGCTCGTCAATGATCACAACCGACGGATTGGTCATCATCACCTTGGCAAGCAACAGCTTCTGCTGGTTGCCGCCGGACAGCTGGCCCGCGGTCAGCGTCAGCGAGCGCACGCGTATGTCGTATTCGGACACCGCCTGCTTGAGCGCGGACATCTCAGCGCGTCGATTGAGCACCGTGCTCGGGTTGACGCTGTCGAGCGCCTGAAGCGTCAGGTTCGGGCCAAGTTCCTCGTCAAGCAGCAGCCCTTTGCCCTTGCGATCTTCGGTCAGATAGACGAGCCCCGCGTCCATCAGCGAGCGAACCGATCGCTCAGCAATGTCCTTGCCGTTGACCCGCACCCTTGCGGCGGTCGACGGCCGAAGCCCCATCAGGCCTTCAATAAGTTCGGTGCGGCCTGAGCCGATCATGCCGCCGATGCCGAGAACCTCTCCGGGGCGAACCGAGAACGATGCTTTCCAGGCGCCATGCTCGACTTCAAGGTCGGAGACTTCCAGAATGGACGCGGCCGTGGTCGCTTCGCGCTTGTGCGGATAGAGCATGTCGAGCTCGCGGCCGACCATCAGCTCCGCCATCTGGCGCTGGCTGAGGTTTTCGGCCGGCCAGGTGCCGATCATGCGCCCATCGCGGAGCACAGTAATTCGGTCGGCCAGCGCTTCCACCTCTTCGAGGCGATGGGAAATGTAGAGGACGGCGACGCCATGTGCACGCAGGCTGCGGACGATATCGAGCAGCGCATCTACCTCGTCATTGGCGAGGACTGCAGTCGGTTCGTCAAGAATAACAACCTTGTGCTCGTTGAGGAGCGCGCGGGCGATCTGGACGAGCTGGCGCTGCGCGAGCGGCAGGTCGCCGACCCGGTCGTTCGGACGGGCTACGGAACCGACGCGCGCCAGCAACTCGGCGGTACGCCGGTTCATGGCGCGGTCATCCACCATCCAGCCGCGCGTCAATTCGCGACCAAGATAAAGATTCTGCGCAACAGTAAGGTCGGGTGCGAGCAGGATCTCCTGGTGCACGAGGACGATCCCGGCAGCCTCGGCCTCTACGGCGTCAGTGAACTGAACCGGATTGCCTTCGATGAACATACGCCCGGTCGTTGGCTGCACGTGTCCCGACAAGAGCTTCATCAGCGTCGACTTGCCGGCGCCGTTCTCGCCGATGATCGCATGAACCTCGCCAGCCATGATGTCGAGGGTGACGTCCGACAAGACGGTAATCGGCCCATAGGCCTTACCTAACCCCTCGGCCCGCATGGCAACCTGCTGCGGCGGCGGGTTGTGTTCTATGTCGACCAGCGCGCTCATTCGAAAGCCGAGAGCAGGCGGTCGCGCGACCGCTCGATGTGGACGTACATGGCCTGATAGGCCGTTTGCGGGTCGCGGTTGCGGAACGCTTCGAGCAGCGCGTCGTGCTCCTCGAGCGCTTCCTGAGTCACCCGCGTGTGAAACATCAGCCGGAAGATGTGCAGGTGCACATGCTGGTTGAACAGGGTCGAGCGGATGATCTCGTTGCCCGATATCCGCATGATGTCGTCGTGGAACTTGGCATCAGCCCGCGCAAAGCGGGAGTAGCGGGTATTGCGGTCAACCGGCGGCTCGCCGCTGCCCATATCAGCCGCGCCCGTTTCCAGTTCGCGCAGTGCCTCCGGCGTCATGTTGATGGCCGCAAGCCGAGCCCCTTCGGGCTCGAGAAGAAGACGGAACGCGTAGAGATCCTCAAACTGCTTGCGCGTCCACTGCGGCGCGGCGCTGTAACCAATGAGGTGCTCCTTGCGAACGAGCCCCTCACGCTCAAGTCGGCTCAGGGCCTCGCGGACGGGCGTCTGCGACACGCCGAGATCACGTGCGAGCACATCGATCGGGATACGCGCTCCAGGCGCGATCTCCAGCGACATGAGGCGGTGGTAGATAATGTCATAGACGCCATCAACGACACTGCCGGGCCTGCTAATGCCCTGTCGCGCGTCCCTTTCCGCTACTGCCACTTCTGCCTCCGAAGTCACCATGCAGAAATATGTTGCATCAGGGGTATCCTATGTCAAATAAAATATCGTATACGATTTCATATACGATTTTCGGACGTGCCTTGGCGGTCCGTAAGAACAAGAAGTCCGCTTTGCGCTCGGCAGGATGGCGCTTGGCGGCGCAGGGAGGAGAGAGGGAATGAATCTGTTTGGCACGATAAGGGCGCCACGCGAACTGGTATTCGGCAGCGGCCAGCGGCACGCTCTGGGTCGCATCGCCAGCTCCATGGGAAAGCGCGCGCTGGTCGTGACCGACGCACGCCTTGCCGTCGACGCACAGTTTCTGGCGATGGTCGATGATCTGCGGAAGTCTGGCGTCGAGGTACGTGTTGACAGCTCCACCCTGCCCGACGTTCCGGTCCACTCCGCAAGCGAAAGCGCGGATGCCGCGCGCGACTTTGCCCCCGAAATCGTCATTGGGGTCGGTGGCGGATCGTGTCTCGACATGGCGAAGTGCGTTGCCATTCTCCTGACCCATGGGGGTAAGCCGCAGGATTACTACGGCGAGCACAATGTGCCGGGCCCAGTCCTGCCCATCATCGCCCTACCGACCACAGCCGGGACCGGCTCGGAGGTAACGCCGGTGGCCGTCCTGTCCGACGCCGAACGCATGCTGAAGGTCGGCGTCTCCAGCCCCCACATTATCCCTACGGTGTCGATCTGCGACCCGGACCTTACCCTCTCCTGCCCCCCCGGACTGACCGCCATCGCCGGCGCCGATGCGATGACCCACGCGATCGAGGCTTACACGGCAATCCGCCGCGACGCCGTACCTGGCATTGCGCGTGACCGGGTCTTTGTCGGCAAGAACGACTTTTCTGATCACCTTGCTTTGCGGGCAATCGTCCTGCTGTGGGAAGGCCTCGAATCAGCCTGCAAAGATGGCTCGAACGCGGCCGCCCGCGAGAAGGTGATGATGGGCGCAACGCTTGCGGGCCTTGCCTTCGGCGTTGCCGGTACGGCAGCCGCCCATGCCATTCAGTATCCCGTCGGGGCCCTCACCCACACCGCGCACGGCTCGGGGGTCGCTTGCCTGATGCCCTACGTGATGCGATGGAACCGGCCGTCGATCGAGACGGAACTCACCGAGATCGCACAGGCAATCGGACTGTCGACCGATGAGCTGATCCCGGCGATTGCCGGCCTGTTTGGCCGGATCGGCATACCACCGACGCTCCGTGACCTCGGGCTCGCCGAGGATCGTCTCGACTGGACCGCCGAACAAAGCTGCGGCATCGCCCGCCTCATCCAGAACAATCCCCGCCCCCTCCCCCTGCCCGACATGCGCAGGCTGCTCGAAGCCGCCTACACCGGCGACGCCAGCCTGATCGACTGACACCGGAAGGAAGCCAGATGAACATTGAACGCAGCATTCCTAACTTTGCCGATCCTTCGCTTCACGCCCGCGGACTTTATATCGGCGGGCAATGGGAGGCCGGTGGCGGCATTCCAGTTGTCGATCCATCGACGGGCAGGACGCTTGCCGAGGTCCCGGATGCCACCGTCGCGGACGCGATGCGGGCCGTCGATGCGGCCGAGAAGGCGGCCGAGGGGTGGCGTGCGACACCAGCCCGCCAGCGCGCGGAAATCCTGCGCCGCTGGTTCGAACTGATGACCCGCCACGCCGAGGAACTGGCGCATTTGATCTCGCTCGAGAACGGCAAGGCCCTGCCTGATGCACGTGGTGAAGTAGCCTATGCGGCGGAATTCTTCCGCTGGTACAGCGAGGAGGCCTCCCGCATTCCCGGCGAGCATCGTCATACGCCATCCGGCTCGCACAACATCCTTGTCGACCATGAGCCGATTGGCATTTCCCTGCTGATCACGCCATGGAATTTCCCTGCGGCGATGGCGACACGCAAGATTGGCCCCGCGCTTGCCGCGGGCTGCACTGTCATCCTGAAGCCGGCGTCTGAGACCCCGCTGACGGCTTATGCGATGGCCCGGCTCGGCGAAGAGGCAGGCGTGCCTGCCGGCGTCGTCAATGTCATGACCACGACCAATCCGGGCGCGGTGACGAGCGCTATGCTGGCGGATCCGCGCGTGCGCAAGCTCTCCTTTACCGGGTCGACCGGCGTCGGCCGCATCCTGCTTGCCGAGGCTGCGAAGTCGGTCGTCAGCTGCTCGATGGAACTCGGCGGCAATGCCCCCTTCATCGTCTTCGACGACGCCGACCTCGACGCAGCGCTCGATGGCGCGATGGTCGCAAAGATGCGCAATGCCGGCGAGGCCTGCACCGCTGCCAATCGCTTCTATGTGCAGTCCGGCATTCATGACGCCTTCGTCGCGGGACTGACTGAACGCATGGCGGCGCTGAAGGTTGGACCCGGCACTGATCCCGGCACCCAATGCGGCCCGATGATCACGAAGAAGGCCGTCGAGAAGATCGATCGCCTCGTCTCGGAAGCTGTCAGCCGCGGGGCGCGTGTGCACACAGGAGGTGCGCCGCTCCCGGGCAGCGGCTTCTACTACCCGCCTACTGTGCTCGACAACGTCCCGGTGGACGCTTCGATGGCAAGCGAGGAGATCTTTGGTCCGGTGGCACCGGTCTACAGGTTCGAAACCGAGGACGAAGCGGTCCGCCTTGCCAACGACACGGAGTACGGCCTGGCCGCCTACATCTACTCCCGGGACCTCAAGCGCGCGATGCGGGTCGGCAAGCGCATCGAGACCGGCATGCTTGGGATCAATCGCGGCCTGATGTCGGATCCAGCTGCCCCCTTCGGCGGTGTCAAGCAGAGCGGCCTGGGCCGCGAGGGTGGCGTCACCGGCATCCTCGAATTCATGGAGGCAAAGTATTACGCCGTGGAGTTCTAGCGGCTAGATTGCCGGACCAAGGACCAACGCGAGGGACACATGAAGGGCCAGGATCCATATCTTATCCGCGACTTCGTCGAGGACTTTGACTCGATTTCTGAGGAATTCGCGAGACGTAGCCGCGCGCTCTCCGAGCGGGTGAGGATGCGGACGGACGTGCCTTATGGCGAGCGGCCGCGCGAAACGCTGGACCTTCTGTTTCCCGACAACGTCGCCGAGGGCGCGCCGCTGCATGTGTTCGTGCACGGCGGCTACTGGCGATCGGGCGAGAAGGAACTGTACCGGCTCGTCGCGGAAACGCCGCTCTCGGCCGGCGCGATCACAGCGATGGTTGAGTACGATCTGATGCCGGGCCAGCGTCTCCCCACCCTCGTCGGGCAAGTCCGGCGCGCGCTGATCTGGCTGCAGGAGAACGCAGCTTCCTTCGGCGCTGATCCCAACCGCATTAGCGTGAGCGGCCATTCGGCAGGAGCGCACCTGTCGTCATACCTCGCTGCCATTGGCACCGGCGAAACACAGCCAAAGCTGCCGCAGATCAAGGCGATGCTGCTCCTGAGCGGCATCTATGACCTCAAGGACATTCCCGACAGTTTCCTCAGGAACGAAGCCGCGATGACGCATGAAGAGGCGGCATTGTGGTCGCCACTGTCCTCGACGCAGCTGCCAGGCCCGCATCGCATCATCGCCTTTGGTGGTGATGAGACCCCGCCGTTCCTCGAGCAGGCTGCGGCACTTGAGGAAAAACTGCGCGCCTCCGGCCAGAGCACGGAACTGCTTAACGTGTCGTCGAGGAACCACATGAACGTTGTTCTCGATCTGGCTGATCCTGCGAGCCGACTGGGCAAAGCCCTGATCGAGTGCATCCGCAGGAGCTAGCGGCGGGTGAAGCCCCCCGCCCCGCCGCTAGTCTGTCCATCGTCACGGCTTGGGTTCTTCCGGAACCCAAGCCGCCTCTTCCCTCTCCCTTGGCCTGATCCAGGACCAGATTATCGCGACCCAGATCAGGCAGAACAGCACGAAGATCCCAAACGCCACCGGGCGATTGACGAAGTCCAGCAGGTTGCCCTGCGACTTGATCAGGGTCGAGATGAGGTTCTTTTCCAGGATTGGTCCGATCACGATGCCGAGCACGCATGGGGCGATCGGAATTCCGTTCTCCTCCATCAGGTATCCGACGATGCCGAAGACCAGCATGATCGTCACGCCATAAACCGCGTTGTTCGAGGCGAATGCGCCGACGATGCAGAAGATCAGGATCAGCGGCATCAGCACCTGCTTGGGCACCCGCAGGATGTTTTTCGACAGCTTGATGAGCCCCCAGCCGAGCGGAACCATGATCAGGTTCGCCAGGATGAAGATCAGGAAGACCGCGTATATGGTCTGCGGGTTGAACATGAACAGGGTCGGGCCCGGGTTCATGCCCTTCACATAAAGTACGCCGATCACGATCGCCGTAATAGTGTCGCCCGGTATGCCGAAGACCAGTGCGGGGACCCATGCGCTGGAAAGCGAGGCATTATTGGCCGCCGCAGCTTCAATTACGCCTTCGACGTGCCCTTCCCCGTACTTCTCCGGTGTCTTCGAGAACCGCCTGCTGACCGCATAGCTGACATAGGCCGCAACGTCAGCGCCAGCTCCCGGCAGGATGCCGATCGCCGTGCCGGTGACATTCCCGCGCAGCGATTGCGCCCAGTAGTTCTTCAGCATCCATCCCCAATCGCGGAAGATGTTGCCGACGGCCCTCGGGGCACCTTCTGTTGCCCCCGTACCGGCCATGACTGTGCGCAGCACTTCCGAGATCGCGAAGATGCCGATCATCACCGGAATGAAGTCGATGCCGGCCAGCATCTCGGTGGAGCCAAACGTCAGTCGCGGAATCCCGGCCGGATTGTTGAGGCCTACTGAAGCTACAGTTAGGCCAATGAAGAGGCTGAGCAGCCCCCGGGCTGGGTTCGATGCGCCCATAAACACCGCACAAGTGAGGCCGAGCAGCGCGATCCAGAAATATTCTGGCGACGAGAACTTGATCGCGAACTCGGCAAGGCTCGGCGCGGCAAAAATGAGCACGAGGGTACCGAATAGCCCCCCAAGTGCGGAGAAGAGCACGCAAGCGCCGAGCCCAAGCTCCGCCTTCCCCTTTTGGGTCAGACGGTATGTGTCTTCCACGTAAGCGGCCGATGCGGGCGTTCCCGGAATTCGCAGCAGCGCACCGGGGATGTCGCCGGCAAAGATTGCCATGGCAGAGCACGCCACCATCGCGCCGACCGCTGCCACTGGCTCCATAAAGAAGGTGAGCGGCACAAGCATCGCAGTCGCCATCGTGGCGGTCAGGCCGGGAATGGCACCAACGAACAGTCCGAAGATGGAGGCGAGCAAAACGGAGAAAATCACATCCCAGGTCGTCACGAGTCCGAAAGCTTGAGCGATTGCATCCATGTCCGCCTCCTACCAGGGCAACCGGGGCATGATGCCCGATGGCAGAGGGACCAGAAGCAAGGTCCGGAAAATGAAGTCGCAGGCAAGGCTGGCGAATATCGCGAGCACGACCGCCTTCAGGAGCGAGACTCTGAGGATCAGGAACATGCACAACGTGATCAGGAACGCTGTTGGAATGAAGCCGAGACGCTTCGAAAACAGAATGTAGAAGACAATCAAGAGGATCGTCGCGAGTGCTGCAGCAAGCGCGCGCGGGTTCCGCAGGTTCTCGGAAAGAAAGACAGGCGGCTCCTTGCCGCTTCGCCATCCCACGTAGATGAGCCGTGCGGAGCACGCGATCATTCCAAGGGCAATCATGAAAGGAAAGGTCGAGGCTCCATAGTTCTGCCCCGGGATCGACGGGAGCTCGTACGAATACCAGCCTAGCGCAATGCCAGCCACGAGGAAGATGGCTCCCAGCATGCTGTCGCTAAAACGCATCCGCAGCACCTCGGTAAGAGTTCATGCAAGGTGAGCGCAGGCCCGCTGCAGCAGCGGGCCTGCATTGAGGCGGCAAATCACTTCGCGAGGCCAATGGCCTTCATCGTCTCGCCGAAGTTGACGTCGTTGGTCGCCATGAATTTCCCGAACTCTTCGCCGGGAAGGAAGCGAGCCCCGAAGCCCTGCTTGCTCATGAAGCCTTGGAAGTCTTCGCTGTTGTAGACGGTCTCCAAAGCACTGACGAGGCGATCGCGCACATCATCCGGCAGCCCCTTCGGAGCCACTATCCCGCGCCACGCGCCGAACTCCCAGTCAGAACCGGACTCTTCTTTCAGTGTCGGAACGTCAGGAAACAGCTGGGAGCGCTCACTGCTCATGTACGCCAGCGACTTGACGCGCCCCGCCTCGATCAGCGCGCGCGCCTCGACGAGCGATGACGGCACGATGTCGACGCCGCCGGCAAGCAGCTCCTGCAGACCGCTCGCGGCACCGTCGCTGGGGACCCAGGTCACCTTGGAGGCATCCGTTCCCGCAGCGTTCAGCATGCCGGCGATGGCGACATGCCAGCTCGATCCCTGCCCGCTGCCGGTCGCCTTGAATGTCCCGGCCGGGGAATCATTGATCGCCTTGAGCAGGTCGCCCACCGTCTTGTATTCGGAATCCGCCGACACCTGGACGCCCGCCGGATCCGTGTTCATCAGGGCAAGCGGCGTGTAGACATTGTAGTCGAGCTCGGTGAGGCCCAGCCAGTGCATCAGGTTGACCTCGGTGGTAGCAAGGCCAAGCGTGTAGCCGTCGGGATCTGCCTCGGCCATGGCGGCGTGACCGACAACGCCCGAACCACCCGTGCGGTTGACTACATTGACCGGCTGACCAAGTTCCTTCTCGAGGCCCACCGCAATGAGGCGCGCAACGGCGTCCGTGCCGCCGCCTGCACCCCATGCCACATAGAGAGTGATCGGCCGTTCCGGATAATCGGCTAGCGCCGGCACAGCCGTCCCCGCCAGGGCAACCGAAACAAGAATGCTCTTTAACAGCTTCATATGCTCTCCTCCCAGATTGACTCTGTTCAACAGCTCCCGCGTTCCCCGGTGCCCTCCCAGTTCGGAGCCGCGCGTTTCCTCTTCCTCAGAAACCTCCAGAAACCGTGATCGTCGTGCCCGTGATGAAGGCGGCTCCCGGTGAAGCCAGCCAGACCACGGCGCGCGCAATATCCTCGGGCTCGGCAATGCGGCCCATCGGCGTCAGAGCCGCGATCTTGCCAGGCCGCTCCGGGTTTCCTTCGGTCTGGTGAATCCTCGTGTTCGTCGTGCCCACACGTATAGCGTTGACCCTGATGCCTTCGGGAGCAAGTTCCTTGCCGCTTCCGGCGGTCAGCGTCTCGAGCGCCCCCTTCGAGGCGGCGTAGTGGATGTACTCGTTCGGGCTGCCGAGCGCCGCCGCGATGGACGAGATGTTGATGATCGCTCCACCGCTGCCGCCCTTCCTGGTCGACATCCGCGCCGCCGCCTGCTGCGTGCAGTAGAAGGCTCCGAAGGTATTGACAGCGAAGGTCGCCATCAGCCGCTCCGGCGTCAGCTCCTCAAGGCGCGAAGCTTGGCCGATGATGCCGGCGTTGTTGACGAGGCAGGTAATGGGCCCGAGCGCGGCGTCGCATTCCTCGAACAGCCTCGCCACCTCGCCATGGTCGCCGACATCCGCGGCAACAGCGACGGCCCTCACACCTGCCGCCTCGCAGTCAGCGACAACGGCGGCCGCCGCATCATGATCTGCCCGGTAGTTGACGCAGATGTTGTAGCCCTCGGCAGCAAGCATCCTTGCAGTTGCAGCGCCAATCCCATGACCGGCTCCAGTTACGAGTGCCACGCCCCGCTTCATCGACGTCGCTCCAGGGTCAACACCTTTTGCCACCTCCTCACATCACGCTTCCCAGGATCGATGCGTAGTCGCCGTGTGTCAGCGGCTTCGGATTGGTCTGATGGCTGTGATCCGCCAGCGCCCGCTCGCAGGTCCAGTCGAACACCTCACGCGTCACCCCGAGCGTGGACAGCTTCGCCGGTATCCCGAGGTTCACGTTGAGGGCATCGAGCGCGTCAGCAAGACCGCCAGCTTCCAGCCCCACCTCTCGTTCGAGCCGCGCGATCTTGTCCGCGGCAACCGGATCGTCCCGGTTTACCCGCACGACCGGCGGCATCAGGATCGCGTTGAGGGTCCCGTGGTGGAGCTTCAGTTCCTTGAGGCCCCCGAGCGCATGGCTGAGCGCATGCACTGCGCCGAGGCCCTTCTGGAAGGTAAGGCCGCCCTGTAGCGCGCCCATCATCATTTCCGTGCGTGCGCCAATGTCGGACCCGTCGGAGAAGGCCTTCGGCAAGGCTTGCCAGATGCGCCTGAACCCATCGACGGCGATTGCATCGGCCGGAGGGTTGAATCGGGGCGAAAGATAAGTCTCGATGCAATGCGACAGCGCATCGAGACCCGTCGCGGCCGTCAAGAACGGCGGAAGCCCGAGAGTCAGTTCGGGGTCGCAAATGGCGCGGCGGGGAATGAGATACCCGCTGATAAAACCGAGCTTGCGTCCATCGTCGAGCGTGATCAGCGCCGCGCGTCCGACTTCCGAGCCGGTTCCTGCCGTCGTCGGCACGGCGATGACGGGAGCCACGGCGCTGGTGATCTTCGGAATGCCGCCGAGGATGGCAGCATATTGCTCCAGGTCCCCCTCATGGGTGGCGAGCAGAGCCACGCCCTTGGCAAGATCAATCGGCGATCCGCCGCCGATCGCGACGATCCCGTCGCACCCGTTGTCGCGGTAGACGGACAGGGCCGCTTTGACCGCGGACTCGGTTGGATTGGTAGGAACGTCCAGAAAGCGGGGCGCCGTGGCGACGGGGCCGAGGGACGGATGGTCGAGGATGCCGGTCGCCTTGATACCGTTGTCGCTGACCACCAGCGGACGGGTGATCCCGAGTTCCTGCATGGAGGCCGCAAGAGACGCGAGCGCGCCGGGGCCGAAGTTGATGCTGGTCAGGTAGTTGATGAGGTGCATTTGCTCTCCGTCACGCCGAATTCCCGGGCTACAGAATGCAGAAATCTTGGGCTCCGCGGCACTTGTCGCGGGGTCGGGGTTCTTTGACAGTCACGATGAGGAAGCCGGCGCTTAAGCCCAAGGCTCCCGTAGCTCCACCCCCGTCACGAACTCCTCCCTCGAGTCACTCAACTTCTGCTGTCACGAACGTCCATAATATGGACGAATTGCCCAAGGATCGTTGCCGAGGTTGGATGTCTTGTCAACCTCAGATGCGTGCTAGCCAGAAGTTACTTCAGGTTGACTCATCCGGCGGCGAAATGCCAATCAGTATGTGGAAGAGTTGACCATATGATGGACGTGGCGCTCCCCGTGCTTCGGGTCACACCGGCGCCAGCTTACGGAGGTTTCGAATGTCCTACACGCCGCACGGAAAGCACCTCATTGCGGGCTCCTGGCGACAGGGAACGCGCACCTTCCAGTCATCGCCGGCAACCGGCAGCCCGCATCCGTTCAGCGTGGGCACCGTGGCCGATGTCGATGACGCCTGCCGCGCGGCCGAAGAGGCGTTTGCGAGCTACGGCTATCTTCCGGCCAGCGCTCGCGCGGAGTTCCTCAACGCGATCGCAGACGAGATCGAGGCACGCGCAGACGCCATCACCGAGATCGGCACGCAGGAAACCGGACTTCCCGAAGGCCGCCTCGTCGGCGAACGCGGTCGCACAGTCGGTCAGCTCCGGCTGTTCGCTCAGCATATCCTCGCGGGACAGTACCTCGACCGCCGCGTTGACCCCGCCCTTCCCGACCGCCGTCCCGCACCGCGGCCAGAACTGCGCATGATGCAGCGCCCGATCGGCCCGGTGGCCGTTTTCGGCGCGTCCAACTTTCCGCTCGCATTCTCGACCGCTGGCGGCGATACGGCGGCCGCGCTGGCTGCCGGCTGCCCGGTCGTCGTCAAGGGTCACTCCGCGCACCCCGGGACTGGTGAAATCGTCGCCGAAGCGATCGATGCCGCAAGGCAGCGGCTGGGCCTTCATCCCGGCGTATTCTCCTTGGTTCAGGGCGGCAATCGCGAGGTGGGCAGCGCCCTGGTGCAGCACCCGTTGATCAAGGCCGTCGGCTTTACCGGCTCGCTTCGCGGCGGCCGCGCCCTGTTCGATCTCTGCGCTGCACGGCCGGAGCCGATCCCCTTTTTCGGCGAGCTCGGCTCGATCAATCCGATGTTCATGCTCCCGACGGCGGTCGCTGCGCGTGGCGCGGAAATCGGCACCGGCTGGGCGGAGTCCCTCGCCCTCGGCGCCGGCCAGTTCTGTACCAATCCGGGCGTTGCATTCGCCATTGAGGGCGATGGGCTGGATGCGCTTCTCCAGGCCGCTGTTGCCACGCTGCAGACGACCCAGTCGCAGACGATGCTGACCGACGACATCGCCTCAGCATTTGCCAAGGGTGCCGCGGCAGCGACCGAGACTCCCGGAGCGGAAATTCTTGTCCGCGCAGAGTGCAGCGGCCGTTCCGCTGCCCCCGTGCTGCTGAAGGTTTCGGCCGAGACGTGGCGGGCAAATCCGGACCTCGCCCACGAGGTTTTTGGGCCGTTTGGCATCATCGTGACCGTACGTGACGCCGACGAGATGCTGGAACTCGCCAGCGCATTCGAAGGCCAGCTTACCGCGACGCTCCACATGGACGCGGGTGACGTCGCCCTTGCGGGACGCCTCCTTCCCGTACTCGAGCGGAAGGCGGGACGCGTGATCGCCAATGGGTTCCCCACCGGCGTGGAAGTCTGCGATGCCATGGTCCACGGCGGTCCCTACCCCGCTTCGACGAATTTCGGCGCGACCTCGGTGGGCACGCTGTCGATCAGGCGCTTCCTGCGCCCGGTCTGCTACCAGAACCTGCCGGCGGAGCTCGTTGACCTCATCGAGTCCCGAGCCTAAGGGGGAGACTTCTGCTCTCGTGAAAGGTTCGCCGCAATGACGAAGCGCTTGGCTGCGCAAGGGGAAAAGTCTGCCGCCGCCCAGGTTCAGGGGACGGCGGCATTCACGAAGTTCATGACCGTGCTGCAGGCGATTGCCGACAACCCCGGCGAACTCGACATTGGCAAACTGACAAGGCTCGTCCAGTTTCCCCGGGCGACCACCTATCGCATCGTCGCCGGGCTAATCGCCGAAGGGCTTGTCACCCAGGATGAAGAGACTGGCTCCTTCGCCCTCGGTATGCGGCTGATCCGCCTTGCCTCGAAGTCCTGGGAAAAGTCGGATCTTCGCACAATCGCGCGGCCGTTCATCGAAGCCCTGCGCAACGCGACGAACGAGACCGTGCACCTTGCGGTCCCGAGCGGCGACGGCATGGCTTATATTGACAAGCTGGAGAGCCCGAACGCCGTGCGCATGATGACCCGCATTGGCGCGCGGGTCGAATTCCACTCAACCTCGGTCGGCAAGGCATATCTCGCTGCCCTGCCGGACGAGCAGGCGAGACGGATCATCTCCACCTTGGAGATGCCGCGTTTTACCCAGCATACGTTCACCGATCCCGAGGCGTTCTATCAGGAGATCTGCAAGACCCGCCAGCGCGGCTATTCCTATGACCACGAGGAGAACGAACCCGACATTCGCTGTTTCGGCAGCATGATCCGCGACAGGTCAGGTCAGCCGGTCGCGTGCGTGAGCATCAGCATTCCCCTCTACCGCTACTCGGAGGACCGCCACGACGACTTCGCGCGCCTCATCCGCGACACCGCCGCCTCGATCTCCGACGCACTGGCGAATGTCGTTTCCTAAGTCGGGCGCCTGAGCTTGTGATCGCATGGCTGAACGGGTTAGAGGCCCATCGACTAGCGCGCCGCTAAAACCCGCCTGCCACCTGCCCGAGGACCAGACCGCGACGATGCCGCGTCCGAGCTATCTGACCACGTGTACGGACATGCTCGCGTGGCGGGCGACGCGTGCCGCGTTGGGGCCGAGAAGGTAGTTCTCGGGCCCGGGCTTCGACGCGAGCATGACGATCAGGTCGGCCTTGCAGACTCCCGCATAGTGCAGGATCTCCCGGTAGATCGAGCCGTGGCCGACGATGTGGCGGTGCTTGACCTCCTTGGGCACATGCACCTTGGTGAACTCGTGCAGCGCCGCGTTCGCCTGCTCGATCGCCTGCTTTTCATGCCCCTTCGGGAAGAAGCCGCCGACGATCGACATGCCATAGTCCGGCACCACGGTCAGGACGTGCAGGTTGGCGCCGGTGAACCTTGCGAGCTCGACAGCCGTCCGGATTGCCTTCTGCTCCGCCTCGGCCTCTCCAAGATCGATCGAAACCAGAATGTTCTTGTACATCGCATCGCTCCTCAGGCAGCCTTCGGATTGCCGGCAAGCGTTCCGCCGCGCCGGCGCTGCGACCACACCACCAGCAGGAACAGCAGCAGGGCCGGGATGTAGAACACCTCGCGCGGCATGCGTTCTGCCGGAACTTCAACGACCGGAACGGTGACAGGCACGTCGCCATAGAAGTCGAGGTCCGACAGCGTACGTCCGGCGAGACTGTTGAGGTCTAGCGGCTCGTCAAGCACCGCCTGATCGCCCTCGAGCCGCATCGGCAGACCCGTCGCGGCCTCAAAGCGTTCCTGGCCGGGTGCCCCAGCCAGCCCGAGCTCGAACGACATGACGCGCTCGCGCATCTGGTCAGGATTGTCGAAGGACGGGCCGACGATATGGACACGCACCGCCGTTCCATCCGGCTGCGCCTCGACCACCTCCACGATGCGCTGGGGCTCGACCTGGTCGTAGGGCGGCTGGACGAGATCGAGGAAGAAGCCCGGCCGCAGCAGCAGGAAGGTGACGAGCAGCAGCGCGACCGTCTCCCATACCCGGTTGCGGGCCATGAAGAACCCTTGCGTCGCGGCCGCGAAGATGAGCATCGCCAGCGTAGCCAGCACGAATACCCAGATGCCCTGTACCCAGCCCACGTCGATCAGCAGCAGGTCGGTGTTGAAGACGAAGATGAAGGGCAGCAGCACCGTGCGCAGCGAGTAGAAGAAGGCCACGACGCCCGTCCTGATCGGGTCTCCGCCCGAAACCGCCGCCGCCGCGAAGGATGCAAGTCCCACCGGCGGCGTCACGTCGGCCATGATGCCGAAGTAGAAGACGAACATGTGCGCCGCGATCAGCGGTATCAGCACACCGTTGGCGGCACCGACTTCGACGATCACCGGCGCCATCAGCGATGAAACAACGATGTAGTTGGCCGTGGTCGGCAGGCCCATGCCGAGGATCAGGCTGATCAGCGCTGTAAAGACCAGGATCAGGAAGATATTTCCGCCCGAGAGGAACTCGACGAACTCCGCCATCACCTGGCCGATGCCGGTCAGCGTCACGGTGCCGACGATAATGCCGGCGGCGGCCGTGGCGCAGGCGATGCCGATCATGTTGCGCGCGCCCGTGATCAGGCCGACGATGAGATCGTCGAAACCTTCGCGGAAGGCTTCCATCTGCCCGGAGGTCTGGGCGCCCCTGAACAGCGCCTTCAGCGGCTTTTGCGTCAGCACCACCACCACCAGCAGGAGCACCGCGTAGAACGCCGACAGGCCCGGCGAGCGCCGCTCGATCATCAGGAACCAGACGAGCACAAACAGCGGCAGCAGGTAGTGCAGGCCCGTCTTGATGACGTCCTTAACCAGCGGCAGCTCCACGACCGGGGCGGTCGGATCGTCCAGTTCAAGGTCCGGCGTCTTCGCGGCGTACCAGATGAGCGCGACATAGGCGGCCAGCAGAAGCAGGATCAGCACCGGACCGGAGATGCCGGGCAGCAGCATCCGGATAAAGGAAATGAGGTAGTAGACAGCCCCGGAGAGAATAACGATTGAGGCGATGACAATGCCGGCGCGCAGCAGTGCCTGGACGCCCGTCGAATGAACTCGCTTCGGCAGGACCGGCATGTCGCCACGCACGGCTTCCAGATGTACCAGGTAGAGCAGTGCGATGTAGGAGACGACTGCCGGCAGGAAGGCGTGCTTGATCACCTCGATGTATGGGATGCCGATATACTCGACCATCAGGAACGCGGCAGCGCCCATCACCGGCGGCATGATCTGCCCATTGACCGAACTCGCCACCTCGACCGAACCCGCCTTCTCCGGCGTGAAGCCGACGCGCTTCATCAGCGGAATGGTGAAGGTGCCGGTGGTGACGACGTTCGCGATCGACGAGCCCGAAATCAGGCCTGTCATCATCGAGGACAGCACAGCCGCCTTGGCGGGCCCGCCGCGCATGTGGCCAAGCAGCGCAAAGGCGAGCTTGATAAAGAAGTTGCCGGCCCCTGCCCTGTCGAGCATCGAGCCGAACAGCACGAACAGGAAGACGAAAGCGCTCGAAACACCGAGCGGCACGCCGAAGACGCCGCCGGTCGATAGCCACATCTGGTCCATCGCGCGCCCGAACGAGGCGCCGCCCCAGCGGATGATGTCTGGCAGCAGTGTCGAGGAGCCGAAGAAGACGTAACTGAGGAAGACGAGCGCGACCACCGCAAGTGGCGGCCCGAGCGCGCGGCGCGTCGCTTCAAGCAGAAGGACGATCCCGATACCGGCAACGATCAGGTCCTGTGTGATCGGCAGGCCGGGCCGGCGCGCCAGTTCCCGGTAAAAAATGAAGATGTAGAGCGCGGCAAGTGCCGCCGCGATTGCCAGGATCCAGTCGATGACGGGAACACGGTCGCGCGGACTGCGGGCGAATGCAGGATAGGCCATGAAGGCGAGGAAGACGCCGAACGCCAGGTGCGCCGAGCGCGTCTGCGTGTCGTTCAGCACCAGTGGCAGGCCAGTCAGGCTGCTCAGCGTGAACGGCAGCGGAGACGCGATATAGAGCTGGAACAGCGACCAAAGCAGCGCGATGCCGGAGATGACCCAGGCCGCAGAGCCTGCGGGCTTTCTTGCGCCCGTATCGGTCGCAGCAACGAGATCCTGTAGCTCGGCTTCGCTCAGCGGAGCATTGGCGCCCGATTTATCGTCCATCGCCATGGCGGTTCCCCTCCCGGTTGACGATCCTGGCCATGAGAAGGAGGCGCCCCCGGACGGAGGCACCTCATCTTGTCAGCCGCGCAAGCTACAGCGTACGCGGCATAGCGGTGACGGAAAAGTCCTATACCGCCCTGACGCGGGTGGGGCTGCTACTTAAGCCAGCCCTTCTCCTTGAAGTAGGCTTCCGCGGCCGGATGCATCGGGGCGGAGTTACCCTGGTTCGCCATGTCCTCAGGGTTAAGGTTCGCCAGTGCCGGATGCAGGCTCTTGAAGGCGTCGAAGTCCTTGAACACGGCGTCGACAAAGGCACGAACGACCTCATCCGGCACGTCCGCCGAGGTAACAACCGTCGCGCCCACGCCGAACGTGTTCACGTCGTCCGGATTGCCGTTGTACATCCCGCCGGGGATCACCGCCTTGAAGTAGTACGGACGCTCAGCGACGAGCTTGTCGACCACCTCGCCTTCGACGGGGATGATGCGCGAGTCGCAGGTCGTGGTGGCTTCCTGGATCGCACCCGCCGGGTGACCGACGGTGTAGGCGAAGGCGTCGATGTTGTTGTCGCAGAGCTGCGAGCTCTGCTCGGCAGGCGCGAGCTCGGCCGCGAGGGCGAAGTCGGCATTCGTCCAGCCCTTTTCGGCGATCAGCAGGTCCATCAGCGCGCGCTGGCCAGAGCCCGGATTGCCGATGTTGACGCGCTTGCCCTTCAGGCTGTCAAAGTCGGTGATGCCCGCATCAGCACGCGCGACGACGGTGAGCGGTTCCGCATGAAGCGAGAACACCGAGCGCAGCTTGTCGTGCGGTCCGGAGTCCGCGAATGCTCCCTCGCCCTTCGACGCATTGTACTGCACGTCCGACTGGACGATGCCGAACTCGAGGTCGCCGCCCTTGATGGCGTTGGCGTTGAACACCGAGCCACCGGTCGACTCGACCGAGCAGCGAATGCCGTGTTCGCGGCGCGTCTGGTTCATCAGGCGGCAGATGGCCCCGCCCACGGGATAGTAGACGCCGGTCACGCCACCGGTACCTACCGAGATGAACCGCTGCTCCTGGGCGGAAGCGGTTCCTGCAGCCAGTGACGCGAACATGGCCGAGACAAGACCGAAGCCGAGTAGTGTACGCCGTTTCATCTGTGCACCTCCCTGTTGAGCACATTTCCCTCTGGCAGTTGACGAGGCGGCTCCTCGTCAACCGGTTCTGATTGACGCCGCGGGAGCATTCTGGTTCCCGCCCCTGCCACGCCAAGATCCTTCATCAGGCGCCGACCGCGGCATCGACCGCATCGCCAAGACGCTCGACGATACGATCAATGTCCGCTTCCTTGACGATGAATGGCGGCGCCAGCAGCACGTGATCGCCATTGACGCCGTCGATCGTCCCGCCCATTGGATAGACCATAAGCCCGCGCGCCATCGCCTCCCGTTTGACGGCAGCATGCACCTTGCGCTGCGCGTCGAACGGCCGTCTGGTCGCGCGGTCCTCCACCAGTTCTATCGCATAGAATAGCCCGCGGCCGCGAATGTCGCCAACCCGGTGGTGGTTCCCGAAGCGGGCCTTGAGCCGCTGTTCGAGTACGTTGCCCATTGCCCGCACGTTTTCGAGAAGCCCCTCGCGCCGGATAGTCTCCTGCACGGCGAGGCCCGCTGCCGCCGCCATCGGATGGCCGATGTAAGTGTGTCCGTGCTGGAAGAAGCCGGACCCATCGCGCATGGCGTCGTGGATCTTGCCGGACACGAGGACCGCGCCAATCGGCTGGAACCCGCCTCCAAGGCCCTTTGCGATCGTCATCAGGTCAGGTGAAATCCCCTCCTGCTCGCACGCATGCATCGTACCGGTGCGCCCCATGCCGCACATCACCTCGTCGAGGATCAGCAGCACGCCGTAGCGGTCGCAGATCTCGCGAATGCGGCGGAAGTAGTCGGCCACCGGCGGCACGGCGCCGGCGGTTGCGCCCACAACGGTTTCGGCGACGAACGCGATCACCGTATCCGGGCCGAGCTCAAGCAGCTTTTCCTCAAGCGCTGCGGCCGCACGCGCTGCGTACTCCTGATCGCTCTCGCCCTCGCGCTGGAAGCGGTAGGCAAAGCAGGGATCGATATGGTGGGTTTCGATCAGCAGCGGACGAAACTGGCGGCGGCGCCATTCGTTGCCGCCGGTGGCCAGTGCGCCCAGCGTATTGCCGTGATAGCTCTGGCGGCGGGCGATGATGTGGCGGCGCTGCGGCTGGCCGGTTTCAACGAAATACTGGCGCGCCATCTTCAGCGCGGCCTCTACTGCCTCTGATCCCCCGGAGACGAGGTAGACGTGTTCGATCCCTTCCGGGGCATCCTCGATCAGCCGCTCGCCAAGACGCTCGGCTGCCTCGGTCGTGAAGAAGCCGGTATGGGCGTAAGCGATCCGGTCGAGCTGTGCATGCAGCGCCTCCAGGACGGCAGGATGGCCATGTCCGAGGCACGAGACAGCGGCACCGCCAGACGCATCGATGTAAGCCTTGCCGTCGGCATCGAAAATCTCGATTCCGCGCGCGGCGACGGCCACTGGCGGCTTGGCGAGGAGGGAGCGATGCATAAGGCGGGTCATGACTTTGCTGGCTTTCGTTTGCGGGACGATTGAAGGTGGATGCCCAGCTCTTCGGCCTGGGCGTCGAAACGCCGGAGTGACGCGAGCGCGCCCTCTCCGAGATGGCCCGCGATGAGTGTTCCAAGGATCTCGGCGACAGCAAAAGCGGGCGCCATCGTGTGCATGAAGGATGCGGTATCCGTTGGCACCAGCACAACATCGCGCGCGATGCGGGCAAGCGGCGACACTTCGCTGTCGGTGACCGCGACAATGACGGCTCTGCGAGCTGCCGCGAGACGGGCAAGTTCGACCGTCGCCTTGGTGTACGGTGCAACGCTCACCGCAAGCAAAACGTCGCCCGCCGCGATCCGCCCCATCGCGTCGGTTCCGGTTCCTCCGGGCCCATCCACCAGGACCGAGCGATCGCCCAGCATCGTGAGGATGTAGTGAAACTGCCACGCAATCGCGTGGCTCGAGCGCATGCCGACGCAATAGATCCGCCGCGCGGAGCTCAGCGTGAGGGCGGCCCTCTCCAGGCGCTCGAGGCCTTCCGGGCTGCTAAGTTCCGCCATCTGCAGGGACAGTCGCTGCAGCATGGCTTGCGCCAGCGCTCGATCGCCGTCCATCTTCTGGCGGCGCACCTGCGCGCCAGCCTTGTCCGTGAATGTTTGCGGTTCGGCTTCGCGCAGCGCGGTCGCATAGAGGTCGCGGATGGCGTCATAGCCTTCGAAGCCGATCCGCTTCGCCAGCCGGGTCATCGTAGCTGGCTGAACGCCTGCCTCGCGCGCCTGCTTGCGCATGGAAAGCAGGGCAACATCGCGCGGGTGGTCGAGCACGTAGCGGGCAGCCTGCCGCAGCTGCTTCGGCAGCGCTTCGAAATCGGCAACCAGTCTTTCCCTGAGGATGCCCTGCTCCATATGCGGAGGTTAGCGTTGCTCTCCAGTCACTGCAACAGTTGAATCATTGGTACACAGGATGCACCAATTGGATCATCGCGAAGCCGGGCGACGAGTCCCGTGCCGAGGGAACAACCCGCGACCTAGAAGGCGCGGGCTTCCTCGCCGCCTGGTCGGGGGCTGAGCACCAGGATGATGGAACCGAGGATCGCGGCGATGCCTGAACCCAGCAGGATGCCGATCTTGACGCCGTCCTGCAGCGACTGGTTCTCCGGAAACGCGAGGAGACCGATAAAGAGGCTCATGGTGAAGCCGATGCCGCAGAGCACCGCGACGCCCAGCACGTGCAGCGGCGCAGCGTTTCTCGGCGCATCCGCCCAACCGAGCTTGATCACCAGCAGAGCGGTGCCGTAGACGCCGATCACCTTGCCTGCGACCAGCCCCCCGGCAACGCCGAGCGTCAGTGGCTCGATGAGCGCGGATGCATCAAAGCCGGCAAGCGAGACGCCTGCATTCGCGAAGCCGAATACCGGAATGATGACGAAGGGAACGACCTTCGACAGCGCATGCTCCAGACGATGCAGCGGAGATTCGACGGTGTGTTCGCTCTCGCCGCCCTTCGGCCGCACGATCGGAATGGTCATGGCAAGCGCGACGCCCGCAACAGTCGCGTGCACGCCGGAAAGCAGCACCAGCACCCACAGCCCCGCTCCCAGCACGAGGTACGGTAGAAGCGTCCGCACACCCGCCCGGTTGAGGCCAAAGAGAACAGCGAGGATCGCCGCCGCCCCGCCGAGCGCCCAGACCTGCAGATCGCCGGTATAGAAGATCGCGATGATGAGGACGGCGCCGAGATCATCGATGATCGCGAGCGCCGTCAGGAACACCTTCATCGACGCCGGGATGCGGTTGCCGAACAACGAAAGGACGCCGAGGGCAAAAGCGATGTCTGTGGCGGTCGGGATCGCCCAGCCGCGGATGACGGCGCCATTACTCCAGTTGATCGAGGCAAAGATCAGCGCGGGAACCGCCATGCCGCCGGCTGCGCACACACCCGGCAATATCCGGCGTGACCAGGTCGACAGCTGGCCGTCGACGAACTCGCGCTTGATCTCGAGCCCTACCAGCAGAAAGAACACCGCCATCAGCGCGTCGTTGATCCAGTGGCTGACGCTGAGCGGACCGAGATAGCTGTGAAGTGCCGCGAAATAGGTCTCAGCCAGAGGCGAGTTTGCGACGATCAGCGCAAGTGCCGCGGCGGCCATCAGGACGATGCCACCGGAGGATTCGCTGTCGATGAAGCGGCGGAACGCGGAAGGACGTGCGTGCAGATTTCGGGCCATCGGGTGCCTTTACAGGTTCGGGCGCGCTGGCGGCCCGACCAGCGCTACAACCTGCCCGTGCCTCTTCGCACGAACACCCGACGTGCTGAATGCAAAATTAATCGCGAGATATCAACCCGCAACCCGGCATAAACACCAATTCTAGACAATGGGTTCACTCCGGATTCGCCAGCGGGTGAGGAAGACCGCTGGTGGTGAGGCAGTATCGCGATTAAATTCTGCGCTTCCCATCCTCCAAATGACAAGGCGCGGCCAAGAAGCACGAGAGCCAATTGGCCACGCCCATACTGCCCTACCCCAGCACCTCTCGTACCGCTTCTACCGTCTTGCCCACGACCTCATCGACCTCGGCCCGGGTGAGGCAGAGTGGCGGGGCGAAGCCGAGGATGTCGCCCTGCGGCATCGCCCGGCCGATCACGCCCCGCTTGAGAAGAGCGGCTACGACGGACGGTCCGACCTTGCGCGACGGGTCGAAAAAACGGCGCTGGTCGCGATCCTCAACGAACTCGACGGCGCAGAGCATGCCCTCGCCGCGTACGTCGCCGACATGCGGGTGATCCGCCAGCGCCTTCTTCATTTCGGTGTTGAAGTAGGCGCCCGTCTCTGCCGCGTTTTTCACGAGGCCGAGTGAATCGACGAGCTTCAGATTGGCGATGCCGGCGGCGGCACCAATCGGGTGCGCCGAATAGGTCCAGCCGTGACCGATCGCGCCGTTCTCGTCGGTGCCGCGTTCGAGCACGCTCCACACGCGTTTCGAGATGATGGAGCCGGAGAGCGGCGCATAGGCGGACGTAAGGCCCTTGGCGATGGTGATGATGTCCGGCTCGATACCGTAGTGGTCGGAGCCGAACATCGAACCCAGCCGGCCGAAGCCCGTCACGACCTCATCAGCGATCAGGAGGATATCGTGCTTCTTCAGGACCTCCTGGATCGCCGCCCAGTAGCCGGCAGGCGGCGGGACGATGCCGCCGGTGCCGAGCACCGGTTCACCGATGAAGGCGGCAATGGTGTCGGCGCCTTCGCGCGCGATCAGCTTTTCGAGTTCACTGACACAATGGGCGACGAAATCCGCCTCGCTCATCGCCGGGTCGGGGCGGCGGAAGTAGTAAGGCGCTTCCGTGTGGAGGATCCGGTCGAGTGGCAAGTCGAACTTGTCGTGGAACAGCTTCAGACCCGTCAGCGAGCCGGTGACCAGGCCCGAGCCGTGATAGCCGCGCCAGCGGGAGATGATCTTTTTCTTCTGCGGCCGGCCGAGAATATTGTTGTAGTACCAGACCAGCTTGATGTTGGTCTCATTGGCGTCCGAGCCGCCGAGGCCGAAATAGACCTTCGACATGTTCTTCGGCGCTCGCTCGAGAACCATCTTCGCGAGCGTGATCGAGGCTTCGGTGCCGTGGCCGACATAGGCGTGATAGTAGGCAAGCTCCTTCGCCTGCGCGGCGATAGCCTCGGCGATCTCCTCGCGGCCATAGCCGACGTTGACGCAGTAGAGACCGGCAAAGGCATCAAGCAGCCGGTTGCCGTCGCGGTCCTCGATGTAGACGCCTTTGCCGCCGCTGACGATGCGCGAGGGACTTTCGCCCCGCGCATGCTGGGCAAGGTGGGTCGAAGGATGGAAGAAGTTTTCGCGATCCCACTGGTCGAGAACGTCGTTGGTCAGCATTGGCAGTCCTCCTGAATTTGGTCTCACGCGCTCTCGCGGCAGACATATTTGAGATCGGTATAGGCCTCGATGCCGTGTCGCGAGCCTTCACGGCCAAGCCCGGCCTGTTTGACGCCGCCGAACGGCACCGGTGCGCCGGTGATCTTCGTGCGATTGACAGCAACCATTCCAAATTCGAGGCGGCGTGTCATGCGGGCAATCCGCGCAGCATCAGCGGTGTGCAGATAGGCGACAAGGCCGGTTTCGGTGCGGTTGGCGCTGGCGAGCACGGCCTGTTCGTCATCGAAGGGTGCGAAAGCGGCAATCGGGCCAAAGGTTTCTTCCCGGAAGATGAGCGCATCCTCGGGCACGTCCGCCAGCACGGTCGGCTCGAAGAAGAGCGGGCCGGCAGGATTAACGTTGCCCCCGCAGACGAGGTGCGCACCACGTCCAAGCGCGTCGTCCACGTGCTGCTTCTGCTTCTCGACCGCGCGGGCGTTGATCAGCGGGCCGATGTCCGGGTCAGTGAGGCCGGGACCGACGCGCATCGCGCGCGCGCGTTCCGCAAAGGCTTCGACGAAGCGCTCGTAAATCGGCCGCTCGATATAGAAGCGGTTGGCGGCGAGACAGTCCTGGCCGGAGGTCGCGAACTTCGCGGCAATGGCATGATCGACGGTGCGCTGGAAATCACAGTCGGCGAACGCGATGAACGGCGCGTGTCCGCCCAGCTCCATGACGAGGCGCTTGATCGTCGGTGCAGACTGACCATAGAGCAGCCGGCCTATTTCGGTCGAGCCGGTGAACGAGAGTATCCGTATTTCGGGTGCCGCGGTCATGGCGCCGACGACCTCGGCGGCGTTTCCCGTCACGACATTGAAGACGCCGGCCGGAAGGCCCGCCCGTTCGGCAAGTTCCGCGACTGCCAGTGCCGAGAACGGCGTTTCCGACGACGGATGTGCAACGACCGTGCAGCCGGCGGCAAGCGCAGCCGCGGCCTTGCGGGTTAGCATGGCCGACGGGAAATTCCATGGCGTCACCAGCCCGGCAACGCCCACCGGCTCGCGGATGAGCTGCATCTCGGCGTCCGGAAGATGCGAGGTGATGCTCTCGACGTTGAGGCGTTTGGCTTCCTCCGAGTAGAACTCGACGAAGGAAGCGGCGTAGTCGATCTCGCCGAGCGCTTCCGATATCGGCTTTCCCTGTTCCTGCACCATGAGGCGAGCAAGATCGTCTCGCGCGACAATGATGAGCTCGTACCAGCGGCGCAGCAGGCGTGACCGCGTCAGGGGACTTTCCTGCGACCAGCAGGCAAAAGCGCGATGGGCAATTTCGACCGCTTCGGCCGTATCAGCTGCGGTCAGCGCCGGAACGGAGCCGACGCGGGAGCCGTCAGCCGGATCGGTGACGTCGATCGTCCGCCCGCCGCTTCCGCGCGTCCAGGCCCCGCCGACATAGGCGAACTCGCGAAAAAGGCGCGGATCCCGAAGGGTCGAAAGGTCGGCTTTCTGAAAAATGGCCAGCGATGTCATGGCAGGTTCTCCCGGGAATGCTCTGCCTGCATCTTCGCCTGATCGGCGCCAAAGATGGCCCTGTTTGCTGCCTGTTGCGCCGAAGCTTCGTTCGAAATTCGTGCCAGCGGCCACTATTCCTTCTCCGCGCTGGAGAGGAGCTTGTCGAGCGGCAGCGGCGCCATCTTGACCGGCTTGGTGACCACATAGGTGAAGTAGCGCGCAAGGCCGACACGCGCTTCAAGGAGATGGTCGACAAGGCGCTGGTAGGAATCGATGTCGCGGGTGACGATCTGCAGGATGTAGTCGAATCCGCCGCCGACGGCCCAGCAGGCAACGACCTCATCCAGAGGTGCGATGGCGCGCTCGAACGTCTGAAAATCCTGCACGCGGTGGCTTTCGAGTTCGGCGGCCATGAACACTGTCACATGCGCGGAAATTGTCCGCAGCTGGATTTCGGCGCGGTAGCCGGCGATGACACCGGCGTCTTCCAACCTCTTCAGACGCTCCCATGCGGGTGCTGCGGAGAGGTTGACGCGCTTGGCCAGTTCCGCCTTCGAAATCCGGCCCTCGCGGCTGAGAATGGACAGGATCTTGAGGTCGCGATCGTCGAGTTTCAGCATTCCCGCCTCAAGTCATGAAGGCGGCGCCAGTTCCGCGCTGCCGCGCCCGCTCCATGGCGAAGGTGGCGATGGCGGTGTCCTGCGCGCCGGTGCCGGTCAGGTCACAGATTGTGATCTGGGCGTCGGACGTGCGGCCGGGATGCCGCCCGCAGAGAAGGTCGCCGAGTTCAGGCGGCGGGCCCTTTTTCCAGACGCCAGCCCCGATCGCGCTGCGCAATTCGCCGAGCTTCTCGCACTGGCTGAGACGGTCGCAGACATAGAGGTCTGCCGCTGACAGCGCGGCCGGGTCAATCTCGTTCTTGCCGGCTTGGTCCGCCCCCATGGCAGTGATGTGGAGCCCCGGATGGAGCCAACGTGCCTGAAGAAGAGGTTCTTCTGCCGGAGTCGTGGTCACGACAAGCTGGCTCTGCGCGACAACGTCGCGCGCATCCGCGACGGCCTCGGCCGTTACGCCGAGGCGTTCGGCGAGATCGGCGGCGCATTTTTCAGCCTTTTCGCCGTCGCGGCCCCATACGACCACATTTGTGAAAGGCCGCACGAGATGCGCCGCTTCGATCTGCAGCCGTGCCTGCCCGCCGGTGCCGATCACGCCCGCAGTCTGGACGTCGCCCGGCGCGAGGTGCTTCGCCGCGACTGCCCCTGCAGCGGCTGTGCGGACATCGGTAAGATATCCGTTGTCGAGAAGCAGAGCTTCGACTAGCCCCGTTCGCGCTGAAAACAGGATCATCAGCCCGTTGAGGCTCGGCAGGCCGATCTTGGGATTGTCGAAGAAGCCGGGGCTGACCTTGATGGCGAAGCTGTCGAAGCCGGGAATGTAGGCGGTCTTGACGTCCACCTCCCCATTCGCCTGCGGGATCGCCATCGACATGATCGGCGGCATGATCACCTTGCCGGTGCCAAGCGCGAGGAAGGCGCGTTCGACCACGTCGACGGCTTCAAAGTCGAGCTTTACCAGGCCGCGCAGATCGGACTCGGTCAGGATCTTCACCTCATGCGGCATAGGCGCGTCCTTCGATTGTCTTGTCACCGAGCGTCACGCTGCGACCCGAAACAACCTCGGTGAACATGGCCATGTCGAGGTTGCGGCCGGTCAGGATGGTGGCGATTGGGCCTCGCACCGGGCCGATCTTACCTGCCTTGGTGGCAGCGATGCCGACGACGCTCGCACCTTCCGCGACCATGCGATCCTCATAGTAGAGCGTCTGCATGGCGTCGTAGATATCTTCTTCGCTGACGAGCACGCAGTCATCAAGAAGATCACGGCACATGGCGAAGGTGAGCTGGTTCTCTGTGCCGATCCCTCCGCCGAGCGAGTCCGCGAGGCTGGGCACCTCCTCGACCTCCACGGGTACGCGCGCCTTGAGGGACTGGTACATCGCCGCGCCCCGGTCCATCGTCACGCCGATCACCCTGATCCAGGGCTTGATCTCCTTTGCCGCGCGGGCAACGCCGGCTGCTAGCCCGCCACCCGAGAGCGGTACGAGGATGGTGGAAAGGTCTGGACAGTCCTCGAGAAGTTCAAGCCCGATCGTGCCCTGCCCTGCAATGACCAGGGGATGATCGAAAGGCGGAACCTCGACGAGACCTTCTTCAAGCGCGAGCCTGCTGCTCTCGGCCTGTGCATCGTCCTGGCTCGCACCGACGATCCGCACGTCGGCGCCGAGTGCCCTGATGCCATCCACCTTCGCCTGCGGGACCAGTGACGACATGCAGATCACTGCCCGCAGGCCCAGAGCCTTTGCTGCGTAGGCAATGGCGCGGCCGTGGTTGCCGGTGGAACAGCAGGTGACGCCAGTGGTCCCCTCCGGAAGGTTGATGAGCGCGTTGGTCGCGCCGCGTATCTTGAAGGCGCCCGTCGGCTGGGTCATTTCCAGCTTCAGCAGGAAGTCGTGGCCGACAAGGCGGCTCATGTAGGGCGAAGGCACCAGTGGCGTGCGGGCTGCGCCTTTGGTGATGTTGGAGCGAGCCGCCCAGATGTCGGAAATGGCGACAGTCACACCGCCTCCTTCACGGCTCGCAGGAACTGCTGGGTCCGTTCCTTCTGCGGATGGTTGAACAGTTCGTCCGGAGTGCCCTGTTCCTCGATCCGGCCGCCGTAGAAGAAACAGATGCGGTCGGAGATATCACGGGCAAAGCCCATCTGGTGGGTCACCATCAGCATGGTGAGGTTGTGTTCGGAAACGAGCTTGCGAATGACATTGGTCACCTCGCCGATGACTTCCGGATCAAGCGCGGACGTGACCTCGTCGAACAGCATCACCTTGGGCCGCATCGCCAGCGCGCGAGCAATCGCTACGCGCTGCTGCTGTCCGCCCGACAGGCGCGAGGGGTGCTGGTCGCGCTTGTCGGCCATTCCGACCATGGCAAGCAGCTCTTCGGCGCGTTCCTGCGCATCCTTCTTCGGCATGCCGAGGACGTGCACCGGTCCTTCCATGCAGTTCTCCAGCGCCGTCATGTGCGGGAACAGGTTGAACTGCTGGAAGCACATGCCGATTTTCGAGCGGATCTGCCGGACATGCCGCCGGTTTGCCGGCACCAGCCGGTCGCCCTGCGGCATGTGCGTGAGGGGATCACCGTCGACGTAGATGACGCCGCCATTGATGGTCTCAAGCGTCATCAGCATGCGCAGCACGGTCGTCTTGCCGGAGCCCGACGGGCCGATGATGGTAACCATCTCCCCCTCTGCAACATCGAGATCGAGCGAATCCAGCACCGTCAGGCTGCCATAGCTCTTTGTGACATTCGCGAACCGCACCATCGGGCGGTCAGGGCCTTCGAGCTTGGGTGGGTAGCCGGTCAGGTCGTTCTCGCGCATCAGATCATTCCCAGTTTCCGGCGCAGCCACGCCTCGAAGAGACGTATGGCGGCGGCGGTTGGCAGCGACAGGGCCAGGAAGATGACCCCGACCATCGTATATGGTTCAAGGAATCGGTAGGTTTCAGAGCCAATCGCATTGGCGGTGTGCATCAGCTCGGCAACGCCGATGACCGAGAGCATGGGCGTGTCCTTGAGGATGCCGACAAGGTAGTTTCCCATGCCGGCCAGCGACGGCGGCATCGCCTGTGGGATGATGACGCGAAAATAGGTGCGCGCCGTCGAAAGGTTGAGCGATGTCGCAGCTTCCCACTGCCCCTTCGGCACGCTGTCGAGCCCACCGCGATAAACCTCCGACAGATACGCCGCATAGTGCAGGCCGATGGCGATCATGCCGGCGGTCCAGGGCGACAGCCGGATGCCGAACTGCGGCGCGACGTAGAAGACGAAGAAGATCTGCAGCACCAGCGGCGTCGAGCGGATGAATTCGACCATCTCGCGCACGATCATTGTGAAGGCCCGCGAAGGCGTGCGCTGTGCGAGCGCAAGGACGAGGCCGAGTACTATGGCGATCGCATAGCCGAGGCCCGCGGCCAGCAACGTGTTCCCAGTCGCCACCAACAGGCGGGGCAGGATGTCGAGGGTAAAATCCCAGCGCCAGTCGAGCATTTCACGCCCTCCCGAGCTTGCGCTGCATGAACCGTTCAAGCCAGCGCATGAATGGCGTGATCATGAAGCGCGCGAGGATGTAGTAGATGACCAGCGCCGTGCCAAAGGACTCGGCCGACATGAAGGTCGTGCCGTTGATCTGCTTGACCTGGAACATCAGGTCGGCAACGGCGATGAGCGCAACGAGCGCCGTCCCCTTCAGTAGCTCGATCAGCAGGTTGCCCCACGATGGCAGCATGATCAGCAGCGCCTGCGGCAGGATGATCCGCAGCATGCGCTTCGTGGGCGTCATGTTGATCGCCTGTGCGGCCTCCCACTGGCCTTTTGGTACAGACAGGATCGCGCCGCGCACGAGCTCCGCGCCGTACGCGCCGAGGTTCATGCCAACAGCGACGAAGCCAGCGGTGAACTTCTCGAGCGTGATGCCGAAGAGCGGCAGGACGAAGAAGATCCAGTAGAGCTGTACGAGAAGCGAGGTTCCGCGGAATATCTCGATGTAGACGGTAGCACCCGCACGGACGAAAAAATTTCTCGACATCCGCATCAACCCAGCCGCCAGGGCGATCGCCATGGCGAGCAAAGCAGAGAGGATGGTGAGGACGATCGTGACAAGCGTTCCGCTGAGGATGCGGTCGCCGTACTGGCTGAGAAATTCGAGGTAGGACATCCGCTCGGCCTTTCCCGTCAGCGCCTTGAAGGCGGGAGGCTGTAACCGTCCGGCAGGGCGCCGGAGGAGCAGCGGGCCGGTGATCCGGCCCGCGCAGCTACGAGATCAGCGGTTTGCGCACACCCATTCCGTGGTCTGGTCGCCCGGCAACGAGGCCTCGCCGTAGCCGTATTCGGCTACGGCCGACATCATTGCCTCGGAGCCAATGTACTCCTTCAGCGCAGCGTTGAACTTGTCGAGGAAGTCCTGGTCGGCCTTGCGGAAGCCGATGCCTGCCCAGTTGAACGACTCTTCCGGCATTGCTGTGGGATCGCTCGCTTCCACTGCCCCGTTCGAGCTGTCAGCAAGCTGCTTCATCGTGAAGTAGGTGCCTGCACCTGCATCGGCTCGGCCAGCCCGCACGGCAGCCAGAATTTCCGTCGGACCCGGAACCTGCATGATATTCGCTTCCGGCACCCCCGCGGCCTTGGCTGCCTCGATGTTCGAGTAACCGGCGCCCGTCACCATGATGGCTTCGGCGCTCTTCAGGCTCTCATAGTTTGAGATGTTCTTCGGGTTGCCCGGCGCGAGGATGAAGCCGTCGCCAACGGTGGCTATTGGCTCGGAAAAGGCGATGTTTTCGCAGCGGCTGGCAAGGATGTTCATGCCGCCGGTTACGATGTCGAACCGGTTGGCGTTGAGGCCGGGGATCAGCCCGCCCCATTCGGTTTGCACCGGCTCGATCTTCTCGTAGCCCATGTTCTTGAGCACGGCGATCGTCATCACGTTGACGAAGCCCTTGGGGCTGCCGTCGTCGCCCGGATAGGCGAAGGGAATTTCGTTGGCGAAGCCGATGCGGATCGGCTCGCCGCTTTCGGCGCGTTCGAGCAGCGACTGTGCGATGGCCGAGCCGGCGAATGATCCGACGGCAAGGGCAGCCATGCCCAGAGCGGCGATATGCCTGAGAAGCGTGCCTTTCATTGGTTGTCTCTCCTGTGTTCCACCGGCTTCATTTTCTATTGTTGTGCACAACATCTCGCAGGGTGCAGGATGTGTCAACGGTTTTTCTGGTTCAAACGCTGCGGCAACTCTGGGCTTATTGCTTTCCATCTTCATAGATGTACACATTCGTCAGCCGACGCACCCAGAGCTACGGGAGGGGCCATGCCCGCCGCACACCTGCCATTCTCAAGAAATGAATATTCCCGCCGCCTGACGAAAGTGCGCCGCTCTATGGAAGAACGTGGAGTAGACGTGCTGTTTGTCGAGGACCCGTCAAACATGGCGTGGCTTACAGGCTACGACGGCTGGTCGTTCTACGTGCACCAGGGTGTGATCGTCTTCCACGACGCAGACCCTATCTGGTGGGGTCGTGGCCAGGATGCGAACGGCGCGATCCGCACCGTCTGGATGAGCGATGACCGGGTCATCGGCTATGCCGATAATTTCGTGCAGTCGACGGTGCGCCACCCGATGCAGGACCTCGCCTCGATCCTGCGCGAAAAGGGATATGCGAACAAGCGCATCGGGCTGGAGCTTGAGAACTACTACTTCTCCGCGAAAGCCTATCTCGTCCTCAAGGAAGAGCTTCCCCAGGCTGAGTTCATCGATGCCACGGCGCTTGTGAACTGGCAGCGCGGCGTGAAGTCGGACGAGGAAATCGCCTTCATGCGCAAGGCGGCGCGCATCGTGGAGAACATGATCGACGGCGTCATGGAGCGCGTCGAGCCTGGCCGGCCGAAGAACGAGGTCGTCGCGGAAATTTATGGAGATGCAATACGGGGCGTTGATGGCGCGTGGGGGGATTACGCGGCGATCGTGCCGCTGCTTCCATCTGGCACGGATGCTGCCGCGCCGCATCTGACCTGGGACGGACGCCCGTTCCAAAAGGGTGAAGCAACCTTTTTCGAAATCGCAGGCTGCTACCGGCGCTACCACGTCCCCTTCTGCCGCACGCTCTATCTCGGCAAGCCGCCGCAGGAGATGCTCGATGCGGAGAAGGCGCTGGTCGAGGGTCTGGAGGCAGGCCTTGAGGCGGCGCGGCCGGGCCGGCCCGCGGGCGAGGTCGCGAAAGCGCTGTTTGGCGCGCTCGAACGCGCCGGCATCAAGAAGGACAGTCGCTGCGGCTATCCGATCGGAATTTCCTATCCGCCCGACTGGGGCGAGCGCACGATCTCGTTCCGCAAGGAGGAGGAGACGATCCTCGAAGCCGGCATGACCTTCCACTTCATGCCTGGACTGTGGATGGAGAACTGGGGTCTCGAAATCACTGAAAGCATCCTGATCCGCGAGAGCGGCCCCGCCGAGTGCCTCTGCGACCGCCCGCGCAAGCTTTACGTCAAGGATTGACGCAGCATGGACGTGCTTCAGCGCACCCGGGAGGTGCTGGCCGATCTCGTTGCCTTTCCGACCGTCTCATCAGAGAGCAACCTTGAGCTGATCACCTATGCGGCGGAGCTTCTGTCGGACACAGGAGCGTCGATCTCGTTGTCGCGCGATGAGACGGGCACCAAGGCAAACCTCTTCGCGACATTGGGGCCAGAAGGCGACGGTGGGATCGTTCTGTCTGGTCATACCGATGTCGTACCGGTCGATCCCGAAGAATGGACAAGCGATCCGTTCAGGCTCGCCGCGCGCGGTGACCGTCTCTATGGCCGCGGCACCTGTGACATGAAGGGATTCATCGCCGCCGCAATCGCGATGGCGCCGCGCTTTGCCGCGGCCCCGCTCAAGCGTCCGCTGCATTTCGCCTTCACCTATGACGAGGAGGTCGGCTGCTTCGGCGCCCGTGCGTTGGTGCAGGAACTCGAACGCGCCGGCATTCGTCCGGCCGTCGCCATCATCGGCGAGCCGACGTCGATGGGTGTCATCGAGGGCCACAAGGGCTGCTACGAATACACGACCGAGTTCACCGGCCTCGAGGGCCATGGCTCCCAGCCGGACAGGGGCGTCAACGCGGTTGAATATGCGGCCCGCTACATCTCGCGGATGCTCGACCTTGGTGAGGAGATGAAGGCGCGCGCGCCGTCCGCCAGCCGTTTCGACCCACCCTGGACGACACTGCAGGTCGGCCGCATTGAGGGCGGCAAGGCGCGCAACGTCATTGCCGGCAGTTGTGCGATCGAATGGGAGATGCGTCCCATCAGCAGTGCCGACGCCACCTACGTCAAAGGCCAGCTTTCCGACTATGTCGGCAGCGTCCTCCTGCCGTCGATGCGTACCGTCTGTCCCCATTGCGACATCGTCACCCGCACCATCGGCGAGGTCGAGGGGCTGCAGGTCGTTGAGGATTCGGAAGCGCGCCGGATCGTCATGGAACTGACCGGGGCGGAGCACGCCGAGGTGGTCCCCTTCGGCACCGAGGCTGGCCTGTTCCAGTCCGCCGGTATCTCCTCGATCATTTGCGGGCCGGGCTCGATCGAACAAGCTCATAAACCTGACGAGTTCATATCAATCGACCAGCTTGCCGCCTGCCTCGAAATGCTCGACAAGCTTTCGCTAAAGCTGTCGAACCAGGGGGCGGACGGTTGAACCAGGATACGATCGTTTTGGAAGCACCAGCCGACGATCACGGAATACCAGAGGAAGGCGCGAGGGCGCGGTTCGCACGCATCTATGAGACGCTGCGAACGCGCATCTGCCTGCTCGACTATCGGCCAGGCAGCCGGCTACGCGAGGAGGATCTTGCCGAGGAATTCGGTGTCTCGCGCACCCCGGTACGCCGGGTTCTCGTCAAGCTCGAGGCCGAAGGTCTGCTGCGCTCGGTCCATGGCGTCGGCACCATCGTCACCGACATCGACGTCGATGCGCTCGCGCAGGTTTACGAGATGCGGGTCGAGCTTGCCGAGCTGATTGGCAAGCTGTCTCCGGTCAGGGTTGACGATGCACTGGTGACACGCTTCCGCGACATCCGGGAGCGCTGCGACCGGTTGGTGCGCGCCGGCGACATCCGGGAGTTCTCCCGGCTCAACATGGAATTCTTCCATCTCTTCACGAGCCTGACCCGCAATGAGCCGCTGCGCGAGATCAGCGAGCGGCTCTACTACCAGACCGCGCGCATCTGGATGAAGACGGCGCTGCAGTTGCGCAGCTCGAAGGAACTGCTCGAAAACGAGTTCCTGACCTTCCAGCGCGAGGTGGCGGACATTACCGAGGCCGTGGAACACGGCGACCTCGCCGCCGCCGGTCACGTCCGCCGCGTCCATATCGCCCTTTCGTACGCCCGCATCAAGAAAGCGGCCCGGGAAAACTCGGGAGGGGGATCGACTTAGTCCCTCAGGCGAAAGCGCCGCAACCCCTCAGGGCAACCACTCCATCGGAACGTGGCCGTTGTCGGTGGCGACGCGTTCGAGCCAGGTCGTTACCTGCGGGAAGCGGGTAATCTCGTAGCCCGCGAAGGCAGCGTCCTGGGTGTAGGCGTAGAGCGCGATGTCGGCGACGGTGTAGTCGTCGCCGGCGATGAATCGCGTCTTGGACAGCTGCGTCTCCATCACCGCAAGTGCCTTGTGTCCGCCATCCAGCAATTGCGCGACGCGTTCAGGCGTCGCCTGATGCGCGCGTTCCGGATATTTTTTCAGCGCCCGCAGCACGGCGATGTAAGGTTCGTGGCTGTACTGCTCGAAGAACAGCCACTGGTAGACCAAGGCCCGCTCAAACCCTGCGTCCGGCAGATAGGATGTGCCCTCCGCAAGATAGAGCAGCATGGCATTCGATTCCGCCAGGATCCGTCCATCCTCGAGTTGCAGCAGCGGCACCTTGCCGTTCGGGTTGAGCGCCAGAAACTCGGTCGAGTGCGTCGACCCGTCCATCGCGTTGACTTCGACATGACGGAACGGCCGCCCGAGCTTGGCCAGAAGCAGCCGCGGCTTGTAGCAATTGCCACTGGAACTCATTCCATAAAGCGTCAGCATCGGCCCCTCCCTGAATCCGTAGCGCGGTTACCGGTCTTGTCTGACGAGATCGAACTCGGGATCGACCGGAATTTGCATGGCATTTGCCAGATGATTGGTCTGGGCGGCGAGGCCGATCACCGCCAGCAACTCGCCATATTGCTGGTCGGTCATACCCTTGGCGCGGGCCGCGGCTGTGTGCGAATGGACGCAATAGGAACAGCCGTTGGCGGTCGAGACGGCGATGTACAGCATCTCCTTCGTCAGCGGGTCGAGCGAACCTTCCGCGACCATCACCTCCTTGAGCTGTTGCCATATCGCCTTCAGTCTGACCGGGTCATTTGCGAGCCCGCGCCAGAAATTGTTGACGAAATCGGACTTCCGCGTCTTTCGGATGTCGTCAAAGACCTCCCTGACCGCGGGAATGGTCTCGGCTTCCTCGTCGCTGATCAATCGGACGGTAGACATCAGATCTCCTAAACTCTCTCCCTGCGGACAGCAGCAGGGTGCCGGCTGCGTCCGCCGGCAACGAATAAGGCATTGCTGGCGCCCGAAAGGCAATCGTGTCTTGAGAGGGTGCGCCGACTACCTCCCGCCACCGCCCGCCCGGAACAGCTCGCGCCAGAAGTCGAAGGCGGCTAGCAGGAAGCACAAGACGGCGAGCACGATCAGGTCGGGGCTCGGCACCCAGATCGGCACCACGCAGAGGAACAGCGCGAGGCCAATCAGCGAAATCAGCGCGAGAAGCCTGTCGGTCATGCGGGAACCTCCTCGTTTAGCAGGCGCACCAGCCAGCGGGCTGTGCGCAACAGCCGTGCATCCTGGCCGGGAGCGCCGACGAGCTGTACTCCGAGCGGCAGGCCGTTCGGCCCGGTGAGCAGCGGCAGGCTGAGCGCCGGGAGCCCCAGATAGGTCCAAAGCGTGCAGAAGACCGGATCGCCCGTCGACTCCAGCCCTTCCGGCGCTTCACCCGGCGCGGCCGGTGTGACGATCGCGTCAAAGCGGTCGAAAAGTGCTTCAAGCGATGAGCGCAGGACAGGCGCCATATCACGCGCCCCCAGATAGTCGGGGGCGGAAACGCCGCGGCCCTCGGCCACCAGATCGCGGATCTTGTCGGAACATTGCTCGGGCGCGCGGTCGACATAGTGCCCGAGATTGCGGGCCATCTCGGCCGCCATGATCGCGCGATGCCAGCCATAGGCACGGGCGAAGGGCTCCGGCAGCTCCACGTCCTCAAGCCGGTCTCCCAGCGCCGCGACCAGTTCGGCAAAGGCGGCCACTGTCCCCTCCTCGGCGCGGCTCCACGCCGGCGTCCGGATAAAGGCGAGCGCGGGAGCCACGGGCGGTTCCGAGAGAGCCGTTGCCATGAGCGGTCCCGGGCTAGCCCCTGCCCCGGTATCGCGGCCGTCCGGCCCCATGAGGGCTTCGGCCAGCGCCATGTCCTCAAGGTTCCGAGCGAACAGGCCGACATGGTCGAGGCTTTGAGAGGCAGTGAGCATGCCCGTGCGCGGGATCGCGCCGAAGGACGGCTTGAAGCCGACTGTGCCGCAGAAGGAAGCCGGCCTGATCACCGACCCATTGGTTTGGCTGCCGAAAGCAAGCGGCACCATCCCGCACGCCACCGCCGCTGCCGAGCCGCTCGATGAGCCGCCCGGTGTGCGGGAGGGATCGTGCGGGTTGCGTGTCTTGCCGGGATGGAAGTAGGCGAATTCGGTCGTGACTGTCTTGCCAAGGATGATGGCACCTGCCGCATGCAGGCGCCGGATCAGCGCTGCGTCCTCCAGCGGCATCCTTCCCGCGTCGATCGGCGAGCCGTTACCGGTGGGCATGCCCTTCACGTCGATGATGTCCTTGATGCCGACCGGCACGCCGTGGAGCGGCCCAAGTGGCATGCCCAGCTTCCGGCGGCGGTCCCTATCCTCGGCTTCGGCCATCGCCATGTCGCGGTCGAGGAACACCCACGCCTGCACCCGCTCCTCCTCGGCATCAATGCGTGCGAGGCAGGCGGCAACCAGTTCCGCGGATGACATCGCGCCCTCGGCAATGCGCCATGCCGCCTCGCGGGCACCGAGCGCTGCGGGATCGGCAGCAGGAATGCGCTTAGCGGCCATAGACCAGCTCCGGCAGAGCGAAGACGATGGACGGGAACAGGTAGATCAGCAACATCGAGAGGAACACCATGGCGAGATAAGGCATGCATCCGGCAAAAATCTGCGTCAGCCGCACATGCGGTGGCGCGATGCCCTTGAGGTAATAGGCTGACATCGCCATCGGCGGGGTCAGGAACGACGTCTGCAGATTCAGCGCCACGAGGACGCCGAAGAACAGCGGATCCACGCCGAAGTGCGACAGGAGCGGCAGGAAGATCGGCACGAAGATGATGATGATCTCCGACCACTCCAGCGGCCAGCCCAGCAGGAAGATGATGAGCTGGGCCATGATCAGGAACGTGATCGGCGAGATGTCGAGGCCGGTCACGAACTCGCTGATCAGCCGCTCGCCGCCGAGATAGGAGAAGACCGAGGCGAACACCCACGAGCCGACGAACAGCCAGCACACCATCGCCGTCGTTTTCAGCGTCAGATAAACGGACTCGCGCAGCCGCTGCCAGGTGAGCGCGCGATAGAGCACCGCAAGCAGCAGGCCGCCGATCGCTCCGGCAGACGCGGCCTCCGAGGGTGTGGCAAGTCCGAACAGGATCGAGCCCAGAACGGCGAGGATCAGGAAGGCCAGCGGAACGAACGATGTCAGGATCATGAGGATCAGCTGGCCGAGCGGCGTGTCTCCGACGTCCTCGTCGCGCGGCTTCGGTGCGATGTTCGGCTGCAAGATCGCGCGGATGATCACATAGACGAGGTAGAGCCCCGCCAGCAGGAACCCCGGCAGCAGCGCACCGGCATAGAGGCGCACGATCGAGACGCCGGATGCAGCGGCATAGACGATCAGCATGATCGACGGCGGGATCAGGATGCCGAGCGTGCCGCCGGCGCAGATGACGCCGGAGGCAAAGCTCGTATCGTAGCGCGCCTTAAGCATCGCCGGAAATGCGAGGAGGCCCATCAGCGTCACCACCGCGCCGACGATGCCGGTTGCCGTCGCAAACAGCGCGCAGGTGATCAGCGCCGCCACGGCCATGGAACCCGGCACGCGGCGCGCTGCGACGTATAGGGTCGAAAACAGCCGGTCAACGATATTGGCGCGCTCGACGATATAGCCCATGAACAGGAAGAGCGGCACGGCCGTCAGCACCTCGTTCGCCATCACCGAATAGGTCTGGTTCACGAAGAGGTCGAAGATCCGGTTGTTGAAGAACCCCTCGATCCAGCTTTGCCACTGCGTCCAGGTATCGGCGCCATCCGCGACCGCGCGTTCGTAGGCGCGCCACATCCGGCGACCGTCGAAATAGGCGTAGTAGCCGAAGCCCACCCCCAGCGCCATGAGCGTGAAGGCGATCGGAAAGCCGAGGAAAATGACGAGGATGAAGATCCCCAGCATCATGATCGCAATTTGCGGGTCGGTCATCATTCCCCCCTTATCCGCCCGGCCATCAGGGCGGCGTCTTCGCCGTGACCGGCGGCAACCTGCTTGACCAGTTGATCTTCGAGTTCCTCGACGTCCTCCTCATGCGGCAGCCAGGCACCGTTGCGGATGCACAGGATGCAGCGGCAGACCTGGGCAATTCCCTGCATGAACAGGAGAACCCCGGCCGCGACGAGAACCGTCTTGAAATGGAAGATCGGGATGCCGGCCGGCGAGTTCGTGCTGACTTCGAGATAGCGCCAGCTGCGCCCGGCATATTTCCAGCCCGCGAAGATGAGGGCGAGGATTCCGGGAAAGAAGAACAGGAAGTAGAGAACCAGCTCGATCGATGCCTGCGCCCTCGGCGACCACAGCCGATAGAGGAAGTCGCCTCGCACGTGCCCGTTGCGCGAGAGCGTGTAGGCGCCGCCCATCATGAAGAGCGTGCCGTAGAGAATGTAGGACATGTCGAAGGCCCAGCTTGTGGGCGCAAGGAAGAGGTAACGTACCATTACCTCGTAGCCCATCCCGAAGGCCATCATCAGGATCAGCCAGGCGAAAGCCCGGCCGACCCAGCCCGAGATGCGGTCGATGAAGAAGATGAGGCGCGTCATCGCAGCGGTTCACCTGGCGAAGGAGACGGGGAAGCACCGCCGGCCGAAAAGACGGCGGCGCTGACGTGACGCGAAGGCGGGGGCAAGCCCCACCCTCGCCCGCGGCGGGAGCCGGCGGAACGCGACCTGCGCTCCCGACTCCGAACATTGTCAGGTCTTGAGCTTGCCCGGGAAGTAGTGCTCGTAGGCAAGGGCGTAGTCGGGCGCGTTCATCAGCTCATAGAAGACCGTGCGCTCGACCCACTGGCGCTGGCTTTCCATGCATCGCTTCATGAACTCGTCCTCCTCGAGCTCCTTGATAAGCTCGTCCCAGGCCTTGAGCTGGGCATCGAGGATTTCCTGCGAGGTCCGGTGCACGGTGACGCCGTGCTCATCCTGCAAGGTCTGCAGATCCTTGGAGTAGAAGTCGAGGGCAAGCGCCGTGTTCGCCATGGTGATCGCCTCGACGCCGTACTTCAGGATAGCCTGCAGGTCCGGCTCCAGATCGTCGAAGAAGTCCTTGTTGAACAGGAACTCGAACGATTCCGATGCCTGGTGATAGGACGCCAGGAAGTAGTTCTTGGCGACGTCCTGCGCACCGAAGCGAAGGTCTGAAGATGGATTGTTGAACTCGAAGGCGTCGATCACGCCGCGTTCCATGGCCGGCACGATTTCGCCGCCCGGGATCTGGGCGATGCTCATGCCGAGCTTCTGCAGAAGGTCGGCGGCGAGACCCACGGTGCGGTATTTGTAGCCCTGCAGATCCTGGATCGTCGCGACCGGGTTCTTGAACCAGCCGAACGGCTGTGCAGGCATCGGGAAGCCGTAGAAGCCGTAGAGGTTCAGGCCCATGATCTCCTGGGTAAGCTCGGCATACAGCTCCTTGCCGCCACCCTGGTAGAACCAGCCGAGCATGTTGAGCGCGGTGCCGCCCCAAACCGGGCCGGTGCCGAAAAGAGAGGCAGCCTTGTGCTTGCCGTACCAGTAGACAGGCACTGTATGCGCGGCGTCGAGCACGCCGTCATTGACGGCGTCGAGCACCTGGAAGGCGCCGACCACCGCCCCAGCGGGCAGAAGATCGATCTGGATACGGCCGCCCGACATTTCCTGTACGCGCTCGACATACTGGCGGGCAAAATCCATCCAGATGTCGCCCGACGGCCAGGACGTCTGCATTTTCACGACGACGGGACTTTGGGCCAGTACGGCCGGAGCGGCGAGACTGCTTGCTGCGGTACCACCAGCGGCCAGCAAGCTTCCCTTCAAAAATTGCCTGCGAGACGCTGGAGCGGATGCGTGTTTAACTGCTACCGACATTCTATCCTCCCGTTTCATGTCGACAGTTTCAGTCCGGGGCCGGCTCCCCTTGGTATTTATGCCCGGTGATTCCTCCAATTCCGTCACATAACCTTCGCATCAACTGCGATGGATCACCAGCCGTAAATCATTGCAGCTGACGAAGTCTAGTACAAAAGGATGAGAAAGGATGAGAATGGGGAGAGATACTGCCTCATCCTTTCCACCCATTGTACGCTTTCGCACCTAGTGGACCTCGAAGCGGCTGGTGCTGGCTCAGGGCGATGGTCGAATGAGCAGATCACAGCCAATAGCTTGCATCGACATATTGTCCGAAGCCTTGATCCATCGCCTGCCTGTCCTTGCAACCACGGCAGCAGATTGCCATATCCGGCGCAGCGGATCGGCCGATCGGGCGCGCGTGGCAAGAGCGCCTTCGGCCCGTCCTGAACGACGCATGCCGTCTTCGCGGCGACCACGGGGAGAATACGTTTCAATGATGCGTTTCGGGCGCTTTCGAATTCTTGCACTTTTGGCGGCGGTCTTTGCCGGGGTGATGCTTGTCTCGACCGACTTCGCCGAGGCGCGACGCGGTGGCAGCTTTGGCAGTCGCGGCTTCCGCACCCAGCAGGTCGTTCCGCCCACCCGGACAGCCCCGAACGCGACCGCGCCGGTCGAGCGCAGCATGACGCCTGCGCCCAGCGCAACGAGCCGCCAGCAGCAGACTCTGGGCCAGCAGCGCCCGGGCCTGTTCGGCGGTCTCGGCGGCGGGCTGATGCGGGGCATTCTGATCGGCGGCCTGCTCGGCATGCTGTTCGGCTACGGCTTTGGCGGCATGGCGGGCGCCGTCGGCTTCCTCGTCCAACTGCTGCTGATCGGTGGCCTCATCTGGTTGGCCATGGCCTTTTTCCGCTCGCGCAGCCAGCCGGCAACCGCCGGCGGCCCGCGCGCTTCTGCCAATGTGCATGAATCAGACTTTGGGCAGTCCTACCGGCGCGATGCGGCACCTCAGTCCGGCCGCACCCCGTCCGGCTTCACCTTGCCACGCATCGGCGGTGGCGCTGCCCTGGCTTCCGCACCGCAGATGACCGACATTTCGCTCGATCAGTCCGATCTCGACACGTTCGAGAAGAGGCTCGCCGAGGTGCAGCAGGCCTTCGCCGATGAGGACCACGCAGCGCTTCGCCGCCTCTCAACTCCCGAGATGGTGTCGTTCTTCTCGGAGGAACTGGCGGATAACGCCAAGCGCGGGGTGCGCAACGAGGTCACCGGCGTAAAGCTCCTGCAGGCGGACATTGCTGAAGCGTGGAACGAAGGAGCGGACGATTATGCCACCGCCGCCTTCTGCTACGAGTCGATCGACGTCCTGCGCGATCGCGCCACCGGCGCGCTGGTCAGCGGTGTTGAGGAGCCGACCGAGACGGTGGAACTCTGGACCTTCGTGCGCAGGAACGGCGGCGATTGGAAGCTGTCGGCGATCCAGGAGGCAACGGCCTGAACGGGACAAGTCCGGCCGCTGGCACACTTCGTCCGCGGCCGGTCGGTCTTTTTCGGCCGCGAACTTGGTTCGAACACAATGGTCTCCTATATGTCGATCATCAGCCGATGCAGGCATGAACGTCCCGCGAGATGCGCGGTGAGGTTCTTGAAGCAAAAGGCTGAATTTGATCCGATTGACCCGCGCTGACCATGAATGTACCGGCAGCGTGACGAATGTCTCGGAGACCAGAGGAAAGCGGGACCCAGCCCGCTTTTTTTGTGCCTGTAGCGGAGCACACCAGCAGGTCCGCCGACGCCTCCACCGAAGGCAGACCCCGCGACCGAGCATCACCGTCGGTGGTGCCGCTCGGTAACCGTGCGTTCGGCGCTAATCACTTTGGGTCCTTTCAGTCAGTCATTTAGCGCCTGCTTATGCAAGCTTGCTACCGACACTAGAATTTCGGGCGCAAATCGCGCACAATGAGCGAGACATTTGGGCGGGGAGGAATTCAGACGTCCCGAATGTCGGTGAACAGAGTATGGCTATTGCAATCGTACTCGTCCTTGTTGTCGCGGGCTCCGTGCTCTTTCACGTATTGAGCCCGTGGTGGTTCACACCGATTGCCTCCAACTGGAGCTACATCGACAACACTCTCGTCATCACCTTCTGGATTACCGGCATCGTCTTCGCCGCTGTCGTCCTGTTCATGGCCTATTGCATCTGGCGCTTCCGCCATCGCGAAGGGTCGAAGGCCGATTATGAACCCGAAAGCGGCCGGCTCGAGGGCTGGCTAACGGTCGTTACCGCCATCGGTGTCGCGGCGCTGCTTGCGCCCGGTCTCTATGTCTGGTCGCAGTTCGTATCGGTTCCGGACGATGCCACCGAGGTCGAGGTCGTCGCCCAGCAATGGCAGTGGAGCTACCGGCTGCCGGGCGCTGACGGCAAGCTCGGCACCTCCGAGGCCCGGCTGATCAGCCCGGAAAATCCGCTCGGCGTCAATCCGGAGGATCCCGCAGGGCAAGACGACGTGATCATCGAGGCTGCCGACCTCCACCTTCCAGTCGACAAGCCGGTCAAAATGCTGCTGCGCTCGATCGACGTGCTGCACGATTTTTACGTGCCTGAATTCCGCGCCAAGATGGACATGGTGCCGGGTTCCGTCACCTATTTCTGGTTCACGCCAATTCGCACCGGCACCTTCGAGGTGCTCTGTGCAGAGCTCTGCGGCATCGGCCACGGCTTCATGCGCGGCATCGTGATGGTCGACACGGAGGAAGACTACCAGGCGTGGCTTCAGGAGCAGTCCACCTTCGCGCAGCTGAGCGGCACCGAAGTCGGTATGGCCGATGGAGGGACGAAGAAATGATGAGGGAGGAGGCGGCATAACACGGCAATAGACGTGACGGGGTTCGGGCCGCCTCGGGCCCCGCCGGAGTGCTGGAGGTGACATCATGGTCGAATTTACGCCTCGTACGACCGATGCGATCCCGCCTGCTGAAGTTCCGGATGTTGAGCTCTACCATCCGCACAGCTGGTGGACGACCTATGTGTTCTCGCAGGACGCCAAGGTCATCGCCATCCAGTATTCGAGCACCGCGATGGCAATCGGGCTCGTCGCGCTGGTGCTGTCCTGGCTGATGCGGCTGCAGCTCGCCTTCCCCGGCACCTTCGACTTCATCACCCCCGAGGCTTACTACCAGTTCGTGACCATGCACGGCATGATTATGGTCGTGTACCTGCTGACCGCCCTCTTCCTTGGCGGCTTCGGCAACTACCTGATCCCGTTGATGGTGGGAGCGCGCGACATGGCGTTCCCCTATCTCAACATGCTGTCCTACTGGATCTATCTAGCCGCCGTGCTGGTGCTGGTGGCGAGCTTCTTCGCGCCCGGCGGTCCGACGGGGGCTGGCTGGACGCTCTATCCGCCGCAGGCGATCCTCGGCGGCACGCCGGGCGGCCAGCAGGCCGGCATCCTCATCATGCTGTTCTCGCTGATCCTGTTCATCATCGGCTTCACGATGGGCGGCCTGAACTATGTGGTCACCGTGCTGCAGGGACGCGCCCGCGGCATGACCCTGATGCGCATGCCGCTCACCGTCTGGGGCATCTTCACCGCGACGGTGATGGCGCTGCTCGCCTTCCCGGCACTGTTCGTTGCAGCGGTCATGATGCTGTTCGACCGGCTGCTCGGCACCAGCTTCTTCATGCCGGCGCTGGTCGAGATGGGCGAGCAGCTAAGCTATGGGGGCGGCAGCCCTATCCTGTTCCAGCACCTGTTCTGGTTCTTCGGCCATCCGGAGGTCTACATCGTCGCCCTCCCAGCCTTCGGCATCGTCTCCGACCTCATCAGCACCCATGCGCGCAAGAACATCTTTGGCTACCGCATGATGGTGTGGGCGATCGTGGCGATCGGCGCGCTGTCGTTCATCGTCTGGGCGCACCACATGTATGTCAGCGGCATGCACCCCTATTTCGGCTTCTTCTTCGCGACGACGACGCTGATCATCGCGGTGCCGACGGCCATCAAGGTCTACAACTGGGTACTGACGCTCTGGCGCGGTGACATTCACCTCACCATTCCGATGCTGTTCGCCCTCGCCTTCATCGTCACCTTCGTGAATGGCGGGCTCACGGGCCTCTTCCTCGGCAACGTCGTGGTCGACGTCCCGCTCTCGGACACGATGTTCGTGGTGGCCCACTTCCACATGGTGATGGGCGTGGCGCCAATTCTCGTCATCTTCGGCGCGATCTACCACTGGTACCCGAAGATCACCGGGCGGATGCTCAATGAGGTAATGGGTCACTTCCATTTCTGGGTGACCTTCATCGGCGCCTACCTGATCTTCTTTCCGATGCACTATGTCGGGCTGGTCGGCGTCCCGCGCCGCTATCCGGAACTTGGCGAAACCGCCTTCATCCCGGAGTCGGTGCACACGCTCAACGAGTTCATCACCATCGCCGCGCTCGTCGTTGGTTTCGCGCAGCTGGTTTTCCTGTTCAACCTGTTCTGGAGCCTGAAGAACGGCCGCGAGGCCGGCGGCAATCCGTGGCGCGCGACCACCCTTGAGTGGCAGACGCCGACTACTCCGCCACCTCACGGCAACTGGGGCGACAGGCTGCCGGTGGTCTATCGCTGGGCCTATGACTACAGCGTGCCCGGCGCGCCGCAGGACTTCATTGCGCAAAACGATCCGTGGCCGAACAAGCCGGTGGTGCACAGATGAGCGTCGTCATCGTTTTCATCCTGGTGATTGCCGGCATCTCCCTCTGGTGGCTGAGCCACCAGCGGCTCCTGTCGAAGCCTTGGCTCGAACTAGGTGTCGATGTCATCGACGGTACCCCGCCGAGCCTGATGCCGACCGAGAAGATCGGCCTCGGCGTATTCCTTGCCGTCGTCGGCTGCCTGTTTGCGCTGTTCGCCAGTGCCTACTTCATGCGCATGGAGCTCTCCGACTGGCAGGCGATGCCGCTGCCGGGGATCCTCTGGTTCAACACCCTCGTCCTGGTGCTGAGTTCGGTCGCGCTGCAGATTGCCGTTGCGGCCTCGCGCCGCGAGCAGATCCAAACGGTGCGGCTGGCGTTGGTCACCGGCGGGCTGACATCGCTCGTGTTTCTGGCCGGCCAGCTTGTCGCCTGGCGGCAGCTCAACGCCACCGGCTACCTGCTCAACGCCAACCCGGCGAACAGCTTCTTCTATCTGCTGACTGCCCTGCACGGGCTGCACATCATCGGAGGTATCATCGGGCTTGGCCGCACCATGGCGAAGGCCTGGGCGCCCGCACCTCGCCCGCGCCTGCCGCTCAGCGTCGAGCTCTGCGCCATGTACTGGCACTTCCTGCTGTTCATCTGGCTTGCAATCCTTGTGCTGTTTGCCGGATGGGCTGCCGGGTTCGTCGAAATCTGCCGTCAGTTGCTGACCTGAAGGAGGAAGCGAATGGCCGAGACGACGCTTTCCCACGTACCGCCGCAGATGAGGCCCAGTGGCCTCCGGGGTGTCGCCGCGGACTGGTCGTCGGACCAGCGGGCGTTCAAGAACGTCTCCTGGGGCAAGGCGATGATGTGGGTGTTCCTGCTCAGCGACACCTTCGTCTTCGGCTGCTTCCTCATCGCCTACATGACGGCGCGCATGTCGACCGTCGAACCGTGGCCGAATGCGAGCGAGGTCTTCGCCTTGCACCTGTTCGGGCGTGACCTCCCCCTCATCCTGATCGCCATCATGACCTTCGTGCTGATCTCGTCGTCCGGGACGATGGCGATGGCGGTCAACTTCGCCTACCGGCGCGATCGCAAGCGCACGGCGATCCTGATGCTGCTGACGGCCGTGCTTGGCGCGACCTTTGTCGGCATGCAGGCGTTCGAATGGTCGAAGCTGATCATGGAAGGCGTGCGCCCGTGGGGAAATCCCTGGGGTGCAGCACAATTTGGCTCGGCCTTCTTCATGATCACCGGCTTCCACGGAACCCACGTGACGATCGGCGTGATTTTCCTGCTCATCGTGGCCCGCAAGGTCGCACGCGGTGACTACGACACGGACGCGCGCGGCTTCTTCACGAGCCGCAGAGGCAATTACGAGAGCGTCGAGATCATGGGCCTCTACTGGCACTTCGTTGATCTCGTCTGGGTCTTCATTTTCGCGTTCTTCTATTTGTGGTGAGGAAGAGAGATGGTTGAGGCAACCGGACACAGGATGGGCTCGTCCCACGGTCAGGAGCAGCCTGCGGCGGTGGCTCACACCGACAGCCATCAGGAGCATCCGATCAAGCTCTACCTGGTCGTCTGGGTGTGGCTGTTCATCCTCAGCGCGTGCTCCTATCTCGTCGACTACTTCCAGCTCCAGGGCATGCTGCGCTGGTCGCTGATCATCATCTTCATGCTGCTCAAGGCAGGCCTGATCGTCGCCATCTTCATGCACATGGCGTGGGAGCGGCTGTCGCTCGTCTATGCGATCCTCGTGCCACCGCTCGTCGTGCTGGTGTTCGTCTGGATCATGACGGTGGAGTCCAACTACACGCTCTGGACCCGCATGACCTTCTTCGGCGCCGCGCCCTGATAGGGAGGCCCAATAAAAGGAAAATGCTGGCTTTGCTCCGACCGGGCTTGCCCGACCGGAGCAACAAGAAAGCCTCAGCGCCTCGGCGCGGGCTCCGTCACCTTCCGGTAAAGATGCCATGTTGCATGGCCGAGGATCGGCAGGACGACGGCAAGGCCGGCAAACGCCAGCGCCGAGCCAATCATCAGGCCGATCGCCACCATCAGGCCCCAGACTGCCATCGGGATCGGGTTCGTCAGCACGGCGCGCATTGAGGCGCGAACGGCTTCCAGCGCGCCAACGTCGCGGTCGAGCAGCAACGGGAAGGCAATGACCGTGGTCGACAGCACCACCAGCGCGAACATGAAGCCGATCGCGTGGCCGACGATGATGAGCGTCCAGCCCCGGTCGGTGGAGTAGATCTCACGCAGGAACGCGCCGATCGATTCAGGAGGGGTACGGCCGAACAGGTTCTCGTAGAAAGCCTGCGCGGTGAGCAGCCAGGCGAGGAAGATAACGAGGAGCATGCCGCCCACGGCGGCGATCGCCGGCAATGCTGGTGAATTGCGTACCTCGAACGCGTGCCACCAGGAGGCGTCCAGCCCGAGCTCGCGCCTGCGGCTGATCTCATAAAGACCGATGGCGGCGAACGGGCCGATCAGCGCAAAGCCCGAGATCAGCGGGAACAGCAGCGGCAGGGCGTTCGCACCCGAAGTCCACGTCGCCAGGAAGACGCCGACGATCGGGTAGATCATGCAGAGAAAGACGATGTGGGACGGCTTTACCATGAAATCGTCGATGCCCTTGCGAAGGGCATCCGTGAGATCAGAGATGCTGATCTTCCGGACACGAACGTGTTCCTGAATTTCAGTGGCGCCTGCAATCACATGAAAGCTTGCCATGACCGGTGTCCTCCTAGACATGGTCTTCGATCGCGGCTCGCTCAAATGCAGGTTCGGGTCACGCTCCAGCCGCGACCATCCGTTCGGACAGGATACTCCTGTTTGGCACCTTCTGCTATAAAGCAGTTCTCGTGCGGGATCGGCCTTCGGGGAGGAACCTTGGAAGAGCCGCGACGTTGGGTGACTGGCACCGACCTTGAGACGGCTTTTGCAAACATTGTTTGGCCGTCAAACCGAAGTGAAGAGACGCGGTCGCACACCGCGGCCGTCTCTGGGAGGAACCGCAATGAAACTCACCACTGTAGTTGGCGCGACGCTTCTGGCCACCGCGGCGCTGGCGGCCGTTCCGGCCCTGGCCGAAGGGGATCCGGTCGCCGGGAAGAAGGTTTTCAGCAAGTGCATGGCCTGTCATGATGCGACGGCCGGCAAGGACAAGGTCGGGCCGACGCTCGTCGGCGTCGTTGGCCGCACCGCCGGCACGCTGGAGAGCTACAAGTCCAAGTACTCCGCAAACATGAAGGAAGCCGGTGAGAAGGGCCTCGTCTGGGACGATGCTAACCTCACCGAATATCTCCGCGATCCCAAGGCCGTCATTCCGAAGGGCAAGATGGCGTTCCCTGGCCTCAAGGATGACGAAGACCTTGCCAACGTCATCGCTTATCTGAAGGCCGATCCGAAACCGTAGTCGAGACCAGGCGCCGATAGCGATGCGGCGTTACCGCCGCCCGCCCCCAGTTAGATCGCCCGCCAGATCAGGCGATTTCCTCGCGCACGAGGTCGCAGAACGCCTTGATGCCCTGGTCGATCACGTCCTCCGGCAGGAGCGAGTAGCTCATGCGCAGGTGGTTGCGGCCGGAGCCGTCGGGATAGAAGGCTGCACCCGGAACGAAAGCGAAGTTGCGCGCGACCGCCTTCTCGAGGAGCTTGGCGCTGTCGATCTGCTCCGGCAGCGTGATCCAGACGAACAGGCCGCCGGCCGGGCTGGTCCAGCTGAGGCCTTCCGGCGCGTAGGCACCAAGGGCGCTCAGCATCGCGTCGCGGCGCTTGCGGTAGACGACCTTCGCCTTCTCGACCGCGATTTCGAAATTGTCGGCAGCCACGCGGAAGGTCACCTGCTGGTTGATGGTCGCCGTGTGCAGGTCGGACGCCTGCTTGATCAGGGTAAGCTTCTGCAGCAGCGCGGTCGGGCCGCAGATCCAGCCGATGCGCAGGCCCGGCGCCAGCGTCTTCGAGAAAGTGCCGCAGAACAGCGTGCAGCTGTCGTCGATCGAGCCGGTCTCCTGGATGTCGAGGGCCGCGATCGGCGGCACGTTCTCGCCCTCGAAGCGCAGCTCCGTATAGGCGGCATCCTCGACGACGATCGCACCCGCGCGACGGGCAAGCGCGAGGGCTGCCTTGCGGTCTTCAACGGAAAGCGTCTCGCCGGTCGGGTTGGCGAAGTCAGGGACAAGGTAGAGGACGCGCGCCGCGGTAACATTCGTCTCGGCAACGCCGTTCTGGAAGCGGACGGCGCGATACTCCGGCTCATAGGCCGAGAAGGATTGCAGCGCACCGAGATAGGTCGGCGCCAGCGTCACCACCGTGCTGCCAGGATCGATCATCAGCTTGCCAATGAGATCCAGCGCCTGCTGCGAGCCGTGCGTGATCAGGATGTGGCTCTCGTCGCAAGTGACGCCCTTGCGGCACATGTAGTCCGCGATCCAGCGTCGCAGCGGCTGATAGCCCTCAGTGGTCGAGTACTGCAGAGAGCGGTCGCCGTCGCTCAGCGCCTCGGAATAGGCCGAGCGGTAGGCCTCGATGTCGAACAGGTCCGGATCCGGGATGCCGCCAGCGAAGGATACCATCCCCGGACGATCAAGCAGCTTCAGCAGCTCGCGGATCTCCGAAGCGCGCATGCGGGCCGCGCGCCGGGAAATGGTCTGGTCGTTCAGTTTGCTAGTCATTTGGTCACCCAGTTCGGAGCCGAGCTGCACCTAAAACGCGCATCCCGGAGAAATGATTTCGTTGCCCGCCCATACGCCTGTGACGGCTGGTTTGCCAGCGGTCAAATGCAACTCAATTGATGTGCGGATAATTTTTTCCCGGCGCGACGGCCGGGATGATGAGGCATGCTTCGTTTCGAGTGCGGCCCTTGTTGGATTATTGCGCAGGCTTATGGGACAGCGTTGCTGTCCAAAATACTCGCTTCCGTAAAACGATCAAGTAGTTTGCCTGTTTGGTGGCCTGTGGCCGCGGTTACAGCCCATTTCTCAGGCAGCAAGGCGAAGCGCGTTGGGAAGCGGCAGATTGCCCTTGCCAGAAGTTCAGGCAGTAGATCGGCGGCAGAGGCAGATGAAGCACCGGCGCCGGCAAGGAACTATTGACGGTCTTCGGGGTTCTGCGGCGGGGGCGTCAATGGAGGATCCCTCTCATGTTCTTGCGTGTCGACAAGCTGCAGATCGAGCTGCCGCCCCCTGCGCGGCAGGACCAGAATGCCGCCGCTGCCCTCCAGGAACTGCTGGGTGGTAAATACGGCGAGATGTCCACGCTCGGAAACTACCTGTTCCAGAGCTTCAACTTCAGGTCCAAAAGCAAGCTGAGGCCGTTCTACAGCCTTGTGGCCGCAATCACTGCCGAGGAACTCGGCCATGTCGAACTCGTCAGCAACGGCGTCGCCATGCTGGCGAACGGCCCGGATGAGCCCGACCGCGATGCAGCCGGTCCGGCCGATATTTCGGATGCACCGTTCGAGATGATGAAGGACGCGCGGCTGGCGGCGGGCTTCTTCTCGCACGGCGGCGGCTCGGTGCCGATCGATTCGAACGGCCTGAGCTGGAACAAGGACTTCGTGACCACGACCGGCAACGTGATCTTCGACCTCCTGCACAATTTTCACCTCGAATGCGGCGCGCGCCTGCACAAGCTGCGCGTTTATGAATCGCTGACCGACCCGACCGGCCGCGAGGTCTGCGGCTACCTGCTGGTCCGCGGTTCGGTACATGCTCACGCCTATGCTCTGGCGCTGAAGAAGATCACCGGTGTCGAAATCGAGAAGATGCTGCCGACGCCGAACATCCCACTCGGCAACATTCCCGAATGCCAGAAATACCTCGCTGAAGGCTCGCACCGCCGGCTCTACACCTTTAGCCCCGACGACTATCGCGAGATCGCCGGCATCTGGGGCAATGGCGAAGTGGCGCTGCCGGATGATCCCCCCGGCGAGCTCGAGGTTGTCGAGGGGATGCCGGACGGCGGTAAGATCCAGGAACTCGTTGGAGAACCGTCGGCTTTCACGCCGGACTACGCGCCGGAGGAAATGTTCGAGATCGCGGAGAAGCTTTACAAGAAGTCGCGATAGGTAAATGAGGTGCCGCCGGTGCACTGTCGCCGGCGGCAGAGAGATGGAAATGGCGCGCCCGGCACCTATTCCAGGTCCTGGGCGCGCCATTTTTCGAGGAGGACTCCCTTGGCATCCCGCACTTCATCCAGTGCATGGCGGATGCAACGGCGGGCCTCGTCGAGTTCTTCATCGTTGAGGCGGAAAACCAGGCCCTGCGCGGTGATGAGCAGCCCCTCGATGTCTTCCAGCCGTGCCAGGTTGTCTGCGTGATAGTTGGACATGAGCGACTCCGTTTCCCCGAACGCCGCCTCCTGCCCTTGGTTCCTGAAATTACGTACCTCTCTTTGGGGTCTGTTCAGAGCGTGATCGCCGAGAGGCTCTCCGGATCGAGCTTGAGATCGATCAGCAGCGGCCCACGGCGCGAGCGGACCGCCTCGACCGCCTGATCGAGATCCCCTTCCCCGCGCACGGTTACCCCCTGTCCGCCCAGCGCGACTGCTACCGGTGCAAGGTCAGGCCAGTGGAGCAGCGACAGCGACGGGTCCATCTGCTTGCGGCGGAACTGCACGTATTCGGCGCCATAGCCGTTGTCGTTGCAGACGATAACGATCAGGTCGAGCTTTTCCCGCACCGCCGTGACGAAATCGACGAGACCGCCGTTCATGAAGCCGCCGTCGCCAACGACCAGCACGGTTGGCCGGCCCTTTGCGGCAACTGCCGCGCCAATCGCCTGCCCCATGCCGAGGCCGATGCAGGCGGAGTTGACGGTATGAACGTAGGAGCGGGGGCCGGGTGCGTGCATCGTTTTCCAGCCCTCGACCATGAAACGGCCACCGTCCTGCACCACGACGCGGTCTTCCGGGATGGCCTCGGCGATGCGCAGCAACGCGGTCCGCACGTCGACGGTGCCCGGCGCGTTCTCCTTCGACAGGTATGGCTGGATGCGGCCCTCGGCGATCTTTTCGCGCAGGTCATCGGAGCGGAAGCCGGACGCTGGAATCTCGGCAAGATCCAGCAGCTCGACGAAGCGGTCGGCCGTCAGCGCCGGATCGCCGACGACAGCAGCATCGACGTCGCGGTTGCGGGCAACCTCGCCGCGCTCGAGATTGACCTGGATGACGCGCTTGCCCTCGAGGTAGGCGCCATGCGCGGCGGTGTATTTGTTGAGGCCCGCGCCGAAGGCGATGATGCAGTCGGCCTTGCCGATCGTCTCGGCAGCGACGTCGGTCGCAAGCGTGCCAAATACGCCGAGATTGAACGGCTCGCCGCGGAACAGGCCGCGTGCCTTTAGCGTCGTAGCCAGCGGCGCGCCGATGCGCTCGGCAAGCCGGATGAGGGCTGCGCGCGAACGCTCGTCGCCAGCGCCGCGACCTGCGAGCACGATCGGCGCGCGGGCCGAGGCGATGATGCCGACGGCGTTATCGAGGTCTTCGCTCTCTGGCACCACACCGCGATATTCCGGCAGATGCAGCGAGATGCGCCGGTACTCGACCTCCTGCCACTGGAAGTCGGCCGGCATGTTGAGAACGATCGGGCGGCGTTCGATCTGCGCGCGGCGGAAGGCGACAATCATGTCCTCCGCCAGCGTCTGCGGCGAGCGCTGCTGTTCGAAGCCCGCGCCGGTAGCGAGCACATGCTCGCGCTGCGGCACGTTCTGGAAATTGTCCTTGTCCGTGACCGGGGTATCACCCGCCAGCAGCACCATCGGCGTGTTCGCCTTTACGCCCTCAACGAGCGCAGTAATGGTATTGGTGAGGCCCGGACCGTGCGTGACCGTGGCAACGCCGACCTTACCGGTGACCTGCGCGTAGCCCAGTGCCATCAGGACCGCGCCGCACTCATGGCTTGCCGAGACATAGTGGCCGCCGCAGTCGCGAACGAAGGAATCAGCCATGAAGAGATTTGCATCGCCGATCAGACCGAACATCGTGTCGACGCCAAGGTCTGCAAGGTACCTTGCGGTCGCCGCCCAGACGGTCACTGTCGTGCTGCGCATCTCGTGCATGAAAATTCCCCTCCGCGTGCAATGCCCTTGCGGCAACTCCTCCGCCGCATCCTTCGCTTAGCTGAGCGGGCAAGTCTGTGCAAACCGGTATTCCTTGATTGAAACCGCAGCGCCGCCCTTCGAATGAGGACCCACACAACCAAATGGATGCACGTTATCGATTGCAATTATTTGCAACTATCCTAGTGTGCCTGCAGACTACCAGTTGAAGGGGATCTTCCATGTCCGCCAAACCCGACGTGACCGGCATCTACGACTCGCGCACAGGCTCGATCCAATATGTCGTCGCCTGCCCGGAAACGCGGAAGTGCGCCATCATTGATCCCGTGCTCGACTTCGACGAGAAGTCCGCATCGACCGCCACGCTGAACGCGGACAAGATCCTCGCTCTGGTCGTCGAGCGTGGCTACGAGGTTGAGTGGATCCTCGATACCCATCCGCACGCCGACCATTTTTCGGCAGCAACCTATCTGAAGGTAAAGACTGGCGCGCCAATCGCCATCGGCGAGAAGGTGCGTGACGTCCAGAAGATCTGGAACGGCTTTTACAATCGACCGAACGCACCGACCGATGGCTCCCAGTGGGACCGGCTCTTCGCAGATGGCGACGAGTTCAGCGTCGGCAACATCCCGGCGCGGGTGATGTTTTCGCCGGGACACACGCTCGCCTCCATTACCTACGTCATTGGCGATGCCGCTTTCGTCCACGACACGCTGTTCATGCCGGACAGCGGCACGGCACGCGCGGACTTCCCCGGCGGCTGCGCGCGTCAGCTCTGGAACTCGATCCAGGACATTCTTGCCCTGCCGGACGAGACCCGCATCTTCACCGGCCACGACTACCAGCCCGGCGGGCGCGAGCCGCGGTGGGAATCGACGGTCGCCGAACAGAAGGCGAAGAACATTCACATCTCGGTCCACAAGACCGAGGAGGCCTATGTCGCAGCCCGCGAGGCGCGCGACAGGACCCTGCCGATGCCGAAGCTCATCCTCTACGCGCTGCAGATCAACACCAATGCCGGCCGCCTGCCGGAGCCGGAAGACAATGGCGTGCGTTATCTGAAAGTGCCGATGAACCTGTTCCCGAACGCGAAGTGGGATTGAAGATGGCGGAGCGGCTTTCCTGCGAGACTGCCAACTTGCAGGCGCGGATCGACGAGGCTTCGGCGTTCCTCAAGAAGCTGTCGAACCCGGACCGCTTGCTGATCTGCTGCGCGCTGTGCGATGGCGAGCGTTCGGTGCGCGAGCTGGAGGACCTGCTGGGCATTCGCCAGCCGGGCCTGTCGCAGCAGCTCGCCGAGCTGCGCGAGGCGGGGCTCGTCTCCGCCCGCAAGGCGGGAAAGCAGGTCTTTTATCAACTGGCAGACCCGCGCGTGAGCCGCTTTATCTCCACGATGCACGACCTGTTCTGCAGCTAAGCGGCCCAACTTATCCACCACCATGGGCGCCGGCCTAGGCTTTTGCCGGTCAACAGGAACGGCGCACCATGGAAGAAACCTCCAACCTCAACCTCCCCTACATCATGCCGTCACAAGCGCAGAAGCATGTGACGCATAACGAAGCTCTCGTGCTGCTCGATGCAATCGTGCAGCTGGCGGTGAAAGCACGTGATCTGACGGACCCGCCCGAAAGTCCGGCTGACGGCGAGCGCTACCTGGTCCCCTCCTCCGCGACCGGTGCCTGGGCGAGCTGGGAAAACGCCATCGCTCTTCGCCTCGACGGTGGCTGGCGGCGGATAGATCCGTGCACCGGCTGGATCGCCTGGGTCAGAGATGAGGACACGTTCGTCGTCTTCGACGGCGAAGAATGGGTCGATCTCGGCGAGACACTGGGAAGCATCCAGTATCTGGAAAAGCTTGGCCTCGGCACCGCAGCGGACAACGGAAATCCCTTCGCGGCGAAGCTCAACAAGGCATTGTGGACCGCCCTCGCCTCGAGCGAAGGCGGCGACGGCGACCTGCGCTACACGCTGAACAAGGAAGCCTCAGGCAACGTCCTGTCGCTGCTGATGCAGTCTGGCTGGACCGGCCTTGCGGAATTCGGCCTCGTCGGTGACGACGACCTTTCGTGCAGAGTTTCCGACGATGGCGAGGCCTGGCGCGAGGGCTTTCGCGTCGACCATGTGACCGGGCAAATGAGCTTTCCGAACACGCCGGCAGTCGATGCGCTGAGTTCGCTGACGGGCGCGGCCGGCTCATTCGCGCGATATGACGGTGCGGGTGAAGCGACAATGCAGCCGATCGTCGGCACTGTATCGCAAAGTGGCGGCGTGCCCACGGGCGCAATCGTCGAACGCGGCTCGAACGGGAATGGCACCTACATCCGCTTCGCCGACGGCACCCAGATCTGCCACCACCGTGCAGCGCCCACCATCGCCATCGATATCGCCTTCGGCGGCGGCTACCGCTCAGCGCCGCAGACGTGGACGTTCCCGGCAACGTTCGCGACCGGCAGCACGAATGAGATCATTGTACAGGGCAGCGCGGCAGCGGTATCGCATTCGGTTCAGGCCGTTGCGAGCAGCGAAACCGCGGCCGTCTGGTACCACATGCAGCCCGCATCTGCTTCGGCCGAGGAACGGCCTGCAACACTGTTGGCGATCGGCCGCTGGTTCTAGGCCTGCGCGACGGCTTCCGCGGCGGACAGGTCCTGCTTCTGGCCGTCGCGGTCGTATTCGGGGACGATGTGCTGCAGCAGCTCGAGCGCGCGGGTTGCATCCTCGCTGCCAGCACATGCGCTGATCTCGACCAGCGTCCGCTCGAGCAGTTCACGGTCGATCACGCGCGGCGAGGCAATGACATACCCCTCTTCCGTCCGCTCATCCGGCACCTCCGACGGGTCGAACAGCTCCTCGTAGAGCTTCTCGCCCGGGCGCAGGCCCGTATAGACGATGTCGATGTCGACGCGCGGGCGGAAGCCGGCCAGCCGGATCATGCGCTCGGCGAGGTCAGCGATTCGCACCGGCTTGCCCATGTCGAGCACCATGATCTTGCCGCGGCCGTTGCCGATCGACATCGCGTGCGCCGAGGCGTGCAGGACGAGACGCACCGCCTCAGGGATCGTCATGAAGTAGCGGACGATATCCGGATGCGTGACCGTCACCGGGCCGCCGGTAGCGATTTGTTCGCGGAATCGCGGCACAACGGAGCCGTTGGAGCCGAGCACGTTGCCGAAGCGCACGGTGCGGAAGCGTGTGCCGTTCGACTGGATGTCCAGTGCCTGGCAATAGGTCTCGGCCGCACGCTTGGTCGCGCCCATAACGCTCGTGGGATTTACGACCTTGTCGGTCGAAATCATCACGAAAGTCGAAACGCTTGCGTCGAGCGCCGCATCCGCGACATTCTTGGTGCCGAGGACGTTCGTCTTGATCGCCTCGAGCGGATTGTCCTCCATCATCGGCACGTGCTTCAGCGCCGCCGCGTGGAAGATGACGTCCGGCTTCAGCTCATCGACCAGCCGGAAGACGCGGGTGCGGTCACGCACATCGAGGTAGCGCGCGAGGAGGTCAAGGTCAGGACAGCTATCCCGAAGCTCGGTGTCGAGCGTGAAAAGCAGGAACTCGGAGCTGTCGGTGATGATCAGCTTGCTCGGCTGGATCGCGGCGATCTGGCGGCTGAGCTCGGAGCCGATCGAGCCGCCGGCGCCGGTCACCAGCACCACGCGGTCCTTGATGAGTCCGGCGACCCGTTCGAGGTCAGCCTTCACTTCTGGCCGCTCCAGAAGGTCCTCGATCTCAATCGGCTTCGGCTCGAGGAGGAAGTCACTGGTGACTTCGGAAATCGCCGTGACGTCCGGAATGCGCGAGACCTTGAGGCCGTTGTCGTTGGCAACCTCGAGAATCTGGGCAAGGCGCTGGCGCGACGGATTGGTCTCGGTGACGACCAGTTCGTGGATCGTAACGCCGGGCCGGTTGATCTTCTCCAGCACAGCCGGCAGGTCGGCGAGGCTCCCGAGCACAGGAACGCCGCGCATGGTGCGTCCGTGCGTGCGCTGCGTATCGTCGACTATGCCGACAACGGCGAAATTGCCGGTGCGGCGGGCGGCGCGCAGAAAATTCTCGGCCTTGTCGGTGTATCCGCACAGGAGAACGGTTCGCTGGTTGGGTGAGGCATGCGAGAGGATGCCAGGCAGCTGCAGCGATCCCTCGACCATCAGGCGGTAGGCAAGCCGCGAGCTGCAGAACAGCACGACGATGTAGATGAAGGTGAGGATCGGCACTGAGCGCGGCAAATATTCGCCACGCGTCAGCAGGAACGCGCCGATGGTGAAGATGACCACAGACAATGCCGCGGCCTTGGCGATCGTGATGAGGTCGGGGATGGAAACGTAGCGCCACGAGCCGCGATACGGCTTGAAGATGATGAACGCAATCGAAGCCGCGGCGGCAAAGCCGAGGAACTTTTCCGGCTGGCCCGGAATGTAGGAGACGCGCGGGTAGCCGTAGGCTGTAAGATACGCCGCGCAGACCGAGAAGAGCGCAACACAAAGATCAAACGCAAAGCTCGCCGCATCGCGAAATATTGGGTGTGACCTTAGGGCTACAAAGAATCGCTTCACGGCCAACGTTCAATCCCGAGGAACTGGAACCTGCGAACGCACCGTCTGGACTGGCAACGGCTCGTCCGCACAATATGATCTGCACCCCCAAAGTCATGCGGCCATGCACTGTACTGCATTTGGCCGCATCTTGTTACCACGCGAAGGGGGTAGCCCACAGACGTCGGCATTCCTTCGGCGCGGGTGCAGATCGCTCTTCATAGCGATCCGCGTGACTGAAACAAGGCAGAAGCTCCCGACGCGGCGCCACTTTCAGCGAAAGCTAGGCGGCTGGCGGCGCAGGCGGAGTGGTCTCTCGCGGCAGGACCTTGGCGAATACTGGTTCCGGCAGGCGGCGCCAGATCAGCCAGCTGATGATCGCAACCAGCCCCATGCCCGGGATCACCGATGCCAGCGCCATCACAGGATCGCCGATCAGTACGGCGGCAACGCCACCGGCAAGCCCGCCCCCAATCTGCAGGAACCCGGCCAGCGCGCTTGCGGCGCCCGCCATATGCGGGAACGCGGCGAGCGATGCCGTCGACATTGCCGGCATGATGAAGGCTGCACCAAAGACGAAGAAGGCGATGGGACCCATCACCGAGATGTAGGTCGGCGGCGCTAGGCGAAGGCCAATCGCCAGGAGCACGCAGCCGAGCGCGATCGAGGCCAGACCGACAGGAACGAGCGAAGAGGCGCTGAAACGCTTCAGCGCTGAGCGCACGACGATCGTGCCCGTAAAGAAGCTGAGCGAATGAGCAAGCATGCCGATGCCGAACTGGGTCGGGGACAGCCCTACGCGGTTCATCAGCACGAACGGCAGGATGGTTGTCAGGGTGAAAAACGCGCCCATGCTGCCGGCCATCACCATGGACGCAGACATGAAGTAACTGTGCTTCAGCAGAGTTGCGTAGGAATGGACCAGCGCCTTCGGCCGGATGCGGGAGAGATCGCGCCCGACCGTTTCCACCAGAAACAGTTTGACCGCAACGGCAACCACGACGCCGAGCACCAGCATCACCGCAAACACCGCCTGCCAGCCGAACAACTCGAGGATGAAGCCGCCAAAGGTCGGCGCAAGCGCCGGCGCGATGCCCATGATCATGCCGATCGTGTTCATGATCCGGGCCGAGGTCTCGCCCGTGAACAGATCTCGGACGATCGCGCGGGAAATGGCGATGCCGGCAGATGCGCCGATGCCCTGCAGGAAGCGCGCGGCAACCAGCAACTCGATCGACGGCGCAAACAGCGAGGCGAGCGAGCCCAGCCCATAGACGGTGACGAAGAACAGGATCACCGGCTTGCGCCCAAGCCCGTCCGAGACCGGACCGCAGATCAGCTGCGTGATCGCGAAACCGATGAAATAGGAGATCAGCGTCATCTTCACCGCCGACTCCGAAACACCGAATACGACAGCGAGCTCCGGCATGGCGGGCGTAAACAGCACCAGCGACGACGGACCAAGGACGACGATCAGCGCGCAGATCAGGCTGACACGACGCTCGCTCATCAGCTGTGCGGGCGGCTTGGGAGACTGGATGTTCATGCAGATGCTCCCTTGCCGCAGTCCTGCCGCATGTCGAGGAGCGCGCGCTGGATGCGCTTCAGCCCCGCACGGAACTGGGCAAGCTCTTCGGTGGAAAAGCTCGCGGTCATGTCGCTGCGCATCTCGACGCTGACGCGCATAATCTCGTTGAGCACGGGCTCCGCAGCGTCGGTGACTCGCACGATCTTGGCGCGGCGGTCGCGCGGATCGGGTTCACGACGGATCAGCCCGCGCGCTTCCAGGCGGTCGAGATTACCGGAAAGCGTCATGGGATCGACTCCCATCCGCTCGGCGATCACGGTCTGGCGGCTGGCTTCTCCGTGCGCCGCGTGCAGCAGCGTGCGCGCCTCTGCAGGCGTCAGCTCGAGCCCCGTCGCGACGATGCGGCGTTCGAGTTCCCCGCGCAGCAGGCGGGAAACATCCGTCAGCAGAAAACCAAGCGCGTCGGGGTCCGGTTTCGTCAACATAGTAAGCAAGCCTTATTATCTGGCCTGCTTACTGATGCGTTACCCGTACGTCAAGCGCGCCTCAGGATGCTTTGCGCCGGACAGGACTCTGCTCTGGGCCACGCCGATGAGCGATCGACTTGCGCAAGTCGTGGCGGGCAAGCCGCGCTTCCCACGCTAGTGCGTCCGACACGATCCGGTCGAGATCGTCATGCTGCGGGTTCCAGCCCAGTTCGCGGATGGCAAGCGACGGGTCGGCAATGACTGAAGGCATGTCGCCTTCGCGCCGGCCCCTATGGACGACAGGGAAATCCATGCCGGACATGCGGCGGACGGAATCGATGAGTTCGAGCACCGAAAAGCCGCGGCCGTAGCCGCAATTGGCGACCAGGTTGGAGCCGCCTGCGCGCAGACGCTTCAGCGCCAGCAGGTGTGCCTCCACCAGATCGGCGACATGGATGAAATCGCGGATGCAGGTGCCATCCCGGGTCGGATAATCGGTTCCGAACACCGAGATCGCCGGTCGCTTCCCCAACGCCGTCTCGCAGGCAACCTTGAGCAGGTGCGTCGCGCCCGGCGTCGACTGGCCGGTCCGGCCCAACGGATCAGCGCCCGACACGTTGAAGTAGCGCAGGCACGTATAGGTGAAGCCATGCGCGGCGGCGGCATCGCGCAGCATCATCTCGCTCATCAGCTTCGACATGCCGTAGGGCGTCTCGGGGCGCAGCGGCGCATCCTCACGTACTGGATCCGACCCAGTCGCTCCATAGACGGCAGCGGTCGACGAGAAGATGAAGTGGCGCACGCCGCCCCGTACCGCCGCCTCGATCAGCGTGCGCGTGTTGGCCGTATTGTTGAGGTAGTAGCCGAGGGGATCGCTGACAGACTCCGGCACCACCACCGACCCCGCGAAGTGGAAGACCGTCTCGATCTCGTGCTGGTCGATGATCGCCGCAACGAGGTCGAGATCGCCGACGTCGCCGACAATCAGCTTCGCAGCCGGCGCGACCGCCCAATCAAAGCCAGTGGACAGCCGGTCGAGCACGACGACGCGTTCGCCCGCGTCGAGCAATGCCCACACCATGTGGCTGCCGATGTAGCCCGCCCCGCCAGTAACGAGAACCGTCATTGTTGCCTGACCTGCCCTGCGACTTGTTATTGACGGCGATGTTACGGGCGTGAGGGTTATCAACGTGGAAAGCCGGTAGAACTACCTGTTGGCAGGGTAAAACGCTGGATTCCGGCACCGATAAAATGCGAACTATCCTGTAAAGAACTGCATGCCGGAGGCCCTTGAATGACGATCAACAGCGGAAGCGGCATCCATCATGTCACTCTGATTACCCGTGACGTGCAGGCGAATGTCGACTTCTATGCCGGCTTCCTGGGACTGCGTCTGATCAAGCAGACCGGTGGCTACGAGGACAGCCTGCAGCTGCACCTGTTCTACGGTGGCCGGCTCGGTTCGCCCGGAACCGTCGTCACCTTCTTCGTCTGGCAGGATGGTGCGCCGGGCCGGATCGGCACCGGTCAGGTGTCGGAGATCGCCTTTGCTGTTCCCGCCACCTCGATCGGCGAATGGATGACGCGCGCGCTGACCGCGGGCGTCTCCATGGAGCGTCCTTCGCGCGAATTCGGAGAGCCGGTGCTGCGCCTGAAAGATCCCGACGGCATCATCGTCAAGCTGGTTGGAACCGACCTGCCCTCACCCGCGCCGTGGGGCGATGCCGCGACGGCGATCCGCCGCATCCGCTCGGTCACGATCCTCACCGAGACCGGTGAGGAGACCGCGGCCTTCGTCTCGCGCTTCGGCTACCGCAAGGCGGCAACGGAAGGCGCGATCACCCACCTGGTCTCCGACACCGATGCCGTGGATGTCCGCGATGTCGCGGGCTATGTACCCGGCATCCCCGGAACCGGAACCGCAGACCACGTCGCCTTTCGCGCAGCGGATGTAGATGCAGTGAGAAAAGCGGAAGCGGAGTTCGCGAAGCTGAACTCCTCGCCGACCAACTTCCACGACCGCAAGTACTTTACCTCGCTCTACGTTCGCGAGCCCGGCGGCACGCTGATCGAGCTGGCGACAGACGCGCCGGGCTTCACCGTCGATGAAGCCCCCGAGCACCTGGGCAAGACGTTGCTGGTGCCGCCTCACGACGAGGAGCGGGCCGAGGACATCCGGGTAATGCTCCCGCAGTTCGGTATGCCTGGCGAGCCCCGCCCTCCCCGGCGCGACCTGCCCTTCGTGCATCGATTCTACACGCCCGAAGGCCCGAACGACGACACGATCATTGTCCTGCATGGCTCGGGGGGCAACGAGGCCGACCTGATGCCCCTCGCCCACCGTATCTCGCCGCGCGCGACGATCCTGGGCGTGCGCGGCCGCGCAACGGAGGAAGGCTCGGCGCGCTGGTTCCGCCGCTTCTCGATGACGAGCTTCGACCAGGCGGATATCCGCTCGGAGGCAGAAGCCTTCGCTGCCTTCATCGAAGGCGCCATCTCCGGCTACCGGCTCGACCCGGACCGTATCACCGTTGTCGGCCTCTCGAACGGCGCCAACTTCGCCGCTGCCATCATGGCGCTGCACCCCGGCCTCATCCGCAGGGCGATTCTCCTGCGCGCCATTCCGGTGCTTGAGGAACTACCCGAAACGGATCTCTCTGGCACCAGTGTCCTGATACTCAATGGCAGAGACGATCCCTTCGCCCGCAGCACCCCGCAGCTGGCCGACTGGTTCCGCCGCTCCGGCGCATTGCTGGACGTGAAGGAAGTTGCGGGCGGCCATAGCCTTACGGAAGCCGACTCAGCCGTAGCAAGGGCGTGGTTTGACGCTACGACATCTTGAGGAATTCTCAACGCATGGTCAGTTGAGGGACCAATTTCAAGCTTGAAGTTGTGGATTATCCAACCGCCGGCGATTCCCCGCTAGCGAATGGCTTCCCGCGTGCAATGCTATGTGTTCGGGCAATGCGCCTGATTGACACGTGGGTAATCAACACCCGGGGGATACGGCATGTTGGAAAAGTTTTTTGACCTGAAGGGCCACGGTACGACCGTGCGCACCGAGGTCGTCGCAGGGTTAACGACCTTCCTGACGATGGCCTATATCATCTTTGTGAACCCGAATATTCTGTCGGCCGCTGGCATGGACCAGGGCGCGGTATTCGTGGCGACCTGTGTGGCCGCGGCGATCGGCTGCCTGATCATGGCACTGCTGGCGAACTGGCCCGTGGCCATGGCCCCCGGCATGGGCCTCAATGCCTTCTTCGCCTTCACCGTCGTCGGCGCAATGGGCTTCACCTGGCAGCAGGCGCTTGGCGCGGTCTTCATCTCGGGCATCATCTTCCTGATCCTGACCGTCACCGGCATTCGCCGCTGGCTGATCGAAGGCATCCCGACCTCCATGCGCAGCGCCATCGCTGCCGGTATCGGCCTCTTCCTCGGCATCATCGCCCTGCAGGGCTCAGGCATTGTGGTAGACAATCCGGCGACGCTCGTCGGCCTCGGTGACCTGACCCAGACCTCGACGCTGCTTGCGATCCTCGGCTTCTTCATCATCGCCGGCCTCGACGCCCTCAAGGTGCGCGGCGCGATCCTGATCGGCATTCTTGCCATCACCATCATCTCGATGCTTCTCGGCGTAAACAGCTTTGGCGGCCTCGTCTCCGCCCCGCCGAGCCTGATGCCGACGCTGTTCCAGCTGGACATCGCCGGCGCCCTTGGGTACGGCCTCCTCCAGGTCGTGCTCGTCTTCGTCCTCGTCGAGGTGTTTGACGCGACCGGCACCCTGATCGGCGTTGCCAAGCGCGCAGGCCTGCTGAAGGACGGCCCGACCCACGAGGACAAGCGCCTCGGCCGCGCCTTGTTCGCCGACAGCCTCGCCATCACCGGCGGCTCGCTCCTCGGCACCTCGTCGACCACCGCCTATGTCGAAAGCGCCTCGGGCGTGCAGGCAGGCGGCCGCACCGGTCTCACCGCTCTCGTCGTCGGTATCCTGTTCCTGCTGGCACTGTTCTTCGCGCCGCTGGCAGGCTCCGTCCCGGCTTACGCGACCGCCCCGGCGCTGCTCTACGTCGCCGTGCTGATGGCGCGCGAGCTGGTCGACATCGACTGGAATGACGTGACCGAGACCGCTCCGGCGGTTCTGACGGCCATCATCATGCCGTTCACCTACTCGATCGCCAACGGCCTCGCGGTCGGCTTCATCAGCTACGCTGTCCTGAAGACCATCAGCGGCCGCTTCCGCGAAGTGCACCTCGCGACGTGGCTGGTCGCCATCCTGTTCGTCATCCGCTTCGCTTTCCTGAGCGAATAGGCGGACGACACACCGCGAACGAAAACCCCTGGCACACGCGTGCCGGGGGTTTTTCTTTGCGCCCGTAAGCGCACAGACGCGTGGCAGCACGCGCTATCAAACCTATGAAAAATTGAGAGAAAGAGATGGAGCGGGTAGCGGGAATCGAACCCGCGTATTCAGCTTGGAAGGCTGCTGCTCTACCATTGAGCTATACCCGCGACAGCACTGTCATCTATTGAACTGAACGAGAGTCGTCAAGACGATCAAGGCGCTGAACCGTCAAGGAAATGCCAGCCCCATCGCCGGTTCCGTTGCGGCACCTGCAGCAAGCTCCCCAGCAATTGTCAGCGTTGCTGGTGCTCGCGTAAATGCACCGTCCTTTTCGAATCGTGCGCCGGCGCAGTCCCGCCGTCCGCACCCCAAGAGTCAATTGCATGAAAGCGCTGGAACTTCTGATTGAGCGGATCATTCTTTCCGCCCGCTAGCTGCTGGTCGTCTTCTATATCGGCCTCGCAGTCGCCCTTGGCCTTTACGCCATCTCGTTTCTCTACAAGCTGTCCAAGGTCGCCACGAACCTCTTCACCTTCGACGAATCCGGGATGATTCTCGCCATGCTCGGCCTGATCGACGCGGCACTCGTCGCAAGCCTGATCGTGATGGTGATGATCTCGAGCTACGAGAATTTTGTTAGCCGTTTCGATGTGGTCGACAATGACAGCATCTCCTGGCTGGGCAAGCTCGACTCGGGCAGCCTGAAGATCAAGGTCGCCTCGTCCATCGTCGCGATCTCGTCGATCCACCTTCTGCAGATCTTCCTCAACGGGCAGAACTACGAGGAGACGCAGCTCTACTGGGCGACGGTCATCCACATCGCCTTCGTCGTGTCCGCCGTGATGCTCGGCGTCCTTGAGAAGATCAGCAAGGGCAAGCACTGATTCGGCAGAATCACCTCAAGCGGCGTCGGGAAACCGGCGCCGCTTTTTTTCCGTGCCAGTTGCACAAACAGGCTCAAACTGCTGAGCGCGTTGCAAAAACCAGATTATGGGGGATAGATTATGGGGGATCTGACGAGACGGCCACCTGGCCGTCGTCTTCGCGGGCATCCGGATCGTAGTGGTGGAGGGAGTTGGATTTGAACCAACGTAGGCATAGCCAACGGATTTACAGTCCGTCCCCTTTAACCACTCGGGCATCCCTCCGTACTACGTCGGAGCCATGCGAAGAGGCTTCAGGCGACTTCGGCGGCGAAGCGAAGCGCTTCGTTCGAAGTTGCGTGGGCCTTATGGCGTCAGCGGGCGCGCCTGTCAACAGGGGCCTGAAGCATTTTTCAACAGTATCCAACGGACCCTTGCGGGGCTATAGAACGCGCATGACAAAGGACGCCAAAACCCCCTCGCCCAAGGATAGCCACTACGCCCGCCTGCGTCGCGAATTTCGCGACCGCAACAAGGAATCGACGAAGGCCGACGACCGGACGGTGCGCCTCTACGGCCTGCACACGGTCCGCGCGGCGCTCGACAATCCGCGCCGTAAGATCAGCCGCATGCTGGTCACCCGCAACGCGCTGGCGCGGCTGGAGCTCAGCGAGCCGCTATCCTTCCCCTTCCCGGTGGAAATCGTCGAGCCGCGCGCGATCGACAAGCTCGTGGGCGAAGACGCGGTCCATCAGGGCGTGATGATCGAAGCCGAACCGCTGACGCCCAAGCGCCTCACCGCGCTTGGCGACACGCAGCTGGTGCTGGTGCTTGATCAGGTGACCGACCCGCATAATGTCGGCGCGATCATGCGCTCGGCAGTCGCTTTTGGCGCCGGCGCGCTGATCACCACGGCCCGCCACAGCCCGGCCGAGACCGGCGTGCTGGCCAAGTCGGCTTCCGGTGCGCTCGAGCACATCGACCATATCGAGGTGCGCAACCTTGCCGACGCGCTGGGCGAGCTGCACGAGGCAGGCTTCGAGACGATCGGGCTTGATTCGGAAGGCCCAGCGGAGCTCGAAAAGACGTTCTCCGGCAGCAAGATCGCGCTGGTTCTTGGCGCCGAGGGCAAGGGCCTGCGCCAGAAGACCCGCGAGACGGTCACGGCTCTCGCTCGTCTCGACATGCCCGGCGCCATTCGCTCGCTCAACGTCTCCAACGCGGCTGCCGTGGCGCTCTACGCGGCCAGACGGCATCTGGTCGGGTAGCCGCTGGGGCGCGTGCCAAATGGCCGGCGCTCTTCGTCACCGCCCGGGCTTCGTAACCGTTCAGGCCTCGATGCCACGGTCAAGCCGTGGCATGACGATGGGAAAGGCTTGGACGCTCCCTCTACAACCTGATCGTTCCATGAACACGGGGATGGAAAGCACAGACGGTCGAGGATGAGCCCTAACGTTAGCCATTCGTCATCCTCGGGCCAGACCCGAGGATCCATTCCGGAACGCTTCAGGACTGCCAATGTCAGTGCCACCTCTGTGCCTGACGGCGCGGCGCACCGGCCCTACCCTGCCACGCCTCCTATCCCCGCCACCTGGCTCAGATAAACTGCCAGCGCGACGAACGCCGCGGCGACGCCGATGCCGCGCCAGTCTATCTCCGTGCCGCGCAAATTGCGCGTAAGGCGAAACGCGACATAGGCCACGGCAAGCACAAGCAGGGCGATGAGCAAAAGTCTCGGCACGGCACTCCTCCGGCGCAGGAAACATCCTCACGCCAGATCTAGGAACGCTGCCGGGGGATTTTAAGCCCGCTGGCCGCGCAGGCGCTGTTCGGCCAGCTGCAAGTCGTCAGGGGTGTTGATGTTGAAGAACGGGTCGCCGCTGTCGTCGGAGAACAATGCGCAGGCGGCGCCGTGGCGGTCGGCAAAGGCGCCGACGCGGCGCTGGCCGGCCTCGAGCTGCGCCCGCAGGTCATCCCGGACACGCACCGGCCAGAGCCCGAAGGTGGGATGGCGGCGCAGCGAACCGTTCTCGTCGCGCGAGGCCGCAAGCGCGATCGGCACCATCTGGCTGGTCGCCTCCTCCGCCAGGCGTTCCACGAGATCGTGCGGGACGAAAGGCGTGTCGGCGGCCACAGTGATGATCTGCTCGTAGCCGCGCGCTGCCGCCCAGTCGAGCCCGGCCAGCACGCCCGCGAGCGGCCCCGGCCAGTCCTCAATCGTATCCGGAACGACTTCGAGGCTGAAATGGGCAAAGCGCGCAGCATCGCCGTTGGCGTTGAGGAGGATGACGTTCGTCTGCGGGCGAAGGCGTTCGATGATGCGATCAAGCAGCGTACCCTGGCCGAGCTGCATCAACGCCTTGTCGCCGCCGCCCATGCGCGTTGCGAGGCCGCCCGCAAGGATCAGCACCGGGATGTCCGGGCGTTTCAGCGTCTTCTGCTCTATGGTGGCCATCTGCTCCTCGGGTGCGGACGTAAGATGATCCTTCTGCCAGCACTTGGTTAAAATCTAGGCAGCCCGGGGCCGAACTTGAAGGGGCAAAAATAAAGCCCGGCGGAAGAACCGCCGGGCTTTAGGTGTTTGACGTGCAGAAGCAATCAGTCTTCGGTCTTGGCCGCTTCGATCAGCTTCTTGAAGTCGCCGAGGCCACCCATCTTCGCCTTCCAGGTCAGGAGCGGCGCGTAGAAGCGCAGGTAGGCGAGCATCAGGATGATCGACAGGTAGAAGCACATCACACCCATGTAGGTCGGGCTGAACAGGCGGTCATAACGGCCGTTCAGGATGATGGCGTTGTACCAGACGACGGCCGAGATCGGCATTGCGATCACGAGGCCGAGCGGAACGAAGCGGTTGAAGACCAGCATCAGGCCGCAGACGATTTCGAGCGTCTTGACGATATCGAACAGGCCGACCTCGATCATGGTGACGAGCATCTGCGAGGAGAGCGGCGTGTTGCCGACCGGCTGCGGGAAGATCGTCGGCAGGCCGAGCTGAGTCAGCCAGTAGGACGTGCCCGACATGATCATCCAGCCGCCGAGGTAGAGACGGCCACCCGTCAGCAGGATCTTGACGATGGTGCTAAGGTTCCAGTCGTAGGAAATCTGTTTCGACATGGGGCTAGCTCCTACTGCGCGATATAGCGCTGGATGTTGTCGATGCGGCCGCCGCGCGGGCCGATGTGGTAGACGTCGACGACCGTCTGCTCGGAACCGTTCACGGTGAGCTTGTGGACCGCGACGACCGTGCGGCCATCACCGATCAGCGGCTGCACGAGTTCGGAATTGGCGTTGACGCCATCGGCGAACTCGGGGAACAGGTCCTTGTTGTACTCGGCATCCGAGGCGATGTACTCGCCGGCCGCGTAACCGCCCTTGCCGTTCTCGTAGACCTCGGCGCGGAAGTCGGTCAGCATGTGCTTCGGCATCTTGTCGAGTGCCGGACCCCACTGCCAGTTCGGGGCAATGTGCAGCTGGTAATAAATATTGCAGAGGAAGAGCGCAGCCACGACCAGCGAAATCGCGTAGAGCGTGCGCTCGGAAATTGTACGGGACCCAGACAAGTCCAACTCCTATTCTTGGGCGACGGCGAGCGTCTTGGGAGGACCTGCTCGCGGCTGCCAGTGCGAACGCCCGGCACGATGGCCGGGGCGAACTCATGAAAAAGTGTCGCTTGATAAGCCGCGCACATTTGTCGCGGACGGGCGCTCTTTAAGGCAGAAAACGGGCGCGCCCAACCAAAAAGCGGCGTTTCAGTGATGACGATACGTAAGGCGCTTGTGAATCGCACCCCCCCTGTTTTGCGGCGGTCGTGACGCTTCAGAGCCGGCGCGGAACCCTTGGAATTCCCGGCTCGCAGTCGAGCGCGGCGCGATCCCAGCCGCCGGTATCGGCAGCCACTTCGTAGGTGGTCTGCAGGAACCGCATCAGCGTTTGCTCTGGTTCAAGGCTGCGCCGCACCGCGTTGTAAGGCAGCAGAAACTCACCGAGTCGCTCGTCAAACCGCGCTTCCGCCGGCTCAACCCTGCGGGCGCTGAAGCCCTCAGGCGCGGGATACGCATAGGAATAAAACATCGCCTCGTCGACGCCGGAACCGCCTGGCCAGAAGCCGGCCGACGAAACCTCGTGGCTGTAGGCTTCCTGCGAGACGCTGTCCGGAAGTCCAGGAATTCCTCCCGGATGCAGCGGCGCGGATCGCCCGGAAAAGCGCGTGACGGCAAGGTCGAACGAGCCCCAGAACAGATGCACGGGTGAGACCTTGCCGAGGAAACCGGTGCGGAACTGCTCGAACACGCGCGCGACCAGCACCAGCGCTTGGTGAAACCGCTGGACTGCCTCGCCATCGTAAGGACGCTCTGCGTGATCCTCCGCAAAGGGAACCGGGTCCGGAAACTCGTTGGGCTTGCCATGCATCAGCGGCCGCCCGCCGACGGCGCGTATCGCATCGGCTGTCTCGGAATAGAACCGCGCCACGCTCATCGGCCGCAGCGGGAAGGTCTCGCGCGCACCGCCCTCCGCCTCGGCAACAAAGAGGTGGTCGCAGAAATCGAGGCTGATGGTGACGAAAACGTCGGCGTCAGGGATCGGGCCGGTCGTCAGACCGCGCGGGGTTACATAGAGCGTCGCATGCCAGGAGTGATTGACCCAGGGCGTATGCGCGAAGCGGTACTTTCCCATGATCTGCGCCCACAGGTGCAGCGCAGTGCAGGTCTCTCGCCATTGAACATAGGCAATCTCAGGCCAGCGCTCCATTGCCTCTTATAGCAGTTTCGCGACCAAAGCGCGATCAGCCCCTCACCTGCTCTTGCGGCGGACAAGCGCGACGCTTTTCGCCTGCGCGTGAACCAGCTGTCCTTCGCGGAAGCCAAGGCTCTCCCACGACTTGCGGGTCACACGCGAGAGGATGCGACTGCCCGCACCATCATCGCCGAGCCCAAGCACGGCAATGACCTCGTTTCCAGCTATCGTCGCTGAGAGAACGCGAGCCGGCAGGCTGTTCAGCAGCGTCGAGCCTTGCGGCGCCTGAGTCGCGAGGCTGACATCGCCGGCAGCGATCGTCAGGCGTTGGTGGCTGCCCCTCGCGGCTTGCTCCATCGGCACGAGGAACTCGCCTCCGGACACCTTCAGTGTCGCGAGGCCGTAGTCCGAGTCATACTGGTCGAGCACGGCATCGAGCGTCACCGCCGCTTGCCGGCCCGCAGCGAGCGGCAGCGAAGGATCAACCTGCATGGCGCTGAGCGGCCCGGAGGCAAGCACCCGGCCATCGCGCATCAGCACGACATGATCGGCAAGCCTTTCGACCTCGGAAATATCGTGCGTGACGAGGATGATCGGGATCTTCAGGTTTGCATGCAGCGCCTCGAAATAGGGCAGCACTTCGTCCTTCGCCATGCGGTCGAGCGCCGACAACGGCTCGTCCATCAAGAGCAGCCGCGGCTGCGCCAGCAGCGCCCGGCCGATCGCCACCCGCTGCCGCTCCCCGCCGGAGAGATTGTCCGGCATCCGGTCGACGAGATGGCCGATACCGAGCAGCTCGACAATCTCGTCAAACTGCGTGTGCCCGGGCGCGCCCTTCGCGCGGGCTTCGCCGTAGGTCAGGTTCCGGCGCACAGACAAGTGCGGAAAAAGGCTTGCCTCCTGGAACACATAGCCCAGAGCACGCCGGTGCGTCGGCACGAAAGTTTGTTCGTCCTGCCAGATTTCGCGGCCGACAACGATGCGACCTGGGATCCGGTTGAGGCCGGCAACGGCCCGCAACACCGATGTCTTGCCGCAACCCGAAGGCCCGAACAGCGCCGATATGCCGTACATCGGCAGCCCCGCCTCGAAATTTAGCCGGAACGAGCCGAGCTGGCCGTCGAGCGAAATGTCGATCGTCGCACCCGTCAAGACGTGCGCCTCCCCGACCGGCGCGCGAGCAGCGAGACCGTGAAGATCACGAGGAACGAGAAGACGAGCATGCCGAGCGACAGGATATGCGCCTCGCGCCAGCGCAGTGTCTCGACGAAGTCATAGATCGCGATCGACAGCACCTTGGTTTCGCCAGGAATGTTGCCGCCGACCATCAGGATGACGCCAAACTCGCCGACCGTATGGGCAAAGGCCAGCACCGCGCCGGTCAAAATGCCGGGCAGTGCCAGCGGCAGCGCCACGCTCCAAAACGCGTCCCAGGGCGAAGCGCGCAGCGTTGCCGCGACCTCGAGCGGCCGGCGCCCCATCGCCTCAAACGAATTGCGCACCGGCTGAACCATGAAGGGCAGCGAGGCGATCACCGAGCCGGCGACCAACCCCTCGAAGCTGAAGGCGAAGGTGCGCAGGCCCACCAGCGGCCCAAGCCAGCCGCCAAGCCCCTGCGGGCCAAGCGCGACGAGAATGTAGAAACCGAGCACCGTCGGCGGCAGGACGAGCGGCAGCGCGACGATCGTGGCGATCACCTCGCGCCAGCGCGACGGCGTCCATGCGAGCCACCAGGCGATCGGGATACCGATGATGAGCAGTGCGAGCGTCGTGACGCCGGCGAGCTGGATCGTCAGCCAGATCGGCGACCACAGGTCCTGCGTCACGTCGTGCCTCCCGGATTTGCGCGGCGTCCTCGTCAGCGCGCGCGTGCGTAGCCGTACTTTTCGATGATTTCGGCCGCCTTGTCTCCCTTCAGGAACTCGATGAAGGCTGTTGCCGCTGGGTTATCCTCACCCTGCTTCAAAAGCACCGCATCTTGCCGGATCGGCGTGAAAAGCTCCTGTGGTACGACCCAGCGCGAGCCGCCGTCGCGCCGCGCCACCTGCCCCAGCGCAACGAAGCCGAGCTCGGCATTTCCGGTCTCGATGAACTGGAACGTCTGGGCGATGTTTTGGCCCTGCACCATTTTGGGCTGCAATGCCTCATAGACACCGAGCGACTGCATCGTCTCGACCGCAGCCTTGCCATACGGCGCAGCCTCCGGATTAGCGAGGGCTATCTGCTGGAAGTTCCCCTCCTTCAGGACCTCCGGTCCCGTCACGACGGCTGCATCCGGCGAATAGAGCACCAGCTGACCGGTCGCATAGGTAAAGACGCTTCCCTCGACGCCGTAGCCTTCGGCAACCGCCATTGCCGGGCGCACATTATCCGCCGACAGAAACACCTCGAACGGCGCTCCCTGCGTGATCTGGGCGTAAAGCTGGCCGGTGGCACCGAACGACAGCACCGCCTGATGCCCGGTCTCTGCGGCGAAGGCCCGGGCGATCTCATTCGCCGCATCGGTGAAGTTTGCCGCGATGGCGACATGGGTCCGATCAGCCCGGGCGAGACCGCCGCAGGCCAGGACGAACAGGATTGCAGAGAAGAAGATTCGCGACGTCACCCTCGCCTCGAACACCGTGAGAACTCGGGCAGACTACAGCCGAGATCGTCGCCTTTGTCAGCCGGGAATTGAAGCGAATGCAGCAGCAGAGTGAGGGTGAGTGCTGCGAAAGGGTTGACCAACCGCCTCTATAAGAGAAACCGGAAAATCTCAATGAAATCCACGATTTGTGAGGGGACAAACCGTCCGCGATTCAGCTAAGTGTCTGACTGATCAGCGTTGGGCAAGCTGCCACGATTCAAATTTGGCAATCCTCCGTGACTCATCATCGCTAGCACCTGCCGCAGCGTGCTGCGGCTAGTCAATTAGAGGCAGCCGCAGCCCAGGACCACCCGTCTCGTCCGGGCCTAAGAACTTAACTCCTAACCGTTCAAAGGTTTGCTGCAGTTTTCGAACTGTCTCCACCTTCACATGGTCGTTTCGCTCGATCTTCAAGATGGTCCGGGCGCTGATGCCGGACAACTCAGCCAATTGGGTTTGGCTGAGGTCCAATGCGCTTCGTGCCGCGCGCAGGAGTGGGACGGGAGCATCCATAAGGCGGTATTAGTTGGGACCCCACCGACGTGCCATATCTCCCGAAATATTTCACTTTTTGCGCATCTTTTTACTATTATTTCGCACATATTTGCGGTCTTTCCGCAAACGCGGGACCTTCAGGAACCTGTTGCCTGCCCGACCTGCGAATCACCATCCGCAGCTGCAAGTGAGCGGCAAGGCGTAAAAAGAAGACCAAGGCGTATTATGAGAGCATGGATATTTTCTGACTTACATGTCGAACAGGAACCCAATTTCAGGTTTTCTGCAATTCCCGATGCAGACGTGTGCATTTGCGCAGGAGACATTACAGATCGAGGACCAAAGAGAGGCATTGAATGGTTGGGGGATCACATTGCTCCCCATATGCCGGTAATATTCGTACCCGGTGCTCATGATTTTTACGGCAGCTCCGTAACAGAGGGGCTTGCAGAGGCACATCGGACTGCCCACCGCTACGGAAACATATTTATACTGGACGGCGCATATGTGGCATTGGATGGCTACCAATTTATCGGCGCTACCGTCTGGACTGATTTCAAGCTACATTGGGATATGAAAATGGCAACTACGGTGGCCCAAAAGACATTGGACGAATACCACCGGATTAAGATTTCGAAGAGACCGAACCAACGATTCACCCCTCAAAACCGACTGGGGCTTCACGTCCAAGACCTGGCAAAAATAATGTGGGCAACTCAGGAAACTGAAAGCGAACACCGGATAATAATAAGTCATCATGCGCCGACTTTAATGTCGATTCCACACTCTCTTCTGCGGGATCCGTTGGCAGCATCGCTCGCATCACGCCTTGAACATTTAATTCTCGAGTACGATCCAATTTTGTGGGTGCACGGCCATATCCATAAGCCCAGCAATTACCTAATCGGCAATACTCGCGTGATCTGTAATCCGCGAGGGTTTCGAAGTGAACCTTCACTAGAATCGTTCGATCCTTATCTTGTGGTCGAGCTAGCGGAAATAGCTCAAGCTGCTGAACGAAACAGAAGAGAATCAGATGTTTTTCGCACCATCAGGGCCTCTGACCACGACGTCTGAGGGGCTCTGCAAGGTGACGTCCCCGGACGTGGTGTAGCTGGGTAGCGCGGCGGTCATCGGCGCTTTCCGGTAGGGTCTGGTTGCGAGACCAACCCCTTTCCGGAAGGAACACCGATGACCGACGACATGATGAACCTGCGCGCGCTGGTGGAGAAGNCCCCCGACGCCGATCTCCTGCGCGAGATGATCGGCTTTGCCGCCGAGCGGTTGATGGAGATGGAGGTGGGTGCGGCCACCGGCGCCGCTTATGGCGAGAAGAACCCGCTTCGTCTGGCCCAGCGCAACGGCTATCGCGACCGGGACTGGGAG